>NZ_JBVIGS010000032.1:0-57289 GCF_055570675.1 Streptomyces sp. NPDC031111
CTCTCTTCACTTACCCTCCCCTCCCCCCCCCCTCCCCCTCCCTCCCCCCCCCCCCCCCCCCCCCCCCCCCCCTTTTTTTTTCCCCCCCCCCCCCCCCCCCCCCCCCCCCGCGGCGGTGGTGTGTCCGGGGATCAGAAGGGCGTGATCGTCAGGCGCAGGCGCTGGGGCGCGTTGTCCTGGATGTACGTGGCGAAGTCACCCACGTCGTCGAAGGCGAAGCCGTACGCCTTGCCGTTGTTCACCACCGAGTGGATCGCCCGCGCGTAGTGGTTGGTGACGGGCGCCTGGTAGAAGGCCGCCGCGCGGGTCGTGGGCTGGGCCTCGGCGCGCAGGAGCACCGAGCGGTTGAAGCCGGCGCCGAGGACCGCCGCCACGGGGCCGCGCAGACCGTCGTTGGGTGCGTGGAGGCTGCCGTCGCAGAAGAGGATGTCGCGGGTGGTGGGCCGGTCGAAGGTGAGTGCGGCGGGACCGCGGAAGGTCAGCTTCCCGTTGCTCACCCGGCCGGTGAAGGTGCCCGCGACGGTGCGGACGGTGAGGTTCTGGCGCGTGTAGCGCTGCCAGACCTGGTCGATGTAGGGGCCGTAGTAGTTCGCCGAGAACCGGCCGGCGTTGAGGCCGTGCCCGGGGGCGATGACACGCCGGTCCTTCACCACCAGGCGCTCGAACGCCGGGCGCCGCCGCAGGTCGGCGAAGACGGCCGCCCGTCCTCCCTTGCGCACCGCGCCGGTGGTGTGCCGACCGCGCCCGATCAGCTCCAGGCTCATCGGGACGCTGAACATGTCGACCATGGTCGTGTTGCAGAACATGCCGTCGGCGTTGTGCGTGAATTCCGCGCAGTCGTGCAGCACCGGGTAGTTGGGGTCCGACGCGACCCAGCCGGCCGGGGTCTGGAGGGCGGGCCGCCCGTTCCCGTCCAGGACCACCCTGAGCTTCAGCTTCCCGCCCAGGGAGACGTAGATGCGGCCGGACATGCGGGGGAGTGAGAGACGGGTCTCGCCGCTCGCCGCGAGCGGGATCGCGTAGTCGGTGAACCCGCCCGCCTTGTTGTCCGCGAGGGCCAGCGGGACGGCCTGTCCGGCCCGGTTCACCCTGACCTGCCGGCCGTTCTGCGTCCCCACGATGTACACGTGGACCGACGCGTTCCTGAACTCGCCGCTGTTGTTGACGATCGTCAGCGGAAGCCGCGCCCCGGCCGCCGCGTGGGCCGCCGGCGCGGCGGCGGAAAGAAGCGGACCGGCCAGGGCGGCGCCTCCCGCCGCCACCAGAAGGGAACGGCGCGCAATTGCGCGCGGTTGGTCGTGCGTCGTCATTCCGTCATTCTCCTTGAATGGGTGAGGAGTTATCGGCGAGGGTGACGGTACAGCCATTCAAGGAGTACTCCGATTTATCCCGGATTTTTTCCCGTGCGATTTCATGGAGTGTGTGCATTCTCGCCTGCCATGCTTTTGTGGACCGTCATTACGGTCCTTCGGTTTCGGGCAGAAGAGAGATGAAGAAATGCGTCGATCACGTGTGCTCCCGGCCCTGCTGACCGCCATGCTGTTGCTCCCGCTGGGGACCGCCGAGGCGAGCTCCGCGCCGGAAACGGCGGCGGCCGTGGAGAAGAAGGGCATCAGCGCCTGGAAGTTCGACGGAGTGAACCGGGCCCTGGCCGACTCCGGGGCCGACTGGTTCTACACCTGGTCGTCGGGCCGGGGCGGCATCGAGGCGCCCGCCGGCGTCGAGTTCGTCCCGATGATCTGGGGACCGCAGTCGGTGAACGCCGAGGAGCTCAACCGGGCCAAGGCACAGGGCGAGATACTCCTCGGCTTCAACGAGCCCGACCACCCGCAGCAGTCGCACATGACCGTCGAGCAGGCCCTCGACCTGTGGCCCCGCCTCCAGTCGACCGGCATGCGGCTCGGCGCGCCCGCGGTCGCCACCGGCGCCGACCGGGCCGGTGGCTGGCTCGACCGCTTCATGAAGGGCGCCGCCGCGCGCAAGTACCGCGTCGACTTCGTCCCGCTGCACTGGTACGGGGCGGACTTCGACAGCAAGCGGGCGACCGCGCAGCTCCGTGACTACATCGAGGCCACCCACCGGCGCTACAAGAAGCCGATCTGGCTCACCGAGTACGCACTGATCGACTTCTCGAACGGCACGCCCCGCTACCCCACGAAGGCCCAGCAGGCCGCCTTCGTCAAGCAGTCGACCGCCATGCTGCAACAGCTGCCGTACGTCAAGCGGTACGCCTGGTTCACGCTCTCCACCAGCCGCGGCGACGGCTCTGGCCTGTACGACGGTGCCCGGGCGAACCGGGTGGGAGCCGCCTACCGCTCGGCGGGGTGAGTCAGCCCGCGACCGTCAGGGACGTGCCGGGCTCCTCCTTCTTCTTCCATCCGACCCATCGCGAGCACACCGCGACCAGCACGGCGGACGCCGCGACCACCGCCATGCCGGTCGTCAGGTCCGTGACGCCGGCGACGAAGCCGATCAGGGCCGGGCCCGCGAGGAGACCGGTGGTGCCCATGGCGGCGACCAGGGCCAGGGCGTCGGGGCCCTCCGCGGCGGCGGCGACGTAGAGACAGGGCGTCACCGTCGCCATGCCCAGGCCGACGCAGGCGAAGCCGACGAGCGCCGGCCAGGTGCCGCCCGTCAGCAGGGCCAGGGCCAGACCCGTACCGGCCATGGTGCTGCCCACGCGCACCATGCGCGCGTCGCCCCAGCGGTTCCGCCAGCCGTCGCCCAGGAGACGCGCCAGCACCATCATCAC
Organism: Streptomyces sp. NPDC031111; assembly: GCF_055570675.1. Lineage (NCBI taxonomy): Bacteria > Bacillati > Actinomycetota > Actinomycetes > Kitasatosporales > Streptomycetaceae > Streptomyces > Streptomyces sp. NPDC031111. The sequence continues at coordinate 2,753 of NZ_JBVIGS010000032.1, forward strand.
CGACACGACGGCGATACCCAGCGGCGCCATCTGTCCCGACGCCTGGGTCTCCTCCGTCAGATAGAGCGCCGACCAGTCGTTCATGGCGCCCTCGACGACCGTGCCGAACACCATGGCGCAGCCCAGCCAGAGCGCCGCGCGCGAGGCGCCGGTCAGGCTCCTGAGCCCCTTCTTCCCGCCCTCGGCCCGCTGCTCCCCGGACGGGGCGGCGGCCGGGGCGTCGGTGAGCACCCGGGGCCGGGAACCGGCCAGCAGCAGCACCGACAGGGCCGCCGCCACGGTGAAGTGCGCGGTCACCGAGTGCGTCACGGTGTTCACCCCGGAGGCCAGCAGCGCGCCGCCGAGCGAGCCCCCGCTGAACGTCGCGTGCAGCTGGGCCATCGCGGCCCTGCCGTAGTGCGCCTCGAGAGCGGCGCCCTGCGCGTTCATCGCGACGTTCAGACAGCCGACGGCCACCCCGTCGACGAAGATCACCAGCAGGGCGAGCGGGTAGCTGCCCGTCGTGGCCAGCACGGGCAGCACCGCCACGAGTCCCAGCGCGGACCAGAGCGCCAGCCGCCGCGCCCCGAGCCGCCGCATCAGCGGGGCGACCAGCGGGAAGGATACCGCCGCCCCGACACCGCAGATCATCAGCAGCAGTCCCACCTCCGTCCCGCCCAGGTCGAAGCGGTCCTTGAGGGCGGGCAGCCGGGAGGCCCAGGTGGCGTACTGGAAGCCGAGGAAGCAGAACAGCGAGGCGATCGCCAGTTGGTCGCGGCGGAAGTCGCCGAGGGTGGGCAGCATGGGCGTCAGGACCCCTCTTCCGAGCCGCCGGGGCGGTGGTGGTGGACCGGGCAGGACATGTAGACGGCGCCGTCGCCGTAACTCCCGTGGAGCTCGGCGCCGGGGTCGGGCCGGTACCCGTGCCCGGCCCAGAAGCCCCCCGTCCCGCCGACGGCGACCAGCGAGATCCGCTCGAAGGACAACCGCCGCGCGGTCGTCGTGAGATGCCGCACGAGCCTGCTGCCCAGCCCCCGGCCCCGCAGATCGTCCGCGATCACCAGGTCGTGCAGATGCAGATTGCGCGAGTCGAAGGCCCGCTCCTCCGGCCGGGCCAGATCCGGGTACCGGTAGCGCGGATAGGGCAGGGAGAGGACGTAGCCGGCCACACGGTCGCCGGTCTCCAGCACGAAGCAGGTCGCCGGGGAGACCCGCCACCGGGACCGGAGCGCCTCGACGCCCTCGGACAGCGAGGCCGGCGCGTACACCTCCGCCTCCAGCGCGGCGATCCGCGGCCAGTCGTCCTCGGCGATCGCGCGGACGCGCACCTCCGGGGCGTCGCCGCCCACGCACACGACGGGGAGCGGACCGAAGCCGTTGAAGCCCTCGGTCGTATAGCTGGCGGCGTACGCCCCGGCGGACAGCACCCACACCGGGTCGCCCGACACGACCGCCCCCGGCACCCGCACCCGGGGGTGCTCGTGCGCGTAGGCGTCGTCGCTGTCGCAGGTGGGGCCCGCGACGACGACCGGCACCGGGTCGGCGCCGTCCGGGTGGGACGGGAAGACGAGCGGGTACCGCACCTCGTCCATCTCGTACAGGCCGTTGAACTTGCCGCAGCTCAGATACAGCCAGCGCTCGCGTTCCCCGTCCGGGCCGTGGCGGGTCGTCAGCCGGGCGACGTGCGCCCTGACCGCCCCGTGGTCGGCGACCAGATGGCGCCCCGGTTCGATCAGGAAGTCCAGGGGACGCGGGGACAGTTCGGTCAGCCGCTCCATGCCCTCACGGAGCACGGCGAAGATCTTGTCCAGCGGCGGGTCGAGCCGTTCCCCCCTGCGGTCGGCGTACCCGAGCGCGGGCAGACCTCCGCCGAGGTTGACGTGGTCCGGCACGATCCCGCGGCCGTGCAGCGCGATGAGCACGTCGGCGAGGGTGGTGAGGGCCTGCTGCCACGCCTCGGCGGTCATCTGCTGCGATCCGACGTGCACCGACAGCCCCGCGGGGACCAGCCCCGCGTCCCGCGCGGCCTCCAGCACCCGCACGGCGTCCTCCGCCGAGCAGCCGAACTTCCGGCTCAGCCCCCACAGCGCGCCCTCGCCGCTGGTCGCCAGCCGGCAGAACACCCGGGCGCCCGGGGCGTGTTCGGCCAGCGCGGCGACGTCCTCCACACTGTCCGTGGCGAAGTCCCGGACGCCGAGCCGGTACGCCTCCGCGATGTTCCGGTCGGACTTGACGGCGTTGCCGTAGTGCACCCGGTGCGCGGGCACGCCCGTCGCCAGCGCCCGGACGATCTCCCGGGGGCTCGCCGCGTCGAAGCCGGCGCCCCGGCCCGCCAGGCGGGCCAGGACCTCCTCCACCGGGCACGCCTTCACGGCGAACCGGATGTCGACGCCGGGCAGCTCCCCGGCCAGCGCGTCGTACTGGGCGGCGATGCCGTCCAGGTCGTAGACGAGCGCGTCCTCGTCGGCGGCCGCCAGTGCCGCCCGCAGGGACCCGTTCACCGCGAACCGCTCCACACCTCTGTGTCCCGGCTCGCCCGTACGAGGGCCTCCCAGCCCCCGATCAGCGTCACGAAGTCCTCGGTGTCGAGCGCCGCCTCGTCCAGCAGCCGCTCCCGGTCCGCCGTCATGCCGCGCGCGAACTCGGCGTACTTCCCGCCCAGTCGCCCGTACGCCGCCGCGACCCGGTCCAGCCGCCGCTCGTTCTCCGTGCGGTCCAGCCGCACGCTCTCGGCGAGGAAGGCGGCGAACGGCGCCGGGTCGAGCCGGCCGCCGTCGTCGAGCAGCGCGGGGCCCGCGTCGGCCATCCGCTCGTAGACGTGGTGCAGATACAGCATCGACAGCAGGAACTTCACATAGCGCGTCTGGTACGCCATGAAGCCCGCGTGGGTGCGGCGCTCCCCGGTGTACCAGTTCTCGATGTGCCGGTTGTGCAGGACGCCCGGCAGCGCGGCGTCGTACACGGCGTGGATGAGGAAGTAGTCGCTGCCGATGGTGTCCGTGGCGGGCGGCAGCGGCAGCCGCTCGTACACGTCGCGGTCGAACGCGATGTTGGACATGTCGACCCGCATCGGGTCGACCAGCCCCAGCGTCGAGTGGTCGCCCGTGAAGGGGAGCACCCCGGCGCCCTTGAAGGAGTCCTCGACCAGTTCGCGCCGCTGCTCGTCGGACCAGTGGCCGGGCGCCCAGAGGCCGACGACCTCGTCGTACACCTCCTTGTCGAGCTCCCGGATCCCGCCGATGTCCACGGAGAGCTCCCCGATGAACGAGGCGCCCACCATCGACACGGGCCGATGGGCGATCGAGGGATCGAGCGTCACCTCCGACACCCCGCCGAAGGCGTCACCGGCGCGCTTGCCCAGCGAGGTCAGCTCATGGTGGATGGGAAAGACGGGTTCGCCGTCGAAGACCTGGTAGCTGCAATCGGAGTCCCGCCGGTGCGTCGAACGGCAGCCCAGCGCCGCGGCGACGAGGAACGCGCGGTTGGTGCAGGCGCCGTACGAGAGCGCGTCCGGGAGCATGAGGTCGAGCATCCGGTCCGGCTCGGCGAGCGCGGCCCGGTCGATCGCACGGCGCAGGAAGTCCCGTTGGGCCGCCTCGTCGAGGTGGTGCACGACGACGCGCGGGACCTCGGGGAGCGCCGCGAGCGCCCGGGCGTGGGCTTCGCGGGTGCGCTCGTCGGAGGAGTCGAGGACCACCAGGTGCGTCTCGACGTCGAAGTGCCGGGAGGCGTAGGCGGCTTCCTCCCCGATGGCGGTGATGGTCGCGGAGCACTCCCGGTTGGTCGGGAGGGCCAGGCATATCCGGTGCACGTCGGCTCCCTGTCTCATCGTGTCCGCTCGTGCCAGGAGTCCAGTCCCAGCAATCTGCGGCCCAGGTCGTCGAGTTCGGCGGGCCCGTAGCGCAGGGACTCGTGCTTCTTCGCGTCGCCGAGCAGGGTCGCGTTCCACTCCGGGGTGCTGAGCGTGCGCCAGGAGTTCACCCGCGAGCGCCGCAGCTCCTCGTGCTCCTCCAGCGCCGGCATCATCGACAGGTACTGCACCGCGCGCACCCCGTCGGCCGAGGTGTTGGGGGCCACGCCGTGCGCCAGCATCCCGTTGAAGATCAGCAGGTCACCGGCCTTGAGCTGGGGCCGCACGACCGGGAACTCGCGGCGGTCGGTGCCGGGCCGGATCGGGTCCCGGTCCGTGGGCTGCCCGACCTTCCACTGCTCGAAGCGGCGGAAGAGCTCAGGGGAGCACTGGAAACCGCCCTGATCGGGCTCGGTGTCGGTGAGCGCGATGATGCCCTGCACCCGCTGCGGCGGCACACTCGCCGTGGTGTCGACGTCCCAGTGCAACTCGATGTCGAACCCCTCGTCGGTGGGCTCGATGAAGGAACGCGAACGGTTGCGCACATTGGGCGGGTTGAGGTTGAGGCGGTCCAGGGTGACCCAGAGCTCCTCGCAGTCCCAGACGTCCACGAACGCGTCGTAGACCCGGCGGTTCTGCCGACTGTCCCAGATCAGCTGGTGCTGGTACGCCTCGACGAAGCCGTAGATGAACAGGTCCCGGTCGAGGTCCGAGCGGAAGTCGCGCTCCTCGTACCAGGTCTCGGGACGCTGCGGATCCATGCCCTGGAAGTCCCAGGCGAACTCCAGCAGCAGTTTGGCCGCGTCGGGGGAGATCGCCTCCGGCACCACCACGTAGCCGTGGTTCTGCCAGGACGCGAACTGTTCCTCCGAGAGCACCCGCAGCGGCAGGGACTTGGTCAGGTGCCGCAACTGCGTCTCGGCGAGATAGGTCTCGCCGTCGGCGCTGAAGTAGGGGCGCTCGGAGGCGGCGCGGTGTAAGAAGCGGTGGTGCGTCGTCATGCGGTACTCCGGAGATCGGGATCACTCACGGCATGCGGACAGAAGGAGAGAAGGAGAGAAGGAGAGAAGGGGAAGGAGGGGAAGGAGGGGAAGATGGTCGGTCGGTGCTACGACGGCCCCGTGCGGCCCGTAAGGACCTCCGCCGCGGCGATGCCCGAGACGCGTGTCGCGCCGTGCGTCGCCAGATACACCGCTCCGGGGCGCTCACCCGCGGGGACGCCCATCTCGACGACCAGCGCGTCGGGCCGCCGGCGTACCAGGCCGGCGAGGGCGCGGGACATCCAGCCGTAGCGGGCGGCGTTCCGGACGACCACGACGAGCGGACGGCCGTCGGCCGGGCGGAGCGCCAGCCGGTCCAGCACCTCGTCACCGTCCTCGAGCTGGTCCTCGCCGAGCCGGACGGACGTGGTGCCCGGGCACAGCGTCCGCAGCGGTTCCGCCACGCCCCACGGGGTTCCGGGGTCGATGGCGAGGGTGGTGGCGGGGGAGAGCTCCACCACGTGGGGGGTGCCCACGAGCGGGAACTCGGTGTCACGGTCCGGCTTGTGGTGGATGCGGACGGCCTGCCGGGCCGCCGCCAGACCGATGCCGGGGGAGCCCTCGGGCGCGCGGGCGGCGCGCCGCAGCGTGCCCGTCCACTCGGCGAACTCCCGCACCCGGCCCGCCGCCTCGGCGAGCCGCTGCTCCGGCAGACGCCCGTCGAGTACGGCGCTCACCAGGGCGTCCGCCAGCCGGGCCGTGGTCCGCTCGCCGGCGGTCCCGCCGCCGACGCAGACCGCGTCCGCGCCGGCGGCGACGGCCCGGACGGCGGCACCCGTCACGCCGTAGCGGTCGGCCACGGCGCCCATCTCGACGGCGTCGGTGACGACCAGCCCGGTGAACCCGAGTTCGCCGCGCAGCAGATCGCCGACGACGGGGCGGCTCAGGGTCGCCGGCCAGCGCCCGTCGTAGGCGGGGACGAGCAGATGCGCGGTCATCACCGCCCGCACGCCCGCGTCCATCGCGGCGATGAACGGGGGCAGCGCGGTCAGCGCGAGGGTGCCGGCGTCGGCCGACACCTGCGGCAGCCCGAGATGGGAGTCGACCGCGGTGTCACCGTGGCCCGGGAAGTGCTTGGCGCACGCGGCGACGCCCGCGGACTGGAGTCCCCGCACCCAGGCGGCGGCGTGCCGGGAGACGACGTCGGGTCGCGCGCCGAAGGAACGCACCCCGATGACCGGGTTCAGCGGGTTGGTGTTGACGTCGGCGCTCGGCGCGTAGTTCAGGGTGATGCCGAGGCCGCGCAGTTCCCGGCCGACGTCCCGGGCCACCTGCTCGGTGACATCGATGTCGTCGAGCGTGCCCAGCGCCAGGTTGCCCGGGCGGGAGGCCCCGGTGCGGGCTTCCAGACGGGTGACGTCGCCCGCCTCCTCGTCGACGGCGACGACGAGGCCGGGGTTCTCGGCGTACAGCGCGGCGGTGAGCCCCGCCACCTGCTCCGGGCCGTGGATGTTGCGGGCGAACAGGACGACCGAGGCGAGCCCCTCGGAGATCCGGCGGCGCACCCAGTCCGGCACCGTGGTCCCCTCGAAGCCCGGCTGGAGCACGGAGTGCGCCCACCGCAGCAGTCGCGGGTGGCTGCTCTCGGTCATGCGGGACCTCCGTGCAAGGTTGTGCACGCGGCGGCTCCCGAAGGAACCCGCCACGAGTGGTTCAGACCACTGGGATGTTGGACTGGACCAATGGGCCGTGTCAAGGAATGCCCTTTCGGCCGGGTTCCCCAACAGCCCGGGGAGAAGCCGGTGTTGGGCGCGAACGGCCCGGTCAGGGCGCCGAGTGCGTCACGGCAGGGGCCGCGTCAGGGTCGCCGTGAACTTGTAGCGCGAGCCGCGGTACACCGAGCGGACCCATTCGATCGGCGTTCCCGTCTCGTCCCGCGAGTGGCGGGACAGCAGCAGCATCGGCAGACCCACGTCCGTGGCGAGCAGTCCCGCCTCCCGCGGTGTCGCCGGGGAGGTCTCGATGGTCTCGTCGGCCTCCGTCGGCCGCACCCCGTACACCTCGGCGAGCGTGGTGTAGAGCGAGGTGTACCGGCTCAGGTTGCGGCGCAGCTGGGGGAAGCGCCGCGCGGACAGATGCGTCGCCTCGATCGCCATGGGCTCGCCGCCCGCCAGCCGCAGCCGCTCGATGCGCAGCACCCTGTCGCCCGGCTCCACCTCCAGCAGCGCCGCCAGCTCCGCGTCGGCGGCGACGTAGCCGATGTCCAGCACCTGTGACGCGGGGTTGAGCCCCTGGGCCCGCATGTCCTCCGTGTACGAGGTCAGCTGGAGCGTCCGGTAGACCTTCGGGCGGGCGACGAACGTGCCCTTGCCCTGGATCCGGTCCAGCCGGCCCTCGCTCACGAGCTCCTGGAGGGCCTTGCGGATCGTGGTGCGGGAGGTGCGGAACTCGACGGCGAGCAGGCGCTCGGCCGGCATCGGGGCGCCCGGGGCGCGCTCGTCGGTCATCTGCAGTAACCGCTGCTTGATGCGGTAGTACTTCGGAACGCGTCCGACGCGGCCCGGCGCCCCCGTGTCGGCCCGGGCGCTGCTGACATCCGTGCTCATGACCTGCCTTCCGGCTGCGGTGTCCGGCGCGCGGACGGCAGGGCGCCGGCCGCGGTGCACTTCGGCGGACGGCCGGGTTCGGCGCCGCACGCTCGGCGATCCCGTTATAACCGTGCGTTCTCGCTTTGGTCTAGTCCAAGCCTCAACCCGTCCCTGTTTGGGTGGAGTTCTGGGCCCGAACAGGGGTGTCCGAGCCGTTACCGAGGCGTGAGTCCACGACCCTTGACAGAGCCATAGGTCTAGGCCAAGCTCCCCCTTGCTGGTCTAAACCATTTAGAGGAAGCCGGGTCCCAGCCCGCCGAGCTGTTGCGCCGTTGTGAGGGTCACCGCCGAGGGCGTGGGTGTGCAAGGCATTCCTGAGGAGGGGTGGCGCGTGAAGCGCAAGCTGATAGCCGCGATCGGGGTCGCGGGCATGTTGTTCTCCGTCGCCGCGTGCGGCGGCGACGACGGTGAGGACAAGAAGGCCGGCGCGGACGGTTACGCCGGCGAGACGCTCACCGTGTGGGTCATGGACGGCTCCACGCCGGACCAGTGGCAGAAGGACCTCGCCACCGAGTTCGAGAAGAAGACCAAGGCGAAGGTCGAGTTCGAGGTCCAGCAGTGGAACGGCATCCAGCAGAAGCTGACCACCGCCCTGTCCGAGGAGAACCCGCCGGACGTCTTCGAGATCGGCAACACCCAGACCCCGGCCTACGCCAAGACCGGCGGCCTCGCCGACCTCGCCGACCTGAAGGCCGAGATCGGCGGCGAGTGGACCGAGTCGCTCAACGAGTCGTCCGTCTACGAGGGCAAGCAGTACGCGGCCCCGTGGTTCTTCGCCAACCGTGTCGTCCTCTACAACAAGAAGGTCTGGGCGGACGCCGGCCTCAAGGACACCCCCAAGACCCGCGACGAGTTCTACGACGCGCTCAAGACGATCGGTGAGAAGACCGACGCCGAGCCGATCTACATGCCCGGCCAGAACTGGTACCACTTCGTCGGCCTGGTGATCGGCGAGGGCGGCGAGCTGGTCAAGAAGGACGGCGACAAGTGGGTCTCCAACCTCGCCGACCCGAAGGTCGCCGCGGCCGCGGAGACGTACAAGAAGTTCCAGGCCCTGTCGAAGGCGCCCAAGGACAAGGACGAGGCCACCCCGCAGCAGGGTGAGATCTTCGCCAAGGGCAAGACCGGCGCCTTCATCGGCATGGGCTGGGAAGCCGGCATCGCCGTCAAGGCCAACCCGGAGATCGAGAAGGAGATCGGCTACTTCACCATCCCCGGTGCCACGGCCGACAAGCCCGAGGGCGTCTTCCTCGGCGGCTCCAACCTCGCCGTCGCCGCGGGCAGCAAGAAGCAGGACCTCGCCAAGGAGTTCCTGAAGCTCGCCCTGTCCGACAAGTTCGAGGGCCAGCTGGCCAAGCTCAACGGCGTCATCCCCAACAAGGACTCGCTCCAGAGCAACCTCGAGGGCAACGCCCCCGCCGAGGCCGCCGCGCCGGCCGCCGCCGTCGGTGGCACCACGCCGCTGATCCCCGAGTGGGCCGCGGTCGAGAACGCGCCCAACCCGATCAAGACGTATCTGACCGCCGTGGTGAGCGGCAAGTCCCCGGCCGAGGCCGCCAAGCAGGTCGAGGGCGAGTTCAACAAGCGCCTGGCGCAGCAGCAGTAGAAGCGCACGCGCTCCGACCGGAGCGGGGGCCGGCCAACGCGACGGCCCCCGCCCCGCGTCAGATACGCCGAGAAGAGAGATCGCGAGCATGACCGTGCAGACCGAACGGCCGCCCTCCGGCCCGGCGGACGTCCGCAAGACGGGCGACGGGGGAACCGGCAGGCCCACACAGCGAGCCGCGTCGCGCGCCGGCGCGCTCACCCCGTACCTCCTGCTGCTGCCCGCCTGCGCGGCCACCGTGCTGCTGCTGGGCTGGCCGCTGCTCAAGGACGTGCTGCTGTCGTTCCAGAACCTCAACATGGCGCAGCTGATCCAGCACGTCACCGAGTGGAACGGCGTCGACAACTACAAGGAGGTCCTCACCGGTGAGGACTTCTGGCGGGTCACCTTCCGCTCGATCCTGTTCACGGCGGTCAACGTCGTCCTGATCATGATCCTGGGCACCCTGGTCGGCCTGCTGCTCGCCCGCCTCGGCAAGCGGATGCGGGTCACCCTGCTGCTCGGCCTCGTGCTGGCCTGGGCCATGCCGATCGTCGCCGCCTCCACCGTCTACCGGTGGCTGTTCGCCCAGCGGTTCGGCGTCGTCAACTGGGTCCTGGACAAGCTCGGCTGGCACTCCATGGCCGACTACAGCTGGACCAGCAGCCAGATGTCGACGTTCTTCGTCGTCACCCTGCTGATCGTCTGGGGATCCATCCCGTTCGTCGCGATCAACCTCTACGCGGCGACCACCACGATCCCGAAGGAGCTCTACGAGGCCGCGTCGCTGGACGGTGCCGGCGCCTGGCGGAGCTTCACCACGGTGACCATGCCGTTCCTGCGGCCGTTCCTCTACGCCACGACCTTCCTGGAGATCATCTGGGTCTTCAAGGCGTTCGTGCAGGTCTTCACGATCAACCAGGGCGGACCCGACCGGCTCACCGAGATCCTGCCCGTCTACGCCTACGTCGAGGGTGTCGGCAACCAGCACTACGGCATGGGCGCGGCGATCGCGGTCCTGACCATCCTGATCATGCTCGGCCTGACCGCCTACTACCTCAGGATCGTGCTCAAGCAAGAGGAGGACGAGCTGTGAAGCGCTCGCTCTTCGGCCGCCTGTGGCCCAACGTCACGGCCGTCGTCCTGTTCATCGGCTTCGTCTTCCCCGTGTACTGGATGTTCAGCACGGCCTTCAAACCGACCGGCGACATCATCTCGGAGACCCCGGTCTGGTTCCCGACCGACGTCACGTTCGAGCACTTCAAGACCGCGGTCGAGGCCGACCACTTCTGGTCGTTCGTGACCAACTCGCTGATCGTCACCGTTCTCGCGGTCGTCTTCTCGCTGATCATCGCGCTGGCCGGCTCGTTCGCCCTCGCGCGGATGCGTTTCAAGGGACGGCGCGGCTTCATCATCGGCTTCATGCTGGCCCAGATGGCGCCCTGGGAAGTCATGATCATCGCGATCTACATGATCGTGCGGGACGCGTCGATGCTGAACAGCCTCGTGCCGCTGACGCTCTTCTACATGATGATGATCCTGCCCTTCACCATCCTGACGCTGCGCGGCTTCGTCGCCGCCGTGCCCAAGGAGCTGGAGGAGGCGGCGATGGTCGACGGCTGCACCCGCTCCCAGGCGTTCCGCCGGGTCATCCTGCCGCTGCTCGCGCCGGGACTGATGTCCACCTCGCTGTTCGGCTTCATCACCGCCTGGAACGAGCTGCCCCTCGTCCTGGTCGTCAACAAGGAGGCGGAGTCCCAGACCCTGCCCCTGTGGCTGACCAGCTTCCAGACGGTCTTCGGCGACAACTGGGGCGCGACCATGGCCGCCTCGTCCCTGTTCGCCGTCCCGATCCTGATCCTCTTCGTCTACCTGCAGCGCAAGGCCGTCAGCGGCCTCACCGCGGGCGCCGTGAAGGGATAACGCCACCCGATGACGACATTCACCACCGGCACCGACACCCTCACCCGGGACGCGCTCGCCGTGCTGCAGCCGGGCTTCGCCGGCACCACCGCGCCCGACTGGGTGCGCCGCCGACTCGGCGAGGGCCTCGCCTCCGTCGCCCTGTTCGGCCGCAACGTCACCGACGCCGAGCAGGTCACCGCCCTCACCGCACAGCTGCGGGCCGAGCGGGACGACCTGCTGGTGGCCATCGACGAGGAGAGCGGCGACGTCACCCGTCTGGAGGTCCGCACCGGATCCTCCTTCCCCGGCAACCACGCACTCGGCGCGGTCGACGACACCGACCTGACCCGGGGCGTCGCCCGCGAACTGGGCCGCAGGCTCGCCGAGTGCGGGGTCAACTTCAACTGGGCACCGTCCGCCGACGTCAACGCCAACGCCGACAACCCGGTGATCGGCGTGCGCTCCTTCGGCGGCGACACCGCGCTGGTGGCCCGGCACACCGCCGCCTACGTGGAGGGGCTCCAGTCCACCGGCGTCGCCGCCTGCACCAAGCACTTCCCCGGCCACGGCGACACCAGCGTCGACTCGCACCACGCGATCCCGCACATCGACCTCGACGCCACCACGCTGCACGAACGGGAACTCGAGCCGTTCCGGGCGGCGATCGCGGCCGGCACCCGGGCCGTCATGAGCGCGCACATCCGGGTACCGGTCCTCGACCCGGACCGCCCGGCCACGCTCTCCCGCCGCATCCTCACCGACCTGCTGCGCGGCGAGCTCGGCTACGAGGGCCTGATCGTCACCGACGGCATGGAGATGCGCGCCATCTCCGCCACCTACGGCCTGGAGCACGGGGTCGTCCTCGCCATCGCGGCCGGCGCCGACGCCATCTGCGTGGGCGGCGGGCTCTGCGACGAGGGCACCGTGCAGAGCCTCCAGGACGCGCTGGTCGGCGCCGTACGCTCCGGCGAACTCTCCGAGGAGCGGCTCGCCGACGCCGCCGCCCGGGTCCGCGCCCTGGCCGACTGGACGGCGGGCGTACGACGCTCCCCGGCCGCGACCGTCGAAGCCGAACCGGAGATCGGCCTCACGGCGGCCCGCCGCGCGGTCACCGTCACCCGCGCCGCCGCTCCCGCGCCGGTCACCGGACCGGTGTACGTGGCGACGTTCAACCCGACCCCGAACATCGCCGTGGGCGACGAGACGCCGTGGGGTGTCGGCGCGGAACTGGAACGCCTCCTGCCCGGCACCACCGCGGGCGGCTTCACCGGCCCCGACGCCGGTGAGCAGGCCCTCAAGGCGGCGGCCGGCCGGCGCGTCGTCGCCGTCGTCCGCGACGAGCACCGGCACCCGTGGATGCGCACGGCCCTGGACACCCTGCTCGCCGCCGACCCGTCCACCGTCGTCGTGGAGATGGGCGTACCGCAGTCCGCGCCGCGCGGCGCCCTGCACATCGCCACGCACGGCGCCGCCCGCGTCTGCGGAGTGGCGGCGGCGGAGGCGGTCGTGGCGGGCTGACCCGCCGTCACACGCTCAGGGGTGGATCTTCTTCCCCTCGGCGAGCATCGCGACGAACTTCTCGATCCGGGCCGCCCGGGTCCCGGGGCGCTTCGCCTCCTGGACCCGGTGCAGGATCGAATACCGGTTGCGGCTGTCGAGGGTGTCGAAGAAGTCGCGGGCGGCGGGCGCCGCGTCCAGCGCGGCCCGCAGATCGTCGGGCACGGTCGCCGTGCTCGGGCTCGCGTACGCCGCCTCCCAGCGGCCGTCCGCCCGCGCCCGCTCCACCTCCCGCAGCCCGGACGGCCGCATCCGCCCCCGCTCGATGAGGTCGAGGGCCTTTTGCCGGTTGATCGCCGACCACCTGCTGCGCGCCCGCCGCGGAGTGAACCGCTGCAACCAGTGCGTGTCGTCCAGGCCCTGCGCGCGCCCGTCGATCCAGCCGTAGCACAACGCCGACTCCAGCGCGGTGGCGTGGTCGACGCCCGCGATCCCGGAGCCCTTGCGCGGGATCTTCAGCCAGACGCCGTCGACGTCCCCGTGGTGCTCCTCCAGCCATGCCTCCCAGTCCGCCTGCGTCCCAAAGGCGATCACGGGGACCGCGTCACCGTCCGCTGCACCAGCCATGCGCCCCATGCAATCCGCCCCAGCCCTCCGGGTCAATGCCCGCCACGCCCACGCGAGGGCGTCCCACAGCCGTTCCCTTCGAACGCCGGGGAGGCCAATTCCAGCCCCTCCGGCGTTTGAGGAGCGGGGGTCCGGGGGCCGCGCCCCCGTGGGGACGGGAAAGGGAAGGGGCGGCGGGGGCGAGTGAGGTCAGTGGCGACGTGGCCCGCGGCGATGGCGGAGCGTGTCGTTATTGGGCCGAACGGGTGACCATGCGTAAGAATTGGCCGATGCAGACAGCCAGTGCGACAGGGGACGGAGCATGCCGGTGAACAGCCACGATGTCACCGACGAACAGTGGGAGGGGCTCGCCCAGGTCGTTCCGCTGCGGGGCCGCGACGCCTGGCCGTCCGCGGTGGGCCACCGCGCCCTGCCCGAGGCCGAGACGGAGGCGCGCCGCCGCTTCGTCGTGCTGCGCGTCAACGTGTTCGCGGACGCCCGCGACGTCGCCGAGACACTGATGTCCGGGATACCCGTCCTGCTCGACCTGACCGGCGCGGAGACCGAGGTCGCCAAACGGGTCCTGGACTTCAGCACGGGCGTCGTCTTCGGCCTGGCCAGCGGCATGCACCGGGTCGACCGCAACGTCTTCCTCCTGACCCCCTCGGGCATGGAGGTCACGGGGCTGATGGAGGGGGTGGGGGCGCCGGGGGTGTGAGCGGCTCCGGCGCCCGCTCGCCCGATCGTGGGAAGGCCCACCGAGCGGAACGGTTCGCCCGCGCGGCGACCCCATAGCGTCCGCACATGACCCCCGCCTCCCCGCCGCATCCGGACACCATCCCGCCCCACCCGGACACCACCCCGCCGTCCGCACCGTCGTCGGCCACGGGCCCGCGTCCCGGGCTGCCGCGGGTCACCGAGCTGCTGCTGTCCGCTTTCGCGGGGCACCGCCGGGCCGGCCTCCCCCTGGGACCGCTCACCCTGCTCGCCGGCCCCAGCGGCAGCGGCAAGACCGGCGCGCTGCGGGCCTACCAGGCCCTCGCCCGGCTCGGCGGCGGGGCCGAGCTGGGCGAGGCGTTCCCGGAGCCCGGCGCCTGCGTACCGGAGCGGGCCCGCGCCGACGCCCAGCGCCGCCGGGGCTTCCGCATCGGCTGCACGGCGGACGGCCCCGCGGGACCGGTCCGGCTGGAGGTCGCCGTCCAGGCCGAACCGGAGCTGCGGATGGTGGGGGAGCGGTTGACGGCGGGCGGGCAGGTCCTCCTGGAGACCGCCCTGCGCGACCCCGGCCGGCGCACCGTACAGGCCGCCTGGCACACGGCCGGGGCCACACCGGTCACCCGCGCCCCGCTGCCGGACGACCGGCTCGGCACCGCGCTGCTGCCGTTGCGCGTCGCCGGCAAGACCTACGGGCAGCGCAGGGTGCTCGCCGCCGCCGAGCAGATGGTGGTCGCCCTGCGCTCCGTCTTCGCCTGCGACCCCCGCCCCGAGCGGATGCGGCGACCCGTACCGACCGGCACCGGCCGACTGCTCGGCGGCTGTGACAACCTCGCCGACGTCCTGTGGCGCACCCACACCGAATGCGGACGCCGGCACGGCCTCCTGGTGGACGCGGTGCGCGCCGGATGCGCCGGTCCGGTCGCCGGCCTGCTCGCCGAGCCGTACGACGGCGGCCGCCTGGTCCGCGCCCTCGTCGACCGGGGTGACGGCACCCGGACCGATCTGCGCCGCCTCGGCGACGGCGAGCTGCGGTACGCCGCCCTCGCGTTGGTGCTGCTCACCGGGCCCGGTGTGCTGGAGGTCGACGCGCCCGGCGAGGTCCCCGCCGCGCTCCAGACCCTCACCGTCCTCGCCGACGGCTTCGACCGCGACCTCGACCCGGAGCAGCGGGCGCACCTGCTGGGCCTGGCCGCGCGGATGTGCGACCGCGGGCACATCCGCCTGGTCGGCACGGTGAGCGACGCGTCCTGGGCCGCGGGGGTGAACGGTGTGACGGTGGTACACCTGAAGCGTGACTGATCCGTACGACAACGAGCGTCCCGGCGAGCCTCTCGACCTCGCGGGACTCCAGCACCGCCTCGCCGAGTTCGCCGCCGCGCGGAACTGGCAGCCGTACCACACCCCGAAGAACCTGGTCGCCGCGCTCAGCGTGGAGGCCTCCGAACTCCTCGAGATCTTCCAGTGGTTGACGCCCGAGGAGTCCGCCCGCGTCATGGACGACCCGGACACCGCGCATCGCGTCACCGACGAGGTCGCCGATGTCCTCGCGTATCTCCTCCAGTTGTGCGAAGTACTGGGCGTCGATGTGCTGGCGGCGCTGGCCGCCAAGATCGAACGGAACGAGCGCAGGTTTCCGGTCGGCGGGACGCCGCCCCGGATGTGAGGAGCCGTTTACTCCTCTTTCACTCTCCGTATCCGAAAACTGGGGCCCGTGCGAATTTGTGTCCCTAAATTTCGGACTTCCTCTGGTGTTTTGTCTCAGGTGCCCTCACTCTGGGTAGTGAACAAGGGAGTTCAACGGATGCGGACGCGTGGGCAGCGCGTCGGACAGACGGGGGCAGCGCATGGACGCTGTGCGGCTCATCGTGACGAGCAGGCGCGCCCTGGCCGCGGGAGGTGGCGTACGGGAGCTGCTGACCGAGGTGTGGCAGGCGCAGGCTCTGGCGCAGGCGATAGGGAGCCGCCTCGCCGTTGCCGGCCCGCCCGAACTGCGGGGCGAGGCACTGGGGTTGACCGAGCTGGCGGGCCGCGGGTGCGGAGTGCTGGGCACTCCCGAGCTCGCGCCCGGGGAACTGCGGGCGGCCCAGCTCACCGAGCTGGGCGAGGCCCGCCAGTCGCTGATGTACCTCGGCGGTCTCCTCGGCGAGGTCGGGATCGCGTTGGTGGGCCTCGCCTGCTCGGCGGAGGACGAGGCGACGTACTGGCAGTGCATGGAGGCCATCGACGCGGCGGACGAGTCCCGCGACCGCGTCCGGGAAATGCTCCGCAAACTGGCCGACCGCGACGAGGCCCTACCGAACCGCGAGGCCGGCTGACGCCTACGGTCGGCGGGGCTGCCCGCCCTCGGACTGCCGCGAATCCCGCATCTCGGCTGGTGCGCGCAAACGCACCAGCCACCTGCCCCGCTCGCCGCGGGCAGTCGTACCGCCCCGCCGCCCATCCGCGTGCAGCCGCGTGCCGCCCATCCGTGGGCAGTCGCGTGCCGCCCATCCGTGGGCAGTCGTGCCGCTGGGGCGGCACGGGTGGGCGCGACGGCACCCCGCCAGCGCCGGGCCGCGCGAACACCCCCGGCCCACACCCACGCCGGGCACCGGTACGACGCCGGGCCCCGCGAACGCCGGAGGCACCCCGCGCCGGGCCGCACAAGCCCACCCCCGGCCCACACCAACGCCGCGCACCTGCAAACGCACCGACCCCGCCCCCTCACCTCACCGGCCCGGCCCACCGTCCCCGGCCCCGCCCTCCAACCGACCCCCCGCCTGAAACTCCGCATCCAACGCCGACAAATCCGCATTCAACGCCGCCATCAGCTCCTCCATCTGCTGCAACAGCCCCTTCGGAGCCCCCACCACCCCGCCCCGCTGCGGCACGCTCTCTTCGGACATGACGGCCTCCTCGGCCCATGGCCCCCGCGGAGGCCGACACGATGACGCCCCGGCGCACACCGCGCCGGCACGGGCGCCGGCCACTCCGGCTCCGCCCGAGCCAACGATCTTCACCGGACCCGGTCACACCGCACCGCCGCCCCCCGGCCGATTTCACCCGACCGTGGGCCGGGGCGGACGGGGGCGGCCCGGGGCAGCCGGCGGAAGCGTGCAGGATGGAGGCATGGATCTTCGCATCTTCACCGAGCCCCAGCAGGGCGCCACCTACGACACCTTGCTCACCGTCGCCAAGGCCACCGAGGACCTCGGCTTCGACGCCTTCTTCCGCTCCGACCACTACCTCAGCATGGGCTCCGGCGACGGGCTGCCCGGCCCCACCGACGCCTGGATCACCCTCGCCGGCCTCGCCCGCGAGACCAAGCGCATCCGGCTCGGCACCCTGATGACCGCCGGCACCTTCCGTCTCCCCGGCGTGCTCGCCATCCAGGTCGCCCAGGTCGACCAGATGTCCGGCGGACGCGTCGAACTCGGCCTGGGAGCGGGCTGGTTCGAGGAGGAGCACAAGGCGTACGGCATCCCCTTCCCGAAGGAGAAGTTCGCCCGCCTCGAGGAGCAGCTCGAGATCGTCACCGGCCTCTGGGCCACCGAGACCGGCAAGACGTTCGACCACCACGGCACCTACTACGACCTCACCCAGTCCCCCGCGCTCCCCAAGCCGGTCCAGCGGAAGGTGCCCGTCCTCATCGGCGGCCACGGCGCCACCCGCACCCCCCGGCTGGCGGCCCGGTACGCGGACGAGTTCAACATGCCCTTCGCCTCGATCGAGGACACCGCGCGCCAGTTCGGCCGGGTCCGCGACGCCGCCCAGGAGGCCGGCCGCGACCCCGGCGACCTCGTCTACTCCAACGCCCTCGTCGTCTGCGTCGGCAAGGACGACCAGGAGATCGCCCGCCGCGCCGCCGCGATCGGCCGCGAGGTCGACGAACTCAGGGCCAACGGCCTCGCGGGCTCCCCGGCCGAGGTCGTCGACAAGATCGGCCGCTACGCCGAGACCGGCTGCCGGCGCATCTACCTCCAGGTCCTCGACCTGCACGACCTCGACCACCTGGAGCTGATCTCCTCCCAGGTCCAGTCCCAGCTGTCGTAACACGCGCTCCACGAGAAGCGGGGCCGTCCGTACCCACGGGCGGCCCCGCCGCATGCGCCGGTAAATTCCCGGGGCATCCCCGACCGTTCCCGGTACGTTGGCAGCGCACGTCCGAATCCGGCGTGTACGCGCAGTTCAGAGGGTGTTTCGAGGTGTAACCACCGTGTTCCTGACGATCAGTACCACCGGCTCCGCGGAGCGACCCGCGACCGATCTCGGCTTCCTGCTGCACAAGCATCCCGAGAAGGCGCAGGCGTTCTCCACCTCCTACGGCACGGCGCACGTCCTCTACCCCGAGGCGGACACCGAGCGCTGCACGGCGGCGCTGCTACTGGAGGTGGACGCGGTGGCGCTGGTCCGGCGCGGCAAGGGCAAGGGCCGCGGTGGCGCCCCCGACGCCGCGCTCGCGCAGTACGTCAACGACCGCCCGTACGCGGCGTCCTCGCTGCTCGCCGTCGCCCTGAGCGCCGTCTTCTCCAGCGCGATGCGCGGTGTCTGCAACGCCCGTCCGGAGCTCCCGGGGCGGCCGCGCCCCCTGCGCGTCGAGGTGCCCGCGCTGCCCGCCCGCGGCGGCCCCGAACTGGTCCGCCGGCTCTTCGAGCCGCTCGGCTGGACGGTCACCGCCGAGCCCGTCGCGCTCGACAGCGCCTTCCCGGAGTGGGGCGACTCCCGGTACGTCCGCCTCGCCCTGGAGGCGGAGACGCTCACCCTCGCCGAGGCCCTGCGCCACCTCTACGTGCTGCTCCCGGTCCTCGACGACGCCAAGCACTACTGGGTCGCCCCCGACGAGGTCGACAAGCTGCTGCGCGCCGGTGAGGGCTGGCTGCCCGGCCACCCGGAGCAGAAGCTGATCACCAGCCGCTACCTGTCCCGCCGCTGGTCGCTGACCCGCCGGGCCATGGAGCGGCTGGAGCTGGTCCGCCTGGCCGAGACGGACGACAGCGACGTCGAGGAGATCGACAACGCCGTCGCCGAGGAGACGGAGTCCGAGGAGCGGCCGACCCCGCTCGCCGTGCAGCGGCGGGAGGCGATCCTCACCGCGCTCCGCGCGTCCGGTGCCGCCCGGGTGCTGGACCTCGGATGCGGCCAGGGCCAGCTCGTACAGGCGCTGCTCAAGGACCCGTCCTTCACCGAGATCGTCGGTGTCGACGTGTCGATGCGGGCGCTCACCATCGCCTCCCGGCGGCTCAAGCTGGACCGCATGGGGGAGCGGCAGGCCGCACGCGTGAAGTTCTTCCAGGGCTCTCTGGCGTACACCGACAAACGGCTCAAGGGATATGACGCCGCCGTGCTCAGCGAGGTGATCGAGCACCTCGACCTGCCCCGGCTGCCCGCCCTGGAGTACGCCGTGTTCGGCGCGGCCCGCCCCCGCACCGTCCTCGTGACCACTCCCAACGTCGAGTACAACGTGCGCTGGGAGAGCCTCCCGGCCGGCCATGTCCGGCACGGCGACCACCGCTTCGAGTGGACCCGCGAGGAGTTCCGCTCCTGGGCGGAGAAGGTGGCCGAACGGCACGGCTACGGCGTGGAGTTCGTGCCCGTCGGCCCGGACGACCCCGAGGTCGGGCCGCCCACCCAGATGGCCGTGTTCGTGACCGAGTCCGTGAAGGAGGCGAAGGCCGCGTGACCACCGACACCGCCGTGCGGGGCCGTGCCCTGCCCGTTACCGACCTCTCCCTCGTGGTGCTGATCGGTGCCTCCGGCTCGGGCAAGTCGACCTTCGCCCGCCGCCACTTCAAGCCGACCGAGGTCATCTCCTCCGACTTCTGCCGGGGGCTGGTCTCCGACGACGAGAACGACCAGAGCGCGTCCCGTGACGCGTTCGACGTGCTGCACTACATCGCCGGCAAGCGGCTGGCCGCCGGCCGCCGCACCGTCGTGGACGCCACCAGCGTCCAGCAGGACGCCCGGCGTCAGCTGGTCGACCTGGCCAGGCAGTACGACGTGCTGCCGATCGCCATCGTGCTCGACGTGCCGGAGGAGGTGTGCGCCGAGCGCAACGCGACCCGCACCGACCGTGCCGACATGCCCCGCCGGGTCATCCAGCGCCACACCCGGGAACTCCGCCGCTCCCTGCGCCACTTGGAGCGCGAGGGCTTCCGCAAGGTGCACGTGCTGCGCGGCGTGGAAGAGATCGAGAACGCCACCGTCGTCACCGAGAAGCGCTTCAACGATCTCACCCACCTGACCGGCCCGTTCGACATCATCGGCGACATCCACGGCTGCGCGTCCGAACTCGAGTCGCTGCTGGGGAAGTTGGGTTACGTCGATGGCGAGCACCCCGAGGGCCGTACCGCCGTCTTCGTCGGCGACCTCGTCGACCGGGGCCCGGACAGCCCCGCCGTGCTGCGCCGCGTGATGGCCATGGTGAAGTCGGGCAACGCGCTGTGCGTGCCGGGCAACCACGAGAACAAGTTCGGCCGTTACCTCAAGGGCCGCAAGGTCCAGCACACCCATGGACTCGCCGAGACCGTCGAGCAGATGGACGGCCAGAGCGAGGAGTTCCGTGCCGAGGTGCGGGATTTCATCGGCGGCCTCGTCAGCCACTACGTCCTCGACGGCGGCAAGCTGGTGGTCTGCCACGCGGGCCTGCCGGAGAAGTACCACGGCCGCACCTCCGGCCGCGTCCGCAGCCACGCCCTCTACGGCGACACCACCGGCGAGACCGACGAGTTCGGCCTGCCCGTGCGCTACCCGTGGGCCGAGGACTACCGGGGCCGGGCGGCCGTCGTCTACGGCCACACCCCCGTCCCGGAGGCGACCTGGCTGAACAACACCATCTGCCTGGACACCGGCGCCGTCTTCGGCGGCAAGCTCACCGCGCTGCGCTGGCCGGAGCGGGAACTGGTCGACGTACCGGCCGAGCGGGTCTGGTACGAGCCGGCCCGCCCGCTGCGCACCGAGGCCCCCGGCGGCCACGAGGGCCGCCCGCTGGACCTGGCGGACGTGCACGGCCGGCGCGTCGTCGAGACCCGCCACCAGGGCCGGATATCGATCCGCGAGGAGAACGCCGCCGCGGCCCTGGAGGTCATGAGCCGCTTCGCGATCGACCCGCGCCTGCTGCCGTACCTCCCGCCGACCATGGCGCCCACCGCCACCTCGCACCTCGACGGCTATCTGGAGCACCCGGTCGAGGCGTTCGCCCAGTACGCGCGGGACGGCGTCGCCCGTGTCGTGTGCGAGGAGAAGCACATGGGCTCGAGGGCCGTGGCCCTGGTGTGCCGGGACGCGGAGACCGCGCGCGAGAGGTTCGGGGCCGACGGCCCGACCGGGTCGCTCTACACCCGCACCGGCCGCCCGTTCTTCGACGACGCGTCCGTCACGGAGGAGATCCTCGGCCGGCTGCGCACGGCGGTCGGCGAGGCCGGCCTCTGGGACGAACTCGACACTGACTGGCTGCTGCTGGACGCCGAGCTGATGCCGTGGTCGCTGAAGGCCTCCGGTCTGCTGCGCTCCCAGTACGCGGCGGTCGGCGCCGCCGCAGGCGCGGTGTTCCCGGGTGCCCTCGCCGCGCTGGAGGGCGCGGCGGCCCGCGGCGTGGACGTCGAGGGCCTGCTCCACCGCCAGCGCGAACGCGCCGGCACCGCCACGGCGTTCACCGAGGCGTACCGCCGCTACTGCTGGACCACCGACGGCCTGGACGGCGTCCGCCTGGCCCCGTTCCAGATCCTCGCCGCGCGCGGCCGCAGCCTCGCCGGCCTGCCCCACGACCGTCAGCTCGCGCTCATCGACCGCATGGTCGAGCACGACACCACCGGACTCCTCCAGACCACCCGCCGCCTCTACGTCGACACCGGCGACCCCGAGTCGGTGCGGGCCGGAGTGGACTGGTGGCTGGAGATGACCGGACGCGGCGGCGAGGGCATGGTCGTCAAACCGGTCGACGCCCTGGTCAGGTCGGAGGCCGGGGAAGGCGCGGGCCGTCTGGTGCAGCCCGGCATCAAGTGCCGGGGCCGGGAGTACCTGCGGATCATCTACGGCCCCGAGTACACCCGCCCGGAGAACCTGGCCCGGCTGCGCTCCCGCTTCCTGAACCACAAGCGCTCCCTCGCGATCCGCGAGTACGCGCTCGGCCTGGAGGCGCTGGACCGCCTGGCCGAGGGCGAGCCCCTGTGGCGGGTCCACGAGCCGGTCTTCGCCGTGCTGGCGCTGGAATCGGAGCCGGTGGACCCGCGGTTGTAGCGGGTCCGCGCGGCATCGGTGGCGAATGAATCCGGCCGAGTGTCACCCGTAAGGGGGGCTCGGCCGGACTTCGTTCCGCCTGGCCCCACACGTCCCTGGCTAACCGTCAGTTGCCGTGCTAACTTCGCAGGTCGGTCAGGCAGGCGAACCGGCTCATGGGGGAACAGTCGGTGGAGAACGGCGTGGGTTTCGGCGGCCTCGACGGCGGGGCGCCGCGGGCACAGGGTCTGGAACTGCTGTCCCGGCTCACCGGTGCCCTGTGCGAGATGAGTTGCATGGAGGACGCCCAGGGGCGCGTCCAGTTCGCGGCCGTGCTCGGTGAACAGTTGGCCCGCACGGTGGACGTGCGCGGCGTGCGGCTCCGCGAGGACGTGGTGGCCATGGTCCGCGCCGCGCTGAACGTGGCGGGCGGGGAACGCGTACTGGTGAGGGTGGTCGAGGTCTTCGAAGGGGCCGCGCCGGCCGACGAACTCGACCGGCTGCTCGCCCCCGCCGCACCGGCCCCGGCCGCCGACTCCCTGCCCGGCCCGCTCTCCGGCCACGACACCGTCACGGCGCACGCCCTGCTGGCCGACGCCAAGGGAGAGGTGTCCGCCGCCCGGCTGAGGGACGGCCTCGCCGAGGAACTCAACGGCCTCTACCTGCCCGTCGGGCTCTCGCCGGAACAACTCTTCGCGCACGTCCTGGAGTGGAACGCCCAGCCGGACGGGTTACCGCCCGCGGTGCTCCTGGTCGACGTGGCCGCCTCCCTCGCCGCGTCGTCGGCGCACCGCGGAGCCCTGATGAAGTGGGTCGAGGGCTGGGCCCAGCGCTCGGGCCTGATGGCGGCCGTGGCACAGCGCCGCGCCGCCCGCAGGGAGTCCGCCGCCGATCCGGACATCCCCTGCTGTCTGATCGTCGCCGTGGAGCCCGCCCGGGACGGCTCCGGCGAGATCGTCGTACGTCCCTGGCTCAACACGGTCCCCGGCCACTGGGACCCGCAGCCCGGCGAACCCGCCACCACCACCCTGGACGGCCTCGGCCAGGCCGTCGAACACGCACTCCAGCAGGGTGCCCGGCTCTGGTCCACCCCCGCCGAACCGGACCCGGCCGGGCGCGAGCAGCCGACGTACGTCGAGTTCGTCCTGCCGTACGACCTCCTCAACCACGACGTCGCCGGGCTGAGGTTCAGGATCGGCCACGGCCGGCCGCTGCCGCTCGGCCTGAAGTACGGGGTGCACCTGCGCAGTCTGGAACGGATGCGCACCGACGACGCGGTGGTCCGGCAGCAGTGGCGGGACCGCTGGCGCAGACTGCGGCAGCACGGCGTCACGGTGCACGGCTGGACGGGCGCCGACGCCCAGCGGCTCGACGCCTGGCAGACCGCGCTCGCGGGGGAGTCCGGACGCACCGCGGTGGTGCTGGACGCCCCGGCCGACACGCCCGCCCTGGAGGCGCTCAAGGCCGCCATCGCCGAAGGCATCTCCCTGGCCATATGGGACCGCCGGGGCGCCTTCGTCGAGGAGCGCCGCGAGGTCGTCACCGCGGTCTTCGCCTCCGTACCGATCGCGGCGCAGATCCCCATGGCCATCCACCGGTTGCGCAAGAAAGCCGTCGACCCGGCACAGAGCCCGGATCTCCTGGGGCGCCATATCGCCTTCTTCTGGGACGATCCGACACGACTGGTCGACATCCACACCGACGACGGCGATCTCGCCAACGAGGAGGCATCGGCATGACCGCGCATGAGGAGCAGACGTCCCCGGACGGCTGGCGGATCTTCCATGCCACCGGCCGGGCCCCGAGCGACGCGGTGAAGCTGCCCGAGCCCCCGCCCTGGCGCCGCTTCGGCGGCACGCCGCTCCAGCCCGCGCCGCCCGACGACCCGGAGGCCGCGCTGCGCAGGTTGGGGCCCGGTGAGGTCACCCCGCAGCTCGGCTCCGAGGAGATCGACACCGTCAACGCCGCGCTGCTGCTGCGCCGGCCGCTGCTGATCACCGGCCCTCCCGGAATCGGCAAGTCCACCCTGGCCTATGTGATCGCCCGGGAACTGGGGCTCGGCCGGGTGCTGGAGTGGAACATCGTCAGCCGCACGACGCTGCGCGACGGCCTGTACGTGCATGACGCGATGGGCCGTGCCCAGGCCATCGCCGCCTGGCAGGCGGGCCTGCGGGACGCGGCCGCCTCCGGTGCCGGCGGGACGGCGGAACCCGAAGGAGAATTGACTGACCGTCAAACTTCGCCTCTTCTCGGTGATTTCATCACGCTCGGGCCCCTCGGGACCGCCCTGCTGCCCTACGATCGTCCCCGGGTGCTTCTTGTCGACGAGCTCGACAAGAGCGACATCGACCTGCCGAACGACTTGTTGCACGTCTTGGAGAACGGAAGCTATGACGTCCCGGAGCTGGTCCGCGACGCCGCCGACACCGCGAGCGTCCACACCAGCGACCCAGGCGTCCGTGCCGAGCTGCGGCAGGGGCGGGTCGAGTGCCGGGAGTTCCCCGTCGTGGTGATCACCAGCAACGGAGAGCGGGAGTTCCCGGCCGCGTTCCGCAGGCGCTGCCTGCCACTGGAGCTCCGTACGCCCACCCGTGAACAGCTTCTCGCCATGGTGCGCCGGCACCTCGGGGACGGCACGCGGCACAGCGAGGACCTGGTGGACCTCTTCCTCCAGCGCGTCCAGTCCGGAGGCACGCACTCCCTGGACCAGTTACTCAACGCTGTCCAGATCACTACCATGGGTGGTTTCCAGGTCGACGGGGACGGGCGTAAGCTCGTG
Organism: Streptomyces sp. NPDC031111; assembly: GCF_055570675.1. Taxonomy (NCBI): domain Bacteria; kingdom Bacillati; phylum Actinomycetota; class Actinomycetes; order Kitasatosporales; family Streptomycetaceae; genus Streptomyces; species Streptomyces sp. NPDC031111. The sequence goes on from NZ_JBVIGS010000032.1 coordinate 27,492, forward strand.
GAAATGCTCCTCCGCGACCTCGCGAAGGGCCGCTGAATGGACAACGGCTTTCCCAGGGAGCGCGCATCCGGATCCGGCGACGGCACACTCGAATCGGGGTCGTCGCCTCCTTCGGCGTTCTCCGAGTCCGTCGAGTACGCGAGTGAGGTCGGAGGCTCCGTCGTCGCCGCCCCGCTCCAGCGCGCCCTGGCCCCTGAGCAGCCCCGTCCGAGCTGGGACGGCGAGGAGCGGCAGACACCGCGCTGGCAGGAGGTCGCCGACGCGGTGTGGCTCGCCGCGTACTGGGACCGCCACGGCGGCCCCGCCGGGGCCGCGGCGGAGTCGGCGCCGGAGCCGGCCGTCACCCGTCCGGCCGCAGGCGGCACGGGGAACGCCGCCACGGCGCCATGGACGGAGGGCGAACCGGCCTCCGCGACTCCCTCGGACCATAGGAATTCGGCCGATCTCACGACCGGCTCCGGTCTTCCCGCGCCCCTCGCGCCCCGTCCGTCCGAGCCTCCCGGCACGCCGGACCGGCCGCAGCCGTCCCACTCCGTGGACCCGGACGCCGCCCCGGGACCGCCACGGGGACCGCTTCAGGCCGACGGCGGGCACTTACCGCACCCCGAGGGCACGGCCACCCTCCACGTCGGCGCGCCCCTGCTGCCCGACGCCAACCTGCCGCAGCACGGACCCGGGCGCCGCACCGCCCTGCTCGCCCGCGCCCTGCACCAGCTCGCCCGCCGCGTCCCCTCCCGCGACACCCTGGAGCTCGACGAGGAGACCACCGCCGAGCAGGGACTCGCCGACGGCATGTGGATGCCGTTCCTCCGCCCCGCCCGCACCTCCGCCTTCGACCTGGTGCTGCTCGCCGACGAGGCGCCCACCATGCGGATCTGGGAGGAGACGGTGGCCGGACTCGCCGAGGCCGCCGAACACAGCGGCGCCTTCCGCAGCGTCCGCACCCTCCGGATCTCCCTCCCACGGACCGGCACCGCCACCCTGCGCTGGGCCAGCGGCGGCGCCGTCGTCGACCCGGCCGAACTCCTCGACGGCCGGGGCGGACGGGTCTTCCTCGCCGTCACCGACGGCCTCGCCCACGGCTGGGCCGCCCCCGCCGCCGACGCGCTGCTGAGCAGGCTCGCCCGCTCCGGCCCCACCGCGGTGGTCCACCTCCTGCCGCCCCACCTGCGCCACCGCACCTCGCTCTACCCCCACCCCGCCGTCCTCGAGGCCGGCGGCTTCGGCACGCCCAACGACGCCCTGGGGCACTGGGCGCCGCCAGGAGGCCCCGACCCCCTGCGCCCGCTGCCCGAGACGGCCGACGACTCCCTGCCCGTCCCGGTGCTCTCCCTGAAACCCGGCTCCCTCGCCGCCTGGGCCGACCTCGTCACCGGCGAGCGCGGAGTACGCCGCTCCCTGCCCGTCGTCCTCGCCGGCACCCTCACCAAGGGAGCACCCGCCCCCGGCCTGCGCGCCCCGCGCTTCCCGCGCGCCGCGGCCGCCGCCGTACGCCGCTTCTTCACGCTCGCCACGCCCGCCGCGCGCCGTCTCGCGACCCAACTGGCCGCCATCCCCTTCGAGTTCGACCTGGTGGATCAGCTGCGGCGCCGGGTCATGCCGGAGACCGGCCCCGACCACCTGGCCGAGATCCTGATGGGCGGGCTGATCGACTGGGACAGCGGAGGCGAGGGGCGGCCCGAGTTCGCCGACGGCGTGCGTGAGGCACTGCTCGCCACCACCACCCGGTCCCAACTCGCCCGCACCGTCAGCATGCTGGGCGACCTGCCGGCCGCGGGCGAGCGGGGCGTCGCACTGCGCGCCGCGCTGCGCGACCCGGTCGGCACCACACTGCCCGACCCGGCCGAGCCGGGCTGGCGGCGCAGCGAGCTCGCCGTGATGAGGGCCCTCTCGGGCCCGTACTCCGAACGGGCGAACCGCATCGAACCCGACGTCACCAGGCTCCTTCCCCACTCGTCCGAACGGGTGGCCGAGGGGTCGCCGGGAAGTGTGAAACACCCGGACGGCGGCGAGTTCCCCGACGACCAGGACGGGAGGCATCCAGCGTCGGACGTTCACGACGCAGCGGGAGCATCCTTGCCGAGCCTGGTGACCGAGACCCCAAACGAAGCCCCGGAGGCTGAGCCGCTCATGCAGAGCACCACGACCGCACCGCCGGCCATCATGGTGAACGTTCCGCTCAGGAACACCTCGTTCGTCGGCCGCCAGGCGCTGCTGGGTGCCGTGGAGGCGCAGCTCGACGCCCAGGACACGGCGGCCGTGCTGCCGCACGCGCTGCACGGTCTCGGCGGCGTGGGCAAGTCCCAGCTGGCCCTGGAGTACATCTACACCCACCAGCACGACTACAAGGTCATCTGCTGGATCCCCGCGGAGCGGGAGAGCCTCATCCTGGCCGCGCTCGCCGGTCTCGCCACCCGGCTGGGCGTGGCCCAGCCGGGGCAGGAGGGCACCGCCAACACGTCGGTCCAGGCGGTCCTGGACGCCCTGCGCTCCGGAGAGCCCTACGACGACTGGCTGCTCGTCTTCGACAACGCCGAGGACATCGACGTGGTGCGCCAGTACTTCCCGGCGAGCGGGCCCGGCAAGGTCATCGTCACCTCCCGCAACCGGTCCTGGGAGCGGGTGGCGACCCCGCTTCCGGTGAGCGTGTTCGAGCGCGACGAGTCGATCGAGCTGCTCCAGAAGCGCTCCCCGGACCTGTCCACCGAGGACGCCGACCGCCTCGCCGAGGCCCTCGGCGACCTGCCGCTCGCGGTGGAGCAGGCGGGCGCCTGGCGCGCGGTCACCGGCATGCTGGTCGACGAATACCTCGCCCTGCTCGCCGAGCGCAGCCCCGAGATCCTCGACCTCGACCCGGCTCCCGACTACCCCGTCTCCGTGGCCGCCGCCTGGGACATCTCGCTGGAGCGGATCAAGGAGAACAACCCCGGCGCCCGCCAGCTGCTCGACATCTGCGCCAGCATGGCACCCGAGCCCATTCCGCGGTCCATGCTGCGCGGCGGCCGGGGCGTCAACATCACGCCCGAGGTGGACCCCCTGCTGCGGGAGTCGATCAAACTCAACCGGGCCGTCCGCGACCTCAACCAGTTCTCGCTGGTCAAGACGGACCCCCGGACGGACACCCTCCAGATGCACCGTCTGCTCCAGACGGTGCTCCTCGCCAAGCTCGGCCCCGACGAGCGCAAGCGGATGAGGGACGCCGCCCACCAGCTGCTGTCCGCCGCCAAGCCGGGCCACTACGCCTCCTCGCGCGAATGGCCCGCCTACCAGGCGCTGCTGCCGCACATCCTGACGTCCCAGGCGGTCACCAGCTCCGACACCTTCGTGCGGGAACTCGTCTCGGACACCGTGTTCTTCCTCTACTACTGGGGCAACCACGAGGGCGCCGCGGACCTCGCCCGGCAGGCCTGGAACGCCTGGCTCGACGAATCCGGCGAGGAGGACATCCACGTCATCCGGATCACCAAGACCTTCGCGTTCGCCCTGCGCCAGATCGGCCAGATCGCCGAGGCCATCCCGCTGACCGAGAGGGCCCTGGAGGTCTCCCGGCGTATCAACGTCGACCCCGAGGACCTCATCGACTCCCTGTGCGAGATGGCCGACGCCCGCCGGTACCAGGGCCGGTTCGCGGAGGCCCGTGACCTCGGCCGGGAGGCCACCGAGCTGGCCCGCGGCATGTTCGGCGCGGAGGACCCGATCACCCTGCGGGCCACCCACAGCTGGGGGGTCGACCTGCGGCTGTGCGGGCAGTTCGGCGAGGCCCTGCCCCTCGACCGGGAGAACGCCCAGCAGCGCGAGCACATGTTCGGCCCCAACAGCTTCCTCACGCTCAACACCCTCAACGCCCTCGCCATCGACATGCGGGAGAGCGGCGACTACCCGGGCGCCCGGAGCTTCCAGGAGGACGTCTACCTCAGAGCCCGCGACGCCATGGGCGAACAGCACCCGCTCACCCTGCGCGTGGCCCGCAACCTCGCGGTCTGCCGCCGCCGTGACGGGGCGCTCGACGAGGCCCTCAAGCTCTCCGAGGAGACCCTGGCCCGCTTCGTCGCCCGCTACGGACCCGTCCACGCCGACTCGCTCTCCACGGCGATCAACCTCTCCGTCGACCGGCGCATCGCCGGGGGCCCCGGCGACCTCGAGAAGTCCCGCGAGATCGGTGAGGAGAGCGTGCGGCGCTACGCGTCACTGCTCGGTGAGGACCACGCGTACACCCTGCTGACCAAGGCGAATCTCGCCGCCACGCTGCGGACGCTGGGTGCTCTGGACAGCGCCGCGGAACTGGAGGAGGACGCCTGCCGCAGACTGGCGGCCACCGTGGGTCCCGAGCACGTGATGACGCGGACCGTCGACATCGGCCGGGCCAACACCGCGTACGCGCGGCTGGACTTCGACCGGGCGTACGAGCTCGACGAGGCCAATCTGACGGCGCTCACCGTGGCCGCCGGCGCGGAGCACCCGCTGACCCTCTCCTGCACCGCGAACCTCGCCCTGGACCTGCGTGGGCTCGGCCGGGGCGCGGAGGCGGACCAGACGCAGCGCAAGGCGGTGGAGGGCTTCACCCGGGTGGTCCGTGCCGACCACCCCTGGCTGGAGGCGGCCCGGCTGGGCCGCCGCATCGAGTGCGACCTCGCGCCCATGCCGCTGTAACCGGAGCGACAGGGACCCGCCGGGGCGGCACAGCCACGGCGGGTCCGGGAGTTCAGCCCAGGTCAGGCACCGGAGCGGTGACCGTGTCGCCCTGCGCGGCGGGCGGGGCCCCCGGGCCGGCCGGGTCGTCCGTCCGTCCGCGCGTGTGCCGTTCGGCCAGGCGGCGGGTCAGGAGCAGCAGCGGCTGGGTGAAGAGTGTGGTGGCCAGGGCCATGAACACCAGGACGCTGTAGAGCCGGTCGCTCAGCAGGCCGGCGTGCAGGCCCGCGTTGAGGGCGATCAGCTCGGTGAGACCGCGGGCGCTCATCAGGATGCCCACGGTCTGCGCGTCGTACCGGTCCAGGCCGCCCAGCCGGGCCGCGGCCGCGCCGCTGCCGATCTTCGTCACCGCGGCCAGCGCGGTCACCACCAGCACGGCGGCCCATCCCGTGGCGCCCATGCCGTTCAGTACGACGGACTGACCCGAGATCACGAAGAAGAACGGGAGCAGCAGCGAGCTGACATCGTGCAGTGGCCGCAGCAGATCGGGGTCGAGCCGGTCCTCCGGCTCCCGGGGCGTCACCACACCCGCCAGCAACGCCCCGAAGATCACATGCAGCCCCAGGGTGTGCGTCACCCAGGCCGAACCGAGGGCGAAGCCGATGAGCAGCGCCATCCGCAGTGAGGGCTCCATGTGCGTACGCCACAGCAGCCGGCGCAGCAGCGGCCGTGCCGCGAGGAGCATCAGGGAGACGAAACCGGCCGCGATCAGCACCCGCCACGGCCAGCCGAGCGCGTGGTCGCCGCCGTTCTCCAGCAACGCCCCGGCCAGTACCGTCCAGCAGACCACGTCGAGCAGGCCGGCCGCCGAGACCGCCACCACACCGGGCACCGTGCGGGCCAGACCGTTCTCCCGCACTATGGCCGTCAGGACCGGTACCGCGGTGACCGACAGGGCGATCCCGGCGAACACCACCATCGACGGGGAGGGATCGCGCGGCATGCCGAGGGCGCGGAGCTGGTCCCAGAACAGCAACGCGCACCCGGAGCCGACCGCCATCGGCACCACGAACGAGGCCGCCGCCACCGCCACCGCCGTGCGCGCCCGGTCGCCCAGGAGCTTGAGATCCAGCTCGTAGCCCACCGCGAACAGGAACACCACCAGGGCGAACTGCGCGAAGCCGGTCAGGGCCGTACCGATCTCCTCGGGGAAGAGCGCCTCGTACGCGCCGGGCGCCGCGCTGCCGAGGAGGGAGGGACCCAGCGCTATCCCCGCCGTCAGCTGGCCGACGATGTACGGCTGGCCCAGCTTCCGTGCCGCCCAGCCCGCCGCGTGCGCGGCCACCAGGATCAGGGCCGAGGCCGCCACGAAATGCGCGATCAGCGCGTCAGGGCTCATGTGTCCCCCTGTGGTCCACTTGTTCGGCCGAACCTGTGTCCGCCGATGGGTCGTCGCACGCTTGCGCGAAGTCAACTCTCCCAGAATAAACGGCAACTGACGGCGCATCGGATGGTGTACACGCGCTTGACCCGAGTCACAGGGGGCACACCGGTAGCGGCCTTGTCCGGCCGTGGGACGGCGACGCGTCCAGCCGCCTCCCGTGCTGCCGTGCGCCGTCGGCGCGACCTCGAAAGACGCCCCGGTTACGCGCGGCACTTCCGGGCCGCCGTTCCGGAAGGACTGTTTCCGGCCGTACGGGCGCGCCCCGGGGCCCTCAGGGAAACGGGCCGTACTCTGCCGTACCCGCTCCGCGGCGGCGCGACACCCTGTGCCCCGGGACCGTGCCGCGCGGGAGCCGGATCCCGGCGGATGCCGCCGGGATCCGCCTCGTCACGGCGGGGTCCACCCGGATGTCACCCGTGTGCTCACCGGCACCGGGTGACACGCGCGCGGTGCGGTCGGCCGGCGTGCCGCGCGGTGACGCGGCCTCCGCGGGCGCGCCCCAACCGGTAGGGCTATAGGACGAGTTGACCGGATCCGTCGGATGTTCGCCCGCTCAACGATGATCGGGTGGCGTGATCGTACGGTTTTCGATGCGGTCTTCAATGGCCATGATGGATGCAAAGGACACGGGGCATCGCGTGCCACCGTGCGAGAAGGGGGACGCATCTTGCATCAGCCGCCCGCTCAGCGCAACGCCGAAGCCGCCGCCCGGGAGCCGGCCCTCGCGGCGGGTACCCCTGTCCGGGAGTCGGACCTGGCGGATCTCGCGGGGCTGCCCCTGACCGCCGTGGACGGTCTCGCTCCGCTCGCCCCCGGCACCCGTCTCCTCACCGAGGTCCTCCGGTCCCGCGGCGGCATCCGGGGCGGCGGCGAACCCGCCCGGGCCGAGTAGCCGCTCCCGCCGTGCGGGGAGTGCCCCACCGGGCTCCCCCCTGCCCGCCCACCGACCGGAGGTCCCGGTGATGAACAGCGAGCGCCCCAGCCCGTTCCGCATGCCCGAACCCCTCTTCGCGGAACTGGCCGCCGGCGGGGGCTCCACCCGGGCCGTCGCCTTTCTCGAACAGGGCGAACGGGCACGCCGGTTGCTGCTGCTGCGGACCCTGCTGAAGCAACTGTGGGACCTGCCCACCCCGCTGAGTCCCGTCGCCGAGGCCTGGCGGGTGTTCAAGGAGGCGGCCGAGCGGGCGCCCGGACCGGTCGAGCGGTTGCTGCTCGCCCCGACGACGGGCGCGTGGATCGCGCACATGCTGCGCCGGGTGCACGGCACCGCGACCGGGCCGGACCTGTGGGCGGAGGCGGCCAGGCTGAACACCCTCGCGGTGACCGCCTCGCTGCACGCCGGAACCGAGGCGTCGCTGCGCGTTCCGCTGGACGACGGCGCGCTGTCCCTGCCGGGCCTCGGGCTCGCCCGGCTGCCCGGCGGGGCGGCCGGTCTGTCGGCGGGCAGGGCGAGCACCCGCGCCGGCGAGCTGACCCTGAGCGGACCGGGGGGCGACGGCGGGCGGCCGACCCTGACCTGCCGTCCCGCGCCCGTGCCGGTGGACGAGGCACCGCCCGCCGACGACACCCGCTGGCTCCCGCTCCGTACCCTCACGGTCGGCCCCGTGTCCATACCGCTGGAGGACCTGGACCCCTACCGCGACCTCGACGACCCGGTGCCGCCCGCCCGGCTGGACGCCGACGAGGCCGAGGCCTGGCAGCGGCTGTTCGACGAGGCCGTGGCGATCCTCGCGACCGCGGACGGTCCGGGGCCCGGACGGCTCGACCCCGCGCGGATCCGGGCCGTCGTCCCGTGGTCCCGCACCAGCCTGCTGCCCCCGCCACCGCCGGACGTCCGCGTGTCGGCGTCCAGCGGCGACTCCTACGGCGCGATGCTCATCGCCCGCCCCTCCTCGCCGCTCGCCCTGGCCGAGGCGCTGGTCCACGAGTTCCAGCACAGCAAGCTCGCCGCGCTGATCCACCTCTTCCCGCTGCTGCGCGACGACCGTGCCGAGCGCCATTACGCCCCGTGGCGCCCGGACCCGCGCCACCTCACCGGGCTGCTGCACGGCGCCTACGCCTTCACCGGTGTCGCCGGGTTCTGGCGGGACCGGCTGTCCGACCCGGAGCACGCCGAGACGGCCGCGTACCACTTCGCGCTGCGCCGCACCCAGAGCCGGCTCGTGGTGCACACCCTCCTCACCAGCGGACGTCTCACGGAGGCCGGGCACGCCCTGCTCACCGGTCTCGCCCGGACCCTGGACACCTGGCTGCGCGAGCCCGTGACCCCGTCCGCGCTGGCCCGTGCCCGCACCGCCGCCGCCCTGCACCGCACCGAATGGCGCCTGCGCAACCTCGCCCCGCGGGGGCACTCGGTGCCACCCGGCGACGGATCCTCGGACACCCTCCGCTTCCGCCCCGACCGCACCCCCTGGCCCGACGTCCGCACCCACGCCTTCGCCCTCCCGCCCGCCGAGCCCCGCACCCCGGACGAGCACCTGGCCGCCGGCGACGCCGCCGCCGCGCTCATCGGGTACGACGACGGCCTGGCCCGCGAGCCCGGTGACCCGCACCTCCTCGCCGGGTGGATCGTCGCCCGCGCCGCGCTGGCCCGGGACCCCGGGGCACGGCGGCTGCTGGCCCGGCCCGAGCTGATCCGGCCCGAGCTGATCCGCCCGGCCCATCGCGGCTGACGGAAGCGGATTTCCAGAACCCGGGGACAGGGGTGAACACGCGCCCGGATGGTGAGGATGGAGGCATGACCTACCACGTCGACTCCGAGGCCGGCCGGCTCCGCCGGGTCATCCTGCACCGGCCCGATCTCGAGCTCAAAAGGCTCACCCCCAGCAACAAGGACGCCCTGCTCTTCGACGACGTGCTCTGGGTGCGCCGGGCGCGCGCCGAGCACGACGGGTTCGTCGACGTCCTGCGCGACCGCGGTGTCACCGTCCACCTCTTCGGTGACCTGCTCTCCGAGACGCTGGACATCCCGGCGGCCCGCGCCCTCGTCCTGGACCGTGTCTTCGACGAGAAGGAGTACGGACCGCTGGCCACCGACCACCTCCGGGCCGCGTTCGAGACCCTGCCGGCGCCCGAGCTCGCCGAGGTGCTGATCGGCGGGATGACCAAGCGGGAGTTCCTGGACGCCCACCCGGAGCCCACCTCCGTGCGCTTCCACGCGATGGAGCTGGACGACTTCCTGCTCGGCCCGCTGCCCAACCATCTCTTCACCCGTGACACCTCCGCCTGGATCTACGACGGTGTCGCCATCAACGCGATGCGGTGGCCCGCCCGGCAGCGCGAGACCGTGCACTTCGAGGCGATCTACCGGCACCACCCGCTGTTCCGCGCGGAGTCCTTCCACGTCTGGTCCGAGGGGCAGGCCGACTACCCGTCCACCATCGAGGGCGGGGACGTGCTGGTCATCGGCAACGGCGCGGTGCTGATCGGGATGAGCGAGCGGACCACCCCGCAGGCCGTGGAGATGCTTGCCCACAAGCTGTTCGCGGCCGGCTCGGCGGAGACCATCGTCGCCCTGGACATGCCGAAGAGACGCGCCTTCATGCATCTCGACACGGTGATGACGATGGTCGACGGCGACACCTTCACCCAGTACGCCGGTCTCGGCATGCTCCGCTCGTACACCATCGAGCCGGGCGCGGGGGACAAGGAGCTGAAGGTCACCGACCATCCGCCGGAGCACATGCACCGCGCGATCGCCGCCGCCCTGGGGCTCAGCGAGATCCGGGTGCTGACCGCCACCCAGGACGTGCACGCCGCCGAGCGCGAGCAGTGGGACGACGGCTGCAACGTCCTCGCCGTCGAACCGGGCGTGGTCGTCGCCTACGAACGGAACTCCACCACCAACACGCACCTGCGAAAGCAGGGCATCGAGGTGATAGAGATCCCCGGCAGCGAGCTGGGCCGGGGCAGGGGCGGGCCGCGCTGCATGAGCTGTCCCGTCCAGCGAGACGCCGTATAGAAATACTAAAGTTCGTATACACTTCCAAGCGTTCGTGTCCCCCATTCCTGGAGCGCCCCCATGGCGACTGTCCCGACCGCCCTCGCCGGCCGCCACTTCCTCAAGGAGCTGGACTTCACCGCGCAGGAGTTCCTCGAACTGCTGGAGCTGGCCGCCGAGCTGAAGGCCGCCAAGCGGGCCGGGACCGAGCAGCGCCGTCTGCGGGGCAGGAACATCGCGCTGATCTTCGAGAAGACCTCGACGCGTACGCGCTGCGCGTTCGAGGTCGCGGCCGCCGACCAGGGGGCCTCGACGACGTACCTCGACCCGTCCGGCTCGCAGATGGGCCACAAGGAGTCGGTGAAGGACACCGCCCGGGTGCTGGGCCGGATGTACGACGGCATCGAGTACCGGGGCGACAGCCAGGAGAAGGTGGAGGAGCTCGCGGCGTACGCGGGGGTGCCCGTCTACAACGGTCTCACCGACGACTGGCACCCCACCCAGATGCTCGCCGACGTCCTCACCATGACCGAGCACTGCCCCAAGCCGGTCACGGACATCGCCTTCGCCTACCTGGGTGACGCCCGTTTCAACATGGGCAACTCCTACCTCGTGACGGCGGCCCTGCTGGGCATGGACATCCGTGTCGTCGCCCCCAAGGACTACTGGCCCGCCCAGGAGATCATCGACCGGGCGCGGGAGCTCGCCGAGTCCAGCGGCGCCCGCGTCACGCTCACCGAGGAGATCGCCGAGGGCGTCGCGGGCGCCGACTTCGTCGCCACGGACGTCTGGGTCTCCATGGGGGAGCCCAAGGCGGTGTGGGACGAGCGGATCGCCTCCCTCGCCCCGTACGCGGTGACCATGGACGTGCTGCGCGCCACCAGCAACCCGGACGTGAAGTTCCTGCACTGCCTGCCGGCCTTCCACGACCTCGGCACCAAGGTCGGCCAGGAGATCCACGAGGCCCACGGTCTCACCTCCCTGGAGGTGACCGACGAGGTCTTCGAGTCGGCGCACTCGGTGGTCTTCGACGAGGCGGAGAACCGTATGCACACCATCAAGGCGGTCCTGGTCGCGACCCTCGCCTGAGCGCCCCAAGGCCGGGGATCAGACCGGGCGCCGCTGCCCCGGCAGCCGGAACCACACCGCCTTGCCGGAATCGGTGGGGCGGTGACCGCAGGACGAGCTCAGGGTGCGGATCAGCAGCAGCCCCCGCCCGTGCTCCTGCCAGGGATCGGGCATCCCCCGGGACGGCCGGGTGAGATCGCCGGGCGGTTCCGGGTCGGCGTCGTGCACCTCGACCTGGCAGCCGGTCGGCAGCAGCCGCACCACCAGCTCTATCGGGGCGCTCCCCGAGGTGTGCTCCACCGCGTTGGCCACCAGCTCCGCCGTCAGCAGCTCCGCCGTGTCGCAGTCGGCGTGGTGCTCCCGCTCGGCCAGCGCCGTACGGACCAGCGCACGGGCCACGGGCACGGCCGCGGTGGTGTGCGGCAGTGCGACGCGCCAGGAGGTGGAGGCGGCGGGAGGTTCGTGCACAGCGGGTCCGTTCATGGAGCGGGTGCTCCTGCTTCAGCTGCCAATGGTACGGCGCACCCGGTGCGGGCCCCCGGAGGGGGCGGGGCACCGAACCCCTGCCGGGGCGCCGTCCGGGCCTTCTGTCCCGGCAACGAGCGGCTTACCCACGTCCACGCGCCGCCTCGCACACCCGCTCCCACCGTTACCGGTATGTCGACGAGTCGTGACGGACGTGACGGCGCCCGAACGGCGTATCGCGCGACCATGACGACAGTCACCAATGGGTGATAACTTCATGGGACAGAGCTCACTGAGCAGCGCAGTGCCCGTCCGAGGAGGCCGCCCTCATGAGTCCCTTCACCGGCTCCGCCGCCCGCACCCCCCGCTGGGAACATCTGCGCGTCGACCTCGCCGACGGCGTCGCCACCGTCACCCTCGCCCGCCCCGACAAGCTCAACGCGCTCACCTTCGGCGCCTACGCCGACCTGCGCGATCTGCTCGCCGAGCTGTCCCGGGAACGGGCCGTACGGGCCCTGGTGCTGGCCGGCGAGGGGCGCGGCTTCTGCTCCGGCGGCGACGTCGACGAGATCATCGGCGCCACCCTCTCCATGGACACCGCCCAGCTCCTCGACTTCAACCGGATGACCGGCCAGGTCGTGCGGGCGGTACGGGAGTGCCCGTTCCCGGTGATCGCCGCGGTGCACGGAGTGGCGGCGGGCGCCGGAGCCGTGCTCGCCCTGGCCGCCGACTTCCGCGTCGCCGACCCCAGCGCCCGCTTCGCGTTCCTCTTCACGAGGGTCGGCCTGTCCGGCGGCGACATGGGCGCCGCCTATCTGCTGCCGAGGGTCGTGGGCCTGGGGCACGCCACGCGACTGCTGATGCTCGGCGAGACGGTGCGCGCCCCGGAGGCCGAACGGATCGGCCTGATCAGCGCCCTCGCCGACGAGGGCGGCACGGACGCCGCCGCCCAGACCCTGGCCCGCCGCCTCGCCGACGGCCCCGCACTCGCGCACGCCCAGACCAAGGCCCTCCTCACAGCCGAACTGGACATGCCCCTGGCGGCATCGATCGAACTCGACGCCTCCACCCAGTCCCTCCTGATGAACGGCGAGGACTACGCAGAGTTCCACGCCGCCTTCACCGAAAAGCGCCCACCGAAGTGGCAGGGGAGGTAAGGGCATGTTCTCAACCAACGGAACCACCCACCCCCCAGGGGCGCGGGGAACTGCGCGACCAGCCACGACGGGCCCGCACCCGCCCGGGACGACAAGCCACCCCCTACGCGTAGCGATCATCGGCGGAGGCCCAGGGGGCCTCTACACCGCCGCGCTGCTCAAACGCCTCGCCCCCGACCGCCAGGTCACGGTATGGGAGCGCAACACCCCCGAAGACACCTTCGGCTTCGGCGTCGTCCTCTCGGACGAAACCCTCGGCGGCATCGAACACGCCGACCCGGCGGTCTACGCCGCCCTCCAGCGGGACTTCGTCCACTGGGACGACATCGACATCGTCCACCGCAACACCCGCCACACCTCCGGAGGACACCGCTTCGCCGCCCTCGGCAGGCGCCGCCTGCTGGAGATCCTGCACGACCGCTGCCGCGCCCTCGGTGTCGACCTGCGCTTCCGTACCGAGGCGCCCGACCCGGCCCGGCTGGCGGAGACGTACGACCTGGTGGTGGCCGCCGACGGAGTCCACAGCACCACCCGCGAAACCTTCGCGGACGTGTTCCGGCCCCGGATCACCGAGCACCGCTGCCGCTACATCTGGCTCGCCGCCGACTTCGCCTTCGACGCCTTCCGCTTCGAGATCGCGGAGACCGAGCACGGCGTGATGCAACTGCACGGCTACCCCTACGCGGCGGACGCCTCCACCGTGATCGTCGAGATGCGCGAGGAGGTGTGGCGCGCCGCCGGATTCGACGAGATGGACGGGACGAGCGGGACGGAGTCCATCGAGCGCTGCGCCAAGATCTTCGCCGACGCGCTCGGCGGACGCCCGCTGAGGTCCAACAACTCGGCGTGGACCACCTTCCGCACGGTCGTCAACGACCACTGGTCGCACGGCAACATCGTGCTGCTCGGCGACGCCGCCCACACCGCGCACTTCTCCATCGGCTCCGGCACCAAGCTCGCCGTCGAGGACGCGCTGGCACTCGCCGCCTGCCTGGACGAACAACCGTCCATCGGCGCCGCGTTGACCGCGTACGAGACGGAACGCCGGCCCGTCGTCGCCTCCACCCAGCGCGCGGCCCGGGCCAGTCTGGAGTGGTTCGAGAACCTTCCGCTGTATCTCGACAGCCCGTCCCGGCAGTTCGCCTTCAACCTGCTCACCCGCAGCCGCCGCGTCACCCACGACAATCTGCGGCTGCGCGACGCCCGCTTCACCGAGTCCGTGGAGCGCGAGTTCGGCTGCCCGCCGGATACGCCTCCGATGTTCACCCCGTTCCGGCTGCGCGGACTGACCCTGCGCAACCGGGTCGTCGTCTCGCCCATGGACATGTACTCGGCGGTCGACGGCGTCCCCGGCGACTTCCACCTCGTCCACCTCGGTGCCCGCGCCCTGGGCGGTGCCGGCCTGGTGATGACCGAGATGGTGTGCGTCAGCCCGGAGGGACGCATCACCCCCGGCTGCGCCGGCCTGTACACCGGCAGGCAGGCCGAGGCGTGGCGGCGGATCACGGACTTCGTGCACACGCAGGCCCCGGGCACCGCGATCGGTGTGCAGCTCGGCCACAGCGGACGCAAGGGCTCGACCAAGCTGATGTGGGAGGGCATGGACGAGCCGCTCGACGACGGCAACTGGCCCCTCGTCGCCGCCTCGCCCCTGCCGTACAAGCCGGGCAGCCAGGTTCCGCGCGAACTGTCCAGGGCGCAGCTCACCGACATGCGGGAGCAGTTCACCGCCGCCGCCGTGCGTGCCGCGCGGGCCGGGTTCGATCTGCTCGAACTGCACTGCGCCCACGGCTATCTGCTCTCCGGTTTCCTCTCCCCGCTGACCAACCGGCGCACCGACGCCTACGGCGGATCGCCGGAGAAGCGGCTCCGCTTCCCCCTGGAGGTGTTCGACGCGGTCCGCGCGGCATGGCCCGGGGACCGGCCGATGACCGTCCGCATCTCCGCCACCGACTGGGCGGAGGGCGGCGTCACGGCCGAGGACGCGGTCGACATCGCCCGCGCCTTCGCCGCGCACGGCGCCGACGCGATCGACGTGTCGACCGGGCAGGTGGTGGCCGACGAGCAACCGGAGTTCGGGCGCTCGTACCAGACCCCGTTCGCCGACCGGGTACGGCACGAGGCGGGCGTCCCGGTGATCGCGGTCGGCGCGATCTCCTCCTGGGACGACGTCAACTCCCTGATCCTCGCCGGGCGTACGGACCTGTGCGCGCTGGCCCGCCCGCACCTCTACGACCCGCACTGGACGCTGCACGCGGCGGCCGAGCAGGGCTACGAGGGCCCGGGAGTGGTCTGGCCGGCGCCGTACCGCGCGGGCAGCCGCCCGCCGCGCACCGGCCGCACGGACGCCCCCAAACCCCGGCTCACCCTCGGAGGCTGAACCCGGACGACCGGCCCCCGCGGGTTCTGCCGGGTGCTATACGCCCACGAACGCCGCCCCCGCGTCCCGCAGCCGCTCGTGCAGACCGCGGAAGACGGTCGCCGAGCGGGTGCCCGGCCAGTCCGCGGGCAGCAGGTCGGCGGGCAGGCCCGGGTCGGCGTAGGGGAGATGGCGCCAGGAGTCCAGGGCGAACAGGTAGTCGCGGTAGGCCTCCTCGGGAGGGGTGTCCGCGCGCTGCTCCCAGGCGCGCAGGACGCGCGCGTGCCGGTCCAGGAACGCCTCGTGCTGCTTGGCGATCGCGGCCAGGTCCCACCAGCGGGCGACCGCCTCCGCGGTGGGCGCGAAACCGAGGTGCTCACCGCGGAAGAGGTCGACGTAGGCGTCGAGACGCAGGCGTTCCAGGGTGTGCCTGGTCTCCTCGTACAGCCGGGACGGGGCGATCCACACGCCGGGGGAGGCCGTGCCGAAGCCGAGGCCGGACAGCCGGGAGCGCAGGACGTGCCGCTTCTGCCGCTCCGACTCCGGCACGGAGAACACGGCGAGCACCCAGCCCTCGTCCTCCGGCGGGTCGGTGGCGTACACCCGGCGGTCGCCGTCGTCGAGCAACTGCCGGGCGTCGGGCGACAGTTCGTACCCGGCCGCCCCGCGTGCGGTGCGCGCCGGGACGAGCAGGCCGCGCCGTTTGAGCCGGGACACCGAGGAGCGGACCGACGGGGCGTCCACACCGACCGCGGCCAGCAGCCGGATCAGCTCGGCGACGGGCACCGGGCCCGGCACGGAGCGGCCGTACGCGCCGTAGAGCGTGACGATGAGAGATCTCGGAGCGTGCTGGGCTTGCTGGTCGGACACGTTGATCATCTTAAGTCGTGTGCGGACGGGCGCGGTTCGCGGGCATCACGCCCCGCCCTCCGCGGACCCGGTGGGGGTGCGCAGGCGGAACCGCTGGAGCTTGCCGGTGGCCGTGCGCGGCAGTGCCTCCAGGAACACGATCTCCCTCGGGCACTTGTACGGCGCCAGCTCGGACTTGACGAAGGAGCGCAGCGCCTCGGCGTCGCGTTCCGCGCCCTCCTTCAGGACCGCGTACGCCACCACCACCTGGCCGCGTGCCTCGTCGGGCCGCCCGACCACCGCCGCCTCCACGACGTCCGGGTGCCGCAGCAGGGCGTCCTCGACCTCGGGCCCCGCGATGTTGTACCCGGCGGAGATGATCATGTCGTCGGCGCGGGCGACGTACCGGAAGTAGCCGTCGGGGTCGCGGACGTAGGTGTCGCCGGTGATGTTCCAGCCGCCCCGCACGTACTCCCGCTGGCGCGGGTCGGCGAGATAGCGGCAGCCGACCGGGCCGCGCACCGCGAGCAGCCCCGGCTCCCCGTCGGGCAGGGGAGTGCCGTCGGCGTCCTGCACGCGCGCCTGCCAGCCGGGGACCGGAACTCCCGTCGCCCCGGGGCGGATCGCCTCGTCGGCGGCGGAGACGAAGATGTGCAGCAGTTCGGTCGCGCCGATGCCGTTGATGATCCGCAGCCCGGTGCGTTCGTGCCAGGCCCGCCAGGTGGCGGCGGGGAGGTTCTCGCCCGCCGAGACGCAGCGGCGCAGCGAGGAGATGTCGTGGGAGTCGAGTTGGCCGAGCATCGCCCGGTAGGCGGTGGGAGCGGTGAACAGGACCGACACCCGGTGTTCGGCGATCGCGGGCAACAGCTGGGCGGGGTGCGCCTGTTCGAGCAGCAGCGCGGCGGCGCCGGCCCGCAGCGGGAACACCACCAGGCCGCCCAGTCCGAACGTGAAGCCGAGCGGGGGGCTGCCGGCGAACACGTCGTCCGCGACCGGCTTCAGCAGGTGCCGGGAGAAGGTGTCCGCGATCGCCAGCACGTCCCGGTGGAAGTGCATGCAGCCCTTCGGGCGTCCGGTGGTGCCGGAGGTGAAGGCGATCAGCGCGACGTCGTCGGCCGCCGTCGGCACGGCCTCGTACGGCGTGTCGGGTGCCGGGCGGTGCAGCAGGTCGCCGGGGGAGTCGCCACCGAAGGTGGTGAGGGACAGGTCCGGGATCTCGGCCTTGGCGAGGTCGTCGACGGCCCGGATGTCGCACAGCGCGTGGCGCACCCGGGCGATCTCGCAGACGGTGCTCAGCTCGTGCGGGCGCTGCTGGGCCAGCACGGTGACGGCGACCGCGCCCGCCTTCAGCACCGCCAGCCAGCAGGCGGCCAGCCACGGCGTGGTCGGACCGCGCAGCAGCACCCGGTTGCCGGGGACGATCCCGAGGTCACCCGTGAGGAGGTGTGCGAGCCGGTCCACCCGGGCCCGCAGCTCGCCGTACGTCCAGGTCGGGCTGTCCGGGGTGTGGAACACCGGGCGGTCGTCGGGCGGGCCGTGCAGCAGTTCGGCGGCGCAGTTCAGACGCGCGGGGTACTGGAGCTCCGGCAGGTCGAAGCGGAGCTCGGGCCACTGGTCGGGTGGCGGGAGATGATCGCGGGCGAAGGTGTCGACGTGCGCGGTGGCCCGTGGGTTCATGACGGTTCGCCCCCTTGGCGTGGTGGGCTCGCATCAGGAGCGTATCGCGTTGGTGACGGCAGTCAACGGTCCGCGATAACCTCGGGAGTGGCCCAGTGGCGAGGGAAGGGACCGGCGATGACCGCATTCTCGCTCGAACCGGCACAACTCGCCTGGTGCGCGGAGCTGCGCGCGTGGGCGGCGGAACGCCTGCGGCCGCTCGCCGAGAAGGGTGAACCCGGCCGGGTGAACCGCGCCCTGCTCGCCGAACTCGGCAGCCTCGGCCTGCTGTCCCGCCTCTTCGCCTCGGGCGCCCTCGAGCTGTGCCTGATGCGGGAGTCCCTGGCTCACGCCTGCACGGAGGCGGAGACCGCCCTCGCCCTCCAGGGCCTGGGCGCCCACCCCGTCCACACCCACGGCACCGACGCCCAGCGCGACCGGTGGCTTCCCCGCGTCTCCGCCGGCACGGCGGTCGCGGCCTTCGCCCTCAGCGAGCCGGCCGCCGGCTCGGACGCCGCGGCCCTGTCGCTCACGGCGGAGCAGACCGGCCCCGACGGACCGGCCGGGTGGCGGCTCAGCGGGGAGAAGCGCTGGATCTCCAACGCGCCCGAGGCCGACTTCTACACCGTGTTCGCCCGCACCACCCCCGGCGCCGGGGCGCGCGGCGTGACCGCCTTCCTGGTCCCCGCCGACCGGCCCGGTCTCACCGGGACCCCGCTCGACATGCTCTCGCCGCACCCCATCGGCGCCCTCGCCTTCGACGCCGTACCGGTGACCGCCGACGACGTGCTCGGCGAGGTGGACCGGGGCTTCCGTGTCGCTATGGACACCCTCAACCTGTTCCGGCCCAGCGTCGGTGCCTTCGCGGTGGGCATGGCCCAGGCCGCCCTCGACGCGACCCTCGGTCACACCGCCCGGAGGGACGCCTTCGGCGGCAAGCTGAGGGACCTCCAGTCCGTCGCCCACCAGGTCGCCGAGATGGCGCTGCGCACGGAGGCCGCCCGGCTGATGGTGTACGCGGCGGCGACGGCGTACGACCAGGGCGCCGCCGACGTTCCCCGGCGCTCCGCGATGGCGAAGCTGCTGGCCACCGAGACCGCGCAGTACGTCGTCGACAGCGCCGTCCAGCTCCACGGCGCGCGGGCCCTGCAACGCGGTCACCTGCTCGAACACCTCTACCGCGAGGTCCGCGCCCCCCGGATCTACGAAGGGGCGAGCGAGGTCCAGCGGGGCATCATCGCCAAGGAGTTGTACAGGAACCTGGAGGACCGGTGACCGCCGAGCGCGTCAACCCGCCCGAACTCTCCCCGCCGGCCGGCTTCTCCCACGCCGTCGTCGCCACCGGCTCCCGGCTGGTGTTCCTGGCCGGCCAGACCGCCCTCGACACCGACGGCAAGGTGGTGGGCGACACCCTGCCCGAACAGTTCACCCGGGCCCTCGCCAACCTGCTCACCGCCCTGCGCGCCGCCGGCGGCACCCCCGCCGACCTGGCCCGCGTCACCGTCTACGCCACCGACGTCGCCGCGTACCGCACCCACGCCCGCGAACTCGGCCGCGTCTGGCGCGAGCTGGCCGGCCGGGACTACCCGGCGATGGCGGTGGTCGAGGTGGTCCGCCTCTGGGACGAACGGGCGATGGTGGAACTCGACGGCTTCGCCCTGCTGCCCTGAGGGCGGACGCTCAGGCCGCGACCGCGAGCCGGTCGGCGGGGATGCGGTGCGGGGCGACCACGCGGCCGTCGGGAAGCAGCTCACCGGTGTCGTCGAAGACGATCACACCGTCGCACAGCAGGCTCCACCCCTGTTCGGGATGTGCGGCCACCACATGTGCGGCCACTACATGTGTGGCGGAGTCGTTGGTCCGCGGGCAGTCAGTCCGGTGGGCACACATGGCGCACCTCCACATTGGTGGAACGATCCGTATGGGTCGTATAGGCAGACCATGCCCCGGCCGCCGACTCATCGGAACCGCTCTCCGCGAAGCGTGACAGCCCCCGGACAATTCCGGGACCGTACGCCGACGGCCGGTGCCGGCATGCCGCCGAACGGATGACGGTGACTGGCCGCGGACACCACGGCCGGGTACTGGTGGAATCACTCAATCCGTACATTCCGCCCAATTCTGGAGGACCCCCATGCCCGTGCGTCCCCTCCTCGGCGCGGCGGCCGGTTCCGCGCTGCTGCTCTGCGGCCTCACCGCCGCGGCCCCCACCGCGGCGTCGGCCGCCCCCGCCGACCCGCCCGCCGAGTCGGTCACGGTGGACTCGAAGGGCCGGATGGCCGACGGCCGCGTCACCCTCTCCGGTACCTACCGCTGCCACGGCGCCGAAGGGAAGGTCTTCGTCAGCTCCGCGGTGGCCAAGCCCTCCTCCACGCTCCACTACGCCGTCGGCGGCACCAGCGCGGTCTGCGACGGCAAGGAGCACCGCTGGCAGAACACCGGAACCGTGCCCGCCGGCGCGCTGGAGCACGGCCCCGCCCACGTCGAGGCCACCCTCATGGAACTGCGCCCCAGCGGCATCGTCCTGCTGCCCGTCCCGCACGCCGTCGAGCACCGGGGCATCACCCTGGTCGAGGACTGACCGGCACCCTCACGCCACCGCGAACCCGTCGCCCGGCCAGTCCAGCAGGCGCGCGCCGATCACCGCCGTCTGGAGCATGTAGCGATGGGCCGGGTCCGACGGGTTCGCACCGGTGAGCCGGTGGATGCGCTCCAGACGGTAGGTCAGGGCGCGCACGCTCAGTGAGAGCCGCCGGGCCGCCTCCGCGGCGACACAGCCGGCGTCGAAGTAGGCGGTGAGCGTCTCCAGCAGCGGCTGGGCACCGCCACGGGCCGTGGTCAGCGGCCCCAGGGTGTTGTGCACCAGATCCGCCATGGCCTGGCGGTCGCGGGCCAGTACGGGATAGACGAGCAGGTCGGCGGCGCGCAGCACCGGCTCGTCGAGCCCCAGCCGCTCGGCGATCTCCAGCGAGCTCAGCGCCTCCTCGTACGACTGGACGACACCGCCCGGCCCGGACTGCGGGCGGCCGATGGCGACCTGGCCGCCGTCGGTGGCGGCGTGCGCCTGCTTGGCGAAGTGGGTGAGCACCTCGCCCTGGTGCCCGGGCGCGATGCACAGCAGTCGTCCGTCCTTGGTGGTGAGCAGGATGCTGCGGTCACCGAAGCGGGATATCAGGGCGCGCTCCACCCGCCGCGGCACCGGGTCGCCCTCGTCGTAGGCGACCGGCCCCCGGGCGACGGCGACCGCGTGCTCGTGCGACAGCCGCAGTCCGAAGCGCTCGGCGCGCTCCGCGAGCCGCCCCAGATCACTCCGCCCGTAGAGCAGGTCGTCGATGAACTCCCGCCGCATCGCCTCCTCCTGACGCACCGCCAGCCGCTGCGCCCGCTCGTACCCCTCGGCGAACGCGTCCACGACCTGCTGTACGGCGGAGAGTGCCCCGTCGGCCGAGTCGGCACCGCGCGGCCACGCCTCGCGGGCGGCGGACAGATGCGCGCTGACGAGGGAGCGCAGACCGAGACCCGCCTCCGCGGCCCGCTCTCCCAGGGCCCGCCGGGACGCGACCTCGTCCCGGGTGAGGCGCCGGCCCGTGGCCGCGACCTCGGTCAGGATGTGGGCATACCCTTCCAGATACTGCTCCGGAACCTCCGGATCCGTCACGCGGAGCCCCCAACTCTTGATGCGTCTCTGACGCTTCGGCTGTGCCGCACCGGCATCAAGACCCTAATGAACATTGCCGGATTCCGGCAATGCGCGGTCGCCGCCCGAGCGGGCAGCATGGTCCGCGGGGAGCACCGCGGACGGTTCCGGTGCCGGGCACCGGCAGGTGCCCGGTCCGGAACCCGGAGGGGAGCGGTGCCACCCCCGACACGAGCCGCGTCCCTCGCAGAACCGCGGCGCCGGTTGAGCCGTCTCCTCCTGCACCGGACATTCACCCGCCTCACCAACGAGGCATCACTTCACCTGACTTCTGCCAATATTTCAGCCCAGAAGGACGTGTCCCATGGATGCCGCCACCGTGGGCATCGCCGTACTCGTCGGCGTCGCCCTGCTGTTCGTGCTCATCGGCCTGCTCGTCGTCTCCAAGCTGTTCCGCAAGGTCGAACAGGGCAAGGCGCTGATCGTCTCCAGGACCCGCAAGGTCGATGTGACGTTCACCGGGTCGGTCGTGCTGCCGGTGCTGCACAAGGCCGAGGTGATGGACATCTCGGTGAAGACCATCGAGATAACCCGGGCCGGCAAGGAAGGCCTGATCTGCCAGGACAACATCCGCGCCGACATCCGCATCACCTTCTTCGTCAAGGTCAACAAGACCGTCGACGACGTCATCAAGGTCGCCCAGGCCGTCGGCACCGCACGGGCCAGCGACCGCGACACGCTCCAGGAGCTGTTCCACGCCAAGTTCTCCGAGGCGCTGAAGACCGTCGGAAAGCAGCTGGACTTCACCGACCTCTACACCAAGCGCGAGGAGTTGCGGTACCGCATCATCGAGGTCATCGGCGTCGACCTGAACGGCTACCACCTCGAGGACGCCGCGATCGACTACCTGGAGCAGACGCCGCTGACCCAGCTCGACCCGGGCAACGTCCTCGACGCGCAGGGCATCCGCAAGATCACCGAGCTGACGGCCGTGGAACACGTCCGCACCAACGAGGCCCAGCGCAACGAGCAGAAGGAGATCACCCGGCAGGACGTCGACGCCCGCGAGGCGATCCTGGAGCTGGAGCGCCGGCAGGCCGACGCCGAGATCAAGCAGCGCCGGGAGATCGAGACCGTACGGGCCCGCGAGGAGGCCGAGACCGCACGGGTGGTGGAGGAGGAGCGGCTGCGCGCCCAGAGCGCCTTCCTGCGCACGGAGGAACAGCTCGGCGTGCAGCGCGAGAACCAGGCCCGCGAGGTCGCCGTCGCCGCCAAGAACCGCGAGCGGGTCATCGCCGTCGAGAGCGAGCGCATCGAGAAGGACCGCCTGCTCGAGGTCATCGCCCGGGAGCGGGAGACCGAACTGACCCGGATCGCCGCCGACAAGGAGGTCGAGGCGGAGAAGCGGGAGATCGCCGAGGTCATCCGGGAGCGGGTGGCGGTGGACCGTACGGTCGCCGAGCAGGAGGAGTCGATCAAGAAGCTGCGGGCCGTCGAGGAGGCGGAGCGGCAGCGCCAGGCCGTGATCATCGCGGCGGAGGCCGAGGCCCAGGAGAAGCTGGTCAAGGACATCAAGGCCGCCGAGGCCGCCGAGCAGGCCGCAACCCACCGCGCCGCCGAGGAACTCACCCTCGCCGAGGCCCGGTTGAAGACCGCCGACCTCGACGCGCAGGCCAAGCTGCGGCTGGCCGAGGGCGTCCAGGCGGAGTCCGCGGCCGAGGGACTGGCCCTCGTCCAGGTCCGCGACAAGGAGGCCGACGTCATCGAGAAGGCGGGCCGCGCCGAGGCGGAGGCCACCGTGGCCCGGCTGCGCGCGGAGGCCGAGGGGGCGCGGGCCAAGGCCCTCGCCGACGCGGAGGCCATCAGCGGCAAGCTGCGGGCGGAGGCGGCCGGGCTCACCGAGAAGGCGGCGGCGATGGCCGCGCTCGACGAGGCGTCCCGCGGCCACGAGGAGTACCGGCTGCGGCTGGAGGCCGAGAAGGACGTCCGGCTCGCCGGTCTCGAGGTGCAGCGGCAGGTCGCCGAGGCGCAGGCCACGGTCCTCGCCACCGGCCTGGAGAACGCGGACATCAACATCGTCGGCGGGGAGTCGGTGTTCTTCGACCGGCTGGTGTCCTCGATCGCGCTGGGCAAGGGCGTGGACGGTTTCGTCCAGCACTCCGAGACCGCACGGGCCCTCGCCGGTCCCTGGCTGGACGGCTCGGCGAGCTTCACCGACGACCTGAGCCGGATCCTGGGCTCCGTCTCGACGTCCGACGTGCAGAACCTCACCGTGTCCGCCCTGCTGATGCGGCTGATGAAGGACGGCGGCGAGAACAGCGCACGGTTCCAGCAACTGATCGAGAAGGCTGGTGAGTTGGGGCTCTCCGACACACCTGTGGCCGCGCTGAACGGCCACAGCAGGTCCTGACCACCTTCGGCCGGGAGCCGCCGCACAGGGGACGGCGGCTCCCGGCCGCTCTTCGAGAGGCAGCCATGACCACCGGCACCCACGAGCCCACGAACACGGCCGAGCGCGAGACGCCGGGCACGAACGGCGGCCCCCGGGACAGGCCCGGGGCGGGCGGGGTCCGGACGAGCGGCGACAGTGGCGCCTACCAGGTGCTGCGTGACCGCCTCGCCGCCCAGTCCACCGAACTCGCCCGCCGCGCCGAGGCGCTGAACCGGCGTCGCGCGGAGGAGTTCGGCGCCCCCGAACTGCGCCTCACCGGCACCGAGCGGCTCCGTACCGAGCGCACCGCCGTGCCCCGCGACATCGTCGCCCTGGGCGGCGTACTGCTCTTCGGCTACGACACCCGCCCCCGCCCCGAGTCCGAGACCACGGTCGGCGACGTCCTCGCCCCGCACGACCGCGACCTGAACCGCCTCCCCGACGACGCGGTGCCCGGACTCCTCGACGACCCGGACTTCGTACGCGAGTTCGCCGCCCTGCACCGCTACTACCGCCAGGCACGCCTGCTGCGGCTCCGCCACGTCGACGGCAAGCTGCTCGCCGTCTTCCAGACCGGCGAGAAGGCCGGCGACATCCGCGTCCTGCGCTGGACGGTCACCGAGGACGGCCGCGCCACCTTCCTCGACGCGCGCGGGGACCGCGACCACGCCCTCACCCCGCCCGCCGACATCGGCTGGACGCCCACCACCCGCGAGGACCACGTCCTCGGCCGCCACCCGCACGTCTCCGTCCAGGGCGAGGTCTTCGTCGACACCCTCGGCGGCACCCTCACCGTCAAGACCGAGAACGACACCGGCACCCCCGACGGCATCCACGCCGAACCGGTCGACGAACCCCTCCAGTCCCTCGCCGACGCCGAGATCGCCCACGCGCGCGTCGGCCCCCTGATCCTGCTGCGGGTCCTCCCGTACAAGGAGACCGCCCACCGCTACCTGGTGTTCAACACCCTCACCCGGTCCGTCGTCCGCCTCGACGGCATCGGGCAGGGCTGCCGCCGCCTCCCCGAGGACCAGGGCATCGTCTTCCCCGGCGGCTACTGCCTCGCCGCCGGCCCGCACAAGACGTACGAACTCGACACCAGCGGAATGGAGTTCGAACGCGAGGTGCGCTCGCCGCACGGCGAGGACGTGCTGTACGTCTTCCACGCGCCCGAACGCGGACGCGGGCTGCTGCTGTCGTACAACCTCATCCGCGAGGCGGTCGCCACCCCGATGGCCGGCCACGGCTGGGCCCTGTTCGACGACGGACTGCTCGCCCTGCTGCGCCCCGACGGCGACGAACCCGCCCGCGTCCACCCCGTCCAGCTGTGGCACTCGCCCTACGACTCCGACACCCACGCCGCCGCACAGCCGGCCGGCGAGGGACCACTGGCCCGGATCGGCAACGCCGACCTCGTACGCGGCATCTCCGACTGTCTGTCCCTGGCCCGCTCCGTCGCCGAGACCACCCCCACCACCGAGGTGTACACGGCCCTGGTCGCCGCCTGCGTCCGCGCCCTGGACACCCACCACTGGCTGGGGGACGGCGAACTCGGCGATCTGCGCACCCCGCTGGCGGAGATGCGGGCCACCGCCGAGCAGGTGCTCGCCGAGTTCGAGACCGTACGCGACCTCACCCGCCGGGCCGCCGACGCGCTCGACGAGGCCGCGGACAGGATCGCCTCGGTGGTGCGCCGGCTGCGCGGCGAACAGCCCCGCGAGGCCGCCGCCTGGGTCACCGGGCTGACCGAACTCCGCCACGCCCAGGGCCATCTGCTGACCCTGAAGGACCTGCGGTACGCGGACCACGTCCGCATCGACGAACTGGCCGCCGGCGCCGAGGCGGACCTCGCCTCCTTCGGGCAGCGCGCGATCGCCTTCCTCGCCTGTGAGGACGCCTTCGCCGCCCACCACGCGGACGTCGAGCGGCTCGTCGCCGACGCAGAGTCGGTCACCACCACCGCCGAAGCGGCCCCGTTCGCCGCCCGCCTGGACGAACTCGCCGACGGACTGCGCACGGTGACCGAGGTGGTGGCGGGGCTCGACATCGCCGACGCCACCGTCCGCACGGCCGTCCTGGAGCGGGTCGCCGAGGCGATGGGCGGCGTCAACCGCGCCCGTGCCACCCTCGACACCCACCGCCGGAACCTGCTCGACCGGGAGGCACGCGCCGGCTTCGCCGCCGAACTCTCCCTGCTCGGCCAGACGGTCACCGGCGCCCTCGCGGCGGCGGACACCCCGGAGGCGAGCGACGAGCAACTGACGCGGGTGCTCGGCCAGCTGGAGTCACTGGAGTCCCGTTTCGCCGAGTTCGACGACGTCCTCGGCGAGCTCGCCGACAAGCGCACCGAGATCTACGAGGCGTTCTCGGCCCGCAAGCAGAGCCTCTCCGACGCCCGCGCCCGCCGCGCCGAACAGCTCGCCTCCGCCGCCGACCGTGTGCTGGAGACCGTCGCCCGCCGCTGTGCCACGCTCGCCGACCTCGACGCCGTGAGCACGTACTTCGCCTCCGACCCGCTCGTCACCAAGGTCCGCCGCACCGCCGACGAACTGCGCGAACTCGGCGACCGGGTACGGGCCGAGGAGCTCGAAGGGCGGCTGCGCTCGGCCCGGCAGGAGGCCGCCCGCGCCCTGCGCGACCGCACCGACCTCTACGCGGACGGCGGACGCAGCATCCGCCTCGGCGACCACCGCTTCGCGGTCAGCACCCAGCCCCTCGACCTCACGGTCGTCCCGCACGGCGACGGGCTCGCGCTCGCCCTCACCGGCACCGACTTCCGGGCCCCCGTCACCGACCCCGCCCTCCTCTCCGACCGCCCCCTGTGGAACCGCCACCTGCCGTCCGAGTCGCCCGAGGTCTACCGGGCCGAACACCTCGCCGCCCGGCTGCTGCACGAGCCCGGCGCCGACGCCCTGACCGCCGCCGACGACCTCGCCGCCCTGGTCCGCCGGGCCGCCGAGGAGGCGTACGACGAGGGGTACGAGCGGGGCGTCCACGACCACGACGCCACCGCGATCCTCACCGCCGTACTGCCCCTCCATCAGGGCGCGGGACTGCTGCGGCACGCGCCCGCCGCCCGCGCCCACGCCCTGCTGTACTGGGCGCACGGCACCACCGCCGAGGAACGCGCCGACCTCACCCGCCGCGCCCGCTCCCTGGCCCGCGTCCGCGACGCCTTCGGCCCGCCGCCCGCGCTCGACGCGCTGCGGGAGGAGCTCGCCCGGGCCGTACGGAACTGGGACGAGGACGCCCTTGTCCGCCCGGAGGCCTGCGCCGCCTACCTCTTCGACGAACTGACCACCGGCCCCGAGGGCTTCGTCATCGGCGCCCGCACCCGCGAACTGCTCGACACGTTCCGCCGCACGGCCGCCGGCGCGGCGTACGACGAGGACCTGCCCGCCCTCGCCGGCCTCACCGCCCGCCGCCAGCTCGTCGAGGCCTGGCTGACCGCGTACGCCGCGACCACCGGCGACCAGGTCACCGCCGGTGACCTCGCGGAGGCGGTGGCCGCCGAACTCTGCCCCGAGGTGCCCCGCCACACGTACGACGCACCCCTGACCGTCACGGCGCGGGGCCTGCTCGGCACCCACCCCCGGATCACCGACCGCTCGCTCACCCTCCGCCTGGACGAATTCCTCGCCCGCACCCGGGAGTTCCGGGAGCGGGACGTGCCCGCCTTCCGCGCCTTCCAGCGCCGCCGCACCGCCCTGGTGTCCGCCGAGCGCGCCCGGCTGCGTCTGGACGACCACCGGCCGCGCGTGATGTCGTCGTTCGTCCGCAACCGGCTGGTCGACGAGGTCTACCTCCCGCTGATCGGCGACAGCCTCGCCAAACAGCTGGGCACCACCGGCGAGTCCGGTCGCACCGGCACCGGCGGCCTGCTGCTGCTCGTCTCCCCGCCCGGCTACGGCAAGACGACCCTCATGGAGTACGTCGCCGACCGCCTCGGACTCGTCCTGGTCAAGGTCAGCGGTCCCGCGCTCGGCCACACCGTCACCTCGCTCGACCCGGCCGAGGCGCCGAACGCCACCGCCCGCCAGGAGATCGAGAAGATCAACTTCGCCCTCGCGGCGGGCAACAACACCCTCCTCCACCTCGACGACATCCAGCACACCTCGCCCGAGTTGCTCCAGAAGTTCATCCCGCTGTGCGACGCCACCCGCCGCGTGGAGGGCGTGTGGGAGGGCGAGCCGCGCACCTACGACCTGCGGGGCAAGCGGTTCGCGGTCTGCATGGCCGGCAACCCCTACACCGAGTCCGGCGAGGTCTTCCGGGTGCCCGACATGCTCGCCAACCGCGCGGACGTGTGGAACCTCGGCGACGTCCTCACCGGCAAGGAGGACGTGTTCGCGCTGAGCTTCCTGGAGAACGCGCTCACCGCCAACCCGGTGCTCGCGCCGCTCGCCGGGCGCGACCGCGCCGACCTGGACCTGCTGATCCGCCTCGCCGAGCACGACCCCACGGCCCGCGCGGACCGGCTGATCCACCCGTACGCCCCCACCGAACTGGACCGGATCCTCGCCGTACTGCGCCATCTGCTGACCGCCCGCCGCACGGTCCTCGCCGTCAACGCGGCCTACATCGCCTCCGCCGCCCAGTCCGACGACACCCGCACCGAGCCGCCGTTCCGGCTCCAGGGCTCCTACCGCAACATGAACAAGATCGCCCAGCGAGTGCAGCCCGTCATGAACGACGCTGAGCTGAGCGCCGTCATCGACGACCACTACACGGCCGAGGCCCAGACCCTCACCACCGGCACCGAGTCGAACCTCCTGAAACTCGCCGAACTGCGCGGCACCCTCACCCCCGAACAGTCCCGCCGCTGGGCCGAGTTGAAAGCGGCCCAGGTCCGCGCCCCGGACGAGGACGCGCTGTCCCGGGCGGTGGCCGCTCTCGCCCTCCTCGGCGACCGCATCGCCGCCGTCGAGTCGGCCATCACCCGCGCGGCGGACCCCCGCCGCCCGGTGGCGCGCCCCGTCGACCCGACGGTCCGTCGGAGTGAGGGAACGAGCGCCTGAAACACGCCTGAATTTCACTCCTCAGAGGCCGGATTGAAGGTTTATCAACGCGCGGTTCAGAACCGGCCGAACGATCATTCGGGCAATACGGATGACTTCTTTCCAGGGTGTTACTGATCGGTACGCGGGCCTGCTACAACCATGGTTGCTCCATCAACCATCCATGTGACCCTCACCTCGTGAAGGGCGGACTGTCACGTGTCAGTGCGTTCTCTCCGGTCATCCCTGGCGGCCCTCGCGTTGGGTGCCGTGACCGTGCTCGGTATGGCTCAGCCGGCCTCGGCCGCCGGCGACAACTACGTGGCTCTCGGCGACTCCTACTCCTCCGGCGTGGGCGCCGGAAGCTACACCTCGGAAAGCGGTGACTGCCTGCGCAGCACCAAGGCGTACCCGCAACTGTGGGCCAACGCCAACTCCCCTTCGTCGTTCAGGTTCGTGGCCTGTTCGGGCGCCACGACGTCGAGCGTGTCCTCCGGCCAGCTGGGCGCGCTGTCCTCGTCGACCACCCTGGTCAGCGTCTCCGCGGGCGGGAACGACATCGGCTTCGCGGACGTCATGCAGACCTGCGTGCTGCAGAGCCAGGCGACCTGCGTCTCCCGGGTGAACACCGCGATCTCCCAGATGCAGAACACCCTGCCGGGCAGGCTCGACTCGCTGTACTCCGGCATTCGCTCCCGGTCTCCGCAGGCGCACGTGGTGGTGCTGGGGTACCCGCGCTTCTACAAGCTGTCGGGCAGTTGCATCGCGGGACTCAGCGAGACCGAGCGCGGCGCGATCAACAACGCCTCGGACGTGCTGAACGGGGTGCTGGCGAAGAGAGCGGCCAACGCGGGGTTCACCTTCTCGTCGGTGGTGGACGAGTTCACCGGACACGAGCTCTGCTCGGGTGACGCCTGGCTCCACAGCGTGACGCTCCCGATCACCAACTCCTACCACCCGAAGGCAGTGGGCCAGTCGAGCGGGTACCTGCCCGCCTTCCGCTCCGTGGCCTAGGAGCCGGGGGGGGGGGGGGGGGGGGGGGGGGGGGGGGGGGAGGGGGGGGGGAGAGGGGGGGGGGGGGGGGGGGGGGGGGGGGGGGAGGGGGGGGGGGGGGGGGGGCGGAGGGGGGGGGGGGGGGGGGCCCCCCCCCCCCAGGACGCTCACCA
>NZ_JBVIGS010000033.1:0-52163 GCF_055570675.1 Streptomyces sp. NPDC031111
GGGGGGGGGGGAAAAGGGGTGTTTTTTTCTTTTTCGTTTCCCCGGTGTGCTTCCCCCCCCCCCCCCCCCCCCCCCCCCCCCCCCGCTCCTATGTGTCCGTGTGGTCAGAAGGCGCTGCGCGTCGGGAGCTCCTTGCCGTACCAGCGCTCGATCAGGCGGGCCGCGATCGAGATCCCGTACGGCGGGAGCACCTCCCCGGACTCGAAGGCGGCGCCGAGCTCGTCGCGGGAGAACCAGCGCGCCTCGTGGATCTCGTCGCCGTCGACCTCGATCTCGGTCGAGGTGGCGCGGGCGAAGAAGCCCAGCATGAGGCTGGAGGGGAAGGGCCAGGGCTGGCTGGCGACGTACTCGACGTCGCCGACGCTGATGCCGGCCTCCTCGCGGACCTCCCGGCGCACCGACTGCTCGATGGACTCGCCGGGTTCGACGAATCCGGCGAGCGTGGAGAAGCGGCCCGCGGGCCAGTGGACCTGGCGGCCGAGCAGGATGCGGTCGTCCTCGTCGACCACGGCCATGATCACCGCGGGGTCGGTGCGCGGGTAGTGCTCGGCACCGCAGGCGGGGCAGCGGCGGATGTGTCCGGCGGCGGCGATGACGGTGCGCTCGCCGCAGCGGGAGCAGAAGCGGTGCAGCCGCTGCCAGTTCTCCAGGGCGACCGCGTGCACCATCAGCCCCGCCTCGCGCGGTGACAGCAGCAGTCCCGCCTCGCGCAGGCCGGCCGGGCGGGCGGAGTCGTCCATGCGGCCGGGCAGGGAGTCCTTCTGGAGGGCGAAGTAACTGACGCCGTCCTCGTCGTTGCCCAGGAAGTAGCGGTGTGCCTCGGTGAGCGGGGCCTCGAAGGACGGCGTCATGACGAGTTCGGTACGGCCGTCGGCCGCCTCGTCGATGAGGACCTGGCCGCCGGACACCACGAAGCAGCGGGTCGAGGGGTGGCTCCACGCCGCCGCGAGCCATGCCTCGTCGAGCCGGTGGTGAGCGGCCCGGTCGATGCCGCTCGGGGCGGTGAGCGAGATGGGGCGGTCGGCGGTGTGGTCGGTCCAGGTGGTCACGGGTGCTTCCAACTCCCCCGGTGGAACGGATTGGGTCGGCGGGCGGTTCGGCGGGACGTGCGGCGGGAGGGACCGGTCCCGCGGGGCGCGGCGGGTCCCTTCCAGTGTGCCCCGCGCGGGGTTCCGGTTCGGACGGCGTGGGAGGTCAGGGCGCGTGCCGCCAGTGCTCGGCGAGGTCGCCCCACAGGTAGGCGGTGGTCTCGACGCCCTTGAGGAGCAGGTCGAGCTCGACCTTCTCGTTGGGGGCGTGCCAGCCGTCGGAGGGGACGGAGATGCCGAGGAACAGCACCGGTGCGCCGAGGACGTCCTGGAGGTCGGCGGCCGGTCCGGAGCCTCCCTCGCGGGTGAACAGGACGGGTTTCTCGAAGGCGCGGCCCATCGCGCGGACCAGGGACCGCAGGGTCGGATGGTCCAGCGGGGTCAGGCACGGGCGCGTGGCGGGGCTGAAGGAGATCTCGCAGCGGATGCCGTCCGGCAGTTGTCCGGGCACCCAGGCGCTGACGGCCTCCCGCACACGCTCCGGGTCCTGGCCTGCGACGAGCCGGAAGGACAGCTTCACCATGGCGGAGGACGGGATGATCGTCTTGCTGCCGGGGCCCTGGTAGCCGCCGCCGATGCCGTTGACCTCGGCGGTGGGGCGGGCCCAGACGCGCTCCAGGGTGCTGTATCCCGCCTCGCCCCGGGTGCCGTGGGACTTGGCGGTGCGCAGCCACTGCCCCTCGTCGAAGGGCAGCTCGGCGAGGAGTTCGCGTTCGCGGTCGGTGAGCTCGACGACGCCGTCGTAGAAGCCGGGGATCGCCACGCGCGCGTGGTCGTCGTGCAGGGCGGCCACCAGGCGGGCGGCGGCGGTGGCCGGATTGGGCACCGCCCCTCCGAACGAACCGGAGTGGATGTCCTGGTCGGGGCCGTACAGCCGGATCTCGCACTCGGCGAGGCCGCGCATACCCGTGCACACGGTCGGGGTGTCCTCGGACCACATGCCGGTGTCGGAGACGATCACGGCGTCGGCGCGGAGCCGGTCCGTGTGCTGTTCGACGAGCGCCCGGAAGTGCGGGGAGCCCGATTCCTCCTCGCCCTCGATCAGCAGTTTCAGGTGCACGGCCGGGCTGGTGCGGCCGGTGGTGGCGAGGTGGGCCCGGACTCCGAGTGTGTGGAAGAACACCTGCCCCTTGTCGTCGGCCGCACCGCGCGCGTAGAGGCGGTTGTCCCGGACGACGGGTTCGAAGGGTTCGCTGTCCCAGCCGTCCTCGCGGGCCGCGGGCTGCACGTCGTGGTGGCCGTAGACCAGCACGGTGGGTGCCCCGGGGTCGTCGGAGGGCCACTCGGCGTAGACGGCCGGGGCGCCGGGGGTGTGCCAGACCTCGGCGGTCGGGAAGCCGGTCTCCTTGAGTTTGGCGGCGAGCCAGTCGGCGCTGTCGCGCACGTCGGGCGCGTGGTCGGGCTGGGCCGAGACGGACGGGATGCGCAGCCACTCGGTGAGGTCGTCGAGGAAGGCGACGCGGTGCTGCTCGATGTACGTACGGACGGCGCTGACGGCACTGTCAACGGGCTGGCTCATGTCCTCGAGCCTATCGGCCCGCGCCGGTGTCCTCGGAGTGCGGTATCTCACCGGACGGCTCTTCGAGCAGCAGCCGTTCCAGCTCCGCGCGGCCGGGCAGGGCCTCGGGTCGGACGATCTCGCCGGTGCGTACGTAGAGGAACGCGGCCGTGACGGTCTCCGGGGGGACGCCCTGCTGTTCGGCCCAGGCGAGGCGGTAGACGGCGAGCTGGAGCGGGTCGGCGGTGCGGTCGCGGCTGGTCTTCCAGTCGACGATCTCGTACGTCGTCCCGTCCCCGTCGTCCTCCCGGTAGACGGCGTCGATGCGGCCGCGGACGACGCGGCCGGCGATCGACAGCTGGAACGGGGCCTCCACGCGGTGGGGGGTGCGGTGGGCGTACTCGGTGCGTTCGAAGGCTTCCTTGAGTGCCTCCAGGTCGCGTTCGTCGGCGATCTCGGCGTCGCCGCCGGGCAGCTCCTCCGGGTCGAGCATGGGCAGGGTCAGGGCCTCGAAGCGTGCCTCGACCCAGGCGTGGAAGCGGGTGCCCCGGCGCGCGGCGGGCTGCGGTGGGCGGGGCATGGGGCGGGCCAGCTCCTGGGCGAAGCCGTCCGGGTCGGCGGCCAGGCGCAGCAGCTGGGAGGCGGTCAGCGAGGCGGGCAGCCGGACCTCGGTGACGCTCTCGCGGGCGCGCAGCAGCTCTCCGGTGAGGGCGTCGAGGTCGCGGTCCCAGGACGCGACGGTACGGGCCTCCTCGGGGGTGAGCCGTGCTCCGGGCTCCCGCGACGGGCGGGCCGGCTGCGCCGCGCGGGGGTGCGCGGTGGGTTCCGGGGCCGTCGCCTGGTGCGGGACGGTGGGGCGGTCGGTGCTCCAGGAGTCCCAGTCGTCCGGGTCGGCGTCCGCGAACGGGTCGCCGTCCTCGTCCGGGAGGGGGTCCTCGTCGTCGGGCGGTGGCGGCCAGTCCGGATCGTCGTGGGAGTCCGGGTCGTGTACGGCCGTGGCGGGGGTGTCCGCGCGGGCGGCTAGGCGGTCGAGGTGGGCGAGGACCGTCTCGGCCGCCGCGCGGCGGCGGGTGAGGGCCGCGTCGTCCAGGGGCAGGGGCCACACCTGGTCGTCGGTGGCCCGCTGCAGGGCGGGGTTCTCCTCGTCCTCGGCGGGCTCGTCCGCCCAGACCTCGATCTCGCCGTACCCGGCGGCGCAGTGCTCGTACAGGGCGTGGAGGAACTCCGAGGGGCCGCGCGGCCTCTTCTGGCTGGGTCCCCACCAGTGTCCGGAGCCGAGCAGCAGGGAGCGGGGGCGGGTGAAGGTGACGTAGCCGAGGCGCAGTTCCTCGGTGTGCTGGTGTTCCTTCATGGCCTCGTGGAAGGCCTTCAGCCCCCGGGAGTCCCAGGACATGACGTCCGGCAGGGTGTCGGCGTCGCCGCGCAGTCCGTGCGGCAGCACCTTGCCCTGGGCGGTCCACTTCTCGCGGCCCTGGCCGCTGGGGAAGGTGCCGGTGACCAGTCCGGGGACGGCGACGACGTCCCATTCGAGACCCTTGGACTTGTGGGCGGTGAGCACCTTGACGGTGTTCTCGCCACCGGGCAGGGCGTTGTCGAGGCCCTTCTCGTACTGGGCGGCGGTGCGCAGGAAGCCGAGGAAGGCGAGCAGGGTGGCCTCGCCGTCGCCGGCGGCGAAGGACGCGGCGATGTCGAGGAAGTTGGAGAGGGTTTCGCGTCGGCGGGCGGCCAGGGCGTGCGGGGACGCGGACAGTTCGACCTCCAGGCCGGTGACGGCGAGGACCCGGTGCAGGACGTCCATGAGGGGGTCGGCGAGGGAGCGGCGCAGGTCGCGCAGTTCGGTGGCCAGGCGGGCGAACCGCACGCGCGCGTCGGGCGAGAAGGGCAGTCCGTCGTCGTCCCCGCGGCCGTCGAGCGGTGTCTCGAGGAACGTGTCGAGGGCGTCGGCGAGCGAGATCACCTCGGCCGGGTCGACGCCCTCGACGGCTTCGGCGAGCCGCCGGTCGGGATCGTCGTCGCCGTCCACGCGCGCGTGGGACACGAGCAGGCGTGCGCGCCGCCCGAGCAGCGCCAGGTCGCGGGGGCCGATGCGCCAGCGCGGGCCGGTCAGCAGCCGTACGAGGGAGGCGTTGGCGCCGGGGTCCTGGAGGACCTCGCAGACGGCGACGAGGTCGGCGATCTCGGGCAGGTGCAGCAGCCCGGACAGGCCGACCACCTCGACGGGGACGTCCCGGGCGACCAGGGCGCCCTGGATCTCGGCGAAGTCGCCGGCCGTACGGCACAGGACGGCGATCTCGCCGGGCGCCTTGCCGGTGCGGACCAGGTGGGCGACGGAGTCGGCGATCCAGTCGATCTCCTCCGCATGGGTGGGCAGCAGGGCGCAGCGGACGGTGCCGTCGCGCTCGGCTCCGGGTGCCGGCCGGAGGGCTTCCACGCCCGCGTGCATGGCGCGCAGTGGCTCGGCGAGTCCGTTGGCGAGGTCCAGCAGGCGGCCGCCGCTGCGCCGGTTCTCGCTGAGCGACTGACGGGTGGCGGGGCGGCCGTCGGCCCGGGCGAAGTGCTCGGGGAAGTCGTCGAGGTTGGCGACGGAGGCGCCGCGCCAGCCGTAGATCGCCTGGCAGGGGTCGCCGACGGCGGTCACCGGGTGGCCGGTGCCGCCGCCGAACAGGCCGGCCAGCAGCACGCGCTGGGCGACGGAGGTGTCCTGGTACTCGTCGAGGAGGACCACGCGAAACTCGTCGCGCAGGACGCGGCCCACCTCGGGGAGAGCGGAGAGCCGGGCGGACAGGGCGATCTGGTCGCCGAAGTCGAGCAGGTCGCGTTCGCGTTTGGCGGCCCGGTAGCGCTCCACGAGGTCGGCGAGTTCGCGCCGCGCGGCGGCCGCCTCGGGGACCTTGCGCAGGTCGGCGTTGGTGAGCCTGGTGTTCTCCAGGGTGCTCAGCAGCTCGGCGTCGTGGGCGCGCAGGTCCTCGGGCCGTACGAGGTGCTCGGCGAGCTCGGCGTCGAGGGCGAGGAGGTCGCCGACCAGGTCGGGGAAGGACCGGGTGAGGGCCGGGTAGGGGCCGGGGGCCTCGCGCAGGACGCGCGCGGCGAGCTGGTAGCGGGTGGCGTCGGCGAGCAGCCGGGAGGTCGGTTCGAGGCCGATGCGCAGTCCGTGGTCGGTCAGGAGGCGGCCCGCGAAGGCGTGGTACGTGGAGATCACCGGCTCGCCCGGGGGGTTGTCCGGGTCGATGGCCTCCGGGTCGGTGACGCCCGCCTTGATCAGGGCCTTGCGGACGCGCTCGGCGAGTTCACCGGCGGCCTTGTTGGTGAAGGTGAGACCGAGCACCTGTTCGGGGGCGACCTGGCCGGTGCCGACCAGCCACACCACGCGCGCCGCCATCACCGTCGTCTTGCCCGAGCCGGCTCCGGCCACGATCACCTGCGGGGCGGGCGGCGCGACGATGCAGGCCGTCTGCTCCGGGGTGAAGGGGATGCCGAGGAGCTCCTTGAGCTGTTCGGGATCGGTGATGCGAGCGGGCACAGGCAGAATCTAGCGGCGGACACTGACAGCGGAGGCCGGCGGAGCGCTGCGGGAGCGCATCGTCGCAGGTCGGCGTGGGTGGTGCGATGCGTCACGCCCGTCACTCGACGACGTGCCGGCCCTCCGGCCGGGCGCTGCACGAGGCCCGGAAGGCGCAGTGGGCGCAGTGCTGGCCCGTGGTCGGGGTGAACCGTTCGTCGAGGACCTTGCCGGCGGCGGTGGCCAGCAGGTCGCCGACCCACTCCCCCTCCAGCGGCTCCTGGGCCTGCACCTTGGGCAGGGTCTCGCCACCGTCCCGCTTGGCGGCCCCCTGACGCAGCTGGACCAGCTCGGCGCCGCCCGGTTCGGGGCGCGCCCCGTCGAAGGCCTCGTCGACGGCGCCCTCGCGGACGGCGAGCTGGTAGACGGCGAGCTGGGGGTGCCGGGCGACCTCGGCGGAGCTGGGTGCCTGCTTGCCGGTCTTGAAGTCGACGACATAGGCGCGGCCGTCGGCGTCGGCTTCGACGCGGTCCATCTGGCCGCGGATGCGGACCTCGTAGTCGCCCGCCTCGAGGGTGACGTCGAAGTCGTGCTCGCTGGCCACCGGTGTGCGTCCGGTGCGGTCCATGACGTGCCACCGCAGGAAGCGTTCGAGCGCCACGCGCGCGTTCTCCTTCTCCTGCGCCGACTTCCACGGCGCGTCGAAGGCGATCGCGTTCCACACGGAGTCGAGGCGCTCCATGAGGACCGCCAGATCGGCCGGCGTCTGGCCGGAGGCCACCTCGTCGGCGAGGACGTGCACCACGTTGCCGAAGCCCTGGGCGGCGGTCGCCGGCGTGTCGGCCTTCACCTCCCGGCCCAGGAACCACTGGAGGGCGCAGGTGTTGGCGAGCTGGTCGAGGGCGCTGCCGGAGAGCACGACGGGCCGGTCGCGGTGACGCAGCGGAACCTTGCTCTCCGTCGGTGCGAACATGCCCCACCAGCGGTACGGGTGCGCGGACGGCACCAGCGGGCGGCCGTCCTCGTCGGCGAGGGCGGCGAGCCGGGCCAGCCGGAGCGCGGCTTCCTCCCTGAGGGTGTCGGAGACCCGTGGGTCGACCGTGGTGGCGCGCAGTTCGGCGACGAGCGCGGCGACGGACAGGGGTCGGCGCGGACGTCCGGTGACGTCGTGGGGCTCGACGCCGAGTTCGGTGAGGAAGCGGGAGGGCTGGTCGCCGTCGTCGGCGGGCGCCTTCACGGCCGTCACGACCAGGCGTTCACGCGCGCGCGTGGCGGCCACGTAGAACAGTCGGCGTTCCTCGGCGAGCAGTGCGCCGGGGGTGAGGGGTTCGGCGAGTCCGTCACGGCCGATGCGGTCGGCCTCCAGCAGTGAGCCGCGGCGGCGCAGGTCCGGCCAGAGTCCCTCCTGGACCCCGGCCACGACGACCAGGCGCCACTCCAGGCCCTTGGAGCGGTGCGCGGTCATCAGGCGCACCGCGTCCGGGCGGGCGGCGCGGCGCGTGAGGGTGTCGGCGGCGATGTCCTCGGCCTCGATCTGCTCCAGGAAGTTCAGGGCGCCGCGGCCGCCGGTGCGTTCCTCCGCGCGGGCGGCGGTGGCGAACAGGGCGCACACGGCGTCGAGGTCCCGGTCGGCGTTGCGGCCGGCCGCGCCGCCGCGCCGCGCGGAGCGCTCCAGCCGCTGGGGCCACGGCGTGCCGTCCCAGAGGTCCCACAGGGCCTCTTCCGCCGTACCGCCGCCCGCCAGGCGTTCACGGGCCCGGCGCAGCAGGGCGCCGAGACGCTGGGCGCCCCGCGCGTAGGCGGGGTCGTGCACGGCGAGCCGCTCCGGCTCGGCCAGCGCACGCGCGAGCAGCTCGTCCGAGGGCGGGGGCAGCGGGTTGCCCGCCGCCCGCTCCTCCTCGCGCAGGGCCCGTCCGAGGCGGCGCAGGTCGGCGGCGTCCATGCCGGCGAGGGGGGAGGCGAGCAGTGTGAGCGCGGTCTCGGTGTCGAGCCAGCAGGGTTCCGCCTCGGCGTCCGCCCCGGACGCGTCCGCGGTGTCGTCGCGGTCGCCCGCCTCCGCGGTCGCCACCGCGCGCAGGGCCGTCAGCAGCGGGGCCACCGCCGGTTCGTGGCGCAGGGGCAGGTCGTCGCCGTCGACGTCCACGGGGACACCGGCCGAGGTGAGCGCGCGGCGGACCGCGGGGAGGGTGCGGGCGCCGGCGCGCACCAGCACGGCCATCTCGTTCCAGGGGACGCCGTCCTCCAGGCGCGCGCGGCGCAGGATGTCGGCGATGTTGTCCAGCTCCGTACCGGACGTCGGGTAGGTGTACACCTCCACCCGGCCGCCGTCCCGTACCGGACCGAGTTCCCGGTGGGCGCGGGCCTTGTCGGCGGGCAGGCGGGGCAGCGGCATGCGCCGGGTCACCCGCCGGGTGGCCTCCAGCAGGGCGGCGCCCGAGCGCCGGGAGGTGCGCAGCACCTCGACCGGGGCGGGGCGGCCGTCCGCGCGGGGGAACGCGTGCGGGAACTCCAGGATGCCGTTGACGTCCGCGCCCCGGAACGCGTAGATCGACTGGTCGGGGTCCCCGAAGGCGACGAGGGTGCGCCCGCCGGCCAGGGCGTGCAGCAGCCGCACCTGGGCGGGGTCGGTGTCCTGGTACTCGTCGACGTAGACGGCGTCGTACCGCGCGGCGAGCTGCCCGGCGGTCTCGGGGCGGCGGGCGAGGAGCACCGCGCGGTGGACCAGTTCGGCGTAGTCGAGGACGCCCTGCAGATCGAGGACGTCGAGGTACTCGGCGAGGAAGGCGGAGGCGGCGCGCCAGTCGGGGCGTCCGATGCGGCGGGCGAAGGCGTCCAGGGCGTCGGGGCCGAGGCCGAGTTCGCGGCTGCGGGCGAGCACCGCGCGGACCTCGTCGGCGAAGCCGCGGGTGGTGAGGCAGGCGCGCAGCTCGTCCGGCCAGCGCACATGGGCGAGGCCGAGCCGCTCCAGGTCCACCTGGCCGGCGAGCAGCTCGCGCACGGTGACGTCCTGCTCGGGTCCGGACAGCAGCCGCAGCGGCTCCACGAAGAGGTCGCTGTCCTGGTGGGCGCGGACCAGGGCGTAGCAGAACGAGTGGAAGGTCGTCGCCTGCGGGGCGTGCGCGGCCCCGATGCGCAGGGCCATGCGGTCGCGCAGCTCGACGGCCGCCTTGCGGCTGAACGTCAGCACCAGGATGCGTTCGGGGTCCCCGCCACGGGCGATCCGCGCGGCCACGGACTCGACCAGTGTGGTGGTCTTTCCGGTGCCCGGACCTGCGAGAACGAGCAGCGGGCCGGTCTCGTGCTCAACCACGGAGCGCTGTGCGGCGTCCAGCCGAGGGGGATTCCCGCGAGCCGGCGGGGTACGGACCAGTCGGTAAGCGCCACGATTCCCCCGCCGCACCTGGGGGTGCGACAGGCCGCTGCTGGAGGAAGAGGAGCTCACGTGGTTCGCCGGTCCTGGTGGGTGTGCTGTGGGGCCGTTCGCCGCGCGTGCGGGGCGGTGGGTGCGGGGTGAGGGGGTCACGCGCAGCCGACGCTACGCCGGTGAAAAGTGCGGAAGCAGGACTTCCGCTTCTTCCCTCCGGGCACTCTTGCCACGCATGTCCCTCGCCTCACGAACGTACGTCATGCCACGCATGTGTCCCATTTCCCCCTGAGGGATCACAGGTCACACGGCGGCGTGCGCTATGGCGGAAGCTGTCAGGTGTGACCCACGGTGTGCCCACCGCCGTCCCACCGCGCCCGCCTCATGTCGAGGCGCGGCACATGCCCCTCCGCGGACCGGCCGGCCTCCTTCAGGGGCGTGCCCTCCGCGCGGTAGTGGCCGAGGGCTCTCAGCTCGTGGCCCGGCAGCAGCACGCCGTCCGCGCGGACGACACGCCACCACGGGACGGCGCCCCCGTACAGGGCCATCACGCGCCCCACCTGCCGAGGACCTCCCTCGTCCAGCCACTCGGCCACGTCCCCGTATGTCATGACACGTCCCGGCGGAATCAGCTCGGCCACCTCGAGGACCCGCTCGGCGTACTCGGGCAGCGCCTCCGGGTGCTCCGGGCCGCCGTCCGGCGGAAGGCTCTCCTGGCTCATCCGGCCCATCCTGCCCCACCCCACCGACAACGCGACGCGCTCACGCGCGTGCGCACGGCTCGCCCCGGGACGGCGCTTCGGGCAGACTGTGCCGCCCCGCATGAGGACCCTGATGCCCCCTTGTGCCGGTACGGCATGCCACCATCGTGCGGGCGGTGACAGGTGATACAAGATCGAGAAGAGACGATGAAGCAGCAGGGTGCGCACCCCCAGGAGGACCCGGAGGGCACCCCTGACGCCTCCTCGCGCCCGCACACCGCCGAGCCCGAGACGGCGCACATCGACGAGGTGGAGGGCGACGAACCGCTGCTCCCCGCGCGCGTGCACCGCCCCTCCGACCTCATGCGACTCCTGGCGGGCGTACTCGCCGTGGTGGTGCTGCTGGCGATCGCCGCGTTCGCCCACGGCACCACGTCGGGCCTGGAACAGGACATCAACAAGGGCACCGGGCAGGCTCCCGACCTGCTCATCAAGATCGCGGGGCTGGCCTCCAGCATCGCGATCCTCCTGGTCCCGGTGGCCTTCGCCATCGAGCGGCTGATCAAGCGGGACGGACTGCGGATCGCCGACGGCGTACTCGCCGCCGTGCTCGCGCACGGTGTGACACTCGCCACCGACCTGTGGGTCGCGCGTGCCGCCCCGGACTCGATCCAGGAGGCGCTCACCCAGCCCTCCCCCGGCGACATCCACGCCCTCACCGACCCGGTACACGGCTATCTGGCCCCGGTGATCGCGTACATGACGGCCGTCGGCATGTCCCGCCGGCCCCGGTGGCGCGCGGTGCTGTGGGTGGTGCTGCTCCTCGACGCCTTCTCGATGCTCGTCACCGGGTACACGACACCGTTCTCGATCATCCTGACGGTCCTGATCGGCTGGACCGTCGCCTACGGCACCCTCTACGCCGTCGGTTCACCCAATGTGCGCCCCACCGGCCGCACCCTGATGGCGGGCCTCCGGACCGTCGGCTTCCGCCCCGTGACCGCGTCCCGGGTGGAGTCCGGCGACGCCTCCGAGACCGGGGACCGGGGACGCCGGTACTTCGTCACCCTGGAGGACGGTCCGCCGCTCGACGTCACGGTCGTCGACCGTGAGCAGCAGGCGCAGGGCTTCTTCTACCGCGCGTGGCGCAACCTGACCCTGCGCGGCTTCGCCACCCGCAGCAGCCTGCAGTCGCTGCGCCAGGCACTCGAGCAGGAGGCGTTGCTGGCCTACGCGGCCATCGCCGCCGGCGCCAACGCCCCCAAGCTGATCGCGACCTCCGAACTCGGCCCCGACGCGGTGATGCTCGTCTACGAGCACAGCGGCGGGCGCACCCTCGACTCACTGCCGGACGAGGAGATCACCGACGACCTGCTGCGCGACACCTGGGACCAGGTACGGGCCCTGCAGTCCCGCCGTATCGCGCACCGCAGGCTGGTGGGCGACGCCATCCTGGTGGATCGTTCCGGCACGGTGATCCTCACCGATCTGCGGGTCGGCGAGATCGCGGCCGGCGATCTGCTGCTGCGCATGGACACCTCCCAGCTGCTGGTGACGCTGGGCCTCAGGGTGGGCGCCGAACGCGCGGTGGCCTCAGCGCTGAGCGTCCTCGGCCCCGACACCGTGGCGGACTGTCTGCCGATGCTCCAGCCCATCGCGCTGAGCCGCTCCACGCGCGGCACGCTGCGGAAGCTGGCCCGGGAGCGGGCGGAGCGCGAACGTGAGGCCGTCCTGGAGGCCTCCCGGCAGTCCAGGCCGGCCCGCGTGGAGCAGGAAGCCCACCCGGTCGTACTCGACAAGCCCGACAAGAAGGCCGTACGCGCGGAGCAGCGGGCCGAGAAGCGGGCCATCGACGAGGCCCTGGAGGAGGCGCGCGAGGAGGACCTGCTCACCCAGATCCGGCACGAGGTGCTGCGGATCAGGCCGCAGGCCCCGGTGGAACCGGCCCGCCTGGAGCGGGTCCGGCCGCGGACCCTGATCAGCGTCATCGCCGGCGCCATCGGCGCGTACTTCCTGCTGACGCAGCTCACCCACATCGAGTTCGGCCCGCTGATCGCCAACGCCGAGTGGGGCTGGGTGGCCGCGGCGGTGCTGTTCGCGGCCGCCAGTTACGTCGCCGCGGCCATGGCCCTGCTCGGGTTCGTTCCCGAGCGGGTGCCGTTCCCGCGGACCGTGGCGGCGCAGGTCGCCGGGTCGTTCGTGAAGATCGTCGCCCCGGCGGCGGTGGGCGGTGTCGCCCTGAACACACGGTTCCTCCAGCGCGCGGGGGTGCGGCCGGGGCTCGCGGTGGCGAGCGTCGGCGCGTCGCAGCTCTTCGGGCTCGGCTGCCACATCGTGATGCTGCTGTCCTTCGGCTATCTCACCGGTACCGAGAAGACGCCCTCCCTCACCCCGTCCCGCACGGTGATCGGGGGCCTGTTGACGGTGGCGGTGCTGGTGCTCGTGGTGACCTCGGTGCCGTTCCTGCGGAAATTCGTCGTCACGCGCGTGCGGTCGCTCTTCGCGGGTGTCGTGCCGCGCATGCTCGACGTGCTGCAACGGCCGCAGAAGCTGATCACCGGCATCGGCGGCATGCTGCTGCTGACGGCCTGCTTCGTGATGTGCCTGGACGCCTCGATCCGGGCCTTCGGCGACGAGACGACGTCCGTCAGCATCGCCAGCGTCGCCGTCGTGTTCCTCGCGGGCAACGCGCTGGGGTCGGCGGCCCCCACGCCGGGCGGTGTGGGCGCGGTCGAGGCGACCCTGACGGTCGGTCTGATCGCGGTCGGGCTCCCCAAGGAGGTCGCCGCGCCGGCGGTGCTGCTCTTCCGGCTGCTGACGCTGTGGCTGCCGGTCCTGCCGGGCTGGCTGGCCTTCAACCACCTCACGCGCAAGGCGGCCTTGTAGGCGGGGGCTGTGCGCGGGGACGGCCCGGTGGACGGATCGGGTGGGGCGTCCTCCCTCGTACGGCCCCTGTCCCGCGCGTCCCGACCCGGGCGACGCCAGGATGGGAACATGCCCCACCCCTTCCTCCTGCGCGCCGCCGCCCTGACCGTCTCCGCCGTCCTGCTGCCCGCGCTGCTGGCGGGCTGCGGTGAGGGCGACGATAAGGACGAGGACCTGGCGGAGCAGCGGCTCAGCTGGACGGACTGCCCGGCACCGTCCGAGGCGCAGGGCGGGGGGCGCGCCCCGTCCCCCCTGCCCGGCCCCCGGGGAACCTGGAGCTGCGCCACCATGAAGGCACCCCTGGACTGGCGCGACCCCGACGGCGACACCATCGACCTCGCCCTGATCCGGGCCAGGTCGAGCGGCGCGGCGAACGAGCGCATCGGCTCCCTGATCTTCAACTTCGGCGGCCCGGGCGGCTCCGGCGTCACCGCGCTGCCCGCGTTCGGCGAGGACTACGCGGCCCTGCGCACCCGCTACGACCTGGTGAGCTTCGACCCCCGCGGGGTCGGCCGCAGCGCACCGGTGATCTGTGAGAGCGACGAGCGACTCGACGCCTACTTCCAGCAGGACGCCACCCCCGACGACAACGCCGAGCGCACGGAACTCATGGACAGCACCAAGGAGTTCAACGCGGCCTGCGAGGACAACTCCGAGCGGGTCCTGCCGCATGTACGCACCACGGACGCGGCCCGTGACCTGGACCTGATGCGCCAGGTCCTCGGCGACGACGAACTCCACTACTTCGGCGTCTCCTACGGCACCGAACTCGGCGGGGTCTACGCCCACCTGTTCCCGAAGAAGGTGGGCCGCGCCGTCTTCGACGCGGTCGTCGACCCCACGCAGACAGCGGAACAGGGCTCGCTCGGACAGGCGCGGGGGTTCCAGCTCGCGCTCGACAACTACGCCGAGGACTGCGTCTCGGGGACCGAGGAGTGCCCTGTCGGCGACAGCGCGCAGGACGTGAAGGACCGCATCGCCCAGCTGCTGGAGGACCTCGACAGCAGGCCGATCCCCGGTATCTTCCCGCGCGAGCTGACCCAGACCGCGGCGACCAACGGGATCGCCCAGGCGTTGTACTCGAGGGACTTCTGGGAGTTCCTCACCGACGGTCTCGAGCAGGCGTACGACGGTGACGGCACGATTCTGATGGTGCTGTCCGACTCGATGAACGGGCGCAGCGAGAACGGCGAGTACAGCAACCTCGTACCGGCCAACGTGGCCATCAACTGCGCCGACGACAAACCGCGCTACACCGCCGAGGACGTGGAGCGCGCGCTTCCGGAGTTCCGGGCCGCGTCCGAGCTGTTCGGGGAGTACCTGGCGTGGGGGATGGTCGGCTGCACCGACTGGGCGGTGCCCGGGGCCGCCGACCATCCGGATGTCCGTGCCCCCGGCGCGGCCCCGATCCTGGTGATCGGCAACACCGGAGACCCGGCCACCCCGTACGAGGGGGCGCGCAGGATGGCGCAGTCCCTCGGTGAGGGCGTCGGTGTGGAGCTGACGTACCGGGGGCAGGGGCACGGTGCCTACGACAGCAAGAACAAGTGCGTGCGGGACGCGGTGCACGGCTACCTCCTGGACGGAAAGGT
This sequence comes from Streptomyces sp. NPDC031111, assembly GCF_055570675.1. Taxonomy (NCBI): domain Bacteria; kingdom Bacillati; phylum Actinomycetota; class Actinomycetes; order Kitasatosporales; family Streptomycetaceae; genus Streptomyces; species Streptomyces sp. NPDC031111. Next base: position 14,668 of record NZ_JBVIGS010000033.1, read on the forward strand.
GCCGGCGGCCGGGACCGTCTGCTCGTGACCGAGCCTCGCGTTCACCGCATAGTCGCAGGTCAGAGCGTTATCCACAGGCTTCCGCAGTGAGCGGTGGATCTGCATACCATGGCCTGACCGCCATCCGCGGCACGGTGCGGACGGCCAGCGAGGGGGGAATTCGGCAATGACCCGTTTCACACGGTGGACGGCTGTGGCAGTCGCCGCCGCACTGCTCACCGCCGGCTGCAGCGGCGGGGGCTCGTCGGACGACGACTCCGGGAACGACGGCAAGAGCGGCGACACGGCGCTCGACTGGGGACGCTGCAAGCCCTCCGGCGACGCCCCCGCACCGGGTGACGACTGGCAGTGCGCCACCCTCCAGGTGCCGCTGGACTGGTCCGAGCCGGACGGCTCCACGATCGGGCTGGCCCTGATTCGCGCCAGGGCCACGGGAGACGACCGCCTCGGCTCGCTGCTGTTCAACTTCGGCGGGCCCGGCGGCTCGGGCGTGTCCATGATGCCGTCCTACGCCGCCACGGCCGCCGAACTGCGCGAGCGGTACGACCTGGTGAGCTGGGATCCGCGCGGGGTCGCCGCCAGCGAGGGCGTGCGCTGCCGCGACGACAAGAGCATCGAGGCCGCCGAGTCGTCGGTGGACGGCACCCCGGACACACCGGCCGAGGAGCGGACGTTCCTGGAGGACGCGGCCGACTTCGGCGAGGGCTGCCAGAAGGCCGCCGGGGAGCTGATGGCGCACGTCTCGACCACCGACACCGCTCGCGACATGGACCGCATCCGCCAGGTCCTCGGCGACGACCGGCTGAACTACTTCGGCATCTCCTACGGCACCGAGCTCGGCGGGGTCTACGCCCATCTGTTCCCGAAGAAGGTGGGGCGGATGACGCTGGACGCGGTCGTCGACCCGAGCGCCGACACGGTGGGCCACGCCAAGAACCAGACCCGCGGCTTCCAGACGGCGCTCGACAACTACCTGAAGTCCACCGGGCGGGACCCCGAGCAGGGATCGCGGGAGATCGCGGAGCTGCTGGAGCGGATCGACTCCGAACCGCTGCCGACGTCCTCCGGACGCGAGCTGACGCAGACCCTGGCACTGACCGGCATCGTCCTGCCGCTGTACAGCAAGACCAGCTGGCCGGTGCTGACCAGCGCGCTGGAGGCCGCGGAGGAGGGGGACGGCTCGGAACTGCTGGCACTGGCCGACGGATACAACGAGCGCGACGACTCGGGACGCTACGGCACGACGACCCACTCCCAACGGGTCATATCGTGCCTGGACGCCAAGCAGCGGCCGACGATCGAGGAGACGAAGCGGTTGCTGCCCGAGTTCGAGGAGATCTCGCCGGTGTTCGGGTCCTTCCTCGGCTGGGACACGGCCGGCTGGTGCCACGACTGGCCGGTCCCCGGTCAGTCCGACACGCCGGAGGTGAGCGCGCCGGGCGCGGAGCCGGTCCTGGTCGTGGGCAACACCGGCGACCCGGCCACGCCGTACGAGGGCGCCCGGAAGATGGCGGACGAGCTGGGCGAGGGCGTCGGTGTGGTGCTCACCTGGAAGGGCGAGGGCCATGGCGCGTACGGCAGCGGGAGCGACTGCGTCGACTCCACGGTGAACGCGTATCTGCTGGACGGCACGGTGCCCGAGGACGGCAAGGTCTGCTCATGACGAAGGCGGGGGCCCCGCGCACCCGTGGTGCCCGGAGCCCCCGCCTCGGCCTGGATACCGGCCGGCGCGGCTCAGTAGACCGGCTTCTCCGGCTCGATCTGGTTGACCCAGCCGATCACTCCGCCGCCCACGTGGACGGCGTCGGCGAAGCCCGCGGACTTCAGAACGGCGAGGACTTCCGCACTGCGGACACCCGTCTTGCAGTTCAAGACGATCTTCTTGTCCTGCGGCAGGCCCTCCAGGGCGTTGCCCATGAGGAACTCGTTCTTGGGGATCAGGCGGGCGCCCGGGATGGACACGATCTCGAACTCGTTCGGCTCGCGGACGTCGATGAGCTCGATGCTCTCGCCGTCGTCGATCCACTCCTTGAGCTGCTTGGGAGTGATCGTGGAGTCGGCGGCCGCCGCCTGGGCCTCCTCGGACACGACGCCGCAGAAGGCCTCGTAGTCGATGAGCTCGGTGACGGTCGGGTTCTCGCCGCAGATCGCGCAGTCGGGGTCCTTGCGGACCTTGACCTGGCGGTACTGCATCTCCAGGGCGTCGTAGATCATCAGGCGGCCGACGAGGGGCTCACCGATGCCGGCGAGCAGCTTGATGGCCTCGTTGACCTGGATGGAGCCGATGGACGCGCACAGGACGCCCAGGACGCCGCCCTCGGCGCAGGAGGGGACCATGCCGGGCGGCGGGGGCTCCGGGTACAGGCAGCGGTAGCAGGGGCCGTGCTCGGACCAGAAGACCGAGGCCTGGCCGTCGAACCGGTAGATCGAACCCCACACGTACGGCTTGTTCAGCAGCACGCAGGCGTCGTTGACCAGGTAGCGGGTCGCGAAGTTGTCCGTGCCGTCGACGATCAGGTCGTACTGGCTGAAGATGTCCATCACGTTGTCGGCCTCGAGCCGCTCCTCGTGAAGGATCACGTTCACGTACGGGTTGATGCCCTTGACGGTGTCACGGGCGGACTCGGCCTTGGGGCGGCCGATGTCGGACTGGCTGTGGATGACCTGTCGCTGCAGGTTCGACTCGTCGACCTCGTCGAACTCCACGATGCCGAGCGTGCCCACGCCCGCGGCGGCCATGTACATCAGCCCCGGCGAACCCAGGCCACCGGCGCCCACAAAGAGCACCTTGGCGTTCTTCAGCCGCTTCTGCCCGTCCATGCCCACGTCGGGAATGATCAGGTGGCGGGAGTACCTGCGGACCTCGTCTACGGTGAGCTCGGGGGCCGGCTCGACCAGGGGTGGCAACGACACGGGGACTCCGTCTGTCGGTCGATCACTACGGTTGTTCTTCGGTTAACACTGCCATGGGCTTTTTCATTCCGAGACACCCGTCCCGATGCGCGAGACAATGTCGTCCCAGTAGCCGGGCAGGGGTTCCCAGGGGGCTGTACGGGCTCTGTGGTCCGTGTCGTGGGTGTGGTCGGTGAAGTAGATCGTCGCGGCGCCCTGCCAGCGGGCGATGCGCAGGGCCTCCTCCAGGTGCGGGGCGGGCACTCCGTGGACGAAGTGGCAGAAGCGTTCGGGCGGGTGGTCGGCGGTCCACTCCGCCACCTGCGACCAGCGGTAGTCGCTCCACGGACCGGAGAAGGTGACCAGCTGATCACCGTGCTCGGCATATCCGGCGTACGGGTGGGTGCCGTGGCCGAGGACGATGTGGGCGTCGTGGGGACCGACGCGGGGACCGTCGTGGAGGGCTCGGAGCGTGGTGACCGTGCGCTGGACCTCGGGGAGGGCGGCCCGGTCCGCGGGACAGCGGTCCAGGAGGAAACCGTCCACCTGGTACCAGTCGGTGAAGCGGTGGGCGTCCGAGATCAGCTCGCCGAACGTGCGCAGGCCGTACGCCATGTCCAGGTGGCCGAGGACGCGGACGCCGGCGTTGCGGAGGCGGCCGGCCGCTTCCAGGCAGTGGGGGTCCGGGCGGGCGCCGGGGCCGTCGGCCACGTTGAGGACGACCCAGTGCAGGGGGGTGCCCGGGCGGGTGAGTTCGCCCCACTCGGTCGGGGCGACGAGGGGGTGTGCGAGGCCGGGGACACCGAAGCCGGTGCGGACGTCGGTACTCGCGGTGCCGGGTTTGACGCTGGTCAGATACGGCATGCCGCCTCCATCCAGATGTCGGCGAGGGACTCCTCGAGGTTGATCCGGGGGCGCCAGCCGAGGCGGTCGCGTGCGGTGCGGACGTCGGCCTGCTGCCAGCTGCCGCAGCCGTCGGGGTACGGGAAGGCGACGGGGGTGGCGGTGGGGTGGTGGTCGCGGTCGGGTTCGGGGCGGGGGTGGCCGATGTGGGTGCGCAGAGGAGAGGTGGCGTGGGCGGGGGCGTGGGTGGCGTGCTGCGGGGGGTGGGGGGTGTGGGGTGGGTACGGTGCGTGGGCGTCGAGTTCGTTGAGGGCGCCGCCGTAGCCGGCCACCCGGGCCAGGATTCCGGCGGCGTCGCGCAGGCGGACGGCGCGGCCCGAGCCGATGTTGATGACGCCCTGTGCGGCGGAGAGGGAGGCGGCGTGGACCGCGCGCGCCACGTCGCGGACGTCGATGAAGTCCCGCTGGGCGCCGAGGCCGCCGAGCTTCAGCTCGCCGTCGCCGGACTGCATGGCACGGCGCATCGCCTCCGCCAGGCGGCCGAGAGGGGAGCCGGCGGGGGTGCCGGGGCCGACCGGTGAGAAGACCCGGAGGACCACCGCGTCCAGGCCGGAGCCCAGGACCAGCTCGGTGGCGGCGAGCTTACTGACGCCGTAGGGGCCACCGGGGCGGGGGACGGCGTCCTCCGCGGTGGACGAGCCGGGCTGGCTGGGGCCGTACTCCGAGCCGCAGCCGATCTGCACGAGCCGGGCGCCGCAGCCGCTGCGGCGGAGGGCCTCGCACACCGTGGCGACGGCGACGGTGTTGTGCCGGGTGAGGTCGCGGGCGCCGCCCCTTGTGGCGCCGGCGCAGTTGACGACCACGCCGGGGTGGACGGCGTCGAGGAAGCGGGTGAGGGCGCCGGGGCTGCCGCTGGCGAGGTCGAAGCGGACGTCGGCGTCGTCGCCGCGGCCGAGGGCGGTGAGCTGGACTGCGGGGTCCGCGAGGAGGCGGTCGGCCACGAAGCGGCCGATGTAGCCGTTGGCTCCGATCAGCAGGACTCTCATCGGGCGACTCCTTTGGCGTCCGGGGTGGTCATGTGGGGTTCTCCTTCAGGTGCGGTGCGTTGTGGTTCGGGTGGGGGCGCCCACGGGTGGTGGGTGGGTCGGTGCCGTCGGCGGCAATCCCTCTCCGTCGGCCTCGGGCAGCCGCCTGCCGCCCTCCGCGGGCAGTCGTGCCGCTGGGGCGATGGGGGAGGGTGGGTGCGACGGCACCCCGTAAGCGCCGGGCCGCGCAAACGTCCCCCGGCCCACACCAACGCGGGGCACCCATACGGCGCCGGGCCACGCGAACTCGGCCCGGTACACATTCGCGTGCGCAACCTCACTGTCGTGGCTCCGGACGGATGTGCGCCGAGGCTCGGGTGAGCGTGCGGGAGGCGTGGACCAGGAGGATCAGTGCCGCCGCCCCACAGGTGAGGGTGGGCAGCGCGGCAGGGCCCCAGGCACCCATCAGCGTCTGGACCGGCGTCGCCAGCACGTCGCAGCCGGGAAGCCGCGCGGCGAAGAGCGTGGCCAGGGCTGCCGCCTGGGCAACCGTCGTCGCCGTGAGGATCACCCTCGGCGCGTGGGTGAAGCCGTGGATGGAGAGGAGCCGGGCCAGGAACAGGAGACCGCCCAGGGCGATCGTCGCGGGGAGGGCGAAGGGCTCGTCGAGGAGTGCGGACGTCGCGGTGAGCAGAATCGTCACCGCTGCCAGGAACAGGACGAACGTGCCGAAGAGAACCGGACGGACGGCTGCCGAGAAGTCCTCCAGCCCTCGACTCGACGCCAGCCTGCGTCGGACGCGGGCCGCGAAGAGGTGGGCCGTCCACGCGGCGGGGGCGCACGCCAGGGTGAGCGCCAGTACGGGGGCGATGGCCAGCGGCCAGTCCCCCGTCGCCGTGCCGTCGGGCAGGCCGTCGGGGCCGCCGGTGACCGCGGCGCCGAGAAGGCCGTCGCCCAGGACGGCGTAGCCGATGAGCCAGCAGGTCCGGGACGCCGTGGCGGAGCGGGTCGGGATGTCCGCCCGGGCGCTCAGCGGGCCCCGGCGCAGTGCCGCGCGCAGGGCGAGGGTGACCGCGAGGAGGCCGGCGGCGGCCGCGTAGAGGCGGGTCTGGCCGTGGGTGAGGCGCAGGGCGATCACCGAGGCCACGCACAGGGCGCCTGGAAGCAGGGTGAGGACGGTCCAGCCGGTGTGTGCCCGGGGGGCCTTCGGGGCGGGGGCGGGCTGGACGGGGGGCACGTCGTCGCGGGGGACCCGGGCGTAGAGCTCCTCCGCCAGGGAGAACACGTCTCGGTGGCGGAAGCGGGCGGCGGTCCGGTCGGTGATGCCGTGGGCCTCCAGGCCCGCCGCGATCTCCAGCGGGTCCACCGCCTGTTCGCACAGGTCGCGGTGGCGGTGCAGCAGCGCCTTGACCGGGTCGGCCGCTCCGGGCGGGGCGCTGGGGTTCAGTTCGCCGAGGTCGGTCATCGGGCTGTCTCCGTCGCGGGTACCGGTGTGTCCATGGCCCACCTGGGGACGGCACGGGCGGCGGGGTCGGTCCAGTGGCCGGGGACGTGGGCCTCGGCCGGGGTGGCGAAGGGCAGGGGGTCGCCGGTGTCGTCGAGGACGAGGCGGCGGACCGGTGTGCGGGCGACGATCTCCAGGTAGAGGCCGTGGAACGCCTCGATGTTCCGGTCGACGGTGAACAGCTCGAGCGCGCGGGCGCGTGCGGCGGCGCCGAGGCGTGCACGGCGCTCGGGGTCGCGCAGCAGGGAGACGCACGCCTCGGCGAGCGCCCGAGGGTTGCGCGGCGGTACGACGAGACCGGTGCCGCCGATGGCCTCCACGACCGCGCCGACGTCCGTGGAGACCGTCGCGCGCCCGCAGAGCATGGCCTCGACCAGGCCGGCCGGGAACCCCTCGACGACGCTGGAGAGTACGGTCACGGCGGCCGAGGCGTACGCGTCGGCGCGGGTGGCCAGGCCCGGGCCGCCGATCTCCTCGAAGGACACCGGGTTGGCGCCCACGGAGTGCGGGCCCTCCGCCTCGTCCGGGAAGAGCTGCGCGGCCAGTGCCCGGCAGTGGCCGAGGTAGGCGGCGCCCTCCGGGTCCGACGGACCGCCGATGATCCGCAGGCGCGTCCTCGGCTCCTCCTTGCGGATCTCCGCGAAGGCGTGCAGCAGCGAGACCAGGTCCTTGGCGGGCTCCACACGGCCGACCCAGAGGACGGTGTGCGGGTCCGCGCTCTCCGGGGACTCGCCCACCTCCGCGAACGGCGCGGCATCCATGCCCGGGTACACGGTGCGGAGTTTCGACCGGTCGGCGCCGCAGCGCTCCTGCCAGCGGCGGGCGTGCGTGTTGCCCGGCGTGACGAACACGGCGCGGCGGTAGATCTCGACGGCGAGCCTGCCGTGGAAGGCGGCGAGCAGGGAGCGGACCGCGGGTGAGGCGTCCGGGCGGGTGAGGTAGTGCGTCCGCAGGCGTACGCCGTACTCGGTGACCAGGAGGGGGACGTCGAAGAAGTGGTGGGCGAGCAGCGCCGGAAGCGCCGTCACTCCCCCGGCCGCGGCGTGGCACAGGTCGACCGCGCCGAGTCCGTCCTCCTCGTACCAGTCGAGCGAGAGGGGGCGCAGGGCGCGCTCCAGGTCCGCCGCTACGGTCAGCAGGTCCGGTACGCGGGCCTCCCGCGCGGTACGTCGGGCGCCGGGCGCACGGCAGGCGCGTTCCAGGGCGCGTACGGCCGTCTCGGAGCGGAGTGCGGCCACCAGGCCGCCTTCCTCGCGGGCGAGTTCGGCGAGGCCCCGGAGAGCGGTGGCGAAACGGTCCGCCTCAAAGGTGGTGGGGTCCGTGTCGGCGGTGGTGGGGTCCGTCGCGGCGCACAGGACGGCGGCCAGCTCGCCGTAGTGCTCCGCGAAGCGCCGGCGTGCGCGGCGGCCGTACACCACCCCGTCGTCCTCCGCAGTCCACAGCGGTGCGGTGCGGACCCTGCCGACCTGGGGCGGCAGCGGGACCCAGCCCGCGTTCTCCTGTGCTTCGTCGCTGCTGAACGCGTAGACGTCGAACTCGTGTTGGCCGAGTCCGCGGACCAGGCGGTCGCACCAGAGCCCGCCCTCACCGCCCACGTACGGATAGCCACCCTCCGTAAGCAGTCCGATGCGCACGTGTGCACCCCCGATCTCCCGTATGGGGAGCCGCCGTTGGTCCGGCGACTCGCAGCGGGACGAACGTATGCGGACAGCGAGGTGGCGTGATGGACGGTTGTCCATCACGCCATCAAAAGGGGTGAACGGGCGTAACTTTCCCGCGCGGGACGCGTTTCGCCGCGCTACGCGATCAGCTCTTCGGGTACGCCCACGGGTTCGGGCGGCAGCTGATTCCGGCGTGGTCGAGGAACTTGGTCTGCTGCTGCATGACCGGGGCCAGATCGCCGTCCTTGTCGCAGGTGACATGGTTGAAGCCCAGACGGTGGCCGATCTCGTGGTTGATCAGCATCTGGCGGTAGGCGTGGATCTCGTCGCCGTAGGTGACCGCTCCCCGCGCCCACCGGTCCGCGTTGATCATCACGCGTTCGGTGGCCGCCGAGTCGCAGGAGACGTTGTCCTGGGTGGTGTCGAGGCCGGACTTGGCGCACCAGGTGGCCGTGGTCTCGGGACTGGCGAGGGTGATCACGAAATCGACCTGGCCGGAGTGGATGCGCTCGAAGGTGCGCGCGCCGTTGTGCGCCCAGCTGCGGTTGTCGTTGAGCGTCTTCTGCACGGCCTCGGCGAAGAGCTTGCCGTCGAGGTCGAGTCCCTGCTCCACGTCCACGCGGTAGGTGAACTTCTCCCCCTTGCCCGGCGCCTTGTCGATGCCGGGGATCGCCTCGAACTTCCCCGTGCCTCCGCGCGCGGCGCTGACCGGGTACTTCTTGCCCATCTTCTGTTCGTACGTCAGCGGCTGGGCGCTGGGTGCGGCGGAGGGCGTCTCCCGGTCGTCCCCGCGCGAGGCGGAGTCCCTGACGTCGCGCTCCTGCTCGCCGACGGACCGCGCCTGTGTGTCGGTGCCGCCGCGTTCCTCGGCGACCTGGCCGGCCACGACGACGGCCAGCACCGTGGTGACGGCGGCGGCCGCGATCCCGGTGAACGCCCGCCCCTTGCCGCCCTTGGCCGGCGCGGGTTCTCCGGTCGCGGGCGCGTCGTCGTCATCGAGGTCGGAGGGGATGCCGGTGACCGGAGCGGCGTCCCAGTCGGTGACGGCCGTGTAGGGGTCGGCGGGGTGCGCGGGGGCGGGCGTACGCGGGGTGAAGAGGTCGGTGTCCTCGTCGAAGGCGTCGACGTAGTCCTGGCGCGGCCCTCCGGGGGGCGCCTGCCGCTGCCGCGGGAGGGGCACACCCGGTCCGGCCGGCATGCCGTACCCGGATCCGGCCGCCGTCCGACCGTTCAACGTCCCCCAGCCGCCCCCGGGTTCCCGCTGCTCGGGATGCCCACCCCGGACCCGAGGAACGCCGTGGGCCGGGGTCCCGTCGGGGAACCGGGGAAAACCGTGCGCCGGGGTGCCGTCCGGCAGACGCGGGACGCCGTGCGCGGGGGTGCCGTCCGGCAGTCGAGGCATGCCGTGCGCGGGAGTGCCGTCCGGGAGCCATCCGTCCGGCAGTCGCGGCACACCGTGTGCGGGCGTCCCGTCCGGGAAGCGCGGTACTCCGCCGGCCGGTGCCCCGCGGCCCGTCGCCCCGTACGCCGGCGTTCCGTGCGCAGGCGTCCCGTACCCCTGGCCCTGGCCCGGCACCTGCTGCGGGCGGACGGACGGCGCGGGCGCTCCGCCCGGCGCCGGACGGCCGTCCCGTACTGCGGTGGTCTCCGCGGTGTCGCCCTTCCGGGCGGGCCCACGGCGGCTGTGGCGTCCCACGTCGCGCCTCAGCCCCTCGAGTTCTCGTCGGCGGTCCCGCCACCGGTGTCGGTGGCCGGGCCCGGGGCGCCCTGCGCGCCCGGCCCACCAGTATCCCCCTCGCCGGCGGAATCCGTTGTATCCGCGAGCAGTTCACGGAACGCGAGGGCCACCGTCTCGGGGTACTCCATCATCGCCACGTGCCCCGCGTCGGGGAGTGTCACGAGCCGGGAGTGCCGGAACGCGCGCGCCGAGCGCTGGGCCATGCGGAAGCCGACGAGCTGGTCCCGGCCGCCGTAGACGAGCAGGGTCGGCGCCAGCACCCGCTCGGCCTGGCGCCACAGTCCGTGCTGGCCACCCAGCGTGTACGCGTTGACGAGGCCCCGCGCGGAGCGCGCCATCGCGTCCCAGAAGTACGGCAGCCGCAGCCGCCGCTCCATCTCCTGTACGGCGTGGCGGAACCCCTCCGGCGACACCCGCGCGGGATCCCCGTAGCAGAGCTGCATCACGCCCCGGACCCGCTGTTCCGCGGTCCACTCCCGGGTGATCCGGGTGAACAGCGGTGCGACACCGGGCACCGCGAGCAGTCCGGTGGGGACGGCGGTGCGCTGCACGCGCAGTTCCGGCAGGGCCGGTGACACGAGCGTGAGGGTGCGCACGAGGTCGGGGCGGACGGCGGCGACGCGGGTGGTGACCGCGCCGCCGAGCGAGTTGCCGAAGAGGTGCACGGGGCCGCGGCCGGACGCGTCGAGACAGCGGATCACCGCGCGTGCGTGCGCGGTGATGGAGTAGTCGCCGTCGTCCGGGGGCGGGGAGTCGCCGAAGCCCGGCAGGTCGACGGCCTCGCTGTCGACGGCGTCGTCCAGCTGCTCCATGAGCGCCGACCAGTTCAGGGAGGAGCCGCCGAGTCCGTGGACGTAGAAGGCGGGGGGCAGGCCCTTCCGCGCGGGTGGCCGCGATCGCACGGACAGCGTGACGCCGGGCAGCCGCACCGATCTGAGCCGTTCGCCCTCGGCCACCCTGACCGCCGCGACCTTGGGAAGCACGTTTGCGGGCGGCACGGACGGCAGCTCGGTCGAAGACATGCGGCAATGTTACGAGACGATCACGTAGTGGTTCATGTGTTCGCCGTCACAAGGGACCCGGAAGGGCTCTTCAGCACCTCCGGCGCGGGCACCCGGGGCGCACCCCTCGGCATGCGCGCCCTGTCACACCCCGGTCGCGGATCGCATAGCGTCCGGACCGGGTGTCTCCTAGGCTCGTAGAGAGGGCACCCGCATGTGGCCCCTGCATGCTTCAGGGACGTTCGTAGGAAGGGAGCCCAGCATGGCCGTAGATCCGTCCGACCCCGAGACGTTCGAGGACGACGACGTACGTGAGGGCGAGGAGTACGACGTCGAGGCACCCGTGGTCGACGCGGCCGAGCAGCACGCGGACGTGAAGCCGGACCGCGACGATCCGATGACCGACGTCGATCCCGATCGCGCCAATGAGGCGGACCTCGCGGAACAGGCCCGGATCGTCTCCCTCGACGAGGACGACTACCGGTGACGAGTGCGCCGACAAGGACCGTCGTCGAGCAGTGAGGAGCACACTTCTTGCCCGCTCTGACATCTTTTGAAACCGTCCGTATGGCTTTCCCCGCCGTCCGGTCCGTGAAATTCTGCGCTCTCACCGCGCACAGCACGGTTACCGAAAAGTACGATGGCGGCGCGGCTCACACCGCATGTGGACGACAATGGGAGGCGGCGTGACAGCCATCGAGCAGACAGACGCGGTACGCCCGAGGGGTACACGCCTGCCGCGCCGTGCCCGACGGAACCAGCTGCTGGGCGCCGCCCAGGAGGTCTTCGTCGCGCAGGGCTACCACTCGGCCGCGATGGACGACATCGCCGAGCGCGCGGGCGTCAGCAAGCCGGTGCTCTACCAGCACTTCCCGGGCAAGCTCGATCTCTATCTCGCCCTGCTGGACCAGCACTGCGAGGCCCTGATCCAGTCGGTGCGCCACGCGCTGGCGTCGACGACGGACAACAAGCAGCGCGTCCGGGCGACCATGGACGCCTACTTCGCGTACGTCGAGGACGACGGCGGCGCGTTCCGCCTGGTCTTCGAGTCGGACCTGACGAACGAGCCCGCCGTGCGCGAGCGCGTCGACAAGGTCACCAACGAGTGCGCGGAGGCGATCTGCGACGTGATCGCCGAGGACACGGGGCTGTCGCGGGCGGAGTCGATGCTGCTCGCCTCGGGTCTCGGCGGTCTCGCCCAGGTGGTGGCGCGGTCCTGGCTGCACAGCGACCGCAGCGTGCCGCGCGACCAGGCGGTGCAGCTGCTGGCCTCGCTGGCCTGGCGTGGCATCGCCGGATTCCCGCTGCACGGAAACGAACAGCACCACTGAGCCGCGGGGGACGACGGCGGCCGTTTGTTCCCGTCCGCTGTTCGCTCCTGGCGTTGCCGGGCGCAGCGTGTACGTCCCCTCACCGGGCTAATGTGTGCTGGTACGGCGCGGAAGGTCGCGCACTTCACTGACCGTCGGAGGGACAAAGCCGTGGAGGTCAAGATCGGCGTGCAGCACGCGCCCCGCGAGATCGTTCTGGAGAGCGGTCAGAGCGCCGAGGAGGTCGAGCGCGTGGTGGCCGAGGCGCTGGCCGGGAAGTCGCAGCTGCTGAGCCTCGTGGACGAGCACGGCCGCAAGATCCTGGTCCCGGCCGACCGTCTCGCCTACGTCGAGATCGGCGAGCCGGCCCCGCGCAAGGTGGGCTTCGGCGCGCTGTAGGCGCGAGCGACAGTCGCACAGTCGCACGAGGGCCCGGCGGTTCACCCCGCCGGGCCCTTCCGTGTTCACGGATGGCTCACGGGTTCCCCACAGGGGAGGATTGGATTCCGCAGGTCAGGGGTAAGACGGGCTACGACCGTTGTGAGCAGGCCGGCCATGTGGGAGGGACCCCGACATGCTCTTGGAAGCGCTCAGCTCCGCGATCCTCGGCCTGGCTCTGGCGTGGGGGGCCCACCGCCGCCTGTCGCAGCGTCTTCCCGCGCCCGCCCTGGTTCTGCCGACCGGTGTGGCCGGAGCGCTCTTCGGCGCCTTCCTCATGAACACGGCACTCGACGCCGGCAACCTACTGACGGTCCTGCTCGGCGCGGTGATCGTGTCCGTGGCGTCCCTGTCGCTGCTGCTGCGCCCGGCGGGAAGACTGCGCCGCCGGTCGGCGACCGCGTGAGCGGCCGCCGATGGTGGCGCCGGGGCTGACGGGGCCCCGGGCGTCCGTCAGGCCGCCAGCCCCAGTGCCGCCATGCGCTTGGTGTGCGCCTCGGTGATCCGGGAGAACATCCGGCCGACCTCGGCGAGGTCGAACCCGTCCGCGACGCCTCCCACCAGCATGGTCGACAGCGCGTCCCGGTCGGCGACCACCCGCTGGGACTGCGACAGCGCCTCACCCATCAGCCGCCGCGCCCACAGCGCGAGCCGTCCGCCCACGCGCGGGTCGGCGTCGATCGCGGCGCGCACCTTCTCGACGGCGAAGCCGCCGTGTCCGGTGTCGTCGAGCACGGCCAGCACCAGGGCCCGGGTGTCGGAGTCCAGGCGGGCCGCGACCTCACGGTAGAAGTCGCTCGCGATGGAGTCACCGACATACGCCTTGACCAGACCCTCCAGCCAGTCGGAGGGCGCTGTCTGCTTGTGGAATCCGTCGTACGCCGCGACGAACGGCTCCATCGCGTGCGTCGGCTCCTCGCCGATGTCGGCGAGCCGGTCGCGCAGCCGCTCGAAGTGGTGGAACTCGGCCGACGCCATCTTCGCCAGCTCCGCCTTGTCCGCCAGCGTGGGCGCCAGCTTGGCGTCCTCCGCGAGCCGCTCGAACGCCGCCAGCTCCCCGTACGCGAGCGCACCGAGCAGGTCCACGACAGCGGCACGGTACTGCGGGTCGGCGGAGGCGGCCGCCCAGTCCATGGCGGCGACGCCGGTGTGCCCGGTGGAGGTGTCGGGGGTGTCCGCGGCGTTGTCAGGCTTGTCAGAGCTCGTCATGGAGCGCACAATAGCCCGCTTGTCGCGCCCCGGAAGGTCCTGGTCAATCAGTGTGACGACGACTACGTGACCAAATCGGCCATGGCGTGTGCGCCAATCCGGGGTATGGTGGTAATGCGCCTGCCGAGTACTCAGTGGCAATCCGAGGCATCTCGACGGGGCGCACGCATGAGGATGCCCGGTCGGTGGCCCGATCGGCTCCGACCCGACAGCCTTCCGTGGCCGTACGCCTCAGTGCGTACCTCGACCGGAGGGACACCCTCAGCGGTACGAGCGCTAGAGCGTCAGCAGTGGTCCCGTGTCCTACGGCCCGACCGTACGGCGGCCGACGTCCCCTGGCACGGTCAACACGACCCCCGCGCTCGCCTCGCACCGCGCACACAGAAGAGGCAGCACCCTGACTACGACGTTCCGAGAGCTCGGGATCCTCCCCGAGACCGCCGAGGCCCTGGAGGCCGTCGGCATCATCACCCCCTTCCCCATCCAGGAGATGACGCTCCCCGTGGCCCTGTCGGGCACGGACGTCATCGGCCAGGCCAAGACCGGCACCGGAAAGACGCTCGGCTTCGGCCTTCCGCTCCTCGAGCGCGTCACCGTCCCCGCGGACGTCGAGGCCGGCCGCGCCAGGCCCGAGGACCTGACCGACACGCCGCAGGCGCTGGTCGTCGTCCCCACGCGCGAGCTGTGCACGCAGGTCACCAACGACCTGCTGACCGCCGGCAAGGTGCGCAATGTGCGCGTCACCGCCATCTACGGCGGCCGGGCCTACGAGCCGCAGGTCGAGGCGCTGAAGAAGGGCGTCGACGTGGTCGTCGGCACCCCGGGCCGACTGCTCGACCTGGCCGGCCAGAAGAAGCTGAACCTGAAGCATGTGAAGGCCCTCGTCCTCGACGAGGCCGACGAGATGCTCGACCTGGGCTTCCTGCCCGACGTCGAGAAGATCATCAACTTTCTTCCGGTCAAGCGCCAGACCATGCTGTTCTCGGCCACCATGCCGGGCGCCGTGATCGGTCTCGCCCGGCGCTACATGTCGCAGCCCACGCACATCCGCGCCACGGCTCCGGACGACGAGGGCGCGACGGTCGCCAACACCACGCAGTTCGTCTACCGCGCGCACAACATGGACAAGCCCGAGATGGTCGCGCGGATGCTCCAGGCCGACGGCCGGGGGCTGGTCATGGTCTTCTGCCGCACCAAGCGGACGGCCGCCGACCTCGCCGACCAGCTCAAGCAGCGCGGCTTCGCCTCCGGCGCGGTCCACGGCGACCTCGGCCAGGGCGCCCGCGAGCAGGCGCTGCGCGCGTTCCGCAACGGCAAGGTGGACGTGCTCGTCTGCACCGACGTCGCCGCCCGCGGCATCGACGTCGAGGGCGTGACGCACGTCATCAACTACCAGTCCCCCGAGGACGAGAAGACGTATCTGCACCGCATCGGCCGCACGGGCCGCGCGGGTGCGAAGGGTACGGCGATCACGCTGGTGGACTGGGACGACATCCCGCGCTGGCAGCTGATCAACAAGGCGCTGGACCTGGGCCTCGGCGATCCGGCGGAGACGTACTCCACCTCCCCGCACCTGTTCACGGACCTCGGCATCCCCGAGGGCACCAAGGGCGTCCTGCCGCGCTCGGAGCGCACGCGCGCCGGGCTGGACGCGGAGGAGCTCGAGGACCTGGGCGAGCCCGGCGGGCGTGGACCGCGCGGGCGCGGTGGCCGGGGCGGGCGCGACGGCTCCCGTTCCGCCGAGCCCGAGACCACGACGCGTACGCCGCGACGCCGCCGCCGCACGCGTGGCGGTACGCCGCTGGACGAGACGGCGCAGCAGCCCGCGGCCCCGGCCGCCGAAGGCACCGACGAGGCGGAGGCCGGCACGGTCGCCCGCACCCCGCGTCGCCGTCGCCGTACGCGCGGCGGAGTCGTGGCCGGGGCGGAGCCGGTCGCGGTGGAGACGGCGGAGGCTGTCGAGGCTCCGGCCGAGGACCTCGACGCCGCCGCGAAGCCGCGCCGCCGCCGGACCCGCAGGGGCGCGGCGGACACGACGACGGCCGTCGTCGCCCCGCCCGCCGAGGAGACCCCGGTGACCGTGGAGGCGCCGGTGGCGACGGAGACCGTGGTCGTCACGGAGCCCGAGGCCCCGGCCGCCGAGCCGCGTCGCCGCCGCACCCGCAAGTCCGCGGAGACGGCAGCGGTGGACACGGCCGAGGGCACGACCGAGCCGGCGGCCGAGGCCGTCGAGACCAAGCCGCGCCGCACCCGCAAGACCGCGGCCACCGCCACCGAGGCCGTCGACACGGCCGAGGCGACGGAGACCAAGCCGCGCCGCCGGACCCGTAAGGCCGCGGCCGAGGCGGCGGTGGACACGGCCGAGGGAACCGCCGAGTCGGCGGCCGAGGCCGTCGAGACCAAGCCGCGCCGCACGCGCAAGACCGCGGCGAAGGCCGAGGCAGCGGTCGACACCGCCGAGGCCACCGAGGCCAAGCCCCGACGGACCCGCAAGACGGCGGCCACCGCCACCGACGCCGCCGACACGGCCGAGGCGACGGAGACCAAGCCCCGCCGCCGGACCCGTAAGACCGCCGAGTCGGAGCCGGCCGAGGTCGTCGGGATTCCGGCGCAGGCGGTCCCGGAGCCCGAGGCCGCGGAGACCAAGCCCCGGCGGACGCGGAAGGCCCCGGCCAAGAAGGCCGAGGCAGCCGTAGACACCGCCGAGGCCACCGAGGCCAAGCCCCGACGGACCCGCAAGACGGCGGCCACCGTCACCGACGCCGCCGACACGGCCGAGGCGACGGAGGCAAAGCCGCGCCGCCGGACCCGTAAGACCGCCGAGATCCCGGCGCAGGCCGCGCAGGAGTCGGAGGGCGCGGAGCCCAAGCCGCGCCGTACGCGCAAGGCGGCGGCCACCGCCGAGCCGGAGCCGGAGGCGAAGCCCCGACGGACCCGGAAGGCGGCAGCCGCCGCGCAGCCGGCGGAAGGCTGACGATTCGAACCGGCGGCCCGGTCCCACACCTCGTGGGGCCGGGCCGCCGTCGTCTCCGCACCCGCTACCCTCAGCCCGTGACCAGCCACTCCCCCTCCCCCGCCGCCACCCGCCGACTCCGTACCTCGCGCGGTGAGTTCGCCGTCGTGGACGTGCCACCGGCCGCCGGAGTCACGGCGAAGGGGACCGTGTTGCTACTGCCCGGGTACACCGGCAGCAAGGAGGACTTCGCGCTGGTGCATGAGCCGCTCGCCGCGCGCGGCTACCGCACCGTCGCCGTGGACGGGCGGGGGCAGCACGAGTCGGACGGGCCGGACCACGACGAATCCGCTTACGCACAGGACGAGTTGGCGCGAGATGTGCTCGCGCAGGCGGAAGCGCTCGGTGCGCCCGTGCACCTCGTGGGACACTCGTTCGGCGGCCAGATCGCACGTGCCGCCGTCCTCCTCGACCACTCCCCCTTCCGTTCCCTCACGCTCGTCTCGTCCGGCCCCGCACGGATCTCCGTCTCCCAGGAACAGCGGGTGAAGCTGCTCAGGGACGCGCTCGCGGTGATGTCGATGGCGGAGTGCTGGGAGGCGATCCTGGCCATGGGCCCGCCCGAGGAGGTGGGCGGCCCGGCGCGCGGTCTCGGCGGTCAGGAGCATCTGCGGCGCCGCTGGTTGGGCACCGCGCCCGCACAACTGCTGGCGGCTGGACGCCAGTTGTGCACCGAACCGGACCGGGTCGCCGAACTGGCCGCCGTGCCGCTGCCGTTCCACGTCCTGTCGGGCGAGCGCGACGACACCTGGCCGGTGCCGGACCTCGATGAGATGGCCCGGCGGCTGAAGGCACGCCGCACCGTCGTCGACGGGGCCGAGCACTCACCCGCCGTCGACCGTCCCGCACCCACCGCCCGCGCCCTCGCCGACTTCTGGGACGACCATCCCGGCGACGACGGCTAAGGGGTGTCGTTTGGATCTTGCCGGAGTCGCGTCCGCTGCAAGGCGCCGTCACCGGGAGCCGGCCTGATCCAAACGACACCCCC
This sequence comes from Streptomyces sp. NPDC031111, assembly GCF_055570675.1. Taxonomy (NCBI): domain Bacteria; kingdom Bacillati; phylum Actinomycetota; class Actinomycetes; order Kitasatosporales; family Streptomycetaceae; genus Streptomyces; species Streptomyces sp. NPDC031111. The sequence continues at coordinate 32,290 of NZ_JBVIGS010000033.1, forward strand.
TAGTACTGCGCCTGCAAGTGGTCCCAGAACCCGTCGCGCAGGGCGCGCCGCAGATCCGCCTGGCCGCGCAGGGAGTACTGCAACAGGCCCTCGGCCTCCACCAGCAGGTCCTGGTCGACGGAGCCGGGCAGGTAGGGATGGCCGGGGAGCAGTTCCACCAGGGTGTCCCGGCCTCGGGCGACCAGCCACTTCGCGGCGATCTGCGCACCGACGAACCGGACGTCCTCGCGGGTGGGCCGGCCGGCCGTGGGCTCGTACGCCGGTGTCGCGCGCCGGGAGACGTACGGCTTGAAGAAGTCCAGATCGAGGGTGCGCTGGCTGTCGACCTCCCAGAGCAGCGGCTCGGCCTGGTTGCGGCCCTCGGGGGCCTCGATGCCCCAGAGGTGGACCCGGGCGCCGTACCCCTGGGCCGCCTCGACCGCCGAGACCAGGTCCTCGTCGCCGCCGAGCAGGGCCGCGTCGCTGATGGCGCGGTGCCGGGCCAGTGACTCCAGGTCGGTGCGGATCAGGGAGTCGACGCCCTTCTGCTGGTTGTTGGCGTTGAGGTTGCCGAGGCGGACCTTGACGTCCGGGAGTTCGGCGATGGTCTGCTGCTCGGCGGTGTGGATGCGGCGCCTCGCCCCGTCGTACCAGTAGACCCGCAGCAGCCGGCTGTCCGCGAAGACGGTGCGGGCGCGGTCGATGAGCGCGTCGATGAGTCCCTCGGCGTCGAGGTCGAAGGCCCGGCGGTCCTCCGTGCCGGCCACGAGGCGCCCCGCGGCGGCGTAGAGGTATCCCGCGTCGACGAAGATGGCGTGCGTCGAGGGCGTCTTCGCCACCTCGGCGAGCATGCGCTGAAGCAGCTCGTTCGTGCGGTCGATACGGGCGTGCAGGGCCGCGAGGTCTTCGTTCATCACCTCCATTGTCCCGGTGGTCACGCTACGAACACAACCGGTCCCGGTCGGTCTCCTTCGAAACCCTTACCCGTCAGTATTTAGACGATCGAAAAATTTCTTTAGCGTAGGGAATGTTTGTATCGCGCAGGGCGTTGAACCCGTCACGGACCTGGGCCCGAGTGCCCCGTGGACCGCCCACCAAGTAGTTCTCCTTCAGGAGGATGACCAGACGAAGGGAGAAGCCCTTGCGCTTCGAAATCATGCGACTCGACGACGTCGACGGCACACCCGTGGACACCACCGTCGTGGACGCCGCCTCCGTCAACCGCATCGTTCAGCAGGCCGCCGCCATCGGGCAGCGCCTGTGGATCCGCCCGGCCGACTCCCCGGCCTCATAACGCGCGGCACACCGGACGCCGGCCACCCGGGCCGGGTCCGGAGCACGTACGCCTCGGAGCCCCCGTACCGCCATCGGTACGGGGGCTCCGCGCGTTTCCGGGACCGGTGACGGGATCAGCCGCCCCGGATCACCTGGGTCACCCCGTTGATGATCTGCTGCACGGCGATCGCGGAGAGCATCATGCCGGCCAGGCGCGTCACCAGGACGACTCCGCCGTCCTTGATGACCCGGATGATCAGCAGCGAGTACCGCATCACCAGCCACAGCACGACATGAATGGCGAGGATCGCCGACCAGACCGAGACCTGCCCGGTGACGCCGTCGGCCTTCTGCACGGCGAGGATGACCGACACGATCGCGCCCGGCCCGGCCAGCAGCGGCATGCCCAGCGGGACCAGCGCCACGTTGACGTCCTTGGTCTGCTTGGGCTCGTCGGTCTTGCCGGTGAGCAGGTCGAGCGCGATCAGCAGGAGCAGCAGTCCGCCCGCGATCATCAGCGCGGGCACCGACACATGCAGATAGTCGAGGATCTGATGCCCGAGCAACCCGAACACGGTGATCACACCACCGGCCACACAGACGGCCTGGAAGGCCATCCGCTTCTGCGCCTTGGCGGGCCGGCCGGCGGTCAGGCCGAGGAAGATCGGGGTGATCCCGGGGGGATCCATGATGACAAAAAGGGTCAGGAAGAGAGAGCCGAAGACGGCGACGTCGAGCATGACAGCCTTGCTGGAGGTACGAGAGGAAAAGGGCGGCGCGGAGGTCGGTCCTCAGGCTCCGCCGGTCCCGGGCACCGGGAACGCCCCGGTCGCGCGCCGCGTGATCTCGCCGTACACGTCGGGGTCCGTCATGAACTCGCCGAGCACACAGGTCTTCCGGCTGCCGTGGTAGTCGCTCGACCCGGTCACCAGGAGCCCCAGTTCCTTGGCGAGGCCGCGCAGCCGGGCCCGCGTCTCGGGCTCGTGGTCCATGTGGTCGACCTCGATGCCGTCGAGGCCGGCCTCGGCCAGCTCGGCGATCGCCGACTCCGGCACGGTCCTGCCCCGCTTGCTCGCGGCGGGGTGCGCGAAGACGGCGACACCGCCCGCGTTCTTCACCAGCCGCAGGGCCTCGAAGGGGTCGGTCTCGTGCTTCTCCATGTACGCCCGGCCGCCGTCGGCGAGCCAGTCCTGGGTGAACGCGTCGTTCACCGTCGGCACGACGCCCAGCTCGACGAGCGCGGTGGCCACGTGCGGGCGCCCCACGGAGCCGTCGCCGGCGATCCGCGCGACCTGCTCCCAGGTGACCGGCACGCCCAGCGCGTTCAGCTTGGCGATCATGCCCTGCGCCCGCGGCACCCGGTCGTCCCGGACGAGCTCGCGCTCGGCGAGCAGCTCGGGCTCCTCGGGGTCGAAGAGGTAGGCCAGCATGTGCATGCTGATGCCGTCGAGCCGGCAGGAGAGCTCGGCGCCGGGGACCAGCGTGAGCCCCGCCGGAAGCACGGAGAGGGCGTCGGCGTGCCCGCGCGTGGTGTCGTGGTCGGTCAGCGCGATGACGTCGAGACCGGCCGCGGCGGCCTTGCGGACCAGTTCGGCCGGCGTGTCCGTACCGTCGGACGCGGTGGAGTGGGTGTGCAGATCGATACGCACGACGCATTACTCCAAGCGGTGACGGACGGACAGGGACGCTCCAGGATAACCGGATTTTCGTACGTCCCCTGTCACACCCGAATCGGCCGTGCGCCCCCTACCGACCCGCTCATGCCTCCAACAGGCGAGGTGACAGCGCGCCACACGGCACGAGCTCCACCTCGGCACCCGCGTCCCGCAGGTCGGTGAGCACCAGCTCGTCGTACATCAGCAGCCCGGACTGCTCGGGCCACACCACCGCCCACAGCCACATCCCGAGCGCCTCGCCCGCGAAGACAGCGCGGTCGTCCGGCGTCTTGGAGACGTGCCAGAGCGGGGTCGGACGGCCTGCGGCGAGCACCTTGGCCTGGGGCGGCTTCTCGACGTTCATGTACGGCCCCGGGTCCGGTCCGTCGGTGCCCGCGTACCGCGCGCCGAGGCCCACTCCGAGTTCCTCGGCGACGAGGATGAGCTCGCCCATGCCGCCCAACGGTCCGGGGCCGGTGCACGCGACGGCGGTCGCGCGGCCCCCGCTGCGGTCGTCACCCGCGCAGGCCACTCCCGTGAACAGCCAGCCCACGGGGAGCGGCCACGGCATCCACACCGGCACCTTCGTGCGGTGCACGACGACTTCGAGGGCCTCGACGCTCGGCGGTATCACGGGCTGCAACGGGTGGACGGTGCCGTGCACAGCGCACTGCCAGGCATCCGAGAAGAGGCCGGGAGCCCTGACCCGGCCACCACACTTCGGGCAACTGGGTTCGCCCCTCATAGGGCCCCACGGTCCTACCCCTGCCGCGTCACGTCAAGGACGATCACCCGTCCGGGCGGAACCGGCCGCGGGAAAACTGCGTGTAGATTACATTAATTAGCTTGGCTAATCTATTGTGTGTATAAGCCAACCATCCATGCGCAGTCATGTCCCGGGATTGGAGCACCCATGGACGACCCCAAGGACCCCTTCGACACGGGAACGGGCGGCCTTCTCCGGCAGCCGAAGTCCGTGTGGGCGACGGCCGGAGCGTCGGTCGTCGCCTTCATGGGAATCGGGCTCGTCGACCCGATCCTGCCCTCCATCGCCGAGGGCCTCGACGCCACCGCCGGGCAGGTCTCCCTGCTCTTCACCTCGTACTTCCTCATCACCGCGCTCGCGATGCTGATGACCGGCTTCGTCTCCAGCCGCATCGGCGGGCGGAAGACCCTGCTGCTCGGACTCGCGCTCGTCGTGGTCTTCGCCGGACTCTCCGGCACCTCGGGCTCGGTCGGCGAGCTGGTCGGCTTCCGGGCGGGCTGGGGACTCGGCAACGCGCTGTTCGTCTCGACCGCCCTCGCGGTCATCGTCGGCGCGGCGGCCGGGGGCAGCGCGGCGGCGATCCTGCTCTACGAGTCCGCCCTGGGGCTCGGCATGGCCTGCGGACCCCTGCTGGGCGCGCTGCTCGGCGACGCGAGCTGGCGCTACCCGTTCTTCGGCACGGCCTTCCTGATGGCCGTCGGCTTCCTGTGCATCGCGGTGTTCCTCAGGGAGCAGCCCCGGCCGGCCCGCAGGACCTCGCTGCTCGACCCGCTCAAGGCGCTCGGGCACGGCGGACTGGCGTCCGCGGCGGTCTCGGCGTTCTTCTACAACTACACGTTCTTCACCGTGCTGGCCTTCACGCCGTTCGTCCTGGACATGTCCCCGTACCGGTCGGGCGCGGTGTTCTTCGCCTGGGGCGTGCTGCTAGCCGTCTTCTCGGTGATCGTGGCACCCCGGCTCCAGAAGCGGTTCGGCTCGCTCACGGTGCTGGGCGGTTCGCTGGTGCTGCTCGCGGTGGACGTGCTGGTGCTCGGCTACGGCGGCCACACCGCGGCCGTCGTCTGCACCGTCCTGTCCGGCGCCCTCATCGGCGTCAACAACACCGTGTACACGGAGCTGGCCCTCGGGGTGTCGGACGCGCCCCGGCCGGTGGCGAGCGCCGGGTACAACTTCGTGCGCTGGTTCGCGGCGGCCGCCGCGCCGTACTTCGCGCCCAGGATCGAGGAGTGGACCGATGTCCACGTCCCGTTCGTGGTGGCGGCGGTCACAGCGGTGGCCGGCGCCCTGGTGGTCGTCGTCCGGCGCGAGGCCCTCACCAACGAGGCCGAGGAACTCCGGCCGCGGCACGCCACCGAGGACGGTGTCACCGTCTTCGCCAACTGACCGCCCGTCGTCGGGCGTTGGTGACCTTCCTCACTCCAGCGGCACGGACCTCCGGGACGGATCCCGGAGGTCCGTGCCCTGGTTCAGCCAGCGCTCCTGGAGGGCCTGGGCGCCGTGCACCCGCTTCCAGGCGGCCTCGTTCGGGGTCATCGGCAGCAGCGGCAGGAACCGTACGGGGTCCAGGGGCTCGTCGAGCTCCAGGTCCTCCACCAGGCCACCCGGCTCGGCGACCAGCACGGAGGTGAACGCGGCGCCGGGCCACAGCGGTTCGCCCACGTCGAGCGAGGCGCCGGGGGCCACGACCACGCCCTCCACCTGTGGGGACGCGGCCAGGACGGCGAGCGGTCGGAGCACCTTGTCGGTGTCGGCGACGCCGCCCCGGACGGACAGCACCAGCTCGACCCGCGGGCCCTTCACCGGGTCCGCGATCACCGCCGTGGGGTCGGTCATGGGCTGCGCGGACATGCCGAGGGTGGCGTAGCGCACGATGTCGCCCTCGTGGAAGCGCAGCACCTCGATACGGTCCGTGCCCAGGAAGGTGACCGCGGCGCGGGCGTCCGGTTCGCCCAGCGCCGTACGCAGCCGGGCCTCGACCAGAGGAAGAACATCAGCCATGCGGCGAGCATAGAACTCGTCAGTACCGGGCAAAGCAGAGCCTTGACATGGCAGTCGGCTGATACGCTTGGCCGGTGGTTCGGGCAGCACGCAGAAGCGTCCGATCGTCCCGAACGCTGTACGACACCCCCCGCTCACGGGGGAATCCCCCCAGGGGATCGTGGATCGTCCCTCACGAGGGACCGGCCGGAGGAGGTGGGGCTGGCATGGACCGAAGTCGACCGTGCAGTAGCACCCGCTCTTCCGCGCTCTGATGTAGCTGCTCCTGTCTGGCTCCCGCCTTTCGCCCGCGCGTCTTCATCGGAAGAGCACTTCGTTTCGTTCTGCCTGATCTGCCCCAGTAGCTGAATCAGCGACGAAGCCCGCCACCGCGACGGTGCGGTGCTCCCCGCTTTGTGGACGTGCCAAACATCCGCAGTCCAGGACGTCCTCATTCCGGGTTGTTCCACCCGTCGTGCCCGGCGCCTTTCGTTGCCCGTATGCGAAGGAGCCCGCCATGTCGATGATCCGCGACCTGCGCGCCGTGGTCCGTCCCTCCTCCCGTGTCTCGCTGCGCAAGGAGAGCGGCCCGTACGACACCACCCGTGACCCCGCGACGACCACCGCCGTCGTCGACTGCGCCGTCTACCGCGACGGCCGCCGCCTGGTGACCGAGGGCGGCCCGCTCACCCCTCACGAGGCGATGCGTCTGGTGCGCCGCGACGGAGGCTTCGTCTGGATCGGTCTGCACGAGCCGACCGAGGCCGAATTCGCCGGTATCGCCCGCGAGTTCGGACTGCACCCACTGGCCGTGGAGGACGCCGTCCAGGCCCATCAGCGGCCCAAGCTGGAGCGCTACGACGACTCGCTGTTCACGGTCTTCAAGACCGTCCACTACGTCGACCACGACCGGCTGAGCTCCAGCAGCGAGGTCGTCGAGACCGGTGAGGTGATGTGCTTCACCGGCCGGGACTTCTTCATCACCGTCCGGCACGGCGGGCAGGGCTCCCTGCGGGCCCTCAGGCACCGCCTCCAGGACGACCCCGAGCTGCTGGCCAAGGGCCCCTCGGCCGTGCTGCACGCCATCGCCGACCATGTGGTGGACGGCTACATCGCGGTGGCCGACGCCGTGCAGGACGACATCGACGAGGTCGAGACGGAGGTGTTCTCGCCGGGCCGCAAGGGCACCCCGCGCGGCACCGACGCCGGACGGATCTACCAACTCAAGCGCGAGGTCCTCGAGTTCAAGCGGGCCGTGTCGCCGCTGCTGCGGCCGATGCAGCTGCTGAGCGAGCGGCCGATGCGGCTGATCGACCCCGACATCCAGAAGTACTTCCGGGACGTGGCCGACCATCTGGCCCGGGTGCAGGAGCAGGTCATCGGCTTCGACGAACTGCTGAACTCCATCCTTCAGGCCAATCTCGCGCAGGCGTCCGTGGCGCAGAACGAGGACATGCGGAAGATCACCTCGTGGGCCGCGATCATCGCCGTACCGACGATGGTGTGCGGGGTGTACGGGATGAACTTCGACTACATGCCGGAGACCCACTGGAAGTACGGCTATCCGGTGATCCTCAGCGTCACGGTGGCCATCTGCCTGGGCATCCACCGGACGCTGAAGCGCAACGGCTGGCTGTGAGAGCCCTGGATAGGCTGGGCCCATGACAAGCGAGCTGCTCGACCGGGCCCTCATCGAGGAGGCCACCAAGAAGTCCGGCCTCGTCTGGGTGAAGGGGCCGGGCGTTCCGGCCCGCGCGCTGTGGCACGTGTGGCACGAGGGTGCCGCGTGCGTGGTCGGCGACGGGCCCGGGGAGCAGCCGCTGCCGGGGCTGGCCGACGGCGGGCCGGCCGAGGTGACGGTCCGCAGCAAGGACAAGGGCGGCCGGCTGGTCTCCTGGACGGCGACGATCGTCGAACTGCCGTCCGGCTCCGAGGAGTGGACGGCGGCGGTCGCCGAGCTCAAGGGCAAGCGGCTGAACGCGCCGGACGCCGAGGCCATGACGGACCGCTGGGCCCGCGAGTGCCGGGTGCTGCGGCTGGAGCCGACCGGGGCGACGGCCCCGCTCCCCGACGGCTCCCTGGCCGAGGCCCCGCTGCCCACACCGGCGACGACCCGGCGCGCCGCCCCGGCGGGACTGCCCCGCCTGCTGCTCAAGAAGAAGCGGAAGCGGCACACCTAGGACGTCGGGAGTTGGCCGCCGTAGTCGAGGGTCTCGTCCTTGGCCGGTTCCTTCAGCTCGAAGTCGGTGCCCCAGGACGAGAACGTGAGCGTGCCCGCCTTCCCGGCCCGCACCAGACGCACCGGGTACGGCGTGCCCTCGAGGGAGACGTCCAGGGTGCCGCCGGAGCCCTCGTCGCCGGTGACGCGAATGGTGCGCACGCCCGACTGCTCGTGGTGGCCGTCCGTGGCCAGCTTGCCGTGCAGGGTCAGCAGACCACCGAGGAGGACATTCTTGTCCGTGAAGCCGATGAACTTCTTGTACGACGGGTCGCCCTGCGGCACCTTCACATACTTCTCGGCGAGCTTGCCGGCCGCCGCCGCGTCCGCCTTGCCGTCGTCCTCGCCGTCCTCGTGACCCCAGAACTCGGCCCCGGCGTTCAGATACAGCTCGTCGTCGATCCGCAGCAGGCGGAACGTCTCCCCCTTGGTGGTGACCGAACCGATGCCGCCGTCCTCCTTCAGCCGCATGTCCAGCGTGTACGCGCGTCCGCTGGTGACCACGGTGCCGTGCAGCCGTACGGCACCGGCCGAGGTGGCGGCCTTCTGGGCCCTGCTCTGGATCTGGTCGGCGGGCAGTCTGCCGACACCGTTGGTGCCCTCGTTCGGATCCTCGGAGCATCCCGTGAGCGCCGTCCCCGTCACGAGCAGCGCGCACACGGCGCCGGCCAGCGTGGCCCTGCGGGAACGGCCCCGGTAGATCGGAATCACAGGTGGGCTGCCTCTCTGACGGGGGACCTGAACGGCGTACCGCAGGGTACCGGGGTCGGGGAGACCGGGCGGAGCCAGTCCGTCCGGACCGGCCACAAGCGCACGGCCGATCGGTACGGGCTAGCCTGAAGCCCATCCGAGCGGGCAATTCGGAAAACAAACGCAGCAGGCAGTACCCACGACGCACCACCCCGCACGGAAAGGAGTGGCGGACATGGCAGGGGGCGCCCCCCGGTTCTTCGTCTCGCACGTCTCCGGTGTCGCCGTCTTCGATCCGGCCGGCGACCAGGTGGGGCGCGTGCGCGATCTGGTCGTCATCCTGCGGCCCGGCCGGCGTCCGCCGCGACTGCTCGGACTGGTGGTGGAACTCTCCACCCGCCGCCGCATCTTCCTGCCCATGAACCGGGTCACCGCCGTGCAGTCCGGCCAGGTCATCACCACCGGGGTGCTCAATGTGCGGCGCTTCGAGCAGCGGCCCACCGAGCGGCTCGTCTTCGGTGAGCTGCTCGACCGGCGGGTGACGCTCGTGGAGAGCGGCGAGGAGGTCACCGTCCTCGACCTGTCGGTGCATCAGCTGGCGGCCCGCCGCGAGTGGGAGATCGACCGCGTGTTCGTGCGCAAGGGGAAGAAGGGCGGCGCCTTCCGGCGCGGCAAGGGCGAGGCGCTGACCGTCGAGTGGTCCGCGGTCACCGGGTTCTCCCTGGAGGAGCAGGGACAGGGCGCCGAGAACCTGCTCGCCACCTTCGAGCAGCTGCGCCCCGCCGACCTCGCCAACGTCCTGCACCACCTCTCCCCCAAACGGCGCGCGGAGGTGGCGGCCGCCCTCGACGACGACCGGCTCGCGGACGTCCTGGAGGAGCTGCCCGAGGACGACCAGATCGAGATCCTCGGCAAGCTGAAGGAGGAGCGCGCCGCCGACGTCCTGGAGGCCATGGACCCCGACGACGCGGCCGACCTGCTCGGCGAGCTGCCCGAGGAGGACAAGGAGCGGCTGCTGAGCCTGATGCAGCCCTCCGACGCCGCCGACATGCGGCGCCTGATGTCGTACGAGGAGCACACGGCGGGCGGTCTGATGACGACCGAGCCGATCGTGCTGCGGCCCGACGCCACCGTCGCGGACGCCCTTGCCCGGATCCGCGCGCCCGACCTCTCCCCCGCCCACGCCGCACAGGTGTACGTCTGCCGTCCGCCCGAGGAGACGCCCACCGGCAAGTACCTGGGCACGGTCCACTTCCAGCGCCTGCTGCGCGATCCCCCGTACACGCTGGTCGGCTCGATCCTGGACGACGATCTCCAGCCCCTGGACCCGGACGCGGCCCTGCCCGTGGTCGCCGGTTTCTTCGCCACGTACGACATGGTGGCGGCGCCCGTGGTCGACGAGGCCGGCTCGCTGCTGGGCGCGGTGACGGTGGACGACGTGCTTGACCACATGCTGCCCGAGGACTGGCGGGAGACCGAGTTCACCCTGGACGAGGGCCTGGACGAGGGGGTGGTGACCGATGGCGGCTGAGCGCGAGGGCGGACGCGAGCGCGTGCCGGTGGGCGCCACGGCCGCCGGACGGCCGCGCACGCCCCGTCTGGACCAGCCGCGCCCTCCCCGGCGCCGCGTCCTGCCCGAGTGGGACCCGGAGGCCTTCGGGCGGCTGTCCGAGCGCATCGCGCGCTTCATCGGCACCGGGCGGTTCCTCGTCTGGATGACGGTCGTCATCATCCTGTGGGTGCTGTGGAACGTCTCCGCGCCGCCCGCTCTCCGCTTCGACGAGTACCCGTTCATCTTCCTGACCCTGATGCTGTCCCTCCAGGCCTCCTACGCGGCCCCGCTGATCCTGCTGGCGCAGAACCGGCAGGACGACCGCGCCAGGGTCGAGCTCGAACAGGACCGCAAGCAGAACGAGCGGTCGATCGCGGACACCGAGTATCTGACCCGGGAGATCGCGGCCCTGCGGATCGGGCTCGGCGAGGTGGCCACCCGGGACTGGATCCGCTCGGAGCTCCAGGACGTGGTCAAGGAGCTGGAGGAACGACAGAACGGTCACAAGGACCATCACGGCTCCTTCCCGGCGATGCGGGCGGAACGGCCGCCGGGACGTGACGCAGACGACCGGTGACGTACTTACCGGCGGGTGTACCCGGCGCCGTACCATCGTCCTTATGGCTACGGAAGACGCGGTGCGCGAGGCACTGGCGACGGTGAACGACCCCGAGATCAACCGGCCCATCACCGAACTCGGCATGGTCAAATCGGTGGAGATCGGGGCGGACGGGGCGGTCGCGGTCACCGTGTACCTGACGGTCTCCGGCTGCCCCATGCGGGACACCATCACGCAGCGCGTGACGGACGCGGTCTCCCGGGTCGAGGGCGTCACCCGGGTCGATGTGACGCTGGACGTCATGAGCGACGAGCAGCGCAAGGAGCTGGCGAGCGCCCTGCGCGGCGGCCAGACCGAGCGCGAGGTGCCCTTCGCCAAGCCGGGCAGCCTGACCCGGGTGTACGCGGTCGCGTCCGGCAAGGGCGGCGTCGGCAAGTCGTCGGTGACGGTGAACCTGGCGGCGGCGATGGCGGCCGACGGACTGAAGGTCGGTGTCGTGGACGCCGACATCTACGGCCACTCGGTGCCGCGCATGCTGGGCGCCGACGGGCGTCCCACCCAGGTCGAGAACATGATCATGCCGCCGTCGGCGAACGGCGTGAAGGTCATCTCCATCGGCATGTTCACCCCGGGCAACGCCCCGGTGGTGTGGCGCGGCCCGATGCTGCACCGCGCGCTCCAGCAGTTCCTCGCGGACGTGTACTGGGGCGACCTGGACGTGCTGCTGCTCGACCTGCCGCCCGGCACCGGCGACATCGCGATCTCCGTGGCCCAGCTGGTGCCGAACGCCGAGATCCTCGTCGTCACCACGCCCCAGCAGGCGGCGGCCGAGGTGGCCGAGCGGGCGGGCTCCATCGCCGTGCAGACGCACCAGAAGATCGTCGGCGTGGTCGAGAACATGTCCGGGCTGCCCTGCCCGCACTGCGGCGAGATGGTCGACGTCTTCGGCACGGGCGGCGGTCAGACCGTCGCCGACGGCCTGACCCGCACCACCGGCGCCAACGTCCCGGTGCTCGGCGCCATCCCCATCGACGTCCGGCTGCGCGAGGGCGGCGACGAGGGCAAGCCCGTGGTGCTGTCCGACCCGGACTCCCCGGCCGGCGCGGCGCTCCGCTCCATCGCCGGCAAGCTCGGCGGCCGGCAGCGGGGCCTGTCGGGCATGTCCCTGGGGATCACCCCGCGCAACAAGTTCTGAGGGCTCTCACACGGAAGGGCGCCGTCCGGGGAGGACGGCGCCCTTCCGCGTATCCGCTCAGGCCTCGTATCCGCTCAGGCCCGTGGGCGCTCAGGCCTCGTAGGCGGCGATGTCCTTGACGACGGAGAAGCCGAGGCCGTACGCGCTCATGCCCCTGCCGTACGCACCCACGTGCACGCCCGCCTGCGTGGAACCGGCGAGCACCCAGCCGAACTCGGACTCCCGGTAGTGGAACGGCGTCGGCACCCCGTCCACGGGCAGGGACAGCGTCGACCAGTCCGGGCCGTCCAGGTCGTCCGCGAGGACCCAGGCCGTCTCCGTCTGCTGGTCCAGCCAGTCGTCGCGCAGGGAGTGGTCCATCTGGCCGGGCCAGGTGAAGGACAGCAGCCCCACACCGGCGAGCCAGGCGGCGGAGGAGACCGAGGTGGCCTCCAGCAGACCGGTGCCGTCGGCGCTGCGCCGCACCGGGTTGGCGGCGACGGTCACCACGACCGCGAACCTCTCCTTGGCCTCCGGGTCGGCCCCGGCCGTGAACTCACTGCGCACCGACGGCTCGTCGCCGTGCCCGACCGATCCGTGCTCGACGGCTCCGTCGGCCGCCAGTCCGACCTGCATCAGCCAGCGCCGTCCCGTGAAGGCCTCGTCGAGGCCGTACCAGGGGAAGGGCGCACGCAGGTAGCCGTCGACCGTACGCCGGGCGGAGGGAACGGGTTGTCCGTCCTCCGCGGCCGGCGCCTGCGCGACTGCCGAACTCGTCGTCTCCATGTGCCCGGACGCCTCCTCGCTCTCGTCGGACCGGGCGGCCCGCCCCCCTTCGGGCGTACTCGTCCGTTCCGCACAACAACTCGGCAGCATAGCCACCTTGACGCCACACGCAGGGAAACCGCCCGGCGCGTGGGGCGCTCGGACGCCCTGATCAGGCCGTGCGCAGCTCAGGTGGAGTATGAAACGCGTCACGTACGCGGGGGCGTGCGCTCCCGCGCGTCCGGCTCAGGTGGCGTCCGCGTCGAAGGGCGGGCGGTTGTCGGCCGCGGGGGGCTCGGGCTTCTTGGTCATGTCCACCCGGCCGCCGGAGGTGGCGGAGGTGCCGGAGGAGGACGGGGAGGAGTCGGTTTCGCGGCCGTGGACGGCGTCCGCGACCTCGGCCATCTCCTTCTTCAGGTCGAAGCCGTTGCGGATCTCCTTGAGCCCCAGGTCGTCGTTGTCCAGCTGCTTGCGGATGAACGTCTTGGGGTTCAGGTCCTCGAACTCGAAGTCCTTGAACTCCGGGCCGAGCTCCTGCCGGATGTCCTGTTTGGCGCTCTCCGAGAAGTCCCGGATCTTCCGGATCGTGCGTGTCACGTCCTGGATGACCTTCGGGAGCTTGTCCGGACCGAAGACGAGCACGGCGAGGACGATGAGCGTCACCAGCTCGAGCGGTCCTATGTCATTGAACACCTGAAGCTCCTCGCGATGCCTTCGGTCCTCGGCCCTCGGTGCGGCCTGCGGTCTTCCGTGGTCCGGGCCGGGTCCACGGTACCCGGCCACCCCGTACGACCGGTACTGTCCCGGGGGTCCGTATGCCTCAGTCGCCCCCGGAGGAACCGAGCGTCAGGGTGACCGTACGCTCCTGGCCGTCCCGTTCCAGGGTGAGTTCCAGCCGGTCGCCGGGGCGGTGGGCGCGGGTCCTGACGATGAGCTCCTCGCCGGAGTGGACGCGCCGGCCGTCGACCTCCGTGATGACGTCGCCGGCCTTGATCCCGGCCCGGGCACCGGGGCCGCCGGTGCTGACCGGGGGTCCGCCGTCGCTCCCCTTCGCCGCGACGCGGGCGCCGTCGCCGCTGTAGTCCATGTCGAGGGTGATGCCGATCACCGGGTGGGCGGCCTTCCCGGTGTTGATCAGTTCCTCGGCGACGCGCTTGCCCTGGTTGATGGGGATGGCGAAACCGAGCCCTATCGAGCCGGCCCGGGCACCGTCCGGGGCGACCCCGCCGTCGGCGGAGCGGATGGCCGAGTTGATGCCGATGACGCGGGCCTTGGCGTCCAGCAGGGGGCCACCGGAGTTGCCGGGGTTGATCGGCGCGTCGGTCTGGAGGGCGTCGACGTACGACACGTCGCTGCCGTCGCCCTTCTCGCCGCCGGCGGTGATCGGCCGCTCCCGGGCGCTGATGATGCCGGAGGTGACGGTGCCGGCCAGGTCGAAGGGGGCGCCGATGGCGACGACGGGGTCGCCGACCCGCACGTTGTCGGAGTTGCCGAGCGGGAGGGGGGTGAGCCCGCTGACGCCCTTCACCTTCACCACGGCGAGGTCGTAGCCGCTGTCCCGGCCGACGACGGTGGCTTCGGCGGTGTCGCCGCTGTGGAAGGTGACGGTGATCTCGCCGTCGTCTCCGGCGGGTTCGACGACGTGGTTGTTGGTGAGGATGTGGCCGCTCCCGTCGAGCACGAAGCCGGTGCCCGTGCCGGCCTCGCCCGCGCCGCTGACGTGCAGGGTGACGACGCTGGGCAGCGCCTGCGCGGCGATTCCGGCGACGCTGCCGGGGTCCCGCCCGGGCGCCTCCCGGGCGGCCTGCGGCAGCTCGACGGTGCCCACACCGCCGTTGCGCTCCAGGTACACGCCGACCGCTCCGCCGATGCCGCCGGAGACGAGCGCGAGCACCAGCGCGGCCCCGATGAGCACCCGCCGGGTCCGCCGGCGCCGCTGCTTCTCACTGACCACGGTGGGTTCGGCCCGCTGCAACGGCGCGGCGGCAGCGGCGGCCGCCCAAGGGTCGTAGCGCCCCCAGGGGTCGGCGGCGGGGGCGGTGGCGTCCCGGGGCGGGGCAACCCGGTCGCCCGGGTGCGCCTGCGCGGGGACGACGGGCGCGGCGGGAGCGCCGTGCGGCACCCCGTCCGGCACGGCGGGGGCGCCGTGGGGCGCGGGTGCGCTGTGCGGCGCGGGTGCGCCGTGCGAGGACCCGTCCGGCACAGAGGGTGCGCCGTGCGGCGCCGTGCCCGCGGGAGGGGCCACGACCGCCATCCCGTGGGCTGGAGTCGTCGCGGGGTGCTGGACGGGCGGCGCGGGTGCCCAGGGGCCCGGTTCACCGTACGGCGGGGTGCTGTAGGGATCGGGGTCGTGCAGGGGCTGTGGCCGCTCCGGGGCGGGGGGCGCGAACGCCACGGGCGGGGTGTCGGAGACCTCCGGTGCGGGGAGAGCCGGGGACGGCGACCCGACGGACGCGTCGGTCTCCACGACGGATGCACCGGCACCGGGCGCCGGAACGACCGGAGACGCGGACCCCACAGACGCATCGGCCTCCACGACGGCGGTGCCTGCACCGGACGCCGGAACGGCCGGGGAGGCGGAACCGGCAGGCTCGTTGGTCTCCACGACGGGGGCGTCGGCACCGGGCGCCGGAGCGGCCGAGGACGCCGGTCCAGCGGGCTCGTCGGAGTCCTCGGTCCCGGCGGCCACGGGGCCCGGAGCTCCGGGACCGGGAGCCCCGGAGTCGAGGGCTCCGGAGTTGGGGGCAGCGGGGCTGCCGCCCTCCGGGCCCTCGGGCCGCAGGGGGCTGTCCAGCTCGTAGTCGCCCTCGTGGTCGGCGCCGACGGCGGTCCGCCCGCGGTCCGGGCGGGCCAGTTCGAAGTCGCCGTCGGGCCCCTCGGGACGCGTGGTCGGCTCCTCCCCCGGTGGGCCCGGCTTCCCGTCGTTCATGCTCTCCCCACAGCTGGATGCGGCACCACGCGTCGGCGGTGGCCGCGAAACTACTGGCTCCGTGGCTCGGCACCCGGCTGTGCGGCCTGGGCGCGCCCCCTGGATTCAATCAGGTTCGCGCGCCCCCGCGCACTGAACGGCTCAGCGGGACGTGGACGTGGGGGCCGGCGTCGGACCGGCACTGACGAGGCCGGGGTCCCTGAGCCCGGCCGACGTGGCCCAGGTGGTCAGGGTGAGCGGCGGGGTCGAGGTGAGCGGCCGTATCAGCGGGGACACGGCCGTCGCACCGCCCGTCATGGGCGTGCCCAGGGTGGGGTGGCGCTCCGTCGGGGGCGGGACGCCGGGCAGCAGCGGCGCGGAGACCGCGGTCGGGGCCGCGGGGGCCGCGGCCGGGGAGCTCCCGCCCACCATCTGGCCCAGCAGCGGTCCCGCGCCGCGGCGGCGCTGGGACTCGGGCATCGCCGCGCCGCTGCCCTGCGTCCGCAGCGGCGTCACATTGCTGCCCTTGCCCGAGCCACGCGCCTCCGTGTCGGTGGGCGTGCTCGTGGTGACCCCGCCGAGCGCGATCGCGGCCAGCGACACCGCCCCGGCGGCCACGAACGCGAACCGCAGCCCGCGCGAGGACGGCCGGTCCTGCTCATGGCGGCTGACGTCGTGGATGGCGAAGCCCCGGCCGCCCGCCGGAAGCACGGGCTCGTGCCCGCGGACGGGCGTGTACGCGAACTCGAAGCGCTCACTCCGCCGGGTCCCGAAGACCCCGGAGCCACCGCCGAACCGTCCCGACGTGCCGCCCGGGAGCCCTCCACCGCCGAGCGGCGAGCCGCCGTCGCCCAGGTCGCCCCCGGCCGGCAACCCTTGCAGGCGGGCCAGGAAGCTCTCGGAGGGCGGCGGGGGCGCGGCCTCCGCGAAGACGTTCTTCAGACGGCGCTGGGCGTCCACCTCCGCCTTGCACTTGGCGCAGGTGGCGACGTGCGCCAGTACGCGCTCACGCGCGTCATGACCGAGCTCTCCGTCCACCAGGGCGGAGAGTCGGTCTCCCAGATGCTGCTCTGCGAGGAGTCCCTCGGACGACTTCGGCTGTGAACCGCTCACGCGCTCGCGCCCCCTCCTCCCAGTGCGGGAACACGCGGCACGAAGGAGCGGCGCTCCGCCCGCGCCTGGGGCGAGCGGTGCGCGAGGGCCTTGCGCAGCTGGGAACGGCCGCGGTGGATCCGGGACCGCACGGTGCCGAGCTTGACGCCCAGGGTGGCCGCGATCTCCTCGTACGACAG
Source organism: Streptomyces sp. NPDC031111 (assembly GCF_055570675.1). Classification (NCBI taxonomy): domain Bacteria; kingdom Bacillati; phylum Actinomycetota; class Actinomycetes; order Kitasatosporales; family Streptomycetaceae; genus Streptomyces; species Streptomyces sp. NPDC031111. The sequence goes on from NZ_JBVIGS010000033.1 coordinate 49,100, forward strand.
TCCTTCGATGTCGCACAGGACGACGGCGGCTCGGAACTCGGGGGCGAGGGTGTCGAGGGCCTGCTGGACGTCCGCGTCGAAGTGGGCGTCGTTGAAGACCTGCTGGGGCGTGGGCTCCTTGCTGGCCAGCCGCTCGGCCGCGTCCTCGCCGAGCGCGTCGAAGCGGATCCGCTGCTTGCGGCGGACCATGTCCAGGAAGAGGTTGGTGGTGATCCGGTGCAGCCAGCCCTCGAAGGTGCCCGGCGTGTACGTCGACAGCGAGCGGAAGACGCGGACGAAGACCTCCTGGGTGAGGTCCTCGGCGTCGTGTTGGTTGCCGGTGAGGCGGTAGGCGAGCCGGTAGACCCGGCCGCTGTGCATGCTGACGATCTCCTCCCAGGTGGGCGGAGTCCACGCCTGCCCGTCCGCGTCGGTGGAGAAAGTCGCGGTCTGGGCCGGGTCGCCGGCGCGGTCCTGGTCAGCAGCGGTGTTGTTCACGGATTTCGGCCTGCCCGCCGATCCGAGGAAGCGCCGCAGCACTCCTCCGCGATCCACAGGCGCAGCCGCACCTCCCCTATCGGCTCTGGTGGTGTCCAGTGGAGCCCCTACCATAGCCACCTCGCCCGTTAGCTCCGGATAAGCGGTTTTACGAGAATTTGATCTGGGCTGCCATGGCTCGTACGACTGCGTCGGCACTTGCTCGGCGTCCTCGTCCACTCCTGCCCCCCGTCACGGCCCGCACCACTTGCTCATCCTTTAAACGACCGGTCCCATCTGCGGGTTCCCGACGCCAACGGATACAGTCACGCCCAGGCACCCACGGGGACGGGAGAGGGTCATTACCGCCAACCGGCAGACGAGCTGGGCGTTCGCCGACGCCTATGTCGCCGAGGACGAAGCGCTGCACTGGGCCCGTGACCGGGCCCGCGACGCAGGGCTGCGCTCGGTGTCGCCCGGCACGGGCGCGGCACTGCGGTTGCTCGCCGCCAGCGTGGACGCCAAGGCGGTCGCGGAGATCGGCACGGGCTGCGGAGTCTCCGGGATCCATCTGCTGCACGGGATGCGTACGGACGGGGTGCTGACCACGGTCGACCAGGAGCCGGAGCACCAGCAGTCGGCCCGCCAGGCCTTCCGCGACGCCGGCTTCGCCGGCAACCGGGCCCGCTTCATCCCCGGCCGCGCGCTGGACGTCCTGCCCCGTCTCGCGGACTCCGGCTACGACCTGGTCTTCTGCGACGGCGACCGGCAGGAGTACCAGGACTATCTCGCCGAATCGTTGCGCCTGCTGCGCCCGGGAGGCATGGTCGCCTTCGAAGGGGTCTTCGCGAACGGACGCACGGTGGACTCCGGACCGCAGCCCACGGAGGTGCTGCGGCTGCGGGAGCTGGTGCGGACCGTACGCGAGAGCACGGAACTGGTGTCGTCGCTGCTGCCGGTGGGGGACGGACTCCTCTGCGCCGTGAAGCGGTGAGGCACCGGCGGGCGGGGGCGGACCCTCCGGCCGGTACGGGCGGCAGCCCTCCACCCACGCGAAACAGCCGCCCCGGCACCGCGTGCGGTGCCGGGGCGGCTGAAAGGGTATGGTCGCTTGCGCGTCAGCCGACGACCTTCTTGAGGGCGTCGCCGAGCGCGTCGGCCTCGTCCGGGGTCAGCTCGACGACGAGCCGACCGCCGCCTTCGAGCGGAACGCGCATGACGATGCCCCGCCCCTCCTTGGTCACCTCGAGCGGGCCATCACCCGTCCGCGGCTTCATGGCCGCCATGCTCGTTCCCCTTCCTGAAACCCAGCTCAACCGTCTAGCCGACGGCCCACTGAAGGGCACCTGCGGTCCTCGAAGCAGGACACACGCCACCGGCATCGAACACATTGCTTCCAGGCCATTATCCCGCATCGCGGGACCCGATGACCAACATCAGTCGGCATCGCTTGGGCAACGCGCGCGAGCAAAACCACTCAATTCGGCGATGTGACTGCGATACTGCGCCGCCGCACACAGTTCCCCCGATCGGAAACGGACAGGAATTGTTTGACGCAGGTCACACGTCGGCCGCCCGCCGCGGCCGGTGATCTCCGTCATGCTGTCCTGCAGACGAGGACGTACTCGCCGGTACGTCCCGAGCCGCCACACGGAGGGATACGCCATGGCCGACACCGTGCTCTACGAGGTGGGCGACGGGCTCGCGACGATCACGCTGAACCGCCCGGAGGCGATGAACGCGCTGAACGTCGCGACGAAGGTCGCCCTCCGGGACGCGGTCCGGTCCGCCGCGGACGACGACGCCGTACGGGCCGTGCTGCTGACGGCCGCGGGTGACAGGGCGTTCTGCGTCGGGCAGGACCTCAAGGAGCACATCGGGCTGCTGGCCGCCGACCGGGAGAGCGGTTCCGGACAGACCATGAGCACGGTGCGCGAGCACTACAACCCGATCGTGAAGGCGATCGCCGGGGCCGCGAAGCCGGTGGTCGCGGCGGTGAACGGGGTCGCGGCGGGCGCCGGCTTCGGTTTCGCGCTGGCCGCGGACTACCGGATCGTCGCGGACACGGCGGCCTTCAACACCTCGTTCGCCGGGGTCGCGCTGACCGCGGACTCCGGGATCTCGTGGACGCTGCCGCGCGTGATCGGCCCCGGACGCGCCACCGACCTGCTGCTCTTCCCGCGCAGCATCTCCGCCCAGGAGGCGTACGAGCTGGGCATCGCGAACCGGCTGGTCCCGGCGGCGGATCTCCGGGCGGAGGCGGAGAAGGTGGCGCGGGCGCTGGCCGAGGGTCCGACGGTGGCGTACGCGGCGCTGAAGGAGTCGGTGGCGTACGGGCTGAGCCACTCGCTGGAGGAGTCCCTGGAGAAGGAGGACGAGCTCCAGACCCGGGCGGGCTCCTCGGAGGACCACGCCATCGCGGTGCGGGCGTTCGTGAACAAGGAGCAGCCGAAGTACCTGGGCCGGTGAGCCCGGGCCGGGGGGGGGGGGGGGGGGGGGGGGAACCCCCCCCCCCCCCCCCCCACCCCCCCCCCCCCCCCACCCCCCCCACCCCCCACCCCCTCCTCCCCCTCCCTCCGCCCCACCACCCCCCCCACCCCCCCCCCCC
>NZ_JBVIGS010000034.1:0-42434 GCF_055570675.1 Streptomyces sp. NPDC031111
ATCCGCGTGGCGGCGTACCCGCCCGACCAGAACCGCTCCCGGGCAGTGTCCAGTACCTGCCGCTCGTCGAACTTCCTGGGTCGTGCCATGCCGCCGACCTAACCGTTCTTGACTGATTCGTCCATAACGGCTAGCGTTCTGGACGAACGGGTCAAGAATTTCGCAGTGCCACGCACCAGGAGGAAAAGTGACCGCTACCAAGGACATTCTGAAGCGGCGCGAGGAGATGGCCGTCCACTACTTCCGCATGGTTGACGCCGGCGACCCTGACTCATCGACCTCTTCACGGACGATGCCCGCATGTTCTACCCGAAGCTCGGCATCGCCCAGGGGAAAGCGCAGATCGGAGCGTTCGCTCAGGGCCTCGGCCGGCACATCGCGTCACTGGAGCACGAGATCGACAGCTTCACCGTGCTGCCGTCCGGGGACTACGTGATCGTCGAGGGCCGGGAAAGGGGAACCACGACGTCAGGCATGGACTTCCCCGACGGCGTTTCGTCCTGCGGGATGTTCTGCAATGTGTTCCAGTTCGAGGGCGAGCTCATCAAGCGAGTCCACATCTACGTCGACCCGGACTTCGCGGGCACGCACGCCGAAGGCGTGACGTGGGGCAAGTCGGTACAGGCTGACATCGCCGCCCTGTGAACGAGCGAGGCCCCCGAGTTGTTGATCGAGACGTCCGACGTCCCCATCACGCCGCTCGGGGGCCTCGTCGGCTTCCGGTCACGCCGCACCGAAACGACTCTGCCGCTGTCATGTCCTGCCTGTAGCCAACGCGTTTCCAAAGCCGTAGAGTGAACGCTACATACACGCCGCACACACGGCACGCACAAGTTCCCTCACACGCGGCACATACCAGCGCCTTTGGAACACCTCACCGGCACGCCTCACAGCGCCGGCTCAGCTTCCCAGGGCCGGACCGACCGTCGCAATGAAGCGAGGTTTCCTTTGAACGTTGCATCCGTGGCGAGAAGCACCGCCGAAACGCCTTCCAGGCGACAGGGCGACGACACAATGCCGTGCCCTGACAACATCCTGCGGCGCCCGGCGTCGACCGCCTCTCCGAGGTGATCTCCGGCGCCCGCGCCTCCCCCAGGTCCGCGTCCACGGGGCGGACCCGACGACCCCGGCACAGACCCACCTTATCGAGCCATCGGTGATGTCCTTGACCTGGTCGCGTGGATCGGCAGCAACAAATCCCTCTGTCGGCTGCCGGAAACAGCGATCCGCACATACGATCCACTAAAGGAGACTGCAAGTGCCGGCCTCATCCGACGACGTCGCCGATACGGACGCACGTCCGGTTCTCCTTCTGCTCCATGGAGGCGGGCCGGGCGTCGACGCCGAGAGCAACTGGGCGAGCGTACGCCCCCGCCTCTCGACCGGGTTCCGCTGCCTGGCCCCGGATCTTCTCGGGTTCGGCACGCAGATCGCCGGGTCCGACGGGATCAAGGGTCCGCGCGCCTGGGCGCTGGCCCGCGCACGGCAAGTCCTGGATCTCCTCGATCGCGAAGGCCTGGAGCGCGTGCGCCTCGTGGGCAACTCGGCTGCCGGCGGGGCCGCGGCGCTCGCCCTTCTGGCCATGGCGCCTGACCGGGTCGAGCGCGCCGTCGTCATGGGTGGGGCGGGAACCGGACCACTGCCCCCGTCCGTTCCCTTCTACGACGATCCGACCAAGCAGTCCATGCGGGCCACCCTCGGCCGCCTGGTCGCCGACGAAAGCGCCCACGTCGAACTCCTCGACGAACTCGCCGACGTCCGGCTGCGGCAAGCCCTGCGGCCCGGGGCGGAGTCGGCATTCCGGGCGATGTTCGCCGACGTGGACGGCCCCCCGCCCATCGATCTCGCAAGAATCGCCACTCCCGTTCTCGCCCTGCACGGCGAGTGCGACCGAGTGTCGCCGGTGGAGGTCTCCGAGCGCCTCGTCGACTCCCTGCCGGACGCCCGTCTGAACGTGGTGGCGGGGGCCGGACACTGGATTCACGTCGACCGGCCGGACGAATTCTGCAGCCTGGTAGGAGAGTTCCTGAGCTCATGACGAAGTCGATCAGCAGCAGTGAGGACCACGTCGAGGTCCTGATCGTCGGCGCCGGCCCGGCCGGCCTGACCCTCGCCATCGACCTGGCCCGCCGCAACGTGGCGTGTCACGTCCTGGAGGCGACGGAGGAACGGGGCATCAATCCCCGGTGCAACACCACGTCCGCCCGTTCGATGGAGATCTTCCGTCGGCTCGGTGTCGCGGACGACGTCCGGCGGGCCGGGCTGCCCGAGGACTACCCCACCTCCATCCACTACCGGACGACGCTGAGTGGCGAGGAGATCTTCCGCATCGACCTGCCCGCGGCCGGCGACGTGCTGGCCGGGGCGGGCAAGGACGAGTGGCCCACCCCGGAACCGCAGCACCGGATCTCACAGCTGTTCCTCGAGCCGATCCTGGAGGAACACGCGAGCAAGCTGCCCGGCCTGACCCTTGAGCGTGGCGCCCGGCTGGTCGAGTTCCAGCAGCACGACAACCACGTCGAGGCGGTCGTGGAGACCGCCGGAACACGCCGGACCGTGCGCTGCTCGTACCTGGTCGGCTGCGACGGCGCGCACAGCACCGTCCGGCGTCAGCTGGGCATCCGCTACGAGGGAGTCGAGGCGATCCAGAAATTCGTGTCGACCTTCCTCCGCTCGCCCGAGCTCGGGAAACTGGCGGCACGGGACAGGGCTTGGACGTACTGGACCTACGGCCGCCGGATCTCCTCGCTGATCGCCATCGACGGTGACGAGCTGTGGCTCCACCACGTCGCCTTCACCCCGGACCACGACACCGAGACCGAGGACCCCGAGACGCTGCTGCGTGAGGCGGTGGGCGAATCCGTCGCGCACGAGGTGCTCGGGGTGGTGCGCTGGACCGGGCGCAGGCTGGTCGCCCAGCGATATCGCAGCGGGCGGGTGTTCCTGGCCGGGGACGCCGCCCACATCTGGATCCCCGTCGGGGGCTTCGGCATGAACGCCGGCATCCAGGACGCGGCGACGCTGGGCTGGATGCTGGCGGCGGTCCACCATGGATGGGCGTCACCGGAGGTGCTGGACGCGTACGAGCTGGAGCGCAAGCCGGTGGGCGACCAGTTCGCCGGCGCGGTGGGGTCGGCGGCGAACAAGGCGTTCGCGGAATTCTCGCCCGACATCCACCTGCCCGGCCCGGACGGCGAGCGGGCCCGCGCGGAGTTCGCCGAGCGGCTCGCCGCCTCGGAGCCGCAGCGGTACTCACCCGACGGCTTCAGCTTCGGATACCACTACGCGGACTCGCCTCTCGTGGTCGGTGGTGAGGATCAGGCCGCGATCACCATGGGCGGCTACCTGCAGAAGGCGCAGCCCGGTTTCCGGTTGCCGCACGTGTGGCTCGACGACGACCGGTCCGTTCTCGACGTGCTCGACCCCGGCTTCACCCTCCTGCGGACGGACCCGAGCGTCGGCGTGACGTCATGGACGGCGGCGGCCCGCGAGCTCGGGATCCCTCTGAGCGTGGTCGACGTGCCTGGACGGTGGCCCGACCGCTACCCGACCGAGCTGCTGCTCGTGCGTCCGGACCAGCACGTCGCCTGGATGGGCGGGGCGGGCGCTCGAGCCGACGAGCTCCTGCAGACAGTCACCGGGCGGGTCGCCGCCCACCAGCGGTAGAGATCACCAGGAAAGGGCAACAATGTCATACGCATTGGGCATCGACGTGGGCGGCACCTTCACCGACGCGGTCGCCTCCGACGGCGCCGGCCGAATCGTCTCGGCCAAGACGCCGACGACCCCGCCGCACCGCGAGGTCGGCGTCATGCGCGCGATCGAGGACCTCGCGGGCGAGCTGGGTATCGGCGTCGGTGAACTGCTGTCGCAGACCGACTACATCGCCCACGGCACGACCGCGTCGATCAACGCCCTTGTCCAGGGCCAGGTGGCCGATGTGGGGCTCATCGCCACCAAGGGCCACCGGGACGCCATCTACATCATGAACGCCGAGGGCCGCACGCTCGGCAGATCGGCCCACGAGATCCAGGACACGCTCCGGCAGCGCAAACCCGCGCCGCTGATCCCCAAGTACCGGGCGCTCGAAGTCACCGAGCGGCTCGACCACACGGGCAAGGTGCTGGTCCCTCTCGACGAGGACGAGGTCCGCAGCGTCGCCCGGTCCCTCGTGGACCAGGGAGTCGAGGCGATCGCGGTCTGTCTGCTGTGGTCGTTCAAGAACGGCTCCCACGAGCAGCGCGTCCGTGAACTGATCCACGAGATCGCCCCGGAGATGTACGTCACGCTCTCGTCCGAGGTCAGTCCGCGTATCCGCGAGTTCTCCCGGACCTCGACGACCATCATGAACGCCCAGGTGGGACCGCGTCTGCGCACGTACCTGCTCCCCTTGCAGGAGCAGCTGGAGGAGGGCGGCCTCAAGGGGCCGCTGCTGGTCATGCAGAGCGAGGGCGGCACCATCACGGCCGACCGCGCGCCGGAGCACGCCATCACCACGGTCGGTTCCGTCCTGTCCGGCGGCGTCATCGGCGGTATGCGCCTGGCCGAACAACTGGGACATCGCAACGTCATCACCACCGACGTCGGTGGCACGACCTTCCTGGCCGGACTCATCGTCGACGGCGAGCCGGTCATGGCGCCCGGCTCCATCGTGAACCAGTTCCCGATCAACGCGGCGACCATCCGCGTGCACACGATCGGTTCCGGCGGCGGGGCGCTCGCCTCCGTGGACTCCGGAGGGAACCTGCGCCTGGGACCGCAGAGCGCCGAGGCCGTCCCCGGCCCCGCCTGCTACGGCAACGGAGGCACGCGTCCCACGAACACCGACGCGAATCTGGTCCTCGGCATCCTCAATCCCCATGGGCTGCTCGGCGGCAGGAAGCCGCTCCGGATGGACCTCGCGCGGCAGGCGCTCCGGGAACATGTGGCCGAGCCGCTCGGCCTCACCGTCGAAGAGGCCGCCATCGCCATTCACGAGGTGCAGAACGCCCAGGCGGGTGACCTGCTGCGGAGAGCCGTCGTGCAGGCCGGCTACGACCCTCGCGACTTCGTCGCCTACGCCTTCGGCGGTGCCGGCCCCGCGCACTGCGCCGGCTACTGCCAGGACCTGGGAGTGAGCGAGGTGGTCGTACCCCTCGGGCCCGTCGCCTCCGCCTTCTCGGCCTACGGACTCGCCGCCTCGGACGTCATCATGAGTGCCGAGCTCTCCGACCCGTCGTCCTTCCCGGTCGACCACAGGGTGCTCGAATCGCACTACGCCCGTCTGGAAGCCGATCTGCAGCGCGCGCTCGACCGGCAGAAGGTGAAGTTCCAGGACGTGACACTGCAGCGTGAGATCGACCTGCGCTACTCGATGCAGGTCACCGAGCTCTCGACGACCGTCCCGGACACGGAGTTCACCGAGCGCACCGGTGCCGAGATCCTGGAGCGCTTCGAGGAGCAGTACGAGCGCATCAACGGCAGTGGCGCCGGCTACCGCGAGGCCGGCGTACAGGCGATCACCTATCGCGTGCGGGCCAAGGCCGGCCTCGGCTTCCCCGTGAAGCTGCCCGTCGCCCCCGAGGCCGACACCCCCGACCCGGCGAAGGCACTGGTCGATGAGCGCCACGTCTGCCTCGACTCACAGATCGGCTACGTGCCCACCCCTGTCTACGACTATGCCCGGCTGCGGGCAGGCCACGAGCTCGTCGGTCCGGCGATCGTCGACGTCCCGACCACGGTGGTCGTGGTGCCCGCCGGGGTCACCGGCCGCGTCGACCGTCTCGGCAACCTCGTACTGCGCTACCAGTGAGGACAGCTTCCATGACATCCAAGATCCCCGGGGCGGACGAGTTCACCAGCCGCCCCCTGCCACGCGAGGAACTGCTCCGGCAGATCTCTCCCTCCCTTCCGCTGCACCAGATCGACGAAGGCACGGCCGACCGGGTCGATGCCCTGACCTACGAGGTGGTGCGGCACCGGCTGTGGGCCATAACCCAGGAGATGGGCGAGACGCTGCGGCGGATGTCGGGCTCGCACGTCGTCACCGAGTCCAACGACTTCAACTTCTCCATCTGTGACGAACTCGGCGAGCAGGTCCAGGTCGGCGCCTACAACGTGGGCCTCATCGGCTCGATGGACCTGGCCATCGTCTGGACGCTGCGCAACCGCAGTGACAACCCGGGCATCGAAGAGGGCGACATGTTCCTCTGCAACGACCCGTGGATCGGCGGTGGCCTGCACCAGAACGACGCCGCGATCCTGGCCCCGATCTTCCACGACGGCAAGCTGTTCGGCTGGACGACGGCCATCGCCCACCAGGTCGACCTCGGCGGTCAGCGGCCGGGCTCGTTCAGCCCGTCGGCCCAGGACGTGTTCGGCGAAGCCGTCCCCACTCCCCCACTCAAGGTCGTCCGGGGCGGGGTGCTGCAGCGCGACGTCGCCGACGCCTGGGTCCGCCGGTCACGCCTTCCCCACCTGGTGGGTCTCGATCTACGCGCCAAGATCGCCGCCAACAAGAACGCCGCCGACCAGATCCTGCGGCTCATCACCAAGTACGGCGCCGACACGGTCAAGGCCGTGATGCGCCGGATGATGGACGACGCGGAACGCCGGCTGCGGGCCAAGCTCGAAAGCCTGCCCGACGGCACATGGAGCGCGGTCGGTTACCAGGAGCAGTCGGGGACCGGCGACCGCGGCATGCACGCCATCAAGGTCACGATGACCAAGGAAGCCGACCGGCTCGTCTTCGACTTCCGGGGAACGGCGGAACAGACCGGCATCATCAACTGCCCCTACCCGGGCCTGCGGGCCGGCATCGTCTTCACGATGCTGCCCCTGCTGGCCGGGAACATCCCGTGGGCGGCGGGCGGGTTGATGCGCTGCTTCGAGATCATCACCGAAGAGAACACCATCACCAACGCGTCATTCCCGGCGGCCGTGGGCAAGGGGCCCTTCGGACCGGCCTGGGGATCGGGCAACCTCGTCGCCGAGGTCATCGCCAAGATGCTGGACGCCGAACCCGACCACCGCACCGATGTGCAGTCCATCTGCAACGGCACCACCGACCTGTGCGTGGTCTCCGGCGTCGACGTCCGCGGCGGCGGCAGCAAGGGCTTTGTGTCCCCCATCTTCGACGTCATGGCCGGCGGCTACGGAGCCCAGGTGCACCACGACGGCGTCGACACCGGCGGCCGCCTCATCATTCCCTCGGCTCGGGCCCCTGACGTGGAAATGACCGAGTACCTCTACCCCCTCGTCGCCCTGTGGCGGCGTGAGCAGACCGACTCCGGCGGTCCGGGTCGACAGCGGGGCGGGATGAGCGGCTCCGTCTGCTACGTGCAGCATCCTGACCAGAGCGGATCGATGTCGCTGGTCGTCTCGGGCACCGGCAAGGTCGCAAACCAGAACGTCGGACTGGCCGGTGGTTACCCCGGGAACTCCCAACTCGACCTGGTGGTGCGCGGCATCGGGGTTCCCCAGCTCGCCGGGGCGACCTCGATCCCCGGCGACCTCGACGAACTCGAGGGCGACATCGAGGTGCTGCCCTGCGAAGGTGAGTCGGCCCTCGGCGCGGGTGACGCGCTCTACCTGCACTGGCAGGCCGGCGGCGGTTACGGCGACCCGCTGCTGCGGCCGGCCGAAGCCGTGCGCGAGGACGTGCGGCAGGTGCGGGTGTCGCCGGACGCCGCACGGGACGTCTACGGCGTCGTGCTGCGCAAAGACGGCGAAGTGGATGTCACCGCGACGGACGAGATCCGCGAGAAGCTGCGGCACCGCCGTGCCGCCGGCGCCGGTCTGTCCGAAGCCCGGCTCGCGCCGATCGGCACGCACGACCTGAGCGGGGCCCGCCGGCTCGACGACAACCTCGCCGTCCACGAATCGCCCGACGGCGGGACGGTGGTGTGTGTCCACTGCAGCACCGAGATCGGGCCGCTGGCCGAGGGCGCGTTCGTCGAGGCGCTGGCTCGCCGCGAGGCGGCACCGGCCGAGGCGGGCCCGCACATCTGGCACGACCCGTCGGAGTACGTCGACGCCGAGATCGTCTTCCGGCAGCTGTGCTGCCCGGGGTGCCTGACGGCGGTCAACTCCCGGGTCGTCCCCGTCGACCACCCGCTTCCCGCTGACCACTACAAGGGCTGGGCCTGAAACGCCCACCAGAGGAGACAGCATGAACGCGCACCACGATTCGCTCTTCATCGGAGGCCGTTGGGTGACCCCCGCGTCCGACGAGCGGATCACGGTCTTCGGTGCGAGCACGGAGGACGTGCTCGGCTCGGTCCCGCACGGCAGTGAAAAGGACATGGACGCGGCCGTGGCCGCCGCCCGGGCCGCCTTCGACGATCCGGACGGATGGGCCGCCTGGGAGCCGGGACGGCGGGCGGACGCCCTCTATCGTCTCGCGGACGCTCTCGAACGGCGGGTCAAGGACATCACGCACATCGTCAGCGCCCAGAACGGCATGACGATCGGGCTCTCCGAACAGGTCGAGGGCGCTCTTCCGGGCATTCTGCTGCGGTACTACGCCGATCTGATCCGCGACAACCCGGGCGAGACCGTTCGCGACGGCATGCTCGGCGCGCCTGTACACGTCCGCCGGGAACCCCTGGGCGTGGTGGCGGCGATCGTGCCCTGGAACGCACCGCAGCTCCTGTCCGCGACGAAGTACGCGCCCGGCCTGGCCGCGGGGTGCACCTTCGTGCTGAAGCCGTCGCCGGAGACCGTACTCGACTCGGTCCTCTTCGCGGAGGCCGTCGAGGAGGCGGAGCTGCCGCCCGGCGTCGTCAACGTCGTTCCGGCGGGCCGTGAGGTCGGCGCGTACCTGGTCTCCCATCCCGGCGTCGACAAGGTGGCCTTCACCGGTTCCACCACCGCGGGCCGGCAGATCGCCGCGACCTGCGGCACCCTGCTGCGCCCGGTCACGCTGGAACTCGGGGGCAAGTCGGCCGCCGTCATCCTCGACGACGTGGACCTCGGCACGGCGATGTCCGAGCCGTTCGTCCAGGCGACGCTGCTGGCGAACGGGCAGGCTTGCTTCGCCAGCACCCGTATCCTCGCTCCGCGCAGCCGGTACGACGAGGTCGTGGACGCGGTGGCGTCCCTGGTCGGCGGCCTGACCGTCGGAGACCCCCTGGACCCCAGGACACAGGTCGGCCCAATGGCGAGCGCGCGTCAGCGCGAGCGTGTCGAGGGGTACATCGAGAAGGGCAGGGCGGAAGGCGCCCGGCTGGTCGTGGGCGGTTCCCGCCCCGCGGATCTCGAGAAGGGCTACTACGTCGCGCCGACCGTCTTCGCGGACGTCGACAACGCGCAGGTCATCGCCCGTGAGGAGATCTTCGGGCCGGTGCTGTCCGTCATCCCTTACACCGACGAGGACGATGCCGTGCGTATCGCCAACGACTCGGAGTACGGCCTCGGCGGCACCGTGTGGACGAACGACGACGAGCGCGCCATGCGGGTCGCCCGCCGGATGCACACCGGGACAGTCGGGCTGAACCACTACACGGTCGACCCCGCGGCGCCCTTCGGCGGGGTGAAGGCCAGTGGGCTCGGCCGTGAGTTCGGACCGGAGGCATTGCTCAACTACCAGCAGGTGAAGTCGATTTACCGGTGACCAGTGGCTGACGGCACCTCCGGGCCCTGCCGTCGGCCTCGGCCCTCGAAGCGCTCTCGGCCGCCGCACGCTGTTGCACGGCGGCCGAGAGCGCTTCGCCGCCACGTCCGTCGCGACTCTGTACCGGCGCTTCCTTGTCCGGGATTCAGTCACAACTCATACCGAACGTTCTGTCTTGTGAACTCATACCGAACGTTCTGTCTTGTGATGTAGTGTGCGGACGGACGGATGCACTGCTTGGTCGATTCCTGATCCGGATGCCCGGGGCTTGCCCGCCGGGCATGAGATCCGAACTCTCAGCGGTGACTGACCTGCTGTCACCTCAGGTTCTCCCCAGGGCCAGGAACCCGAACCGGGCTCGACCAGAGAGGTGATGAGGCATGACGACGACGGCGCCGATCGCGTCGGGCAGCCCGCTGCTCGGCTCGATGAGCGACCTGCTGAAGGACCCCCTCGGCACATACCTCCAGGCCCGCCGTGACCACGGCGACGTAGTACGTTTCCGGGCCGGCCCACCCGGGCTGCGCTCGGAACGCTGCGGGGTGTTCTCGGCCACCGGCGTCCAGCAATTACTGGCGACCCAGGCGGCCAACTTCCGCAAGGACAGCAGCGTCAACGAGGAAGTGCGACAGTCGATCGGCAACGGGCTGCTGACCAGCCAGGACGACGTCTATCTCCGTCAACGGCGTCTGGTGCAACCGCTGTTCACCCGGCGTCGAGTCAACGGCTACGGACGGCAGGTCGCCGAGGAGGCCGCCGCACTGGCCGACGTCTGGCGCGCGGCACCGGGCGGAGGTGTCGACCTGGTCAGTGAGATGCACCGCTTCGCGCTGCACGTGGTGGGCCGCATCCTGTTCGGCACGGAAGTGAAGGGTGCCTTCGAGATCATCGAGCGCACCCTGCCGCCGCTGCAGAAGTACTCCCTCAAGCGCGGCCTCTCCCCGTTCAAGGTGCCCAGGAACTGGCCCACTCCAGCCAATCGCCGCGCCGCGCGCCTCCAGGGGGAGCTGTTCGGCCTCTGCGACGGGATCATCGCGAGCCGGCGGGACGGGGAGGGGGACGACCTGGTCTCCCTGCTGGTGCGTGCCGAGAACGACGAGGACCGCGGCCTGGACGCCCGCGAACTACGGGAACAGGTACTGATCTTTCTCCTCGCCGGCCACGAGACCACCGCCACCGCCCTCGCCTTCGGGCTCCATCTCCTGGCCCGGAACCCGGAGGAGCAGGGGCGGGTGCGCGAGGAGGTGGACCGGGTGCTCGGAGGTCCTGGCGGGCGGGCGCCCGAAGCCGCGGACATGAAGAACCTTCCGTATCTGACCATGGCGCTGAAGGAGACCATGCGGCTGTACCCGTCGGCGCCCTTGATCGGCCGCCGCTCGGTCGCCGACACGGAGATCGAGGGCGTACGGATACCCGCCGGCGCCGACGTCTTCGCCAGCCCCTGGGTCACCCACCGGCACCCCGACTACTGGCCGGAGCCCGAGCGCTTCGACCCGGAGCGCTTCACGCCCGAGGCGGAGGCGGGACGCCCGCGCTACGCCTGGTTCCCCTTCGGCGGCGGTCCAAGGGCATGCATCGGTCAGCATCTGTCGATGCTGGAGTCGGTGCTCTCCCTGGCCGTGCTGCTACGGGAGTTCGAGTTCACAGACACGCAGGAGGGTGAAGTGCCACTGGGAGCGGGAATCACGCTGATGCCCAAGGGACCCGCGCGGGTCCGGGTCACGGCACGGTCCTGAAAGCAGTGCCCCAGGGAGTGGATGCCCGGCGGGTCGGGCGCAGTCGGACACCCTGCGGCGCCCGGCCCGCACCCGGTCAGGCGGTTGTGGCGGTGAAGGGGCCACCGCCGCCGAATACGAGCCGTGCGAAGTTCTCACCGATGCGGCGGTGCCCCGCAGGGTCCGGGTGGATCTCGTCGGGCAACGGGAACTCCGCGTAGTCCTTCTTCCCGTAGAGGTCGCGGCCGTCGAGATAGTGCAGGTTCGGGTCCTCGGCCGCCCGCTGGGCGACGATCCGGGAGAGTTCCTCGCGGATGACGGTGAGCGTCAGGCGTCCTGCGGCGCGTTCGGCGGGATCGCCGGTCGCCTTGAACTTCAAGGTGCCGTCGGCGAAGTCGGGCATGAGGGGACCGGGAGTGTCCTCCTGGACCGGGCACCAGACGGGCGAGACGACCAGGAGCGGTGTGGTCGGGTGGCCCTCGCGAAGGGTGTCGAGGAAGCCGTGGACGGCGGGGCCGAACGAACGCAGGCGCATCGTGTCGGTGTTGACGACGTTGACGCCGATCTTCAGGCTGATCAGGTCCGCCGGCGTGTCCCGCATCGCGCGGGCGGTGAACGGATCGAGTAGCGCGCTGCCACTGAACCCGAGATTGACCAGCTCGACCCCGCCCCGGGCCGCGGCCAGGGCCGGCCAGATGGCGGTTGGATGGGCGGCGTTGGAGCCGTGGCTGATGGAGCTGCCGTGGTGCAGCCACACCCTGCGTCCACGGTCCGGCGGGGGATCGACGGAGGCATTGGTGCGCAGTGCGATCAGCTCGGTGATCTCCGTGTGCGGAAGCCAGATCTCGACGTCCTTGTCCTGTGCCGGCAGGCCGGTGAAGCGAGCTGTGCCGATGGGCCCCTCGTGCAGCTCTTGGGCCTGAGTGGCCATGTCGGTGATCACGCGGACGTTGCCGCCGGGAACGGTGGCCTGGGCCGCGAGGTGGCCGTCGACCAGCAGGTCGTAGACGCCGTCCGCGGGGGCCGGGAAGCCCTGGTAGGCGCGGTGGGTGGGCAGAGTGTCCAGTTCGACGGTGGTGGCCCTGGTGCGGAAGACGAGCCTTACGCCGGACGGCTGGGCCTCCGCCAGGGTCAGCAGCTCGTCGGGGATCTGCCGGCGTGCCCGTGCGGGCAGCCGGTGCGGGAGCAGGCCGTGCGCGGTCGGCTCCAGGTCGAGGAAGCCGCGCAGGATGTCCGCAGTGATGGGGGTGGTGGTCCAGTCGTGCTCGGTGTTCATGGTCTTCAGCCTGTCGGTCGAAGGTGTACGGGTTGTCCGGGCGCGTCGGCGTGCGGCGCCGGGCACGCCGGGGGGTGTGAACCTGCTACTCGGGGGCGCCGTGGGCGCGCAGCAGGGCGTCGAGGGAGTCCAGCGTCCAGAGCCAGGACTCCTGCGGATCAAGGGCGGTGTGGCTGAATCCTCCGGCCAGCTCCAGGCTGATGTAGCCGTGGAAGACACTGCCGAGCATCCGGACCGCGTGCGTCTGGTCCGGTTCCGCCAAGTGGTAGGCACGCAGGAGGGCGCGCGTCATCTGGGCATGGCGGACGCCGTCTCGGGGTCGAGCCTGAGCCGGGTGGCCTCGTAGCGCCCCGGGCACTCCCGGGCGTAGTCGCGGTAGGCGTCCGCGAAGGCCACCAGGGCGTCCCTGCCTGCCCGGCCGGCCAGGGCGTCGGAGGCCCGGTCGGCGAGTTCATCGAGGGCGAACAGGGCGATCCGGGTCTTGAGGTCCTGCGAGCTCTTGACGTGCGAGTACAGACTCGCTGCCTTCACGCCGAACCGTCGGGCGAGCGCCGAGACGGTCACCTGGTCGAAGCCGACCTCGTCGGCGAGTTCCGCCCCTGCCCGTGTCAGGCGCTCCGAGTTCAGTCCCACACGCGCCATAGCTGTCCTTCCATTGCCCTACATCTATCATGATATTGCCTAAAACCTATAGGCAAATTAGCCTGATGTATATGAAGGCACTGACCGAACAAGAGATCCGCTGGGCGTTCGTGAACTGCAGCAAGGGTGAGGCGAAGCGCCTGTCCGTCCCCCGCGACCTGTCCGAGCGTCCGTGGGACGACTTGGACTTCCTCGGCTGGCGGGACCCTCAGGCTCCCGACCGGGCCTACCTCGTCACCGAACTCGACGGCCGGCCGACGGCCCTCACCCTGCGCAGCGCCGGCGCCGCGTCCTGGCAGACACGACGCAGCATGTGCTCGATGTGCATGACCACGCACACCGGGGGCGTGTCCCTCATGGTCGCCGCGAGGGCAGGCAAGGCCGGACAGCAGGGCAACACCGTAGGCGCGTACATATGCAGCGACCTCGCCTGCTCGCTGTACCTACGGGGCAAAAAAGAGGTGGGCATGGGCGCGCAGCTCCACGAGACGCTCACCCTGGAGCAGAAGATCCGACGGACCACCGCGAACCTCGCCGCGTTCATCGCCAGGGTCACCCCCTGAAGCGACCAGTCGCGCACCACGGACGCCACGCCACGCAGTGGCGCATACGGGTCGCCGCCCCTGTGCCCCCTGCGCCGGATGGCGGGGCGGGGCCCGACTGTGTGATGTCCGTTCCTACGCGACGGTGCGGTAGGCCCGGTGGATGGTCTGGCTCAGGGTGTTGCCGTCTGCGTCGGTGAGATCGACGCGCAGCGAGACCGGGCCCGGCTTCGAGGGGCTGTGCAGCTCGAGCTGCTGCTTGCCCGTCACCGCGGGGGCCTTCTGCCACGTCCTGCCGCCGTCGTAGGAGACCGAGAAGGCCAGCTTGCGCAGTGTGCCGGCCTCGGTCGCCGCACCCTGGAGCCCGAAGGGCACGGTGAGGGTCGTACCGGCCTTGGCCGTGCTGGACTTCGACAGCGTGGGTGTGAAGCGGACGACCGTCAGCGGGAGCCGCTTTGGGGTGTCACCCGGGACGTGCGCCGAGGCGAAGGTCCAGGTGGCGGTCACCCGCGTGCTGACCTTGGTCTGCTCCGGGGACCGGGAGACGTCCACGGCGAGCTCGTAGCTGCGCTTGCCCGCGGGGACCGTGTGCGAGACATCGGTCAGCGGGTCGTTCCCGGCGAAGATGTTCTGCCCGTCGGCGTGGAGCGAGCTCTTGGCCTTGGTGAAGTCGGAGGAGCCTTCGTTGCCGCCGCCGTCGGAGAACAGCGGCATGTGCGCCGTGATCGTATCGCCGAGGCGGGTCACACCGGGCCGGTCGACGCCGATCGCGAGGGGGCTCGAAGGGAGGGCCGGTCCGAAGACCCCGATGTTGAAGCGCTGGGTGTACTCCTTGCCCGCCTTGTATGCCCTGACCACGCTGACCTGCGTGTTCTCCCACGTCGGTTCGCCGTCGGCGTCGGGAGGGCCGGACTGGACTGCCTGGTAGAACCACTTGACCCCGTTGGGCAGGACGTAGTCCGTGCCGGTCAGTGGCAGGTCGCCCCGGGTCGTGAAGGGGTTGTAGTAGCCGCTGGGCAGCAGCGGCGCGGCGACGATGGTCGTGCTCCTGCCCCTGGCCTCGGCGGGCGTCCCGACCTCGACGTTGACCTTGGTGAGGTCTGTCTTCTCGACCTTCTTGGTGAAGCCGGACAGGTCGCCCGTACGGTTCCAGGCCAGCCGGTAGTTGACCTTCTTGTGCTGCCACCAGGCCCTCCCGCTCGAGTTCGCGGTAGGCCTTGAGAGTGGTGTTGATGTTGACCGCGGCGGTCTCGGCAACCGCCTTGGCTGTCGGCAACTGGGCCCCGGGCAGGAGTACGCCGAGCCGCAGCGCCCGCTTGGTCTGCTGAACGATCTGCTGGTAGGCGGCGACGCCGCTCCGCCTGTCGATGCGGAACTCCAACTCCATCACCACTATTCACTAGTACATTAGCGAATTGATGATGATGGGTCGCGCTTCTGTCAAAGCCGCAGGACGAGGCGGTCGACGCCCGGCCGTCGACAGACCCAGAACCAGGCGGGACTGGGCGCGGCGGCGGCCGAACTCGCCGCCATGGGCCTCGATTTCAAGACGTGTCGGCTCGACAGGAGCCGGCCTGGACCGCGCGTCGGTCCGCACGGTCGGCAGGACAGGGCGCGTTCGTGCGCGCCGCCCCGGCACGCACGAGCGGCCGGAGCCCCATGCTTCGACGGGCTCCGGCCGCTCGCGTTGGCTACTTGAGCCCGAAGGCCCGGGTGATGGTCTGGCTGACACCGCCGCCGTTGTGCTGCTCGGCGGTGACGCGGATGGACACGTAGTCGGCTCCGACGGGCGCGTGGAGCCGGGACTGCCAGGTGCCGTTGGTCTTCTTCAAGGCCTGCGGCTGCCAGGTTGCGCCGTCGTCGTAGGAGACCTCCAGCTTGAGCGAGGCGACGGCGTCCTCGGCTGCGTCACTGTCGAGGACGACTGGCCGCACCGAGAGGACCGACGAGCGTTTCGCCCGCCCGGCGAGGTCCAGGTCTGTTCCGTAGTCGAGTTGGACCAGCGGGATGGCCTCGTTCTCGGCCTCGCCGGACATGAAGCTCCACTCGGTGTGCGTGGTGGTGGAGTACGGGGTGAGCTCGGTGTTGCCCTTGGTGGTGGCGACGAGTCGGTAGGAGAGCCGCTGCGGGGAGAGGTCGCCCACGTTGAGGTCGGGCCGGGGCCCGTTCTGCACCAGCAGTTTGTCGCCCTGGTAGAGCGCGAAGCTCCGGGACATCAACCCGGTGTCGCCGCTGTGGGCGGATCCTCCGTCGCCGAACCCTGCGACTTTCCCGCCCATGCCGTTGCCTACGCGGTGCGGGACCTCGAAGCTGAGCATGC
The DNA here is from genome assembly GCF_055570675.1 of Streptomyces sp. NPDC031111. NCBI lineage: Bacteria > Bacillati > Actinomycetota > Actinomycetes > Kitasatosporales > Streptomycetaceae > Streptomyces > Streptomyces sp. NPDC031111. The sequence continues at coordinate 16,088 of NZ_JBVIGS010000034.1, forward strand.
GTGGCCGTGTGATGGGGCCGAACCAGTGTTCGCTCTGCACACTGCGTGGCTGGTATCCCGTGATGTCGGTGAAGGTCTGCCAGCCGTCGATGTTCCCGTACTGCTGCCATTTGACGCCGTTTCCGGCGGACACCCAGTCGGTGCGGTGTCCCGGGGCGACCGGCTCCCTCGGGAACGGGGCGACACGTATCGATCCGTATACGGCGTAGGGGAAGGCAGCGGGCCAGTGCTCATACGAGGGGCTGTCCTCACGGCTTTCGATCATCTGCTTGCCGGCCGGTGGGGCGAAGGTGTTGTCGATGCGGGCGAGGCTGCCCGGGTCCGTCGCGGCGGACGGGTCGTCGGGGACTCCTCCCTGGTGGTAGTCGGCGAGGTCGTACAGGTACTCCGGCGTGGGATGGGCTTCGACCGTCAGCCTGGTCCGCTTCTTTCCGGCGGCTTTGAGCGTCCTGATCAGTTCCTCGCCGTCGTCCAGGGTGACCGAGGCGACCGGTACGGGGCCGGTCGCCTTCCCGTCGGGGTCGCCGTACCAGTCGCTGCTGCGGCCGTATCCGTCGCCGACCACCAGGAGCGCCGCCGCCGACGCGGCGGCGGCCGCTGCCGTCTGGTCCGTCGGGGACACGCTGTCGTTGCTGCGGATGATCACGGCCTTGCCCCGGACGGACAGGCCGGCGTAGTCACCAGGTGCGCCGTCACCGGCGTAGACGGCGTCCAAGCGGGTGCTGCCGTCGCGGAACGGAGCGGATCCGGGCTGCACCAGCAGCGTGTCGTCGAGGTCGTGCCGGCCGTAGGTGACCCTCAACGGCGTCTGCTTGGCACGGATCCGGGTGGTGAAGACGAAGCTGCCCTTGGTCGCCTCGGCCTCGCTCGGAAGGGCCCAGATACTGTCGTAGGCGGTCGAGGGCATGAAGATCTGGTGCAGTGCCCGCTGATCGGTGGGCGTGGGCTGCTCGGAGGTGAAGGAGCGGAAGACGTCGATCCTGCTGTGGGTGACAGACGTGGGTTGTGGCGTAGCCACCTTGACCTGGCGCAGGCGTGAGCCGTCCAGTTCGATGCTCTTGTCCGAGGTGAGGTCGAGCTCGGGCATGGTGAGTACCGCGTAGCCGAGCGAGTGCGGGCCGTTGCTGCCCTCCACTTCCAGGGCGGAGACTACGGTGTAGGAGCCCGGCGCCCAGCGGCTGGTGAGGGTGCCGTCCTGGGCCCACATGACGGTGGTCTTCCCGTCGGCTCCGGTGATCTCGACGTCGCCGCTGACGGGCTCGCCCGACTGGTCCTTCAGATGGACCGTCAGTGTGTGCTTCTCGGGCTCGACGGACACCCCGATGGCGGTGTGCACCGTACCGGCCTCGAAGCTGGCGGTGACCTGGGCGGCGTACTGACCCGGCGCCAGACCCCGCGGGTCCACCTCGATGTCGACCACCGAGGTGCTGCGCGCCGGCACGGTGACACGGTCGACCGCGAGGGTGAAGACCCCCGCGGGCGAGTCGCCGTGGTCCTGCGTGAGGTCCAACGTCACCGGCCGGTCGGTGGTGTTGGTGTAGGTGATCTGCCGCTCGAGGGTCTTCGGATCACCGTCCTTCGACCAGAGGACGAGCCCCGCGTCCACGGAGCCGCTCGCGATGACCTGGTCCTGCACGTAGGCGGTGCCCACGTCCAGCCTGCCGGTGCCGGCCTGGTAGGGGCTGTGGGCGGGGGTGAGGACGCTGGTGCTCATCAGGGCGTCCTTGATCCGCGGTCCCGTCCAGGTGGGGTGCTTCTGGGCCAGGAGCACCGCCGCTCCGGCGACGTGCGGCGCCGCCATGGAAGTACCGCTGTCCTGGCGGTAGTAGCCCTCTCCCCACTCCAGCTGCTGCGAACGCGCGGCCAGTACGTTCACACCGGGGGCGGTGAGGTCGGGCTTGAGTCCGTCGTCGGCCATCCGCGGCCCGGCGCTGGAGAACTCCGCGAGATGGTCGGAGGCGTCCACCGCACCGACGGTGAGAGCGGCGTCCGCCGTTCCCGGGGAACTGACGCTGTACGGGCTGTTGCCGTCGTTGCCCGCGGCGACCACGAAGAGGGCGCCGGTCTCGGCACTCAACTGGTTGACCGCCTGGCTCACGGGGTCGTCCTGGGTGTGCCACACCGGTGAGCCCAGGCTCATGTTGATCACCTTGGCGTGTTCGGTCCGCGCCGCCCACTCCATGCCGGCGATGATCCCCGAGATCGGACCGGATCCGTTGTCACCGAGGACCTTGCCCACCACCAGGTCGGCGGCGGGGGCCACTCCCGCTTCCTTTCCGTCGGAGGCGGCTCCCGTACCGGCCACGGTGGAGGCGGTGTGCGTCCCGTGTCCGTTGCGGTCCGTGACGTCCTCGCCCTCGACGAAACTACGTGACGCGACGATACGGTCGGCCAGGTCCGGATGCGTGGTGTCCACCCCGGAGTCCAGCACCGCGACCCGGACACCGACGCCGGTGCCCCCCGCTTCCCGCGCCTTGGGGACGCCGATCTGCGCCGTCGTGTCCGCGAGGTCCGCCTGCGCCTTGCCGTCGAGCCACACCTTGTCGATGCCCGCGGCGAAGGACGGCCCCGTCCCGGCGTCCGGGCTGGTGCCGGTCCTGTGCACCGGCAGAGCCTCGCCGTCCGGGCCGGTCAGGGCGGACCAGAAGGCGGAGGCCTTCGAGCGCCGGGCTTCGACGGCTTCACCGTTGACGGACGGAAGGCCGAGGGTCCTCTGCGCACCCGGCAACGGGACAGCGGACCGTGCCCCTTCTCCCCGAGTGTCGCGCTCGGCGGCGGACGTGTCCGGGGAGTGGGTGATGATCAACGGGAGCGCGCTCGCTTGGGCGTCGTCGTAGCCCTGCGCTATCAACTGGCTGATGTTGAAGAGCTGTTTGTCGAGCTGGCCGGTTGCGACATAGGGCATGGCGGAGTCGGGGTAGACGAAGGTGTCGCCGCGCTCCACGGCGACTCGTACCGATCCCCGTGCTCCCGGCACGCGCGCGACATCGTCCACCGACACCGCACCGCCCGGCTCCTGAGTCGCCGTCACCTTGTCGCCGGTGATCAACGTCACCATGACCGGGTCGTGGTGTACGGCGTTTCGCTCGCCCGACGCAACGTGTGCGAGGGGTGAAGGAACAGCGCCGTGGGCTGTCGCGGGAGCGACCAAGGCGGCAACTAGAGCGGCAGCCATGGACGCTGCGGCTCTTCGCGCATAAGGAAACAACACATTTCCTCCAGATTCATCTGATCACCTGAATTCGATCACCTCAGGAGCGGAAATGTAAGTACTTGAATGATCTACCATCTGCCTGTAAAACAGACACCGACTGCCGAGCCTGCCGACGGCGTGGGTGTCCGGGCGGTCAGGGCAACTCGTCGTGACATGCCCCAACCGGTCATGAACTCACCGCTGTTGACACAACCCGCCAACCCGACCGCAACCCCCGCCGCAGTCAGCGCTTCCAGGTCAAATAAATCCACACCGACGCGAGGAATTTGAAGGAACGAAAGACGCGAAGCTGCTTCGACCGCATCCGCCTGGAAGGCGAGTACACCCGTGTAGTCCCCACGACAATGTCAACATTGTTCAGTGACGCCAGCACGCCGGCGTTGTCCCGTACGGTCGGCACGATGAGTTCGACCCCAACGGGTCGAAGATTTCGTGCAAGCGACTCTCCGGCACGGGCGGAAGCGCCACCACTCGCCAAGGGGGGCGGGGGGCGGAACTGAGCATGCCGAATCTCTTCCTGGGTTTCCGTCCCCACAATTGGTCGTCACCTGCGAGCCTTGCTCGGGATCCGACTGTCCGGGTCTCGGGAATGGGAACGGCTCGTGACCTCGCGGTCTGCGACACGGCCCGTGGGGCGTAGTCAGCCGGGTCAGCCTTCCAGGCTGAAGAAGCGAATCGGAGAGTTCGGTTCGAAGCCGATACGCGGGTAGACAGGTGCTCCGGCAGCCGTCGCGTGCAGGGTGGCCCGGGTCAGTCCGGTGGCCCGGAAGCCCTCGTACAGTGCCTTGCGTGTGACGGCTTCGCCATAGCCCCTGCGCTGCCATTCCGGTTCGGTGGCGACCAGTACGACGAAGAGGCGTCCCTCCGCCGCAATGGTGCCGGCACACGCGACGGGGAGGTCGCCGCGCATGGCCAGGTACGCGTGCACCTCGTTCTTCCACAACTCGGAGCCGACGAGCCCTTCGCGGCCCTCTTCAAGAGGGAAGCCGTAGCCGCGTGAGTTGATGTCCGCGTACGCCTGGAGCTGTTCATCGTTGGTCACACGTACAAACGTCAGATCCGGGTGAACAGGATCGGGGACAGGAAGGAGGTCGCCTGCCATACCGGTGCCGGGGAAGGCGTACTGCAGACCTGCCTGCTTGGCTGCTTCCTCCAGCGTGGAGCGGGCCCCGTCGTCGAGCAGATCCTCGAAGAGCCACAGAAAGCCCGGGTGCTTCTTCGTCCGCATGATGTCCGCCGTCTCGGCCAGACGTCGCCGAAGAAGCTTCGCGTCGGCGCCGACATCGGTCAATACCACGGCATTCCAGAACGCGAACCGACTGTCTGCCCACCGCACAGCGATGCCGGGAAGGTCGCGCACGTCCGCACCTGCGTCCCGGTCGAGCACCATCGCCCGCCACACCACGGCGAGCTGCTCCATCGACTCGATGGACTCCGCAAGACCCGTCACCGCGTCTCCTCGCATTGTCGCGATTCTCATTCGTAAACGATCAGGTGTTGCTGCGGTAATGCCAGGTGAATGGTTCGGGAGGATGTCTTCCCTGCCTGGAACGCTCACCACAGAGTCGAAGCTAGCCGCGCCGGACAGACACTGTCAAACAGAACGTTCTATCTAGCCTCCGTTGCATGCCCGGGGCCGGGGGGTCTGACGTGCTCCTCGCGAACGCGGCGACCACGCGACACCGGGGCACCCGCCGCTGCGGGCGCCCCAAGCGCCGTCATCTGCAAGGGAACGGCACGGGAGCCGTCACCGTCTGCGCCCGCCCGGCCGCGCCCTTCCGCGGTCGGGCGAGTGCTGGGGCGTGCGTCGTCCGACGGCTAGGGCAGCCTGCCCGTCGCGTAGTACGCCCGGCACACCGAGCCCTCGAAGTCGGTGGCAATCTGGAGGACCGTCTTGCCGTCCGCCGAAGGCAGCAGCGGTGAACTGTAGTTCTGGCAGTAGTTCACCTCAGGGTTCGGCACGGTCACCGGTGCGTCGATCGCGATCCACGCTCCGCTGCCGTTGCGTGAGTTGGTGAGGATCGTCCGTCCGCTGCCCGCGGCGAGCGTGCCGTCCCGGTTGAGCAGCCGCTGCCCGATCAGCAGGATCCGCCCGTTGCCCCCGCCGCCCGGCGTGGGCGCCCAGGCGATGGTGGGCGTGGCGCGGAAGTATCTGCCGTCTGCCGTCTCGGGGCGGATACCGAGGTCGGTGGGGTTGCCCCAGTTCCAGCCGTCGGCGGAGGTGCGGTAGTGCACGACGCACTGGTACTGGCCGCCGGGGTTGCAGATCTCGTAGCTCATGAAGTAGGTGCCGTTCGGGAGCCGTCGCACGACCGGCATGCCGGGTCGGTCGGGCGCCCAACTGCCGGCCACGGTGTTGTGGTGTCCTTGCCAGTGCACCCCGTCGTAGCTGCGTGCCGCGACGAGTTTCTGGCTGTGCGCGGGATCGGTCTCATCGGAGTAGTGGCAGACCAGGGCGCCGTCGGCGGCTATCGAGAACTCCGGTTCCCACAGCCCGCCCGTACCGCTCGCGACGGCACAGGACGACAGGTAGGACCAGCTGCGGCCCACGTCGTCGCTCCGCCAGATCCGCAGCGCCATACGACGGTCCGGCTCGTCCTGACCGGCGGAGGAGGCCCACAGCAGGGTGCCGGCCCGCAGCGCGCCCACCTGGCGAGGCAGCTCGAACAGCGTGGAGCAGCACAGTCCCTGGCCGCCCGCGGAGTCGGGGTCGGCGATCCTGCCGACCTCACGGAAGGTCGCTCCGGAGTCGGTGCTCTCGTGGATCGCCCCGATGCCGTTGTTGCCGTCGAAGGTGACGGCGCTGGCGAGGACGCGCCCATTGGCCGCCCCGTTGTGCGCGAGCCGAATGACCCGCGGATACAGGCCCGTTCCGTCCCGCAGCGGTGTCCCGGTGGCTGAGGGGGCGACAGGACGGGAGGCCGCTGCGCCGAGGGACAAGGACGAAGGCGCGGATGCCACCGCGTCGGTGGTCAAGGGGGAGGTGGCGGCGGGTGTGGCCGCAAGCAGGCCCAGTACGCCGGCCAGCGCGAGCACGAAATGGCGATGCCGTCGGAGGGCATGCCGAAGTCTCAGGATCACCATGGTGTTCCCTTTCGGGTGGGGAGACGCGCGTCAGGCTAGAGCGAAATGTACATCGATGTAAACGGGTGGGACGCAAGCCTCTTGCCGAGAGTTGCGACCCGTTCCCGGCGCGGACTCGAGGGTGTCCCCGTGACGGGCACTCGACTCGAAGGGGTCTCGGCCCGCATGACATCGACACAGTCGTCGGGCACACGACGCGTACCGGTCCCCTGCCCGACGTCGCTCCGTCGATGCGACGGGTACCGAACGTTCTATCTGACCCTCTGCTAGCCTGACGGAATGAGCCCGACTCCGGATCGCGGTCGCACCTCCGCCGTACGAGCCCGACCGCTCGCCACGACGGCCTGGATCGCGCCCGGCAGAAGGAGTCGCTTCGTCGTCATGGACGGCATCACCGTGCAGGCGAAGGACGCCCTGCCCTCCCCGCGCCGACAACGTACAGCGCCACGACCGCACCGCTCCCAGTCTCGCTGACCGCGAGTCACCCCTTCGCCCCGCCTCATCCGCACCAACCACCAGTCAGATCACCTAAGGCGACAGTCCGTTCATATAGTTGCCTCAAGCAATAACCTTGGAGCCGTACGTGGTCACGAATGCCCTGCATGAGGAGCTATTGCACCAGCTCAGCGCCGTCGGGGCCATGCGACGGGAACTGGCCCGGGCCGTCCCGGCCGACTGTTCCGAGGGAGCCGCCACGGTGCTCACCCTGCTGAGCCGTCAGGGCACCATCAGCATCCGCAAGCTCACCGAACTGCTCGGCATCGACATCTCGGTCACCAGCCGCTATGTCGCAAACCTCGCCATGCTGGGCTGGGTCGACCGCCGTCCGGACCCGGCCGACCGGCGCTCGCGCATCGTGCGCCTGACCGACAAGGGTCGCCTCCAGTTCGCCGAACTCTCCGAACGCCGCTCGCGGGAACTCGCCGCACGGCTGCGCGACTGGAGCGACGAGGACATCCGCCGGCTGACGATGCTGCTGTCCCGGCTCCGCACCGACTTCGACGATCTGTGGACAGGGCAGGACACGCGTGCGCAATCGCCCACCACCAATGCCTCGGCCGCATGACACCTTTGACATCAGGAATGGGAACCACTTCATGACAACCACACCCGGCGCAGGTGCGCAGTCGCCCGCCCCTCCCAGAGAAGGGACCAGCAATGGCACGATGACCCACGCGCAGATCATGCGCGCGCTGTCGGGACTGCTGCTCGGCTTCTTCTGCGCCATCCTGTCCTCGACCGTGGTCACCAACGCGCTGCCGCGGATCATCAGCGATCTCGGCGGTGGCCAGAGCGCCTACACCTGGGTCGTCACCTCATCGCTCCTCGCCGTGACCGCCTCGACCCCTCTGTGGGGCAAGCTCTCCGACCAGTTCAGCAAGAAGATCCTGGTGCAGTCGGCGCTGGTGATTTTCGTCATCGGCTCCCTGATCGCGGGCCTCGCGCAGAACCCCGCCACACTGATAGCCGCCCGCGTCGTCCAAGGCCTCGGCGGAGGCGGCCTGTCCGCCTTGGGACAGGTCGTGCTGGCTGCGATGATCTCGCCCCGTGAGCGCGGCCGGTACTCCGGCTACCTGGGCGCGACCTTCGCCGTCGCTACCGTCGGCGGCCCGCTGCTCGGCGGCGTGATCACCGACACCAGCTGGCTCGGCTGGCGCTGGTGCCTGTTCGTCGGTGTGCCCTTCGCCGTCGTTGCCCTGATCGTGTTGCAGCGCACACTGAACCTTCCGCTGACCAAGCGTCACGTCAAGGTCGACTGGGCCGGCGCCTTCTTCGTCACCGCCGCCGTCTCCACCCTGCTGATCTGGGTCACCTTCGCCGACGACAAGTACGACTGGCTGTCCTGGCAGACATGCACACTGGTCGGCGTGTCGCTCGTGCTGACGTTGATCTTCCTGTTCGTCGAGACGAGGGCCGGCGAACCGATCATCCCGCTGCGGCTGTTCCGCAACCCCACCATCACTCTCGCCTCCATCGCCTCCCTGTTCGTCGGCATCGCCCTGTTCGCGGGCACCGTCTTCTTCAGCCAGTACTTCCAGGTGGCACGTGGTGAAACCCCCACCATGTCGGGCGTCATGACGATTCCGCTCATCGGCGGCCTGTTCGTCTCCTCCACCGTCTCCGGCCGGCTCATCACCCGCACCGGCAGGTGGAAGGGCTGGCTGCTGACGGGCGGCATTCTGCTCACGGTGGGTCTGGCCCTGCTCGGCACGCTCAGATACGACACCCCGTACCTGTACATAGCCGGCTGCATGGCGCTGATCGGGCTCGGAGTCGGCATGACCCTGCAGAACCTCGTGCTGTGCACCCAGAACCAGGTGTCCGTCCACGACCTCGGGGCCGCGTCCTCCACCGTGACCTTCTTCCGCTCACTCGGCGGCGCGGTGGGCGTTTCGGTGCTCGGCTCGATCCTCACCACCCGGATCGGCCACCACGCCCTGGCGACGATCGGTCAGCTCGACGCCCAGGACCAGGTCACAGCCGCGAAGGCATCCAGTGGCGGGCAACTGCCCGACCCCGCGCTGCTGCCCGCCCCCGTCCGCACCTGGCTGGAGGGCGCGTACGGCCACGGCATCGGCGACATCTTCCTGTACATCGCGCCGGTCGCCCTGGTCGCCTTCCTTGTCACCCTGTTCATCAAGGAGGTCCCGTTGCGCGCGACCAACGGCATGGCCCAACTCACGGAGACGGAACGCACGTCCTGACGTCATCGTGGCGGGGCGACATCGTGGGCCACGTACGCGGCCCGGTCATGAAACCGACGCGGTCCCCGGTACGACAACCCTATGGAGATCGTTCGATCTTGACAGCCGCAAACGAATCTGACCATAATCGATGAGGCAGAACGTTCGTTCCCTCAGGCGAGTGGCCATTCGGAGGGATGCGCGCCGGTACCGGCGACGAGACCACCGTCGCGGCGTTGGTCAAGGTGCAGCCGGGCCCACGAACGCCACGGTGCTCGCCTGCCCCAGTGCGAACGCCCATGAGCCCGCCCACAACGCCGGTACCGCGGCCTCCGTCGCGTGACCACCCCGCTGCGGGCCACCTCGATCGGACCGTCCCCTGTGCCGGTCGGTGCGGCCGACCGGTGAGCGTCCAGCCGCCCATGCTCCTTCTTCGGCACCAGAGAAAGAGGTCTCATGTCCCCCACCGACCCCCGGCGCGTCGCCCGGCTCGCCGACACTCTGCGGCGGACCGTGCCGGCGGAACGGGTGGCCGCCACCGGGCCGGACTACGACGCCGGTCGGAGCATCTGGAACGGTGCCGTGACCACCCGTCCGGGCGTCATCGTCCGCTGTGCCGACCCGTCGGAGGCCCAGGCCGCGGTACTGGCCGCGCGGGAGAGCGAAGTACCTCTGACGGTGCGTGGCGGCGGCCATGACTGGGCCGGCAGGTCACTGAGCGACGGCGGCCTGACCATCGACCTTTCCGCCGTGCGCCAGGTGACGGTGGACCCCGTGGCCGAGGTCGCCGAGGTGTCCGGCGGGGCCACGGCAGCCGACGTCGTGGCCGCTGCCCAGCCCTTCGGTCTGACCGCGGCGACGGGCACGGCGGGTTCCGTGGGCATGGTGGGCCTGACACTCGGCGGGGGCTACGGACCGCTCAGCGGCCGCTTCGGACTCGCCCTGGACAACCTGCTGTCCGCTGACGTCGTGCTCGCCGACGGCTCGGTCGCCACCACCGACCCCGAACGGGAACCGGACCTGTTCTGGGCCCTGCGCGGCGGCGGTGGGAACTTCGGTCTCGTCACCTCGATGCGCGTCCGCCTGCACCGTGTGCCCACACTGCTGTCCGGCATAGTGCTGTTCCCGTGGGACCAGGCCGACACCGTGCTGGCCGGGCTGTCGGACGTTCTGCTCGAGAGCCCCGACGAACTGACCGTGCAGTCCGGAGTCCTGGCAGGCCCCGACGGCAAACCCGTGGTGTTCCTCTCACCGACCTGGAGCGGCGACGACACCGAGGCAGGAGAGCGGGCACTGGCGCGGCTCGACTCCCTCGGGACACCGCTCGTCTCGCAGATCGCCCCCACCACCACATCTGACATGCTCGCGGGCATCGACGCCCAGTTCCCCTTCGGTCGGCACGTCGGAATCCGCACTCGTTCAGTACCGTCACTCACCTCAGGCGTACGTGACATGCTGAGCCTCGCGGGCAACACGCTGACCTCGCCGTACTCGGCGGTGTCGGTGCACAGCCTGCACGGAGCCGCAACGCGCGTCCCCGTCGCGGACACGGCGTTCGGCAACCGCGACCCGCACCTCATGATCGAGATCATCGCCCTGTGGGACCCCAGCGACACCCGCGCGGCGGAGCACCGTTCCTGGGCCGACAAGCTGACCGGCGCTCTCGGTTCCGACGCCCTTCCGGGCGGCTACCCCAACCTGCTGGGACGGGACGAGACCGCACAGATCACCCACGCCTACGGCCCGAACACCGCGCGGCTGCTCGAAGTGAAGCGCCGCTTCGACCCGGACAACGTCTTCCAGGCCATCCCCCTGCCGGTCCCCGCGTAAGAGGTCGGCCGACCCTCCCACCCTCCACACATCGAAACGAGGCAGATCCTTGAACCTGCGAAACCGGACGACTCGCTGCGCCGCGACCCTCGGACTGCTGGTGGCTACCTCGGCACTGACTGTTCCTCAGGCCATGGCCGCGGATGCGCATGTGACCACCGGGCCCGCCAGCGGCACGACGTCCAAGCCGCTGGGCAAGCTCGGCCCTCTCACGGACCTCATCATCGAACGCATCCAGGTGAGTGATGATGTAGCGGCGTCCAAGTTCGGCACCGACTCGCCCATCGAGGACCCGGTGCGCGAAGCACAGGTGCTGGAATCGGTCCGCAAGCAGGCCGAGGCCGCCGGGGTCGACGCGGACACGGCGGTGGCGTTCTTCCGGGACCAGATCACCGCGAGCAAGATCGTGCAGCGCGGACTGTTCACCCGCTGGACCGCTCACCCCGAAGAGGCTCCCACGACACGTCCCGACCTCGGTCCGATCCGCAGCAAGCTCGACCAGTTGACCACGGCCCTGCTCGCAGAGCTCAAGGACACGGAGCAGGTGCGCGACAAGCCCGTCGCCTGCGGGGTACAGCTCGCGCTCGCCAGTGTGTCCGGAGCGGCGGTGGAACACCTGGACGGGCTCCACCGGCAGGCGCTCAGCACGGCGACCGACTCCGTGTGCCACCCCGGTGGACCGGCCGGTCAGTAACGGCTCAGCTTGCCCGGCACAGCATCTCACGGACCGACCAGGAGGCGGTGACCCGACGGGCCGCACGGCTGGTCCGTGACAGTGCGCGAGGCTGCCACCGGCGAGACTCGAACGGTGGCAGCCTCGCGGCGTGCCATGAAGTCCGTATCGTCGCGCATGCCCAACACGCCGCCTGTTCCTCGCCCTGAGCCACACCGGCGGCCGAGCGCTTCGCACAGAACCCACTTTCAGCGCTTCCCACTTGCTCGGACGACAGCACCCCGAACCGAGGTAGACCGTTCGGTCTTGACATCGCCGAGGGGGAAGGCCGACGATAGGGCGAGACAGAACGTTTGGTCACATGGGGTCCGGTCGGCTCGTGCCACTCCCCCGTGACCAGGTCCAGGCATGCAACGAGGAGAGCCGTCACCGCCTCCGTATGACTGGTTTCATCACTGACGCGGCAGCCGTCGCCGATGTGCCGTTGTCCATTGGAAATCTCTGACCCCCACGACGGCACTGCACGGAGGGTCGTGGGAGGCACCGTGTTCGTGGCGTTGGCCCGCGCGTTCAAGACACCTGACCTGCGCAAGAAGCTGCTCTTCACGCTCGGCATCATCGTGGTGTACCGCGTCGGCACCCATGTCCCGGTCCCCGGTGTCGACTACGGGGCGGTCCAGCAGTGCATTGACCAGACCTCCACCAACCAGGGGCTGTTCGGGCTCGTCAACCTGTTCAGTGGCGGCGCGCTGCTGCAGATCACCGTCTTCGCGCTCGGCGTTCTCCCCTACATCACCGCCAGCATCATCCTGCAGCTGCTGACCGTCGTGATCCCGCGCCTGGAAGCCCTCAAGAAGGAGGGCCAGGCCGGTACGGCGAAGATCACGCAGTACACCCGATATCTGACGGTCGCGCTGGCCGTCCTCCAGGGCACCGGCCTGGTGGCCACCGCCCGCAGTGGCGCGCTGTTCCCGAACTGCTCCGTGGGGGGCCAGATCGTTCCGGACCGCTCGGTCTTCACCACCATCACGATGGTCGTCGCCATGACCGCCGGTACGGCCGTCGTCATGTGGCTCGGTGAGCTCATCACCGACCGCGGCATCGGCAACGGCATGTCGATCCTGATGTTCATCTCGATCGCCAGCACAACTCCGTCCGCCCTGTGGGCGATCAAGGAGCAGGGCTCCCTGGCCGACGGCTGGATCGAGTTCGGCGGTGTCATTCTCATCGCCCTCGCCCTGGTCGGCCTCGTGGTGTTCGTCGAGCAGGCCCAGCGCCGGATCCCGGTGCAGTACGCCAAGCGCATGATCGGCCGCCGCTCCTACGGCGGCACGTCCACCTACATTCCGCTCAAGCTGAACCAGGCGGGCGTCATCCCGGTCATCTTCGCCTCGTCACTGCTCTACATCCCGTCGCTGGTGGCGCAGTTCTCCAGCGGCAACTCGAGGTGGAAGACCTGGGTCACCGGGACCCTCTCCCAGAGCGACCACCCGATCTACATCGCCACCTACTCCGTGCTCATCGTGTTCTTCGCGTTCTTCTACGTCGCGATCACCTTCAACCCGGACGAGGTGGCGGACAACATGAAGCAGTACGGAGGCTTCATCCCGGGGATCAGGGCCGGGCGACCGACCGCCGAGTATCTGCGCTACGTACTGAATCGGATCACCTGGCCCGGGGCTCTGTACCTGGGATTCATCGCCCTCATCCCCACCATCGCGCTGGCCACGACCGGGGCGAGTCAGGATTTCCCGTTCGGTGGGACCAGCATCCTGATCATCGTCGGTGTGGGTCTGGAGACGGTGAGGCAGATCGAAAGCCGGCTCCAGCAGCACCACTACGAAGGTCTCCTGCGCTGAGCAGCCCGCCTCGAGCGCGAGTCCGCTCCGAGGGGCACGACGTCGTCGCCCTGGCCCGCTCCGTCGCGAGCGCGCAGAAGGTCGTCGCCACCGGAGCCGAGCCGTCGCCCTCCACGCGGCCGCGGCAGCGGCGAAGGTGTCTCCATGGTTTGTCAATGGTGTTGATCGGGTGGGGTGCGGTCGGCGATGAGGGTCGTGCCGTTGCCGGTGTCCTCGTCATCAATGCCGTCCAGGCCGTCGGGACGCTCCGCCGGCCATAACGAGACATGTTCGAGGTGAGGAGAATAAAGACGGAGCAGATCGTGAAAAGAGTCACACCTCGGTGCTCGGAGAACTCAAGATCGATTGCGTCATGGTTGGCTTCAGGTATGTTGCATGAAACCAAGGAACGAAATCCTGTCGGGACCGTATGCATCCTTGGCGGAAGCCTCTCCGGCCTGCTTGCGGCCCGTGTTCTCTCGAATCACGCCGAGCAGGTCGTAATACTTGAGCGTGACGCTCCTCCAACAGGAGCGGATCCCCACCCCTCCGTTCCTCACGGGCAGCACGGACACTTCTTGCAGCCCCAGGCGATTCAGCCGATCGAGGACTGGTTCCCGGGATTCACCGAGGACATGCTCGGACTCGGCGCTCTGCTGGCACCGCCGGGACATCACCAGCTCTTCACCGAGGGGTCGCCGGTCGATTTCCCAGCGGTGACTATGCTCATGACCACCAGACCTCTCCTCGAGAACGAGATTCGGCGCCGTTTCGCATCCACACCGAACATCCGGATCCTGCAGGCTCAAGCCACGGGGATAACCTGTCTGGACGGAGCCGTTCACGCCGTCACCTATCGCCCACGCGTACTCGACGGATGGGCTGAGCAGCAGTCCATCGCCGTCGACGTTGCGGTGGATGCGATGGGAAAGGGGAGTCGCATGGCGGCGTGGCTGGAGAAGGAAGGCTTCCGCGCTCTCGATACACAGCGAGTTCCCATAGGGATCGACTATACGACGGCGCTGTTCAGGCGAACCCGGCTGCCGAAAGTCACCTGCGCCCTCGACCAATTCCCCGCTGGGCGCCCGCTCCTGGCAGAAGGATCCGGAAAGGGCGGGTCGTTGGCCGCTGTGGCCGCCTATGCCGTGGAAGGTGATCAGTGGCAGGTGGTCGTGATCGGACAATACAGCGGAGTGAAATTCTCGAGTCAGGATGTGCGAGACATCTGCGCAGGACTCCCGGCCATCTTCAAGGAGGCGACGGAAGGCGACGCGATGGACGAACCGGCGAGTTTCCATTATGCGCAGAGTGCACGGAGGGTGAAACCGAGTTCTGGTCGGTTCCCCACTGGCCTTCTGGATATCGGGGACTGCGTCGCGAGTTTCAATCCGATTCACGGTCAAGGTGTGTGGTCGGCCGTACAACAAGCCTCCCTTCTGGCGGATCACCTGGCTCGGCACACGGATCCACTGGGTCGGCTCGACGAGTTCATCGACGTTCGGGAAAAGGCCATCGCTGAGATCTGGGCGTCAGATGGAGCGAACGGTTGACAGACCCTCATGCGGCCATGAGTTCGCCCGGCCGAGGAAGACGCATTCCTCGCACCCCAGGGGGCTGTCGAAAGATAACTCCATGGTTTGTCAGTGGTGTTGATCGGGTGGGGTGCGGCCATCGCCGCGAGTTGTTCTGTGGAGGTCACGGTGAGGCCGCAGGCGGGAACCGTGTGGCCGAGTGCGGCGAGGACGAGTGCGGCGTTCGCGGACGCCGCAAGGCGCCCCGGTTTCTCCCGTTTTGGCGAATCTGTCCTGAGAAACCGAGGAGTTGTTTTTCGAGAGCCCCCCAGGCACTGTGCGGGCCATCCAGGAACACCCAGGGTGGCGGTGGTGCGTAGCATCCTGCCCATCGTCTCGGGTCGCGACCGCGCCCTGTTCGGCGCGCCGCCGCGCAGGGGTCGAGAGAACACGTCGGCGTTCTCGGCGGAGCCTTGTCGCGGTTCGGCAAGAGCTTCATCGGGGAGCCCGACACGGTGGTGGAGGACCTGTCGAAGGACGAAGCGGTACGCACCGCGGACACCCTGCTGGTCACCATCCCCAACCTCCTCGGAGTCGACGAGATCCTCCGGATCCTGGAGAACATCGCCGAACAAATCGCCCCGGCGGCCCTCGGCTGGAACCGGAGCCGCTGACGCGACGCCGGGACGGTCGCGCACACTCACGGCCGGCCGGGCGGGGCACGACCTCCTGTCCGACCGGCCGCACGGCGCGCCTGTCCGCCACATCACAGCAGGTACAACCTGATTCGTACCTACACTTCTTGCCTGCCCATCAGCATCGCGGGAACAGCGATCGCCCTGGCCGTCATCCTGGTGCCGGTCGCGGGGGCCCTGCGCTACGTGACCCTACTGACCTATCTACCCGTCGCGCTGAGCGCGGCCCTCGGCATGAGTGCCGGCCGGGCCGGCGTGTTCCTCCTGCCCCTCACGCTGCCGGTGCTCGTCGCTCCGGTCCTCGCCACGTAACTGGTCCACCTCGTACGCCGAATCACCCCCCATGGTGATCATCAACGTGTCGCTCGTCGTGCTCGTCGTCGGTGATCTCGGCATGTTGCTCCTCGGCCCCGACGCCCCGAAGTGGACCCTCGTGCTCCCCATGGTCCTCCTCGGCTTCGGCTGGGGGCTCCCGATCGTCCTCATCGACGGGGAGGCCCTCGCCGCTGTGTCCGCTCGTAGTGCGGGGGCCGCGGCCGGTGCGCTGAACTTCGTCCGTCTGGGCAGTGAGGCGGTCGCAGTAGGGGGCTACGCCGCGGTGACAGCCGGACTCCTGTCCGCCCGCATCTACGATCCTGGCCTCGCCCGGAACGTCTCGGCAGGTGGCAGCGGAGCCGCCGGGGCCTACGCAGAGGTCTTCCACATCGGGGCGATCGCGTTGACGTTCCTGACCCTGCCGCTGGCCGTGGTCATCAACGCGCTCCACCGAGCGCGCAAGAGCCAGGCCTCGCGCACCCCGTCGGCCTACGCCGAGGCCGCCGGCGCATGGCTGCGCGGTCCTCACACCCGCCATGCCCTTGGGACAAGAGGGTCCTCTCGCTACTCCTGAGCGAACGGATTGGCCTGGGCATGCTGGTGTCCCCACACGTTCGGGACGCCGAAGTCGTGCGGCACCCAGTCGTCACCGACTTCGATGCCGCCGCATGCGATCTCGATGTGGAAGCCGCTCGGATTCTCCACGTAGAAGGAGATGGCCTTGTCGTTCATGTGCCGTCCGAGGTCGATGGAGATCGGCGTGCCGTTCTCCTTCGCCCGGTCATAGGCCCGCCCGACGTCGTCGATCGAGGCGTACTCGAACTCGAGGTGGTGAAGCCCCGCCGTCTCGGCGCTCCCGAGCGCGATGCTGTGGTGCGCCGAGTTGCAGCGGAAGAAGAACAGGCCGGGGTTGCGGTAGTCGGTCAGCTTGAACTCGAGTACGGATTCGTAGAGTTCTCGGAGTTCAGCAAGCTTCGGGCTCGCCAGCACGAAATGGCCGAGGCCGGTGGCACCGGGAGCCCCGTCCGGTCGCGCGACACCGGTACGTGCCTTGGCTTCACCCACCGCCAGCTCGACCCGGTATCCGACCGGGTCGGTGAACCAGCGAAGGTGGGTCGCGCCGCGCAGCGCCATCTCTTCCGCGGTGCCGTCCACGACGGTGAACCCCACACCGGTGAGCTTCCGGGTGAGTCTGTCCAGCTCGCTCGGTGTATCGACGATCCAGCCAAGTTCTCGCGGGCTGTCCTCCGTGGAGGGGTAAAGGGCAACGCGGTACTTGAACACGTCGAGTTCGGCCAGCGCCACTTCGTCGGTGCCGAACTTCGCCGTGGTGACACCGATTCCCAGGGTGCGACCGAGCAGATACGTCCAGGCGTCGACATCGGTGACGTTGAGTCCTACATAACCAAGTTTACGGATACCCACGTTCTGTCCCTCCGCTACAGCGCTTGCTGCACCTGCAGAAATTCGCGAATGATGTGATGGGAGGCGGTGCCCCCTTTGGCGGTGCTGGAGCGGGGACGAGGAGGCCGGCAGCGAGTCGCATGCCGGAGATCCGGGGAGACGGGCGTGCGTGTCCGACGGCCCGTCGGGCGCGAACCGTGTGGCTCGCGGACAGGCACACGGTTGCCGACTTCTCCCCGCAACTTGCCGGTACCGACCGCGTGCTCAGCCTCCCCGGTGTCCCGCACGTCCGTTCACAGGCACCCTGCGGAAGCCGTCACCCGTCGTTCAGCCGCGGCCTGCAGCGGCGAGGTCGAGTGCGACGTCGGTGATCATGTCCTCCTGGCCGCCGACCATGCCACGCCGCCCCACTTCCACCAGGATGGCCCGCGTGTCGAGGCCGAAGCGTGCCGCGGCTGCCTCGGCGTGCCGCAGAAAGCTGGAGTACACGCCGGCGTACCCGAGGCTGAGGGTTTCGCGATCCACGCGGACTTCCCGGTCCTGCAACGGCCTGACCAAATCGTCTGCCGCGTCCATCAGCGGGAACAGCTCGCAGCCGTGCTCCCAGCCCATGAGGTCGGCGACGGCGATGAATGCCTCCAGCGGGCAGTTGCCCGCCCCGGCGCCCTGGCCCGCGAGGGAAGCGTCGACACGTACGGCACCGTTCTCGACGGCCACGACCGTGTTGGCGACCCCCAGGGCGAGGTTGTGGTGGGCGTGGATGCCCAGCTCCGTGGAGGGGTCGAGAACGTCGCGGTAGGCCCGGAAGCGCTCCCGCACGCCGTCCATGGTCAGGCGTCCCCCGGAATCGGTGACGTAGACGCACTGGGCGCCGTAGGACTCCATCAGCTTGGCCTGGCGGGCGAGTTCGGCGGGCTCGGCCATGTGGGACATCATGAGGAAGCCCGCCACGTCCATGCCGAGTTTCCGTGCGGCGCTGATGTGCTGGGCGGAGATGTCCGCCTCGGTGCAGTGCGTGGCGACGCGCACGGACCGAATCCCCAGGGCGTGGGCCTGGCGCAGATCATGCACCGTGCCGATGCCCGGCAGCAGCAGCGTCGTCGGGACGGCCCTCTTCGTGACGTCGGCGACAGCCTCGATCCATTCCCAGTCGGTGTGCGCCCCCACGCCGTAGTTGATGGACGAGCCGGACAGGCCGTCGCCGTGGGCGATCTCGATGGCGGCGACACCGGCGGCGTCCAGAGCTCCGGCGATGGCTCGGGCCTGTTCCACGGTGTAGCGGTGTCGGACGGCGTGCATGCCGTCCCGCAGGGTCACGTCCTGCACGTACAGACCGGTCATCGGGTGGGCCCTTCGGTGCGATGGTCGGCGATGCGCTCGGCTGTGCGCAGCGCGGCAGACGTCATGATGTCGAGGTTTCCGGCGTAGGCGGGCAGGTAGTGCGCTGCTCCCTCCACCTCCAGGAACACGGACACCTTGGTCGGGCTGCCCGCCACGTCCGTCGGCAGCAGGGAGCGCACGGGATCGTCGCTTGTGACAGCCTCGAACTGCACCTTCTGCTTGAGCCGGTAGCCGGGTACGTAGGCCTGGACGCGACCGGCCATCGCCTCCACCGACTCAGTGATCGCCTCGGTGTCGGCGTCCGAGACCAGGCAGTGCACGGTGTCGCGCATGATCAGAGGCGGCTCGGCCGGGTTGAGGACGATGATCGCCTTGCCCCGCGCCGCTCCGCCGACCTTCTCGATGGCGGAGGACGTGGTCTCGGTGAACTCGTCGATGTTGGCCCTGGTGCCGGGGCCGGCGGAGCGTGACGAGATGGAGGCGATGATCTCCCCGTAGTGCACGGGCGTGACAGCACCCACCGCGGCAACGATCGGAATGGTGGCCTGTCCTCCGCACGTGACCATGTTGACGTTCTGGGCGCCGAGGTGCTCGTCGAGGTTGACGGGCGGCACCACGTACGGCCCCACCGCAGCGGGCGTCAGGTCGATCACGGTCCGGCCCAGGTCGCGCAGGACCTCGTCGTGATGCCGGTGGGCTCCGGCGGACGTCGCGTCGAAGACGAACTCCACGTCGGTGAACTCGTCCATCTTCACGAGGCCGTCGATGCCCTCGTGCGTGGTGGCGACCTTCAGCCGCCGTGCTCGGGCCAGTCCGTCGGAGTCCGGGTCGATGCCGACCATCGCCGCCATCTCCAGGCGCTCCGACAGTCGCAGGATCTTGATCATGAGGTCGGTGCCGATGTTGCCCGACCCGATGACGGCTACCTTGGTGCGGTCACTCACTGTTTCCACCCTCGTTGGCAGGTTCCGGGGCGAACCGGACGGACACGTCGCCCAGCTGCGAGATCGAAGCGGCGAAAACGTCTCCCGGGACGGCAGCGACCATCGGCCCCAGCGCACCCGTCAGGACGACGTCCCCTGCCCTCAGCGGATCACCCAATTCGGCCAGGGTGCGGGCCAGCCAGAGCGCGGCGTTCAGCGGACTGCCGAGGCAGGCGGCACCAGTGCCCTTGGAGGCCGCGTCGCCGTTCCGGGACATGCTCATGGAGACGGTGGCCAGATCCACGTCGTCAAGGGGAACGCGCTGCTCTCCGAGCACGTAAAGGCCGGAGGAGGCGTTGTCCGCGACCGTGTCGACGAAGGTGATGTCCCAGTCGGCGATGCGGCTGTCCACGATCTCCAGCGCCACTACCGCGTACTCCGTAGCCGCGATCACGTCGTCGATCGTGCAGCCGACGTCCGAAAGTTCGGCGTTGAGGACGAGGGCGACCTCCGCCTCCACCTTGGGCTGCAGCAGCCGGCGGAAGGGAACGAGACCGCCCTGGAGGACCACCATGTCGGAGAGCAGTGCGCCGAAGTCGGGCTGATCAACGCCGAGTTGGCGTTGTACGGCCTCGGAGGTGAGCCCGATCTTGCGCCCGACCAGCCGGCGCCCCGCGGCGATCCTCCGTTCGGTGTTCAGCCGCTGCACGGCGTAAGCGGTGCTGACATCCCCTGCGGAGATCAGACTCCGGACCGGGGGACACGGCTTCCCGCTCGCGGCCGCGTCCGCCAGCAGATCGGCGACCTCCTGGACGGTGGTGGAGAATTCGGAAACAGGTGGGACACCGGACATACGCGGACCTCCGCGATGAAAGATTCTGGATCAGGTGTTGGAGTACTGGACTTCCTGTGCCAAAAGGCGCTCCGTGTCATGGAACAGCGGGCATCCAGCGGGTTCTCGGCACCGCGGCGGCCTCCGGCGCGCGGAGGACGGAACCTGCCATCACAGTGCCGGCAGGCGGAACCGCGGGCCCGGGTGCGCTCAGGAGGCGCTCCAACCTCCGTCGACGGTCAGTTGAGTGCCGGTGATGGATGTGGCTTCCGGTGAGCACAGGAAGGCAACCGTCCCGGCGACCTCATCCGGGTCGATGAGGCGCTTCATCGCCGACCGCGCCAGCAGTACTTCCGTCATCACCTCGTCGACACTCAGCCCATGCATCTCCGCCTGGTCCGCCAACTGGTTCTCCACCAGCGGGGTGCGCACATATCCGGGGCACACACAGTTGCTGGTGACACCCTTGGCCGCCCCTTCCAGTGCGATGACCTTGGAGAGACCCTGGAGCCCGTGCTTGGCGCTGACGTACGCGGCCTTGTACTGGCTGGCGCGAAGACCGTGCACGCTGGAGATGTGCACGATCCGTCCCCAGCCCCCCTCGTACATGTACGGAAGAACCGCTCGGCTGAGCAGGAAGGGGGCTTCCAGCATCAGCCGCAGCATGAAGGCGAACTTCTCGGGGCTGAACCGTTCGACAGGCGCCACGTCCTGTATCCCGGCGTTGTTGACCAGGATGTCCGCCTCGAGTTGCAGATCGGCGAGGTCCACCGTCCGGCTCAGGTCCAGCACCAGCGGCTCGCCACCGATCCGCTCGGCCGTCCGCTCCGCGCCGTCCGCGTCGATGTCACACACCACGACGTGGGCTCGCAGCGCAGCCAGTCGCGCGGCCACAGCCGCACCGATGCCACTCGCCGCGCCAGTGACCACCGCACGCCGCCCGGAGAGATCGGGACCCGTCGGAGCACTCATCACGACACCGGCGAGGCGAAGGGGTTGGCGTTCGCGTGCCGGTGGCCCCAAACATCCGAGGTCCCGAAGTCGTGTGGCACCCAGTCCTCACCCACCTCGATGCCGCCGCACCCTATCTCCAGGTGGAACCCGCTGGGATTCCTGACGTAGAACGAGATCGCCTTGTCATTCATATGCCGACCGAGGCTGATCGTGATGGGCACACCATGGGCTTCTGCGCGATCATGGGCTCGTCCCACGTCGTCGATCGAGTCGTGTTCGATCTCGAGGTGATGAATGGACGTCGTCTCTGCCCGCGCGAGCGCGATGCTGTGGTGTGTCCTGTTGCAGCGCAGAAAGTACAGACCGGGATTTCGATAGTCGGTCAGTTTGAACTCGAGGACCGACTCGTACAGTTCCCGGAGTTCGTCGAGCTTGGGACTGGCAAGGACCAGGTGGCCGAGGCCGATGACGCCTGGACTCGCGTCGACCGGGCGGGCCGGGCCGGGCCGGACTTTGGCCGCCCCGACCGCCAACTCAACCCGGTACCCGACCGGATCGGTGAACCAGCGCAGGTGGGTGGCACCGCGAAGCGCCGTCTCGTCCGCAGTGCCCTCGTGGACGCTGAAGCCGGCCGCGGTCAGCCGCCCCGTGATTCTGTCGAGTTCACTCGCCGAATCGACGATCCAGCCGACCTCACGCGGGCGGTCTTCCCCAGACGAGTAGAGAGCCAGGCGGTACTTGTACACGTCGAGTTCGGCCAGGGCGACGCTCTCCGTGCCGATCTTGTCGAAGGTGACGCCGACCCCCAGCGTGCTGCCGAAGAGGTCGATCCACGCGTCGAGATCGCTGACGTTGAGACCGACGTATCCCAGCTTGGATATGCCCATGCCGGAATCACTCCCCTCGTGCCGCCGCCGCGGCCCCGCCGCGCAGAAACTCACGGACGATGTGGTTGAACTCAGGCGCCCGCTCGTACTGCACCCAGTGACGACAGTGAGGCAGAACACGAAGTTCGGCATGGGGGATGCCCTGGAGGATCCTGGCCGCCCAGGTCAGTGGGACGGTCTGGTCCTCCCGCCCCCATACGAGCAGAGTGGGCGCGGAGATGAGACCCAGGTCAGGGGTGAGGTCACCGAAGTTGGGGGGAATCGGCAGCTCGGGGTGGGCACGGAGACTCGACTCGTACCGTTCGTCGATCAGCGCGTCTGTGGCGAGAGCCTGGTCGTACACCATGAGGCGAACGAATTGCGCCATGTCGTCACGCGAGGGCTTCTCGGCCGCCATGTAGTTGAAGAGGTGCTCCAGCCCGACCGGCCACGGAGGGGCGTCCGTCGGCAGAACCCCGCCTGGCGCCATGAGAACGACGCGGTCCACACGGTCGGGGTGGGTCATGGCGATCCGCATCGCGACGCCACCACCGTACGAGTTGCCGACGAGATGTGCCCGCTCGATCCCGAGAGCGGTCATCGCGCGGCACACCCGTTCAGCCGCGTGGAAGATCAACGGCTCATCCGTCGCAGGCCTCGGGGAGTGACCCCAGCCCGGGAGGTCTATCACGATGTTCCGGTAGTCCTCAAAAGCCGGCAGGTTTCCGCCGAAGTTGCTCATGCCCGTGGCGCCGGGCCCTGAGCCGTGCAACCAAATGACCGGGCTACCGGTACCGGACTCGACGTAGGCGAGATCCGCGTCCCCAACATCCACTGTGCTGGTCACTCTCACACCCCCAGACTGTGTGTATGTAACGCTCACTATACGGAAACGAGGGTTGATATCAAGGGTTCGCGACGCTGAGTCCCGCCACTGGACACGCAGTGACGGCTGAGCACCTGCACGGGGAACACGGCGCCGGACACCGTGTGGCGACACGGCACGAGCCACATGCGGCGCATCACTCACTGGCGCCGGCCGTGGAGCCCGGGGGGCGTTCGGTACACCTAGCCCGGCTCGATGGAGGACCCTGTGTCGATCACTCCACGGTGGAACCCTATGTGGTCACTTCTTCTACTTGCCGGACTGGGCCGCCAGACCACGGATCAAGGTGATGAAGGGTGCTGCATGCGCGCTGTAACTCATACCGTCGAAGGTATTGGTCAGTGACAGCCCGTCCGTCATGGCCCTCCCGAGCACGGCCAGTTCGTCGATGAACTTTTCGTCGACCGGGCCGCCGTTCGCGGCGAACACGGGGGTGAGGGCCTCCACCCATGACGCGTGAGCGTACTCGCGGATACGACGCACGGTAGTCTTCACGATCTCGGCGTCCTTGTGCGGACCGACACTGATGGCCAGCAGGAGGCGGAGGTAGTCGGGCCGCTGGTCGAGGGAGGCGCACGCCTCCGTGAACCACGCCTCGAACCGCTCCAGCGGCTGACGGTCATCGAACGAGGACGGGTTCGGGAGCAGAGCGTGCAGCTCGTTGAAGGTGCGGTCGAGCAGCGCCGCGAGAACGCCGAGCTTGTTGCCGAAGTGGTAGTAGATGGAGCTGGCCGGCAACCCGGACTGTGCCGACAGGTCTGAAATGGCCATGCCGTCGTACCCACGGTCCGCCACGAGGGTACGCGCCGCATCGAGGATGGCATCACGGCTGCTCAAGTTGGCAGTGGCCGATACGGAGTCGTTTCCCTTCACCATAGGCTCATGATAGGTCCCGCATGATGCGCGCACGGACCGGTGTGTGGTTGTCCCGGGCCTGCGCGTGACCATCCCGCGTTGCCGGACGAGTACGGGTACGGCTCTTCCGCCGCACGGTCCGGCAACCGGCCCGTGCGGCGCCGTCCTCCGGACGCGCTGAGCGCGGCGCCAACCGGGTCGGCCCAGGCACCGCGTTCAACGTCACCGTCCTTGTTGGTCACCACCGACGGGATTCGTCACCACCGACGGGATTCGATGCCGCTTCCACGTCATGTCCCCTACCGGGGTGACCATGCACCCCTATGCGGCACCCTTGGCGATGTGCGGCACAGTCAACGCTTCCTCGGCGTTCCGGCGAAGACCCTCGCGACGGAGGAGGACGGTGGAGAGCCCGCCGATCAAGGCCGGTATCGCGAACACGCGGAACATGGATTCGGGCGCCCATCCCGCCTCGAGCAGGAAACCCGCGAGCAGGGGTGCCAGCACGGCGCCGAGTCGGCTGACCGCCACGGCCAGGCCGAGCGCTGTCGCACGCGCTTCCGCGGGATAGACCGTCGGAATGATGACGTTGATCCCCGAAACCGAACCGTTGAGCAGGAGCCCGACGAGCACCGCGACGAGGAGCGCGCCGGCGAGCGAGCCGAGCGAAACGGAGAAGAGAACGAGTGCGAGTGCGGCGACACCGAAGTAGACGGCAGTCAGCCGGCGGGGCTCGATACGAGAAGCCAGTACCCCCAGCAGCACGGCTCCCAGGACACCGCCCAGACTGAAGAGCACGCCACCGCTGATGCCTTGCTGATTGGACATGCCCGCTTCGAGCAGGAGACTGGGGGTCCACGAACTCGCGAAGTAGAACGTCGTCATCGCCGAGGTGAACGCGAGCCAAATCAGCACGGTCCGAAGGACGTTGCGCCCACGGAACAGCGATTCGACCGCCACCTTGCCCGACGACGCCTGCTTCTGGGGGAGTTCACCGACCTCGCCGTGCCCCATCGAGACGAGGATCCGATTCAGCCTGGCCAGAGCGTCACGGGGACGGCAGGCGACGAGGTAGTCCATCGACTCGGGAAGGAAACGGAGTCCCAGCGCGAAGAGGACCGCTGTGGCGATGCTTCCGACGATGAAAACCGATCGCCAGCCGTACGGGCTCAGCAGAAGGCTCGTACTGATACCAGCGATCACCGAACCCAGACCGTAGCCGGTCGTGATCAAGGCGATGGCCAGCCCTCTCCGTCTGTTGTTGGCGTACTCGGAGGCGAGCACCGGCAAGCTGGCCGCCATCACTCCCACTGCCGCTCCGGTTATCAGCCGACTGGCGATGAGCTGAGCGAAGTTCTGCGACAGCGCTGCGAACAGCATGCCCAGCGACGCCATCGCGAGGCCGCTGAGCGTCAAGCGGCGCCGTCCGACACGATCGGCAAGCGGAGCGAGAAACAGCGCCCCGAATGCCATACCCGCCAGGCCGCTACTGAGCAGCAGTCCCACTTGCGACGGGGAAAGGCCCCATTCACGAGTGATCGTCGGGCCTACGAAGGAAGTCGCCAGGAGGTCGAACCCATCGACCAGATTCATGGTGAGGCACAGCACCACTGCCCTGATTTGGGCACGGCTCATCGGCCCGTCTTTAACCTGCTCAAGAATGCTCATGAAGACCTCGCTTCATCGCGATGCTTGATCCAGACCTCGTCAGAGAGTTCCGCGAGGGATGACGATGGAGGGCGTCACCACGAAGAGCGTGTTAAACACCCCGACGCCTGTATGTAACGCTCACTCTACAGACGTCGGGTAGTGGTGGCTAGATTTGCGCGGCCTTCGATGTGGAGCTGTCCAACCTCCCAGCCGGCGACAGTCACGGACATTTAAATGGCTCGACCATACATATAAAGCTGCGTAATGTGCACACAATTCGGCGGGGCGGGACTGCCGGGAGCGGATGTCGGCCGCAGTTCCGGCGCGCCGAGCGCGAGCAGGCGGTGGCATGACATGGACGCCCCACCGGCATGAACTCCGCAGCGGTTCAGCCCCGCGGCGAAACCGGCACAACGCTCGCCACCGACCGGTCGAGGTCCACCCCCAGCACCACGGTCTGCTCTCCGGCAGACTCCCCCGACTTCGCACCGCCGGAAGCCGACGAGTGGGACGCGATGAGCGGCAGGGCGCTCGCGGAGCCCGTCACGGCGGTCAGGGCGAAGCCAAGGAAGATGAGGTAGCGACGGAGAGCCATGAGGCACCACCCAAGCGAGGGGAGAACGTTCGGTCTACCTACAGTAAACGGGGCACACCTCACCGTCTGTCAAGACCGAACGTTCTATCCTTTGGTAATCTTGTGGTTATGAGTCGGAGTACTGAAGGCGGCAACATCTCTGAGGCGCGAGCGCGGCTCCTCAACACGGCGACCCGGATCTTCTACACCGAGGGAAT
>NZ_JBVIGS010000035.1:0-40365 GCF_055570675.1 Streptomyces sp. NPDC031111
TCTTCCTCATCTCTGCCCTGCGCCTGGGCCGTGCCGCCAAGGAGGCCTGACATGAGCGACCACACATATGACGTCATCGTCATCGGCGCGGGTCCGCCACCGCGCCTACGCTCCCCGGCCGGCTCGCCGTCATCGGCGGCGGCGTCGTGACGTCGGAGATGGCGACGGCGTTCGCCAGCCTCGTCCCGAGGCGGCTGCAAAGAGACGAGAAGACGGGAGGGAGGCAGGGGGCGACGTCCCAGCCGGGCGAACTGCTCGGGTGTGTGACCGACAGCGCGCCATGGTTTACGACGGGCCCTTGCCGGACCTCATGAAGTACCAGACGAGCCACAGATCATCGACGGACAGGATTGAGTCGATGCACCCACGCTCCACGCACCAGGACGGCGGTCCGATGCCCGCCTCTGGGAGCCGAATCCCGAACAGCGGCGACGGAAGCGCCGAGAGTAAGGACTCGCAGTCGATGTATCTGCAGGACGGCCGTGTGCTCGAGTTTGCCGTTCGAGGGCCCGAGCGCGGACCCGCCGTCCTGTTTCACCACGGCATGCCGGGCTCGGCGATTCCCATGAACTCCGTTCTCGACTCGGCCACTGACAGGGGATACCGCGTCGTCACCTACTCCCGCGCCGGTTATGGCCTCTCTAGTCCGCTGCCTGGCCGTACTCTCCTCGGCGCAGCCGAGGACTGCCGACTGCTGATGGATCACCTGCAGGTCGATCAGTATCTGGCGGTGGGCTGGTCCACAGGCGGGCCGCACGCGTTGGCCAGCGCAGTGGCGGACTCGCGGCGTGTGTCGGGAGTGCTGCTGATCGCATCGTTCGCACCGTACGACGCCGAAGGTCTCGACTTCGTCGAAGGCATGGGTATGCAGAACACCGTCCAGTTCGGCAGCGCGTCCAAGGGGGAGCGTGAGCAGCGCGCAGTCGTATCGCACATGGCCGCCCTCGTCCGGGACGCCCCAGCGGATCTCGCCTCCGGGGTCGCCAGCCTGCTGCCCCCGCCGGACTTCGCCGAGGTCACCGGTGCCTATGGCGCGGACAGTGCTGTGCACCTGAGCCACGCTCTCGCGGCCGGGGACGAGGGGTGGTTCGAGGACCTGCAGGTACTGACCGGACCATGGGGCTTCGCCCCGGAGGACGTGACCGCTCCCGTTGAGCTATGGCACGGAGACATCGACCGGATGGTGCCGGTTGCACACGGGCGGTGGCTGGCCGAGCATCTGCCGACCACCCGTGCCCATATCGAGAGCGGACACGGCCACATCTCGATCGCCGTCGGCAGCCTCGGCGACATGCTCGACCGCCTCAGGTCGAGGGTGTCCTGACCCCGTGACGCGACGGGAATGAGCCGCGCGGTCCTGGCATGGAGGCGAGCAGGTCGATGCCGTGGCCGGAGCTGACGTGCACCACGCACAGCCGAGCCGTGAGCCTCCCCTTCGAGGCCGGTCCTCGACGAGCGTGCCTGCCGTCCCGTGAGCCGTGCCCGGCCCGCCGCTCCGCGTACTTCCGCTGACACACGTGACCACCGAGACAGGGGTGCGAGGCGCTCACCGAGGCGCTCCCCCGACCCCAAGCGCGTATGGAGCTGTCGTGTCATCCAAGAACCTCGTGGACTACATCATCGTCGGGGGTGGAGCCGCGGGATCGGTGTTGGCACACCGGCTTGGCGAGAATCCGCACAACCGGGTCCTGGTGATCGAAGCCGGCGGCCCCGACGAGCACCAGCATCCAATGCCTTCGCAGTTTGCCCAGGCACCGACCGGCCCGCGGTTCCGCGACCGGCGGGCACCCCAGACGCCCGGGGCGAGGCGGGTGGGCCGCTGGAGCACGGACCGCCTCGCGGGTGATTCGACCAAGGCGAGCGGGACGATCCGGAGCCGGGGAGGCCAAGCCGACTACGAGACGTGGGAGGCGGCCGGCGTCACCGGCTGGAACTGGGATCGCTTTCTGGGAGCCTTCACGGCTATGGAGCGGCATGCCACCGGTGCCATGGGACTGCATGACGACGACAGCCGTCCATCAGCCGAAGCTGTGGGCCCGCCGGATGCGGCGAGTGAGCTGTGGATCCAGACTCTGGCGCGCCACGGGATCGACACGGTGGAGGAGCTGGGCGGAGACCGCACGCAGGCCGCGTACACGCCGCAGCCAGTATCGACCGATGTCCGGACGGGCACGGTCCGCCCGCTTCTGCATGGGCACGCGCGGCGGCGCAATGTCCGTGTCCGCTTACACTGCACCGCCCAGCGCATCCTTTTCGACGGCACGACCGCGATCGGGGTCGAGGCGGCGACTCCCAGGGGCATCGTACGGATCACCGCCCGCCGTGAGGTCATCCTCTGCGCGGGCGCGGTGGGAAATCCGCTGCTGCTCGAGCGAAGCGGCGTCGGGGACTTGGAGGTGCTCACCACCGCCGGTGTCCATCTCGTTGCGGCCAACCCAGCCGTGGGCAGCAATCTCAGGCAACGTCGAGGAGCCGCATTCACTCTCTGGCCGAACGGTGTACCCGAGCACGGCCCGGAGCCGTTCACGCCGACCGCTCGACTGAGAGCACGGGTCAGGAGAGCGCTGCGCCGCCCTGACACGCCAACGCGCGAGGACATCTCGATCGCGACGGTACTCAACTCGGACCGCGGGGCGTCAACCCCGGACATGGAGCTGCTGTTCACCCCAGCCCCGGTGGCGGGAGCGACCGTGGCCTTCGTCCCCCAGTTACCCACCAGCGTCGGGACGGTCCACATCAGTGGCCCGTCCTTGGAGGACCCGCCTCGCCTCGTGCCCGGTTACCTGTCCACCGATCACGACAAGGAACTGACTGTCGCGGCTTGCACCAGGGCACGTGAGGTTCTCGCGACCGAACCATTCGCCTCTGCGATGACAGAGACGTTTCCCGGGGCGGATGTCGCGGAACCGGCAGATGTACTGCAGTACGTACGCGAACACGGGTTCACCGAGCAGGCGGTCGGCACGTGTGCCATCGGTCTCGGCGGGGTTGTCGACGACGAGCTCCGGGTTCGCGGAACACACAGATTGAGGGTCGCTGACGCGTCGGTGATGCCGACACTCACAATCAGCGACTCGGAAGCAGCGAGCATGGCAGTCGGTTGGATCGCCGGCGACATACTACGGAACGCGAATACGCGGAGCAAATAGAGCGGGTCGAAGTGGAATGGCCGTGTGACCGCGGTGGGATTGGGTGTCATCGGAGCCTGGTCGCCCATGAGCTGGCACGTACGGGACGCAGCGTCGTTCCCGACGGAGTTGCGGTCGCTCGACGATCTGGCCAAGACGTCTGCCTGCAGCCCGCGACCGACCGATGAGTGACTCTTGACTTCAGAGGCGCCTGCAAGCGAGCGGAGTCCGAGGTGGATGACCCGTGTCGTCCATGGGCGACCGTGGCCCATGAGTTCCCCTGATCCTGGCCATCCGAGGAGATGGAATGGCCAGGACAACACAGAATCACGACGCGAACCGGCCTCCGGTTCCCGGGGACGCCGGGCTTGACGATGCGAAGCACACGCCGGGAGGGGAGACTCCTGAATCCCCGGACAACGAGGTGCCGCGCTGTTGTGTCAAGCTGGAGAGCCTGGACGCTGGACCGGGGGATCAAGCATGCGGATGTCGTTCGCGCCGATTCCATGGAGGAGGCCCCTGATCAAGGTCCGCGAAGTGCATCGACCGAGGGAGGGGCACTGTAGCGACCCCAGCGGGTTTTGAGTGGTGGAAGGCTTGGAGGAGAATGCTTTCACCGAGGCCCGCCACCAGCGAACGCGTGCCATCGGTACATCAACACCATCGTCGAAGCCGGTCTGACGGCCCTGGGGCAGGACCTCCCGCCTGCTCGGACGAAGCGTTCTTCCACGTTTTCTGCGACTTTTTCACCCAGCTCGGCGGGATCGCGATCCCCTACGTGCCCTACCCTCAGTCGCTGCCCCAGGAGGAACCGGCCACCGTCTACTCCTGGGTGCACAACAACATCTGGGACACCAACTTCCCTGCCCAGCAGGCATTCGACCACGTCTTCCGCTAAAGCGTCGGCATCGGCACCACCGCGCAGTACCCCACGGTCCACGCCGACGAGCTCGCCATGTGCGTCGCGGCCGTCACCAGCCACCCGCTGGTCCCGGTTCGCGCCCGCGCCGAAGACTCGTCCGAACCTCCGGCCCGCATACAGTTCCTGACTCTGGACGATTCCCGCGTTGGACTCGTCAGTCTGACCGTCCCCGGTGACGGAAGGCTCCTGGTGCGTGTGCAATCACCGGCCGACACCCCCGTCACCCGTCGCCTGCGTACCTCCTTCACCGCCCGCTCCATGCGCACCAACCTGGGCCTGGCTCCGCGCGACATCGGCCAGGATTCAGACCGCGCCACACCGGTCGACGATCTGCTGCTCGGAACGGCAGCTGCCGTCCTACACCTCGACCCCGCCCCCACGTACAAGTCAGCGGTGCGGTCGAGCCTGAGGGACGACTGGCGCTGATGAGGAGTGTGGCAGGCGGGCGCGCAGTCGCGTGCCCGGCCGAGCCCGATCCCGAGTCCGGGCCCATGGTGCCACCTGTGGCGTATGGTGCCGACCGCGAGAGCGGCAGCGACTCCTGCGCCAGTCGGTGATGACGCGGTATCGCCGACGTTGGGTCGCTTCCGTCGCTGTAACAATCGTTCATTCCAGTGAAGGGGTAAGGGGGCGCTCCCTACGGTCGGCGTCTGTGGCCAGGCATGACGGAGCCGTTGGGAACAGCCCTGCGCGGCTATTCCCTGACGAACCAGACCGTCCCGTCGGTCGGCAGTTGGTCGCTCACCGCTGTCGAGGCGGTCAGTACCCGGACTATGGACGGGAGGGGTACCGGCTCGGTGGTGAAGTTGGACAGGACCTCGACGGGCCCGTTGGCGAAGCGCAGCAGCCCGGGCGGGGACGGCAGCCAGTGGAGCTCTCCCGCGCCCAGTCCGTGCCGGCGGCGCAGTGACAGCAGGTGGCGGTAGAGGTTGAGGGTCGAGTCGGGGTCGTCGCGTTGGGTGTCGGCCGCGTAGGAGGAGTAGGAGGAGGGCTGAGGCAGCCAGGTGTCGAGGGTGCTGCTGAAACCTAGGGCGGGGCCGTCGGCGGTCCAGGGCAGGGGGACCCGGCAGCCGTCGCGGCCGCGGATGCGGTGCCCGGAGCGTTTCCAGACGGGGTCCTGCCGGGCGGAGTCGGGCAGGTCGGTGGCTTCGGGCAGGCCGAGTTCCTCACCCTGGTAGAGGTAGGCGGAGCCGGGCAGTGCCAGCATCAGGGCGGTTGCGGCGCGGGCGCGGCGCAGGCCGAGCGCGCGGTCGGGCTGGGGGTCGTCGGCGCCGACGCCGTGCTCCAGGGCGACGGGGACGTCGTAGCCGAAGCGGCTGGCGTGGCGCATGACATCATGATTGGACAGGACCCAGGTGGTGGGGGCGCCCACGGCTTCGTTGGCGGCCAGGGACTCGTCGATGACGCGGCGCAGGGGGGCCGGCTGCCACGGCGTCTCCAGGAAACGGAAGTTGAAGGCCTGGTGCATTTCGTCGGCGCGGATGATGCGCGCGGCGCGCTCGGGCGGCAGCCAGGCCTCAGCGCACAGGATGCGATGGCCGTCGTAGCCGTCCAGTAGTCGGCGCCAGGCGCGGAAGATGTCGTGGATGCCTTCTTGGTCCCACATGGGCGGCATTACGCCGTCGACCGGTTCGATGACCCCGTGGGTGGGATGCGGCCAGTTGGGCAGGCCGGGGGCTTTGACGAGGGCGTCGCAGACGTCGACGCGGAAGCCGTCGACACCGCGGTCGAGCCAGAACCTGAGCGTCGTCTCGAAGTCCTCGCGCACGGCGGGGTTGTCCCAGTTCCAGTCGGGCTGGCCGGGGTCGAACAGGTGGAGGTACCACTGCCCGGGGCTGCCGTCGGCCTCGGTGACGCGGGTCCAGGCGGGGCCCTCGAACATCGACGTCCAGTCGTTGGGCGGCAGGCTGCCGTCAGGGCCGCGGCCGTCGCGGAAGTGGAACAGGGCCCGCTCCGCGCTGCCGGGCGGCGCCGTCAACGCCGCCTGGAAGGACGGGTGCTGTGCGGAGCAGTGGTTCGGGACGAGGTCGACGACGACGCGGATGCCCACCGCGTGGGCGCGGGCCAGCAGGGCGTCGAAGTCGCGGAGGGTGCCGTAGCGCGGGTCGACGTCGCGGTAGTCGGCGACGTCGTATCCGCCGTCCACCTGGGGGGAGGGGTAGAACGGCGAGAGCCACAGGGCGTCGACGCCGAGATCGGCCAGATGGTCCAGGCGGGCGGTGATGCCGGGCAGGTCACCGGTGCCGTCGCCGTTGCTGTCGGCGAAGGAGCGCGGGTAGATCTGGTAGATGACGGCCGTGCGCCACCAGGTGTCGTCCGCCGCGAGAGGGGCGTGCGCCGGTGCGGGCGTGGTGTCGGCTGACGTCATAGCTGGGGACTCTCCTGGGCGTAGAGGTCGGTTCGGCGGTCGCGGAGCAGGTCGTTGTGCGGGGAGAGGGACTTGTCCCGGGAGAGGTGGAGGAACACGTCGGTGACGGCCCGGTGCCGTGTCGCGGCGGTCGCGGTGGCGGTGATCCAGCCGTACTGGTTGATGACGGCCGTTCCCTGCGTCCAGGCCTGCCCGCGTTCGGTGCCGCTGCGGTCCGCGCAGGCGATGTAGACGCCGTTGGCGCGCGCGGCGGCCTGGGCCTGGACGATCTCGGCGGGGCGTTCTCCGGCCGGGCGCTCCTCCAGGGGCCAGTTGGTCGGTACCGCGATCAGGTCGGCGCCCGCCGTGGCCAGTCGGCGGGGCATCTCCGGGAACTCCAGGTCGTAGCAGATCAGTACGCCGACACGGCCGTGCGATGTGGTGACGACGGGGGCCATCTGTTCACCGGGGGTGAAGAACAGCGTCTCGCGGTCCCACAGGTGGGTCTTGCGGTACACGGCGCGTAGGCCGTCGGCGTCGAGGACGCCGGCGCTGTTGTACAGCGTGGGGCCGCCGTCCTCACAGAAGCCGAGCACGACGACGGTGCGGGTGCCGGCCAGCAGACGGGTGAGGTCGGTGAAGAAGACGTCGTCCGGGGTGATCGCGGTGCGCCGTGCCTCGTCCGTGTCGGCGAACACGTAGCCGGATGTGGCGAGTTCGGGCAGGACGACGATGTCGGCCCGCTCGGAGCGGGCGCGCCGGACGGCGTCGAGGGCCAGTTCCTTGTTGTGGGCCAGATCGCCGACGCGCGGCGCGAGTTGTTCGCACACCACGCGTGCGACGCCACTGTCCGGGTTCAGGGCGGGCGCGGTCATTTGACGGCTCCTTCGGTCAGGCCGCTGATCAGGCGCCGCTGGAGGAAGACGTAGGCCAGCAGCACCGGCAGGGCGACCAGGACGGCGGCGGCCGCGGTCACGGCCGGGTCACTGGAACGGGCGGCCCCGGAGAAGAAGGACAGCGCCAGCGGCACGGTCTGCACCGAGGGGTTGTCGGGGACGAGGATGAGCGCGAGGAGGAACTCGTTCCAGGTGAACAGGAACAGAACGGTGCTCAAGGTGGTGATCGCGGGCCCGGCGATGGGCAGGACGACCAGGCGCAGGCTCTGCAGGCGGCTCGTTCCGTCGATGCGCGCGGCTTCCAGGAGCTCCACCGGGACGGAGGCGAAGAACGCCCGCATCCACAGCACGCCCAGCGGCACCGACAGCGCGATCTGCGGCAGGATCAACGCCCAGTAGGTGTCGATGAGGTGCCACCCGGTGAGCAGCTCGTACAGCGGCAGCACGGTCACCTCGTAGGGTAGGACTAGCCCCACCAGCAGCAGCGCCACGATGACCTTGCCGCCGGGCACCTGCATGGTGGCGAGCGCGTAGCCGGCCAGGGCGGCCAGCACGACGGTGACCCCCACGACGGTGACCGACACCAGCGCGCTCGACAGCAGGGCGGAGCCGAACCGGCCCTGGGTCCAGGCCGTGGAGTAGCCGGCGAAGGAGGGCCCGCCGGACGAGCCGGCCACCCCCTGCAGGGACGAGACGACGATCGACGCCAGGGGGAAGACGGCGACGACGGACGCGAGGACGAGCAGCGCGTGGGTGGCGATGCTCTCGCTCCGGGTGATCCTCATGACGACTGCACCTTCCTGTCAGGCGTGCGCGGCCTGCTGAACCGCGGGCCTGCGCGTTCGCGCAGTGCCAGCTGGACGACCACCACGACGAGGAGGATGACCAGGGTCAGCACGATGGCCAGGGCGGAGGCCCGGCCGAGCATGCGGTTCTGGAACGCGTCCTGGTAGACGTAGAGGCTGGGGACGGTCGTGGTGGTGCCGGGGCCGCCCCGGGTGGTGTTCCAGATCAGGTCGAAGTTGCGCAGCGCGAAGGTGATGGTGAGGACCAGCGCGATCGAGATCTGCGGGCGCAGGGCGGGCAGGGTGATCGCGAAGAACTCCCGCACCGGCCCGGCTCCGTCGAGGCGGGCCGCCTCGTAGACGGAGCGGTCGATGGCGACGATGCCGCTGAGGAAGAGCACCATGCACAGTCCGTACTCCACCCAGGTGCCGATCACGCCGATCGACGGCAGGGCGGTGTCGAAGTCGCCCAGCCAGCTGGTGGCGAACCGGCCCAGTCCCACGGCCCGGAGCACCGCGTTGGCGGGTCCGTCCTCGGCGAGCAGGTTCCGCCAGGCGACGGCGACCACGACGCTGGACAGGATCTGTGGCAGGAACAGTACCGTCCGGAACACCGTCAGTCCGTACACGCGGATCCGGGACATCGCCCCCGCCAGCAGCAGGCCGGCACACACCGGCAGAGCGGCGTAGAAGAACAGCAGGATCAGTGAGTGCAGCAGTGCGGCGCGCAGCCGGCCGTCGGTGAAAACGGCCGTGTAGTTGCCCCAGCCGACCGGCGTGCCCATGGTCAGACCGTCGTAGGCGTAGAACGAGTACCAGACGGAGATGCCGATGGGGTAGAGCACGAAGACGCCGAAGAAGGCCAGGGCCGGGGCGACGTACAGCAGGGAGGTCCAGGACAGGGAGGACAGGCGGGTGACGGGGGAGGGGCGCCGTCCGCCGCCGGCGCTGTCGGTGGCGGACGGCGCGGAGGTGGCGGTGCCGTGTCCGGTGGTGGGGGTCGCGGTGCTCATCGCGCCTGCCTCGCCGTCTGCCAGGAGGCCTGGACCGCCTGCATGAACTCCGAGCTGCTCGTGCGGCCGGACATGACCTCCTGCAGCGTGCCGCCCATGACGTTGAGCATGTCGGTGGCGGTCCAGTCGTAGTAGCCGACCTGGGTTCCCGCGGCGATGGTGCGCTTGAGCGCGTCGAGGGTCTGGCTCTGCAGGCTGTTGCCCCCCTTCACGCCGTCGGTGACGATGGGAAGCCGGCCGGTGTCGAGGATCTCCTGACCCGTCCGCGGGGTGTGCAGGGCGGCGAGGAAGGCGACCGCGGCGGGGGTGACCTTCGAGGAGGCTGAGATGTGCCAGGGTGAGGCGGTGGCGCCGGCGCCACCGGTGGTCAGGGCGCCGAAGCCGAACTTCCCGGGGTTGAGCGTGGCGCCGTTCCACGAGCCGCCGACGAAGAAGACGCCCGAGCCCTTGGCGAAGTGGGAGATGGCGTCCTCGTTGCTCAGGCCGTCGTAGCCGGAGCCGAAGTAGCCCTTCTTCGCCCAGTCGGCCAGCGTGTCGGCCGCCTTCGCGTTGCCCGGGGTGACGAAGGTGGTGCCCGCCTTGCCGCCGATCCAGTCCCGGATCGAGGCCGGCGACTGCTCGGTGGCGGCGAGGTCGGAGAAGATGTGGGTGGCGGCGTACTGGTCGCTGTTGCCCAGCATGATCGGCTGCTTGCCGGCCTTCTTGACGAGCGGCAGGTCCTTCTCCAGGTCGGCGAGGGACCGCGGCGGCCGCAGGCCGAGTTCCTTGAGCTGGGCCTTGTTGTAGTAGATGCCCTGGACCTCGCTGATGGGCGACATCCCGTAGAGGTTGCCGCTGCCGAACGCGGTGCCCGAGCCGTTCCAGCGGGCGGGGGCCAGGGTGCTGGCACCGGTGCCCGTGATCCAGCCGTAGGCGGCCGCCACGTCGTCCAGCGGCCGGACCAGCTTGGCCTTGACCAGCGCCCCGTCGACCGCGTAGCCGATGTTGCCCTGGAACAGATCGGGCGGGTTGGTGCCGGAGGCGGCGTTGACGACGGTGGCGACGAGGTCGTCGAAGCTCTTGTAGGTGATGTCGACCTTGACGTTCGGATACCGCTCCTCGAAGGCCGGCACCACTGACTTCATCAGCGGTTTCTCCGCCTGGTCCGCCCACATCCGCAGCGTGACCTCGCCGAGCTCGGCGACTTGCGCGGGGGTCACCGGGTCGGTGACGGCGATCTGGTTCGCCCCGGCGGGGCTCTTGGCCGCGCCGGGCGGACTGCATCCGGCGCAGGCCAGCAGGGCGGCCAGCGCGGTGACCGCGGCGGCGACCGGGACGAACCGGTGCGGGCCCGCCCCTTCACGACGTACGGATTTCATGGGTGCACCGGTTCTCTGTACGGGATGGCTGGCTCGGAGGTGGGGGATGAGAGGGCCGGATCGTCCCGGGCGGCGAGAGCCTGAAGGGACGGGACGAACCGTTGGAGGTCGTTGCTGTGGATGGTGCGCCCGGTGGCCTGCCGACACCCGGATACGAAGTGTCGTGGTAGGGACGTGACGGTGGGCCCCGGCAAGGGCGGCACCTCGGCGCTGGGGGAGCGGGACGGGGTCAGTCCGCGTAGCTGCGCAGTCGCAGGGTGGCCGTGGCCTCGTGGGCGGACATGCCTTCGCTGGCGGAGATGACCTGAACGGCCTCGGCGAGGAGCGGGGTCGCCTCCCGGGCGACGCGCTGGTAGGTGAGCGGCTTGAGGTAACGGGAGACGGACAGCCCGGCGCTGTGCTTGGCACCGCCCGCGGTCGGCAGGGTGTGGTTCGTGCCGGCCATGCCCTTGTCCGAATAGGCCACCGTGCTCCAGTGACCGAGGAAGAGGGAGCCGTAGTTGCGCAGCGCGTCGTGGTACCAGTCGTCCTCGGCCGTGTGGACCTCCAGGTGCTCGGGGGCGAACTCGTCCATGACCGCCACGGCGTCCTCCCGGCTGCCGACCAGGACGACCGAGCCGTGGTCGCGCCAGGCGGGGCCGCAGATGTCGCGCGTCGACAGGGTCGTCAGCCGGCGTTCGACCGCCGCGATGACGTCCCGTCCCAGCCGTTCGGAGTTGGTGACGAGGGCGGCCGGGGACGTCGGGCCGTGCTCGGCCTGACCGAGCAGGTCCGCCGCGACGGCCTCGGCGTCGGCCGTTCCGTCCGCGATGACGGCGACCTCGGAGGGGCCCGCGAGCAGGTCGATGGCGACCGTGCCGAACAACTGTCGCTTGGCCTCGGCCACGTAGGCGTTGCCTGCGCCGACGATCATGTCGACGGGCGGCCGGTCCAGCAGGCCGAACGCCATGGCGGCCAGCGCCTGCACTCCGCCGAGGACGTGGAGGTGGTCGATCCCGGACACGTGGGCGGCGTAGGTGACGGCGTCGTTGGCGCGGCCGTCCGGCTGCGGCGGAGTGCATCCCAGCACCGTCGGGACACCCGCGACCTTGGCGACGCCCACGGTCATGAACGCGCTGGCCGTGAGCGGGAAGCGTCCGGCCGGCAGATACGCGCCGACCGCGCCGACCGGTACGTAACGTTGCCCGACGAGCAGTCCGGGGGCGATCTCCTCCTCGAAGTCCGTCAGGTGCCCGCGCTGGAGCGCGGCGAACCGCTGGGTTCGTTCGGCACCGAGTTCGATCGCCTCCCGCAGGTCCTTGGGCAGCCGGTCGCCACTGCGGGCCACCTCCGCCGAACCGAGTTCGACCGGGCCGTCGGACTGGTCGTCGAGGGAGCTCGCGTAGCGGCGGATCGCGTCCATGCCGTGGCGCTCGATGTCCGACAGCATGCGGCTGACGGTCTCGATCACCTCGGGGTCGCGCTGGGCCGGAGGAGCGTCCACGCCGGGAGCCTTGAGCAGGGTGAAACGGCCGGCGAACGCGGTGGTGAAGCGGTGGCTCAATTTCATACAGATGAGCCTGAAGGAGCGCTTCCTCAAGGACAACCCCGAATTGTCCTCGACGTTCCATAGGGCAACCCTATGGCAGGATCCTCGCCATGCCTTCCTCCTCCGCCGCGGCGATCACCCTCAACCAGTTGCGCGCCTTCCTCACCTCCGCACGGCTGGGCACGTTTTCCGCCGCCGCGACCGAGCTGCGGACGACCCAGCCCTCGGTGTCGGAACTGGTCAAGCGCATGGAGGAGCACTACCGGGTTCCCCTGTTCACCCGGGGCCCGCGCCGACTGGTCCTGACGGCCGCGGGTGAGGAGCTCCTGCCTTATGCCCAGCAGGCGATCGAAGCGGCCGACGGCGCCGACCGCGCCCTGCGCTCACTGACCTCCCTCGACGGTGGTGTCGCCACCTTCGGGCTGCTGCGCAACGCCAACTACTACTTCCTGTCCGAACTGCTGGAGACCTTTCACGCCCGTCATCCCAAGGTGCGGCTGCGGATCGTCGGCCTGAACTCCGTCGAGGTAGCGGAAGCCGTCTGTGCCGGGGACCTGGAAGCCGGGCTCGTCGTCCTGCCCATCGACGCCGAGGGGCTCGACGTCACCCCCCTCATGCGGGACGAGGTCGTCTACACCTCCGCCGACCCCGACCGCACCGCACGGCCCGTCACCATGACCGACCTTGCGACGGCGAGCCTCATCCTCTACGACGCCCACTACGGCTGGCGGGACCCCACCCGCCGCCAACTCGCCGAACGCGCCCAGGTGGAAGGCGTCACCCTGTCCGCGGCCATCGAAGTCGAGCACGTCGAATCCGCGCTGCACATTGTGGCCCGCGGCGCCGGCGACA
The DNA here is from genome assembly GCF_055570675.1 of Streptomyces sp. NPDC031111. NCBI lineage: Bacteria > Bacillati > Actinomycetota > Actinomycetes > Kitasatosporales > Streptomycetaceae > Streptomyces > Streptomyces sp. NPDC031111. The sequence continues at coordinate 12,830 of NZ_JBVIGS010000035.1, forward strand.
CGATCGTCTCCCGCGCGGTCGCCCGCAGCCGCGCCTTCCCCGACACCCTCCATACCGTCGGCTTCGAGGAGCCCCTCTACGACACGATCGCGGTGGTCCGCAGACAGGGTTCGGTGTTGTCACCGGCGACGCGGGAGATCACCCGCTTGGCTCGACGGATGCTGCTGGCGCATTGAGCCCGTGTCCTGGACTCCGCTGGCCGGCCACGACGCGGCCTACCACGGGCATCGACGTGCCGACGCACAGAGGGCTCGCTCCGTCGCACGGCGTTCACCGAGAGCCTGCATCCACGCCCCCGCACAGGGACCGAGCCGTTCGTCCGGGCGGCGAGGACATCGCGCCCGTGTCCGGCGTTCGCGACCTCGTCATCGCGCCGAGCACCGGACCGCGCTCGATGGTGGCTTCGGGGAACCGGCCCCGAGTATGCCGGTCGGAGGACGACGGGCATGTCCCCCGCCAGGTCGGTGCCCTCGTGTGGACCACCTCGCCGCGCGCCCGCCCGAGCGGCTGAGCCCTACGCCCGACCCGGGGCGGGGAGCTGAGGGATGCCTCGTGCGGGCCAGGACCGCCGAGGTGGGCAAGGCGAGATCGTGCGTTTGCCCGAGGGACTCGACACGACGGGCTGGATGGTCCGCACGCGAGCAGGCGTTGTGGATCGCCGAGCATGCCACGCTGAACGTCGGCTCAGATGACGTCCATGAGCTGGGAGACCTTGATGCCCAGGTGGACCAGCAGACGTGCTGACTGAGGATCACCGTCAGTTACTCCCGTGACGCCGATGCCCGCGCTCGGTGGCGTACCGACACGGAGCATCGCGTGGCGCAGCAGCGCGGGAGAACCGAGTGGTACCAGAGCTACACGCTGCATGTGGCGGAGCCACGGGTTGACGCGAGCGCAGGGCCCGACAACGGGCCGACCAATCGAAACCACCTCACAGCGACCGCCCCGTCACTCGAGGTCCACACAGACACCCGCGCCGAGACAACTTCAACTGCACGACCCACCGCGGGCCTCCCGCTGAGGGCGGAGGGCAGGGGACGGACGTTGCCGACCGCGGCGACTTGCTCCTCAACAGCTCGATCTCGCGGCTCCAAGCGGAGTGGGAGACGTGGTCGCGCCTGCGGGTGACGCGGGAGACGAGGCACTCGGGGATGCCCAGCGCAAGATGGCCGCCCCGCCCCTTGGACAGGCCAGGAGGCATGTATCCGTGTCGAGCACGGCATCGCCCATCTGAAGAACTGGCGGCCACTGGCCCGCCACTATGACCGCAGCGGACCGGCCCACATCTCAGAGGTGAAAACCGCGCCGAAGAAGCAGACGAGGCCGATGGCCAGGCTCTCAGGCCCGATGGCCCCGGTCACTCGTTCCAGTCGGCCCGGCGGCCTCTCCACCTCGCCGTTTTCCCGCCCGATTGTCCTGACCAGGTTTTGCACCGCCTGCTGGTCGGCACGGTTCAGACCGTCCTCACCGGCGAGGGAGTCGGCCAGTGTCAGGATTCTGGCGACCTCTCCGGCTGAGAAGTCGCCGCTGGGCTGCGGGGCCTTGGGTTTTTCGAACAGCGGGTTGATCGTGCAGTACAACTGCTCGCCCGTGCCCCGGTCGAGGACCAGGTCCGCTTCGTTAGCGCATTGGTCGCCGTCCTCCTTGAAGGCCACCTCGTAGGGAAAAACCGGCGACTGAATATTGTGGTGGACTAGCAAACTCGCCGCGCCGACCAGGGCCAGGAGGAATCCGAGAACGAGGACGGCCAGTCCGGCGAGGCATCCCATTTCACGGCCGGTGATCATCGGGTCCCCAGCGTCGGTCATTGCTGTCGAGCCTCCAGGCACCGTGCAAAAGAAGTAGTCGCCGAGCGAGGATCGGTAGGACCCATCGCCTACTGCCTCTGTACGCCTGCGGAGCTACTGCGAAGGAACAGGAAGGTGTCCTTGGTCAGGCGCGTCGGTGTGGAAAAGGTGCTTCCGGCCCGTGTCGTTCGCATGGTCCGCGCCGACCATCAGCCAGCTGATGCGGCACTACCCCCGAGTGGGGGGCTGTTCCGCTCTCTCACTGGCGTCAGCACGCCCGAGGACGCGGTCCGAATCTCCGCTGTGCCCCAGACAGCGACTTCCCACGCCCGCCTCCGCCCAACCGGCGACCGGCCCACCCAGGGCCCCGCCCGGTCGCGTCGAGGCCGGTCGACGCAACGGCATTCGGCCCTCGGGGCTTGGTGGATGCCCCGTCTAGGCCCATCAGGGCACCGAGGAGTCGACGCCGAGCGCTCTCCGCTGATTTCGTAGTCCCCTCTGCCTGCTGCTCGAACGACGGCGGCTGAACGCCGTTCGCCTGGGTGGCTTCGCCGATCCACGAAGCCGTCGCTCGGGCCAACGCGACGAGCGCCCGCGGCGCTTCCGTCTCAGGAGACGGCATTCGGCCACCGGCAATCTCTCTGCTGCTTCGGGGTGTTCGAACCGCAGTCCGTACACCTCGCATCGGTCTGCGGCCTCCCGCACCACCTTCACTGCCTCAGCCAACGGGCCGTTGATGTCGATGGGTTCGCTGCGGTGCATCGCCTGCCGCCCATTGTCGAGGACCAAGAGCACGTCGCGGAGGCGCGGCGCAGGTCCCGTCGTCCGTTCGAACTCGTTTTCGTGGCAAACCCCTTGCTCCTGCCGCCGGGCAGGACAACCGGTGAGCACATGTGTGGTGAGGGTGGCTGCTGCGCCGAGGGGGCTCCGACGAGGCCGTAGATCGCTTCTGACATGGAGTTATCGCCGCGCGATTTCGGCACATGCGCCCGGCGCTTCCCGTACTACGATGAACCTCTGCCCCTGTACCAGGGCGACGTCGTTCAGTGGATCTGTCGGGGTTGATCACGTGATGCCGCGTGTTACCAGGCCGCGGGTGGCGTCGCGCGCGTGGTGGCGAAGGCCCGCGGCGATGTTGGTGCGTCCAGCGAGGCGGAGGGCTCCGAGGGCGAGGTTGCGCAGGCTGGCCATGGCTCGGGGTGCGTTGCCGGTGCGCACGCGTGAGACATCCTCACTCCAGGAGGTGTCGCGTATATGGTGGATTTGTCCTCAATGTACCAGTGTGCGCGGACGCGGTGCGCGATTTCCGGCGGTGCCGTCCACGGCGAGTGAGCGACGGAGCCGCTCGGCTGTGTCCTTGCCAGGGAGTGGTCGGTCGGGATCGCGCGCGGAGAGCCAGGTACCGATCGCGGTATCGAGGGCATCGCCGTCGACGTGCTGCAGGACCCGGCGTATGGTCGCCTCGGTCGGAGCGGTGGGTCCGGACGGTTCGCGACCGGGGCCGCCGAGAGCGGTGAGGACGGCGGGTGGTGCGTCAGCGGCCCACTCCGCAATCGCGGCAAGGGACTTCGCGCCGCCTGCGCGGTACTGGCCGGCTCACGTGGTCAATCGCGACAGATCCACTGAACGACGTCGCCCTGGCCCCTGTACGGATGGATCTTGGAGGTCTCCTCGCATCCGAATTGACTGGCGAGCCGGTCGAGGTGACGGAACCGGGCGGCTGGGGGCCGTGGGTGGACGGTGGAGCATGGCTGAATGTTGACGGATGCCGTATCGACTGGATCTACCGCGATCTGGATCGCGTTCACCGGCTCTGGGAAGGGTGCCAGGCGGGGAACTTCAAGGTGGGCATCCAGGCCGGTCACCCGCTTGGGGTGTACTCCCATGCTTATGTCGGCGAGGTGGCCGTGGGACGTGTTATCGCTGATCCCGGTGCTGAACTGGAAGTACTGCAACAGAAGACGTGCCGTTATCCGGAGCGGTTGCGCGAGGCGCTGATCGCCAACGTGCACTGGGAGGCTCCCTGCACCCTGGCCAACGCCCGCAATGGAGCGACTCGCGGACACGCCTTTTATGTCGCTGGCTGCCTTCTCCGCGTCGTGGTGTTTCTCGTGCAGGGCCTGCATGCTCACGCGGGTTGCTGGGTGGTGAATAAAAAGGGAGCTGCTCAGGCTGCGGGAGAGCTCCCGGCTGATCCTGCGGACTTCGCGGCACGGGCTCAGTGAACGACGTCCCGCACAGCATCCACGAACGAATCCAGGTCGGCGTCGGTCACCGGCAGGGGATCGCCATATAGCCTCTGCGGGCCATGTAGAAGCCGCGCAGCATGAGCTCGAGGTCAGCAGGGCGCGCTTGTCGGGCGCCGGGTCGAGATGGCGGCCACTGACGATCGGGGAGCGGCGTCTCTTCGTCGCGGGTACGAGACGTCTGCTGATCACCGAGCGGGCGGCAGCGTGCCGCGTTCCGGCGGCACATGTTTGACGATTCTCGTGCCGGAGGGGCAGTCGACCAGGGCAGCCCGGCCCTGGTGCGGCTGTGTGAGCGGGATCGAGGCCGAGTCGTGCAGGCGCGTCCGTGAGAGCCCGGAGGGGGGGCGGCCGACCCGAACCCAGTGCGATCGACACCCTGAGCCTGCACACGCCGTTGCGGTGCCCGCGACGCCTCTGGAAGTGACCGGCCGGGCAGGTGGCACGTGATTCGTATGCTGCCCGCGTCCGTGACTCCACGGCGCGCCATGACCGGGCGTTTCTCATGGACGTTCCATGGCATGCCCGTGGGGCAGCGGTCCGGGAGCTTGCCGGTGTGCTCGGTGGCCCGGGACCGGTGACGGGCCCGCACTGTCGGGCGCAAGTGCCGAAGCTCTGCTTGGAGCGGGCGCTACATACACGTTAAATCGTTTCAATGTCGTTCGCAACGGGATGGAGCGGCCGTCGTGCTCGCCAGCGGGGGCAGATCGCCGAGTCGTCGCTCCCCCTGCGGAGTCGGCGCGGGCCAGGGCCTGCCTTCGAGCCGGGAGAGCCTGGCGGTTGGGCGGGGGAGACCTGGGTGGCGTGGTGGGCTGCCGCCCAGAAGTCCTCGTTTCACGGCCCCCGGGGCGCGGCGAGGCGTTCCCCGGCTCAGCCCGATTCGCGGTCGAGGAAGGCCGTGAGCGGTGATAGCCGTAGGTTTTGCGGGTTGCGGCCGCATCCCCCTCGTCCGAGTGGGCGGCCCGGCTGCGTCGAGGTCGATGATGTCCGGATGGTCGGCGTCCGGGCCTCTGCCGACAGTGAACCGGACGTGATGGCGGACTTCGGGCGAGCAGGCCGGATGGCCTGCGGGCTTCCTCACTGGAGTCGGCGAGGCGTAGATCAAGTGTGACCCAGTGGGGCCCGAGGCGACCACGCAATTTGAAACGTTCCATTGACAGGGGATTCAGTGCCCCTTAATTTCATCCCCACCCGATGAGGAGAATGACATGAGCGCAGAGCCCGGCCTCACAGAAGCACCCATTCGGCAGCGTCTGAGCGCGGAGTACCTACGCGCGCTGCCCAAGGCGGAAGTGCACTGTCACCTCGAAGGATGCGTGCCTCCCGCGACCGCCCGCCGACTGGCCGAGCGCCACGGCGTCACCCTCCCCGCCGGTGCACACGACGGTGACCGGTACCGCTTCCTCGACTTCCCTGAGGGGCTCGAGATCTACGTCGCGGTCTCGAACTCGATGCAGACGCCGGACGACTTCCGGGTCGTCACCCACGAGAGCCTCCTTTCCGCGGCCGCGGGCGGGTGCCGCTACCGCGAGATAGCCTTCAACCCCCAGAACCACCCCGAGCTGACCTACGCCGAGATGATGGACGGCATCCTGGCCGGCGCACGGGAGGCCCACGCCGACACGGGCATCGAGTCCCGGATCATCGTCGCGATCAACCGCGAGCTGGGCGGAGAGGCGGCGCTCGACCTGGTCCGCCAGGTCCTCGCGCACCCCCTCGACGAGGTGGTGGCGATCGGCCTCGACTCCAACGAACTCGCGGGGCGGCCGTCGGAGTTCGTCGCCGCGTACGACCTGGCCCGCGAGGCGGGACTCAAGCTGACGGCGCACGCGGGAGAGCACGGCGACTCCACGGAGATGGTGGAGTGCCTGGACCTTCTCCGGGTGGACCGCATCGACCACGGATACGCCGCGCTGCTCGACCCCGAACTGCTGTCGCGCACGGTCGTCTCGCAGATCCCGTACTCGGCGTGCTGGTTCGTCGACTACCCCGAGGCCGAGGTGGAGGGCCGCCGCCGCGATGTCGCGGAGATGGCCGCCGCCGGGCTGAACATGTGCCTCAACTCCGACGACCCGGCGCTCATCGGGCCGGAGGTCGACGCGTGCTACATCGACGCGGGCGCGCATCTCGACTGGGACGTCAAGGACGCAGAGAAGTACGCGCTGTCCGGTCTTGACGCCTGCTTCGCGGACGCCGCCACCGTAGACCGCCTGCGCGCCGAGTTCACCGCCGAGCTCGAACGTCTCCGTCCGCTCGCCTACGGCTCAGACGACAAGTAGGGACAACGACATGACCGACAAGCTCAATCCTCCTGGCGGCGCGCTCTCGCGCCGCGGGCTGTTCGGGCTCGGCCTCTCCACCGCGGCGGGCTTCGCGCTCGCCGGCTGCGGTGGATCGTCGGGCACCCGATCGGGCGACGATCTCGGTGAGCTCGAGTACGCCTTCTCCTGGTTGTACGACGTGACCCAGGCGGGTCCGTACCTGGCCGACACGAAGGGGTACTACAAGAGGGTCGGTTTCTCGTCGGTCAAGTTCATCCCGGGTGGCCCCTCCGCGGTCTCCGTGCTGACGCAACTGGCAAGCGAGACCGCACAGTTCGGCGTCTCATCGCCGACGGAGATCGTCGCGGCGAACGGGAACGGCGCCTCGTTCAGGGTCATCGGCGCCCTCTACCAGAAGACGCCGTCCTGCATCGTGTCGCTGAAGATGAACCCCATCCGGACACCGGAGGAACTGAAGGGGAGGACGATCGCCGTCTCCGACGCGGACAAGCCCGCGGTGCACGCGTTCCTAGCGGTCAACGGGCTGAAGTCCTCGGACACGAGGATCGTGCCGTTCCAGTACGACCCCGCTCCCCTGATCGCCGGTCAGGTGGACGGGATCATGGACTACTCGACGAACTCCCCGATCAGCCTGAAGCAGGCCGGGTACGACACGGCCGTCATGATGTTCGGGGACTTCAAGTACAGGACCGTCACCCAGACCTACGTCGCCTCGACGGACCAGATCGCCAAGAACCGGAAGCTGCTCAAGGCGGCGCTGCGCGCCGACATCATGGGCTGGAGAGCGAACATCGCCGACCCGGAGATGGGCGCGGACCTGACCGTGAACAAGTACGGCAAGTCGTTGCAGTACGACTACGACAACCAACTGGCCTGCAACAAGGCGGAGATTGCCCTGGTCAGGACCGCCGACACCAGGAACAACGGCATCTTCACCGTCACGGAGAGGCTGCAGAAGGAAACCGTCGAGACGCTCGGGCTCACCGGCGTCCGTACGACCGTGGACGCGCTGTTCGACATGTCCCTGCTGGACGAGCTCTACCGGGAGCACCCAGAGCTGAAGGCGCTGTCGTGACCGAGCGGAAGGAGACCACCGACCGGGTTGACGGGGCGAGGGCCGCGGACGAGGCTGACGGCTTCGCGTGCGACGTCGGAGCAGCGGTACGTCACCGGCGTCAGGAGCTGGGGATGACGAGCAAGGAGCTCGCCGCCCGGCTCGGAGTGTCGGCGTCGTTCATCACGCAGTTGGAGCAGGGCCAGTCGTCGATCAGCCTGCCCCGGCTGTACCGCCTCGCCGAGTTACTGAACACCACACCGAACGGCCTGCTGCCGGTCAGTTCCACGTCGATCCTGGTCACTCGGGCCGGAACCGGCCAGGAGATGCGGGCGGGCAACCGCGAGGACGCCCAGCGGCCACGGCTGCTGACCCGGGGCGGTTCGGGACTGTCCCTCAAGGCACACCGTTACCTCATCGAGCAGACGGACCCGCCACAGGACTGGTTCGAGCACGGGGGCGAGGACTTCGTGTACGTGATCCGCGGATATCTGCGCGTCGAGTTCCTGCGAGGCCGCCCTGTCGACCTCGGCCCCGGCGACGCGCTCAACCATGACGGTGACATCCCCCATCGATGGGGGCTCGGCAGCGACGAGCCCGCCGAAGTCCTCATCGTCGGCATCTTCCAACATTGAGAGAGAGGGAGCCCGAATGCCTGCGCAGGTAGACCAAGCAAAAGCGACAGCACCCGCCGGAATCGAGCTTCACGGAGTCACGAAGACCTTCATGGCCAGGCGGAAGCGTGTCGACGCTCTCGGCGGTGTGAGTCTCACGGTGGACCGGAACCGGTTCGTCAGTCTGATCGGCCGCTCCGGGTGCGGGAAGTCGACGGTGCTGCGGCTCCTCGCTGACCTGGACCACCCGACCGCCGGCAGCGTGTCGGTGAACGGTCAGAGTCCGTCGGTCGTGCGCAAGAGCGGCCGCCTCGGAGTCGCGTTCCAGGACTCCGCGCTGCTGCCGTGGCGCACTGTCACGGACAACATCCGGCTGCCGCTCGAAGTGGCGGGCCGGCGTCCCGACCGGTCGACCATCCAGGACGTCGTCGAACTGGTGGGGCTGCGGGGCTTCGAGGAGGCGCGGCCGAGCCAGTTGTCCGGCGGTATGCGCCAGCGGGTGTCGATCGCGAGAGCCCTCGCCTTCGAGCCGGAGATCCTCCTGCTCGACGAGCCGTTCGGGGCCCTCGACGACATGACCCGGCAGCGGATGAACCTCGAGCTGCAGCGGATCTGGACGAAGAGGCCGGCCACCACGCTGCTCGTCACGCACGGTATCTCCGAGGCGATCTTCCTCTCGGACCTGGTCGTCGTGATGACGCCGCGGCCCGGCCGCATCCTGCGCACGGTCGAGATCGACCTGCCGCGCCCCCGGGTGCCGGAGATGATGCGGAGCCCGGAGTTCCAGCGGTACGTCGACGAGCTGAGTGAGCTGCTCTTCGAGGAAGAAGCGGCCGCCCGGGTCGACGCGGACGAGCCGCCTGCCGAGCGGAGTGCCTGAAATGACATCGGCACATGCGATGGAAGGGGCCGCGACAGCCCCCACTGGTCCGCCGTCGAAGCGGCGCTCCGCCACCACGGACGGGCGCGTCGAACGGCAGGTTCCCGGGGTGGTGTGGACCCTTGGCGGGTTCGCGATCGCCGTCGGACTCTGGTGGCTGGTCGCCCTGTCCGACATCCTCCCCGAGAACTCGGTGCCTACACCACCGAGTGTGGCCGAGGATCTGACCGGAAACTTCTCGTTCTACCTCTCCAACGCCGCCCCCACGCTCGTCACGGCGCTGGAGGGCTTCGCCATCGCCGCGCTCATCAGCCTAGCGTTCGGTGCGATCGGTTCGCTGACCGGGCTTCTTGAGCGCTCCGTCTCACGCGTCGCTCTCGCGGTCTACTGTCTGCCACTGCCGGCGCTCCTCCCGCTGATCGCGAGCCTCGGCGGACCAGGTGAGCCGACCCGGATCACGATGGCGGTCCTGTTCTCGTTCTTCCCGATGCTCATCGGGGTGATCGCGGGTCTTCGTGCCACGCCGGCGGACATCGCCGCGATTGTGCACTGCGCGGGCGGCGGCCGGTTGCAGGTACTGCGCAAGGTCGGACTCCGCTCGGCGCTCCCGAACATCGTGGCTGGCACGCGCATAGCCGGTCCGGGAGCCTTCCTCGGTGCTCTCGTGGGGGAGTTCAGCGGCGCCGACGACGGTCTCGGCGTGGTGCTCGTGGTCAGCCAGCAGAAGCTGCTGGTCGCGCAGACCTGGGGCATCGCCCTCGTCGCCACCGTGATCGGCGGCCTGCTCTACGCGGCGGTCACGGCGATCGGCCGCTGGCTGCATGTGGAGCCGGTCGAGTCCCAGACCGCCCTCACGGCAGGCCCCGGTGCCGGTCCCTTGGGGCGGATCGCCGAGTTCCTCACGCCCGCCGTCGCGCTGATCGTGCTCTGGCTCGCGATCGTCCAGTTCGGAGGCGTGACTCCCCTCGTCTTCAAGTCCCCGCTGGATGTGCTGGACTACCTGTTCAGCGATCCGGATGCCGCGGCGCACCGCAGTGGGCTGCTGACGGACTGGCTGATCACCATGCGCGACAGCGGCATGATCTTCGGCGTCGGCATGGCCGCGGCGTTTATCGCCGGATGCGTCCTCGTGAGCTTCCCCGCCCTGCTGCGTCTGGGGCTTCCGCTGCTGCTGGTGTCGCAGTGCGTTCCGCAGATCGCCTTCATTCCGCTGCTGGTCGCCATCTGCGGCCGGGGCACCGCCTTCATCATCGTCACGGGACTATTGGTGGTCTTCTTCCCCGCCATGATCGTCATCGTCACGGCGCTGGAGGAAAGGTCGCGATCCACCCTGGACGTGGTCAGCGTCTGCGGGGGTGGCCGCTGGGCGGCCCTCCGGTTCGTCCGGGTCCCCGGCTCCTTCCCGGGCGTCCTGAACGCCGCGCGCATCAGCATCCCCCTGGCACTTTTCGGTGCGGTCGTCGCCGAGTGGCTCGTCACCGGCAACGGGATCTCGCAGGCCACGACCACCGCTGCGACGACCTTCGACTACACCGCGCTCTGGGCGGACGTGGTCGTCGTGAGCGTGACCGTGATCGTGCTCTACGAGATCGTCGCCGTTCTGCACGAACGTGCGCGCCGGCGGTTCTCCGTCTGACGCGGTCCCGCATCCGGGACCTCACTTTCACCCCTCGTCGGCCCACAGACCGAGGTTTCACAAAGGAGACACCACCCATGGTCCGTTTCATCGGTCCCGACAACGACGCGTACGTCGCGAGCGTCACGAAGCATATTGCCGAGTACGAGGCGCACACGGGCGAGTCCGTGGCCCTCGAGATCATCCCCGAGACGGAGTACGTGACGAACTCGCTCGACGCGCTGCGCAGCCGGCTCCGCGGTGAGTCCGCGCCGGACGTGTTCGTGTCGGGCCCCGTCTCGATGTGGAAGCTCGCCGGCGAGGGCATCGTCGAACCGCTCGACACGTATCTCGCCAAGAGCAGCGACGACTACCGTCCGGACGACTTCCTGCCGTCCCTGCTGGAGATCAACCGCTGGTCGGGGCGGCGCGGCGACGCCCTCGGCACCGGCCCCCTGCTGGAGATTCCGGTGAACTGGGAGACGTACAACCTGGCGTACCTGCCGGACGTGCTGGAGAAGGCGGGCCTCAGCGAGCCGCCGTCGACGTGGGAGGAGTACTTCGCCGCGGCCACGCAGATCGCGGAGCGCGTGCCGGGCATACGGGGCTTCGCGCAGCGCGGCAGCGACACCTGGCACACGATGTACACCGGGTACGCGACCCAGGTCTGGTCGTACGGCGCGACCGACTTCGACAGCGCGGGCCGCAGCGCGCTCGCCAGCCCGACCATGCTCGCCGCGACCCGGGACTTCCTCGCGGCGGCGCAAGCGGCTGGCCCGAACCGGTTCCCCGACGGGCACTGGCTTGACGTCGCCCGTGACTTCGCGGCGGGCCGGTACGGCATGATCGTCGACTCCGACCACTACGTCGCCTTCTTCGAGGGGCCCGAGTCGGCCGTGCGCGGGCGGGTCGCCTACACCCGGCCGCCGCTGGGTCCCGGTGGTGAGCGTGAGGCCAACATGTGGACCTGGTCGCTTGTGATGAACAGTGCCTCGCAGGACAAGCACGCGGCGTGGCGGTTCATCGAGTGGGCCAGCTCCCCCGCCTTCCTCGCCCGCGCGGCGCAGGAGGGCAACATGAACCCGACGCGGCAGAGCACGTGGGACGACGAGACGTACCGTGCCGCGGCCGCCAAGTGGAACGGCTACGGCGACAACAGTCTCGAGATGCTGCGGACGATCGCCCGGGTGCTGCCGACCCCCATGCCGGAATACCTTGATGTCGCGAGCATGTGGTCGGCGGCCATCGTGGAGGCGTACAAGCAGCCCGATGCACTCGAGCGTGTGTTCGGCGAGACCGCGAGCGGCATCGATCAGCTTCTGAGCGGGGATCGGACGAGTACCTCGTGAGGATCGGCGTGGTGGGCGCGGGACGGCACGCGAACAACGCCCTGTACCCATCGATTCCGGAGGCCGGTTTCGATCTCGCCGCGGTCTGCGCCCGAACGCCGGAACGTGCGGCGATCACCGCCGGACGCTGGGGCGCCGACGCCTACCACACATCGGTCGAGGACATGCTCGCGGGCGGTCTCGACGGGGTGGTGGTCGTCGTCCCGCCGGCCGCTTACCGGCCGATCCTGGCCCAGTGCATCCGGGCCGGGATTCCGGTCTTCTGCGAGAAACCGGGCGGGCAGTCCGCGTCCGAGCTCCGCGAGGTGGCCGCCCTCGCCGCCGAAGCACATACCGAAGTCGTCGTCGGATACATGAAGCGGTTCGCGCCGGCGTACCGGCGCGCTCGGGAGGTGATCAGCTCCGCGGGCTTCGGCTCTCCTTCCCTGGCACATTTCACCTTTGCGATGGGCCGCGTGGACGAGTACCTCGCCGATCTTCATCACTACCTGATCGACAACCCGGTGCACATGATCGACCTGGCACGGTACCTCGTGGGTGAGATCGACGAGATCTCCGCGGTCCTGAACGTCGTGCCCACCGTCGGATTGAGTGTCAGTGCCATCGCCCGGTCGGAGGGGGGTGCGACGTGCTCCTTCGACTTCTGCACGACGGCTTCCTTTGCCCACCGGGGTGAGTTCGTCGAGGTCTACGGCCGAGGAGACTCCGTGGCGGTCGACAATGTAGATACCTGTACGTATCGACCTGCCGACGGTCCGGCGGAGGTGTGGCGCCCCAACTACACTCTGCCGACGCCGTCGAACTCCGGCTGGAGCACGATGGGTTTCGTGCCCGCCCTGCGCCACTTCGCAGACGTTGTGGCGGGCCTCGCCGAGAACCGGTCCGATTTGGAGAGCGCCGCGCGGACTCTGGAGACCACCGAACTCATCTGGCGTCGGCTGGAGTCCTCGTGGGCTGCGCTGCGTGATGAGTGACCGTGTACTCGCTCTCCGCGGAGCGCGATGACGGACGTCGTTCAGCGGGCGGTCGGCCGGTCGGGGTGCTTCTATGTCTTTCGTCAAGCGAGACGTGGGGTTCTGGGTTCGTAGAAGGTTCCGTCGCGGCGTTGCGAACAGCACGCTGATGCGGTGGCGGGCGAGGCGGAGAAGTGCCTGGGTGTGGGTCTTGCCGCGGGCCCGGCAGCGGTCGTAGTAGGTGCGGGTGGCGGGATCGTGCAGGGCGGCGAACGCGGACAGGAACATCGCGCGTTTGAGTTGTCGGTTGCCGCCTCCGAGGAACTCGGTGCTCAGGGGTAGTTGCCCCGCGTGCGTGCAGTTGGGCCATACGGGCGCAGGTGCCGGTGCCGCGGGGAGAGCGGTCGAACCAGCCGGGGCTGATGGCCATAGCGTTGCGGGAGAGGCGGGCGGTGGAGTCGGGGGCCAGGAACTGCACGTGTTTGCAGCCGCCGATGAGTGGGTCGACGGGGTGTGCTGGGCGGTTGCCGGCCGCGTATACGCCGGGGCGGCTGGTGGCCTGGTCGTCGTCAATGGCCACGAACTCGCCGCCCAGCGTGGTGCGCGGGGCGCATCCGGCGGCCACCGGCAGCAGCTCCACCCGCGGGCCAGAGCCGTGGGTGACGCATACCGCGTCGACTGCGACCGTGCTCGCTGCCGGGCACCACGGACCCGTCCGGGCGCAGCCGTGCGGTGACGATCTCCTCGACACGTCCCTCTCCGCGTGCCTCAACCACGGTGCGGCCCAGGCGGTAGGGCACCCGGTGGCAGGCCAAGACGGTGGTGGGGGTTGAGATTGGTAACCGTCGATAATCCAGAGTGCTGTGTTGGGTGGTTCAACGAACTACCCTTCACTCTCTGTGACGATTGAAATGTGCGGGACGTGCACGGACCGTGGTCTTACAGTAACTGATCATTTCAGAATGATCTTGGTGTAGGGTCTGGCTGTGGGCGGGGCTGGCGGCAGACTTCTGCGAGTGTCGGATGATCTTGTGCCGGATGACCTGTGGGAACGTGTCGCCCCGTTACTTCCTCTTCGTCCGCCGCGGCGTCGGCGGTATCCAGGCCGGCTCCTGGCGGATGACTGGGCCGCCCTGCGCGGGATCATCTACGTCCTGCGCACGGGTGTGGTCTGGGCGGACGTGCCGACCGAGACGATCGGCTGCAGCGGGGTGACGTGCTGGCGGCGCCTGCGGGACTGGACCGACGCCGGCGTCTGGCCCCGCCTGCACGCCATCCTCCTCGCGGAACTCCGCAGAACGGGTCTGCTGGGCATGGAGGACGCCGTGGTCGACGGCTTGCACGTCCGGGCCCTGAAAGGGGGGCTCACACCGGACCTTCGCCGGTCGACCGCGGCTGCCCGGGAAGCAAGCACCATGTGATCACCGACCGGTACGGAACACCTCTTGCGGTGTCCCCGACCGGCGGAAACCGTCGCGACGTCACCCAGCTCATGCCCCTGCTGGACGCGATCCCCCGCATCCGCGGCCTGGTGGGCCGGCCACGTCACCGACCACGGCGGCTGTTCGCCGACCGCGGCTACGACTACGACAAGTACCGTCGCCTCCTGCGCGCTCCAGGCATCACGCCGAAGATCGCACGCAAGGGCACCGCCCACGGATCCGGCCTGGGTGAAACCAGGTGGGTCGTCGAGCAAACCTTCGCCTGGCTTCACCAGTTCAAACGCCTGCGGACCCGCTACGAGATACGCGCCGACCTCCACCTCGGACTGCTCCAACTCGCCTGCAGCATCATCTGGTTGCGACGACTCCGAGCCTCATTCTGAAATGATCAGTAAGAAGTCCAAGCCGGGGCACATCAAGGACTCCACCAAACCGGTGTCAGCTCGGTCCGGGCTGTCGCGTAGGCGGTCGGGTCCGGGGCAAGCAACGCGCAGCGTTTCCAGCTCCGGCACGCAGAGCGGCTACAGGCGCCACTCGCTCGACAGGCGACAGGGCGAGTGCCCTACCTGAGTTGCGTGGGCTCCTCGTCGTCGGTCAGGCGCACGAGGCGCTTGGAGTCGTCCCATAGTTGTGCTGCGAGCCGCTCGTCGTACGAGAGCCGCGCGGAGCGCACGGGCGAGAAAACCCCGTTGTTTGTCTGAAAGTACATGCCGGATGCCTCCGCATAGCTGGGGTCCGCGGCGAGTGCCGCCAGCGAGGCGCCTGAGAACTCCACGTCGGACGTGATGACGCCCATGTGTTTCGAGACCCAGTTGAAAGCGGATGTTTTCGAGACCCACTGCACCGGCTTCGGCATCCCCCGCAGGAACCCGGTCCCAGGCACGGCACCCGGGTCGAAGGCGATCGACGAAACAGAGCTGTGGGCCCTGCGGAGTCGGCGGTCCAACTCGTAGGCGTACATCACAGTACACAGCTTGGAGGTGGAGTAGCGCTTGCCGGCCGACAGTGCCTTGCCGCCATCCTTTCCGTTGGTGGCCAGCATGACGGCGTCCGGCTCCACGGCGGTACCGACCATGCGGCCGTCGATTGTGTCCGGATCGTGAGTGCCGCTGGCGGTGTAGACAACGCGGCCCTTCTCGGAAAGGCTCGGGAGCAACAGCTCGACGAGGAGGAAGTGGCCCAGGCAGTTGGTCGCGAAGGTCGTCTCGTATCCGTCGGGGCTGTAGGAAATGTCGCCGTCGAAGCGACCGCCAGCGTTGCAGACGATTGCGTCGAGCCCGGAGACCTCACCGGAGTCAAGCATCGCGCGCAACCGCGTGGCGGCTGCCCTGACCGAGGCGAGCGACGAGGTATCGAGGGTCAGTGGTGTCACGGACACGCTGTGCCGCGTGCTCAGCTCGTCGACGACCGGTTGCATGCGTTCCACGCTGCGGCCTGCGAGGACGAGGTCGATGTGCTGTGCGGCGAGCGTCCGCGCCGCGGCAAGGCCGATGCCCGAGTGGCCACCGGTGATCAGTATCGAGGTCATGGCTGTTTCTCCTGGAGTGCGATGTGCTGGATGGCGGGCGATGGCCGTGAGCCGGTTGCCCGGCGGTGTGAGAGACCCAGCGGCCTGCACCGCGTGTTCGACGGCGCGAGGTGGTCGGGAGACGGGGCGCAACGACGGACGGGACGGTGCCCGTGCTCTGATCCCGGTACCGGGGAACCATGGCCGCGTCTTCGCTGGCCCGACCGCTTCAGGATTGCGGACTGAGGTGTGCTTGTGCCAGGGACAAGCTGTCCGTGGCTGGCGGCTGTCCGGAAAGGGTGCAGCGGAGGTTTACTGAGAACATGATTGATCGTTCCGGCCTTGCTGATTTCCTCCGCCGTCGCAGGGAACTGTTGCGTCCGAGCGACATAGGTCTGCCCGACGGCGTACGGCGGCGTACGCCGGGCCTGCGGCGCGATGAGGTGGCCCAGCTGGCGAGTATCTCCACGGACTACTACGCCCGGCTGGAGCAGTGCCGTGGAGCAAACCCCTCCGAGGCCATCGTGGCCTCGCTGGCCCGTGCGCTGCGCTGTGATCCCGACGAGCGCGACCACCTGTTCCACCTGGCCGGGTTCTCAGCCCCAGCCCGTTACTCGGGTGGGTACGTGCGGCCCGGAGTGATGAGTCTGCTGGATCGGCTCGGCGACATCCCGGCCTGTGTCGTCAGCGATGTAGGTGAGGTGCTGTGGCAGAACACCGTCGCCGCGATCACTCTGAGGTGGAACGCTGGGCACTCCGCCGGCCGCTCGGCGAACATCGTGTGGCGGTGGTTCACCGAGCCTGCCCTGCGCACCTACGTTCCGGAGGAGGACTGGCCACTCCATTCGCAAGCGCACGTCAGTGATCTGCGGGCCACCTCCGCGCGGCGCGGGGGTGATGCCGACGTCACCGAACTGGTCAACGGCCTGCTGGCGCGCAGCAGGGAGTTCCGTACTCTGTGGGAACGCCACGAGGTGGCGGTGCACCGCTTCGACCGGAAGAGGTTCCTGCACCCCGAGGTCGGCGTCCTGCACTTGACCTGTGAGGTCCTGCTCTCGCCCGAAGCGGACACCAAGGTTCTGGCATTCTTCCCGACCGAGGGCACCGACGCACGCGAGAAGCTCGCACTTCTGCGGACGATCGGGACGCAGGACTTCCAGACGCCCGGTGCCCGATGACCCGCCGCACCGTCCACGCGCGAAAACACCCCCCCGGAGCCCAGGGACAGGGTGGTCTGTCCAGGCACATCCCCGAGAGGCGCTTCACGCTGGTCATGGATGCCGACCTCCCGCTAGTGTCCTGCGTCTTCAATTCGTTGCTACTGAGATTGAACCCGTGACTCCGTGGGATGCTCAGGCGGGTCCGATGTCCAGGCCTGTATCGGTGAGGCAGCCGTCCATGAGGTCGCCGTGGTACTGGATGTGCCGTAGGCCGCGACGGATGCGCTGGACAAGGCGTTCAGGTGTGGAGAAGGCGTCGTTGGAGAGCCAGCCGCGTCGCAGGAAAGACCAGATTCCTTCGACGGGTCGAGGTCGGGCGCGTAAGGCTGCAGGCAGTAGATGGTCAGCCAGTCCCGGGCCGCGGCCCATTTCCTCAGGTCAGCGACCTTGTGGACGTTGATGCCGCAAGGGCGTGCCGGTGTTACCGGAAATTTCACCCGCGCTGGACTGCCGACGAGGGTCGGGGCCTGTGGCTCTGGCTCGCTTCTCACGGACGAGGAGGTGTACGCAGCCCGTCGATGAACACGGTGACCAGGCGCTGATTGTAGGCGAAGTCGTCCTCGCCGGGCACGGCCTGGCACAGCAGGGCGACGGCGTGCAGGACATCGCGGGCGCTGATCTCCTCTCGGACTCCTCCGACTGCGGCCGCAGAAGTGAGGATGTCCGCGAGGGTGGGCTCGAGTCGCTCCAGGAAATAGGCGTGCAGCCCGTCGTAGGCGGGATCGCCGGAGTGCATCGCCTCGGCCAGGCCTCGTTTGGTGCCGACGAACTCGGTGTATCGATGCACCCACCGGTCCAGGGCCACCACCGGGTCGTGGCTGGTGAGAAGAGCGGGGCCGGCGTCGGCGCAGGCGTCGATCTCGTGCTGCAGGACGGCGGCGACCAGTGTGGCGCGGCGCGGGAAGTGACGGTAGAGGGTGCCGACCCCGACGCCGGCCAGGTCGGTGATCTCCTTCGCGGGCGCGTCGACCCCGGAGCGGGCGAAGACGATCTTGGCGGCTTCGACAAGGGCGCCGAGATTCCTGCGTGCGTCGGCGCGCGGGCGCCGTCCACCTGAGGCAGTGGAGGAAGCCCGGGCGGGTGCGGGGCGCTGGGACATGTCGGCAGTCTAGCCGCGGCCGGTGGTAATCCGGAAAGGCTTTCCGTATAGTTCGAAGCGGAAAGGCTTTCCGATTCGGCTCAGGTCCGTTCTTGACGCCGTCGCCCCTCCGTTCCTGTTCCCTCCAGCAAATCCTTGGGAGACTCGCCATGCAGTACCGCCCCCTTGGCCG
The DNA here is from genome assembly GCF_055570675.1 of Streptomyces sp. NPDC031111. NCBI lineage: Bacteria > Bacillati > Actinomycetota > Actinomycetes > Kitasatosporales > Streptomycetaceae > Streptomyces > Streptomyces sp. NPDC031111. The sequence goes on from NZ_JBVIGS010000035.1 coordinate 31,050, forward strand.
CACCGGCATCAAGGTCAGCCCTTACGCGCTCGGGACCCTGATGTACGCCACCCGCATGGGCAACGAGCCCCAAGAGTCGGCGCGCATCATCCACAAGGCACTGGACGCGGGGATCAACTTCCTCGACACCGGTGATGCCTACGGCGACTCCGAGGAAGTGGTCGGCGAGGCGCTGAAGGGACGCCGCGAGAACGTCGTCCTGGCGACGAAGTTCGGCATGCCCGCCGGGGAGGACCCCAACCAGCGCGGCACCTCACGGCGCTGGATCATCAAGGCCGTCGAGAACTCGCTGCGCCGACTGCAGACGGACTACATCGACGTCTACCAGATCCAGCGCCTGGACCCCACGACAGACTTCGAGGTGACCCTCTCCGCGCTCACCGACCTGATCCGCAGTGGCAAGGTCCGCGTCATCGGTTCCTCCACCACGCCCGCCTCCGAGATCGTGGAGGCCCAGTGGGTGGCAGAGCGGCGTGGCCTGGAGCGCTTCCGCACCGAGCAGCCGCCCTACTCACTGCTCAACCGCAGCGTCGAGCGTGAGGTCCTGCCCGTCGCGCAGCGATACGGCATGGGGGTGATGGTCTGGGGCCCCCTCGGTCAGGGAATGCTCACCGGCCGGGTGCGCAGGAACCAGGAGAACAACCTGGTCCGCGCGCGCTTGTTCAAGCACCTCAACGACGAACGCCGTATCGAGGTCGTCGAACGGCTCCTCCCCCTCGCTGAGGAGGCGGGCATGTCGCTGACCCACCTCGCGATGGCCTTCACCATCGCCCATCCCAGTGTCACCAGCGCCTTGGCCGGCGCCCGCACCATGGCTCACCTCGACGACCTCATCGCCGGCTTCGACGTCCAGCTCAGTGACGACATCCTCGACAGGATCGATGAGATCGTGCCGCCCGGCACCGATGTCGGCGCCCTCGACCAGGACTACGTACCCGAAGCCCTGCAGAACCCGCGCCTGCGCCGCCGTCCCGGCACCGAGCGTGCGGCTGCCTGAACGAGTCGAGTGAAGGATAGCGGCCGACATGAGCACTTCCCCTGTCCGCATCAGCGTCAGCATCGACGGCCACGACTGGTCCGGCGAGCAGCTCGACCGACTGCAACACCAACGCCACCTGCACGTCCTGCACACCATGGTGGCCCTGGGCGCACCGATCACCCATGAAGGACGATCCCTGGGCAGCACCGAGATCGACGCCCTCACTCCGCACGCCGCACGACAGCTCAGCATCGGTATCCGCGGCGCGTACGACATCGATGGCATCACCACCCTGTTCCGCGATCAGCTCCGTGCCTCCGACGCTCTGTGGAAACAGGCCGTCGGCAACGACGCGCACGCTCCACTGCGTGCGGCTGTCACCGACATCGAGGTGCAGGGCATGTCCCTCGATGATTTGGGTGCGCACGCTGCCGACCCGTCTGCCGTCGAGCACAATTACCGGCTGCTCAACCCCGACCACTTCTTCCTGCGCACTGAGGACGGGCGGTCCCGTGCCATGGAGACGTTCGGCATGCATGCGAACCCCACGGACATGTACATCATTGTCGACCCCGATGTGCGGCCCGTCTCACCGGACCCCGGTTACCACCGCCTCACCTCCGGCTTCACCACGCTCGCAAGCGATGGCACCGACATCCGCATGTACGCCTTCCACCAGGTCAAGCCCACCCCTGGTGGCTTCGCCGTGAAACTCGGCGCATATTTCCCGCCTGGCACCCCTGCCGACATCGTCGAAGGCCACAAGCTGCACATGGCCATCGAATTTCGCGAACTGTGCCTCCTGGGCACCCAGAGTCCTCGCGTGTAGTCGATCGGGGCCGGCAAACGAGCGGCCCTGTCTCACATTGAGCTTCTTCGAGCTGGGCCCGATCCGATGACACCCGCCAAGCGCAACGAGCGAGGCCCCTGAGCAGTTGATCGAGAGGCCTGACGCCTCAACCACGCTACTCAGGAGCCTCGTCGGTCATCCGTCCTGTCGCGCTCGACCTGCCGCATGCACTCGTGGAGTGGGTCGCCTTGCTCATCGTCATCCGTGAGGGCGACCGGCGCCGCAAGCTCCGTTCGGCCCAGCGCACGATGGTGGCACGGGTGCACCTGGCGAACACACCTCTCGCGACGTATCCCCCGGAGAAAGTTCACGCATGTCTCTCATCCTTGACCCCGCTGCCCAGGACCTGTTGTTCCGTGAGGCCCGCACCGCGAACACCTTCACCGACGAGCCGGTGACCAACGAGCAGGTGCGGGCGATCTACGACCTGGTCAAGTACGGCCCGACCGCCTTCAACCAGTCGCCCCTGCGTATCACCCTGGTCCGCTCCGCCGAGGCCCGCGAGCGTCTCGTCCGGCACATGGCCGTGGGCAACCGGCCCAAGACGGCCACCGCGCCGCTGGTCGCGATCCTCTCGGCGGACAACGAGTTCCACGAGGAGCTGCCGCACCTCTTCCCTCGCTTCCCCGCCGCCAAGGACGCCTTCTTCAGTGACCGCCGGGTGCGCGAGGGCGCCGCGTCGCTGAACGCCGCCCTGCAGGCCGCGTACTTCATCGTCGGCGTGCGCGCTGCGGGCCTGGCCGCAGGCCCGATGACCGGCGTCGACTTCGAAGGCCTCCGCAAGGAGCTCCTGGACGACGACCACACCCCGCTGATGGTCGTCAACATAGGCCGTCCGGGCCCGGACGCCTGGTCTCCGCGCGCCCCACGCCTCGCGTACGATCAGGTCGTTACGACGCTCTGAACCCGCAAGCACCGGTGCACACAAAAGAGCCCTGGCGCGGCGACACAGCCAGCCGACGAATCCGGCCACGGCAGTGTCGTCGCCCGTCGGGCCGCAGGCCGCCGCAGCTACCCTTCGACCATGACGATCCCACTGGCCGCGCTGGATCTGGTGATCGCGGAATCGAACCGCACCGCCGAAGAGTTGCTTGCCGCGACCAGCAGAACCGGGCTTCGCCTGGACGAACTCGGTTACCGGCGCGTCTGGTTCGCCGAGCATCATGCAATGGGGCTGTCGGCGAGCGTGGTGCCGGCGGTTCTGCTCGCGCATTTCGGTGCCCTGACCCGCCGGATCAGGCTCGGGTCCGGCGGGGTCCTGGCGCCCAACCACGCGCCCCTGGCGATCGCGGAGCAGTTCGCCATGCTGGCGGTGCTGCATCCGAACCGCATCGGCGTGGGCATCGGCCGCGGTCCGGGTACGGCCGACCCGTCGATCGCACGGGCGCTGCGTCGGGGCGCCGAGCCAGCACGCACGCCGAGTACGCCGAGGACGTGGCCGCCATCCTGCACCACCTCTCCGGCGACAGCGGAGTACAGCTGATATCCGGCTGCAACCGGACCTGGGAGGCACCAGCCCCTGGCTGCTGGCGTCCAGCCCGACCAGTGCCGAGCTGGCGGCCCGGCTGGGACTGCCGGTCGCGCTGGCGCACCACATCCGGCCGGACGGGAGCGTCGCCACGGCGGAGCGTTACCGGGAACGGTTCACGCCGTCCCGGTGGTCGGACCGGCCCCATGTGACGGTCACCGTCGAGACGGTGGTGGCCGACACGGACGAAGAGGCCGCACGCCTCGCATGGCCGATCGATCCCGCGCGGGCCGCACAGTCCCCGGCGGCGCTGCTCACCGCGGAGGAGGCGGCCCGTCAGGAGATCCCGGAGGACGCCCGCGCCATGGTGGCGTCGATCGCCGCGGCACAGGCGCGCGGGTCGGTGGACACGGCGCGCCGACGGTTCGCGGACATCGTGCGGCAGACCGGCGCGGACGAGTTGATGCTGTACGTCCCCCTGCACGACGCCGAGGTACGGATCCGCAGCTTCGAACTGTCCGCGAAAGCCTACGAAGAGTTCGCGGAAGCCTGAGAAGCGTCCGCGAAAGCCGGGGCGACGGGCGGTACGTCGCCCCGTCTGGAGTGACAGCGAGGCATCAGACCCCGCTCTTCGATGCACGTGGCGTCTCGCCGGAGGTCCCCCGACCTGGCAGCAATGTCGCGCGGCCGCCCCCGCCGGTTGTTCGGGTCGGCGCCGGCGGATCCGTGCCTGCCTGAGGTGGCGATCCGGCTGAGTGCACCGTAGTGGTCAGGGCCCTGCTCCGTCTGCGGGCGGCACCCCCTGAGCACACTTGAGCTTGCGCCCGACGCCCGCTCATGGCTCCCGGTCGTGTGTTCGTCCGGTCATGTCGATGGGCGTGCGATCTGCCTCCAGGCGCGCCGCCGGTTCGTTCTCCTCCACGAAGGCGATGGCCCGACGTCTGTGGCGTGACTGTGGCAGATCGGTGGCAGCGACCGACCCGGAAACCCCTGAAGGGGTCAGCGGAGTGTGCGGTTGTGCGTGTTCTCGCCGAACAGCCCGATGACCACCGCGGTGACGAGGGAAAACAGTGCTGTGGTCAGAAAGACGCCGACGAAACCCGCCACACCGTAGATCGCTGCGATGAGAGCGGCGCCGCCGATGCCCGCCAGCCGCCCGGCCCCGTTGCCCAAACCTGCTCCGAACCCGCGGAGCGTGGTGGGGAAGACCTCCGGAAGGTAGGCGTAGACCGTGACCGCGTTCGACTGAAGGAACATCGTGATGAGGAATCCGACGGCGATGGTCGGCCAGAGCGCGGTGGTGAAGGCGAAGACCATCATGAGCCCAGCGGTTGTCAGGGAGATGGCGGCCAGTACGTAGCGGCGCTGCCAGCGGTCGGTCACCAGCATGCCGACGAGTGCACCGATCGGCGGTGCGATGGAAAGGATCGTTGTGATGGTCAGCGCGGTGTCGGTCGAGTGGCCGCGTTCGACGAGCAGGGTCGGCACCCAGGAGTTGAACCCGTAGAACGCGACGATGCCGGACATCAGAGCCAGGGCGGTGACGATCGTGATGCGGCGCTGGGATCCGGTGAAGAGGTCTGCCACCTTGCCGCGCGCGGGTGGCGCCGCCGGAGCGACGGGAACGGGCGGGGGCAGTTCACCGGAATAGCGCGCCTCCAATCCCGATACGATCCGGGCGGCTTCCTCGTAGCGGCGCGCGGCGATCAGCCATCGGACCGACTCCGGCAGCAGGAACGCGGCGAGGATGGCGGGGATCAGACCCACCGCGCCGATGACGAACACCCAGCGCCAGGCCTCGGGGCCAAGCGGTATGAGGAGTTTGGCGGAGATGGCGACGAACGGCACCCCCAACAAGCCCACCCCCAGCACGGCCGCTTGGCTTCGCCCTCGGACCTTGGTTGGGTACATCTCCGCCACATAGACGCTGAGGACTCCGACGACCGTCATGATCCCGACGCCGGACAGGGTCCGGAACAGGCCCAGGACCGCAAAGTTCGGGGAGAGCCCGCAGAGGATGGAGGACAGCGAGTAGAGCAACGTCCCGGCGAAGATCATCCGCTTCCGGCCGAACCGGTCGGCCAGTCGGCCTCCGACGAGAGCCCCGATGAACATGCCCAGAAACGACAACGACGTCAGGTTGCCGATCTGGGTGATCGACAGCCCCCAGTCCTTCCGCATCGCCGGCGCTGCGTAGGAGAGCGCGTTGATGTCGGCGGTGTCGCCGAGGGACAGCAGGCCGAGCAGGGGCAGCCACCGCCAGTGCGCGCTGGTCATCCGGGGCAGCCGGTCGAAACGCGCGATGAGCTCGTCGCCGCGAGGGCTCGCGACGGTCGTGGTGGGAACGTCCACGGAGATCCTCCTCGTTGAGGAATGGGGCTCGCCGGATCGACGACCGGGAGATGGTGGCACTGTTGGCCCGTTAGGGCCTCAGACGGCCAAGTCGAGCAGGGGGACGAACTGCTGGCCGCCGTGCATGTCCCGGTCGTCGCGGGAGCCCTGGGTGGCAGCCCGCGGGAACGAGACCTTGATGACGTGCAGGTCGGGAATCGGGAAGACGAGCACACTTGCGGGGTCGACGTCGTAGATCCTGCCGAGCGTCTCCCGGTCCGTGAGGTCGGAGGCCACCGCCCGATCGAATGAGGGGCGGTCGGGCAGGAAGACGTCGACGGTCAGCCAGAACGGACCCGCGTTCTTCGAGCGGATGTACGTCGCGATGTCCTGAAGCCGGGTCACGGTCCCACCTCTGTCTGAACGGTCCGGAACAGGTCTCGCTCGTCGGACACGTCGATCACGTGCTGCAGCACGAACTCGAATGACTCGCCTCGTGAGGTCTCCGCGGGTGAGCTGATGAACGCGTACGTCGGGAAGGGGCGGTCGTCGTCGAGGGGGAGGTGCAACATCATCGGGTTGGCGAACTTCGCCAGGTCGTCGGCCGTGGCCTGGTCGGGGGCGGTGGCGGTGAGCACGAGGCCGACTTCGCGGGGCGGGGTGTGCCGCTCGGGCTCGGCCGCACCCAGCACGGCGTCGTGGCCGAAGCGGCGCAGCGAATAGCCGTACTCCCCGGGAGCGAGACCGAAGGTCGAGGGAACGTGCTTGTCGAGGTAGTCGATGAGCCGCCGGCACCACTCGTCGAGCCTGCCGAGTATCTTCGGGTCACGGATACCGGTGATCAGCTGGGTCTGGAAACCCGTTGAGGCCGCGCCTTCCAGTTTGATGGTCGGTTGCTCGGCGGGCTCGAAACGGGAGCCTTCGACCCGTACCCGGCGCTCGTCGAGTGCGGTATAGGTGGCGGCGCTCGTGTCGAGCGTGCCAGCAGGCTCCCGCAGCCGGAAGGGGTCGGCGTTCTCGTACAGCATGTGCGCGGCGACGCTGCGAGGGGTGCAGCGGGTGTGCACGGCGAGCGGCTCCACGGTGAAGCCAGCTTCGTCGACGGTCACCAGGACGCCGCCGGACGTCGGGTTCTCGGTGCAGAGGCCGCCGCACTCGGCGATCTTGGCGGCATGCCACGCGGGGCCCGCGGGCAGCCCGCGCAGCAGGGGAAGCACCGCCGTCAGCGCAGTGTCGGTGGAGCGGCCGGCGAGGACGATCTGCGCGCCGTCGCTCAGCGCGTCGGCGAGCGGTTCGTGTCCCATCAGCCCGACGATGTGGCGGCACCGGGCCAGGGTTTCCTGCCGCAGGGGCCCGGCCGTGCCGAGCGGGTGCACCCTGCCCTGTGCCAGCAGATCGGTGACCCGGGCGGGGTCCTGTTCGCTGTACACTCGGGCGACCTGCCTGCTGATCCCTAGGTCGGCGCAGATCTGCTGGAGAATCTCGTAGATCCACTCGACGCCCGCGTCGCATCCCGAGGTGCCGCAGGAACCGACAACAAGAGGGATGTTCGCGTCGTGCGCTGCGGACACGAGCACCCGCAGGTCTCGTTCGACGGCGGCCCGGGCGGTCTTCGCCGTGCCGGTCCCCAGGTAGTACGGACCGGAGTCGGTGGAACCGCCGTCGACGGCGATGATGTCGGCGCCGAGTTCGATCCCGCGGGCCACGGTTTCAGGAGGAAAGCCGCCACCCAGCATGCCCACCGGGAAGAGCACCCGGATCGGGTCGGTCATGGTGTCCCTCCTGCGTCGGGGAGGCTGTGGACTTCGGCGAGCTGCATGAGTTCGCGCACGGTGGTGCCGGTGTCGGGGAAGTGCCGCAGGACCGCGCTCAGCGAGCTCACTCGGTCCGCGGGCAGCACCCGCCCTACGCAGTCCGCGAACTTCCGCTGTAGCAGGGCCGGGTCGACCGGTGTGTCCCTTTCGGAGGCGTGCGGACCGCGCGTTGCGGCGAACACCGCCCCCTCCGTCTGTCTGGTCCGGACGGTCGCGGTGAACGAATTGGCCCGTCCGTCCGGGCTGGACGGCGTGACGCGCACCCGACTCATCAACTCGAGCGTGGCGGGGTCGCGGTGGGCGTCGCCGTCGAAGTCCGCCAACGTGACGGTTCCGGTGAGCAGAGCCCGGGCCGTCACGTACTGCAGGCTGAACTTCCCCGACAGCGCTTCGGTCAGCACCGGGCGGTCGGTGTGCGGCAGACGATTCGGGTCCACGATGATCTCGACGTCGTCGACGGTGCCCGCGTCAAAGCCTTGCACACCGTGGATCTCCCGGGCCGCCTCTATCGCGCCGTGGGTACTGTGACAGCAGGCGTAGAGCTTGATCGGGTTGTACTCGGAACAGACCAGTGGCGGCCCGTCCAGGTCGGCCATGATCCGGGGGGCGTCGAACCCGTTGGGTCCGTTGTAGACGGGGAGGAAGCCTTGCCCATGGTCGAGCGCGCCGGGGTTGGCCGTGTAACCCGCCGCCGCGAGCTTGGCGGCGAAGATTCCGTTGCGGACCGCCTGCCCGATGTGCAGGGACTTGGTCATCGTGCCAAAGTTCGCCTTCACCCCTGCCGCGTGGGACACCGCGATCGCCATCGCGGTCGCCGTGCGGTCCGCGGACAACTGGAGCAGCCGCGCGGCCGCTGCCGCGATCCCGATGACGCCGATGGTCGAGGTCGGGTGCCAGCCGCGTTGATAGTGCGCCGGGTTCAGCCCGTACGCCAGCCGGATCATCACCTCGTACCCGGCGGCATAGGCGACGGCCACGTCCGGCGCCGACGCGTCGATCTCCTCCCCGAGCGCGAGGAGCGCGGGCACGAGCATGGCCGAGGGGTGTCCGCCGATGATCGAGTTGCCGTCGTCGAGGTCTAGGGCGTGCGCGGCGACACCGTTGAGGAGCCCGGCGTCGAGGGCTGGGACGCGCACGCTCGTGCCGAGCACCAGGCTCCCGCCGTCGGTTGCTGCGATACCGGCAGCCGTCCGGATCATGGTGATCCCGGGGAAGGCCGAGCCGGCCAGCGCCACTCCGAGGGTGTCCGTGAACGCCGTCCGGACGAGCCGCCGGGCTTGGTCGTCGAGGTCGTCGATCCGGTACGCGCCGATCCGTTCGGCCAGCGCGGGCAGGATCGCGTCGGCCGCCTCGGCGGGCGTCGGCGTCATCGCGGTTGTCGTCATGCTCGGCGCTCCGCGTTTTCGCTCACGAAGACGGGCTTCTCGACGCGCGCGGGGAACCCGCCACGCACGGCACCGGGCCGGACATCGCCGTAGAACTCTTTCATGCCTTCGCTCAGCGGGCGCGAGTTCGCGGGGGCGAGCCAGAGCCGGAGCAGGTGCCGCTTGCGGTCCTCGTCTTCCCAGTCCTCGAACTCCGTGCGTGCGTGGTAGACCACGTGGTTGTTGATGAATTGGAAGTCGCCGGGCTCGAACATCATCGAGGTGTGGAATCGCGGGTCGTCGTTGAGCGAGATCAGCAGGTTCATTGCCTCGGTCTGGGCTTCGGTCAACGGCGGGACACCTTCGAACTCCTGGGCCGACCAGATGTGCGGTGCAAGCCAGCGCGAGGAGAAGCGGCCGTCGGCGATGCTGAAGATGGGTTGCTGAAAGTACGGCTTCTGGCCGGGGCGTTCGGAGCCCTTCCAGGAGTGGTAGAAGGGTTGCTGGAGC
>NZ_JBVIGS010000036.1:0-36528 GCF_055570675.1 Streptomyces sp. NPDC031111
CTCCCGCTGACGATCACGACTCCGGCCAGCACGAGTACCCCGTCACGGACTCACACCAGTACCGCGACCTGCAACTTCAGGATGAAACGATCTCATTGAAAGGCATCCACGCAGGCCCGAGTCCAGTCCAGGGCGTCAGCCGCATGCTCCATCTCGGCCCGCTCCCCCACGGCGCACTCGATCTCTGGCCGACCTCCCATCCGACCCGGCACATCGGATCATTCATCCGGTGGCACGTATTCGACTGGCTTATGTGCGCACGCACGCAGCGTGCGCGACGCTCCTACGCTATGCCGCCGGCCATTCCTCGGTCACCGAAAGCGAAAGCGCTTAACACTTCCATCGGCGACTGCCACAAAGGGTTGTCCTCACCTCGTTCTCAAAGCCCCAATTTGCGGGTCAAAGCAAATCAACCCGAGAGAACTTGCAACCTCCGCAATGTAAGCAGAGGAGGCTTCTGCCTCACTCCACGCAAGCCCGAGATAAACGTACGGTCCGCTTGCGCCAGCAGAAAGGGGAGTCGAGGCCCAAGGACTGTCATCACCCGCATTCCTGTCGGGCCAGCGATCAGTAAGGCGTGTCAGGAATTCATTGATGGCGTCCACCACTGGAAACAATTCATCAACTTCGAGATAATCATCGTACAGGCGATTATGCACTTTACTCGCCTCACGGTCGCTCGCCGGCATATCGCCTTGCCATACTGCCAGATCATAGCTCACGATGTAACTCCCCTATAAATTGTGAACTTTCCCTATCCCCACGCCTTTGCTCCACCATAGAGGATCATATTGACGTCCGACTGCGGGAGCAAGTCACCATTTTTCAGACCCCAAGGAGCGAGTTGATCCGTCCTGAGAATTACCCCGCCTTCATCCGCGAGCTGCCCGTACACCTGCCTCTGCTGTGGCGTCAACCTTGCGTCTGGACCGTTCTTCACTTCGAAGTATTCAGGCGCTCCGAGACCGCTCCCTTTCCTGGTTGCCACAATATCAACATATGAAGTGACTCCCTTCTTGGATTCAAGTTGTACGTGAGTTCCCATGATCACGTACCCCCGATCCGCCAGTTCCTGAATAGCTCTTGCTTCACCAATCGCACCCTTCGCGTTGCTCTTCCCTCTGCCACTCTTGCCGTTACCGGGCGTTGGAGCCTTAGCGCTCCTTCCTGCACCGAGGAGTGCTGCTATGACTCCGGGTACCTGATAGGCATTGCCTACAACATTGACCCCTTGTTCGGCCGCCCACATGTCGTAGGACTCGCCGTAGTCACAACCGGGATTGTCTACACCACCGCCCGAGCGGCAGTCATTGTCCCAGAAGACTCCAAAATAGTCGACGGTGTATGCGGCGTTGCGCAGGAGCCCTGCCAACGTGTCTGTAACCGGATCCGGGCCATTGACATGGCCTATGCAGCGACCATAGGCGCAGGACAATGACTCGCCGGTGGCGGTGTTCACCATAGACTGGCCATTGACTATTACTGTGCCAGTATCACCTGAAGGTCCAGGACGGCCGTAACCTGGAGCCGGGCCGTCGCTTCCTCTGTGGTCGCCGTAGTTGAGACCGTTTCCGTGGTGGTTTGCCGGCTCGGGCATGGGGTCGCCGTCGTCGGGGCATCCGTCGCCTCCTCGACCGCAGCGAAGCCCTCAACGCGGACATCACCCCCGGCAGCGCGGCTGCCACCCCGTAACGCCGCACCGCCTCCGACAACGCCGATGGCCCCGCAAGATGCCCCCCGGTATCTGAGCCTGTAAATACCCCCCAGGGGTGCGGGGCCATCGGCGTCCGGCTGCGTTGCCGTCAAACTGGGATTTCGGATCCTATCGGAGATCCGATCTGCGGAACCTCAAATTCCTCTCAGCAGGCTCTTGAGCACCTTACTCAGGGCCAACCATGCGACACATCTCGCACATGAGCAGAAACCTCGGAAATAACCCCATTATCGGAAACTCCCATAAACACACAGCCGCAAGCGATGTACCGAACAGGAGGTTCGTCCCCGATGGTTACAGAAACCCAATCTCCAACACGGGAGAAGCCCAACTTCTCGACTATTTCGACCTGGTCAACCCTCCCGGTGTCAGGAATCACACCAGTACCCCAAAGGGAGGTATCTACGACTGGCGCGAAGCGATTCACACTTTCCCCTTGCCGAGGTGGAAACCTCCCGAAATGCGGGGGCGGCTCGACCACTGTCACTTGGAACAGGAGTCCGGATTCGCGTCCGACCTTAAATTCCACGAAGCCGCCCATAGTGCCGCTAATTGAAAGGTGCAACTGCAGACCTGGGGGACGTGGCTCCCAGGTCGCAGTGAGGGGAATCCACGGATCGGCCTCCGCCCTCGCTTTTTCAACGAGAATCTCGCCAACGACTAGCAACATGTTCCGCGCCCCCTATCCTGTGAACCGGGCATGCATTAGGGCCGGTAGAGGGTCTGTGGCTCTCTGGTTGAACTCCAACTGCCAACCACCCACATTAAGCCTCTCGCCCATTCGCACGCCACCTCGCGTGGCCTCTGCAACAGCTGATTGAAGACTTGCCAATTGAGTTTGAGAAGTAACGTTGGCGAGATTCGCGTCGCGAGTTCTTGCCAGCGTCGACTCATACTGTTCCAACAGGTGCTTTGTGGAATTTGGGTGCACCCAGACGTCACTCCCGCCCGTTCTCATAGTGAATGACTTCGGGATCGGCGTGCCCGGATACTCTGGCTGCGTTCGACTGATACTGTCCCAAACCGTGCCCGTTGGACATGCCCCACCGGAGTTATGAACAAGCACCGGCGTCTCGCCCGCCAGCACATAGTACGTGTGCAGGTCGTCAACGGTGAGGTTGTATGTCCGGGCGTGCTTGGTGTATGCCTGGTTGCTGATGACGCGGACGGTGGTGCCGTCAGGGGTTCTGAGGGTCATGCCCGCGGCGAGGTTGCGGGCCTCGACCCAGGCGCCGATCTCGGGAACCCAGAAGGGGTGTTCGTGTGTAGCGGTGAGCTTCTCGGGTCCGTCGGGTGTTTCGATGGTCAGTTCGTTGAAGTGCTTGTCGTCTTCGGTGACGATCAGGTGGGTGACCTTCCGGAGGCGGGTCTCCCCTGTCTCCGGGTCTGTGGCCACAACCTCGTCGCCGACCTTAATCTTCTCGATTTCCTTGGTCTTGCCGTCGGCCATGAGGACTTGGGTGCCGGCAAGGAAGCACTTGCATCCTGAGGCGTACTTCTTGAGCCATTCTTCAACGGCCTCTTTACCCTTTTTCGCAACCGAATCGGGTACCAGCTTCAAGGCCTTCACGAAGGGGACATCCGAGGCGACACCAAGGTAGTCCCAGCCGTTTGCCTCTCCGGAAAGAGCCTTCTTCCATGACTCGACGTCAGGGATAACGAGGGAGGCCACGAATTTGAGTGTGCTCTTCTGGGCCTCCAGGTCGTACGGCTTGACGACGGTCCTTGTGCCCAGCGGTGGATGGTTGCTGCCGAATCGGTTGACGCTGTGGACGTCGCCCACTACGTCATAGGTGTAAGTGGTGCCTTCGTAACGGTAAGACCAACCTCCGGCACCGTCCGGGACCATCCAGTCCCGGTAGACGAAATCGCCCTCCTGGCAGCCCCTGTAGCAATCGGTGGCCGGCTTCAGGCCGTCGGGGTCGCTGGTGCTGATGGGGCTGTTCTTGGCGTAGGAGTAGCCGTTCATCTGCAACGGGTCCGTGATGTCCAGCAGCGGATCCGCGCTGATGAATCGGCCGTTGGCCTGGTCGTACTCGCGTGCGCCAATGTGTGTCAGTCCGGTGGCGGTGTCGTCGATGCCGACGCCCAGGTAGCTGCGCCTGTCCGGCCAGGAGGTCGGTTGGGGACCGCGGGCCTCGCCGAAGGGCTTGAAGGCCCGTCTGGTCACCGGCTGGCTGGCGGCCATCTGGATGGTGGTGTTGGCGGTATCCAGATGGTCGGCGAGCTGGATGTTGAGGGTGTGGCCGGTGCTGGTGCCGTTTGAGGTGCGGACGACTGTGGGGGCGCCGGGGTGAGCGTAGTTGCGGGTCGCCTTGGTGATCTTTCCGGTGGCGTCGGTGGTGAGTTCGCCGCCGGGAAGGTAAAGGGTGGAGCCTTCGCTGGAGTTCTCCAGGAGGCGTTGGCCGCCGGTGTCGTAGGTGTAGTTGACGGTGGTGGCGCCGGTGGTCACGGTGGCCGGCTTGTTCTCGCTGTTCCAGGTGAAACTCTGGGTGTCGCCGGGGAGGTCGCGCTTGGTGGTGTTGCCGGCCGGGTCGTAGGTGTAGGCGCTGCCGGAGCCGGTGGGGGTGGTGGAGACCCAGGCCAGGGTGTGGGGCTGGGTGGTGACCGGTTCGGTGGCGCCGTTTCCGGCGGTGGTGCCGTAGCCGGAGTGATAGGTGATGTTCTTGGCGGGGTCGGTGACGTTGTACTCGGTGAGAGTGGAGCGGTTGCCGATCCAGTCGTAGGTGAACGCCTGGCGGTAGGCGGTGGCGGAAGTCGCCACCGTGCCGGCGGCCGGGGCGGCTGCGGCACGCGTGCTGGTCAGCGAGGTGTCCGGGCTGGAGGTGTCGCTGGCCTCGTTCGGGGCGTCCGCGACGGGGCCGGATGAGGTGGCGTAGTCGGTGCGGTATCCGAAGGTGGCACCGTTGGCGGTCTTGCAGCCGTTGCCTGTGCCGGTGGGGGCGATGGTGGAGGTCCAGGCGTGGACGAGTTCACCGAGGGCGTCGTAGGTGTAGCACTGCGTGTCCCAGGTGGAGCCTGAGGCTTCGCTCAGCTTGCGGGAGTTCGATGTGATGGTGCCGGAGGCGTCGTAGGAGTAGTAGCTGTCGGTGATGCGGTGGGGTGAGGCGGTCTCGCGGTCGGCGACGGTGCGCTGGAGGCGGCCGGTGCGTGGGTCGATGAAGTTCGTGGTCCACACGCGGTAGGGCTGGGAGCCGGAGACGGTGCGGAGGGGTTCGCCGAACGGGGAGTAGGTGACGTCGGCGGTGTACCAGCTGGAGCCGGACGTGGACTCGGGCAGGCCGTCCTCGTTGTAGCGGATGACCACCTTCTCGGAGGAGATGCCGCCCTTTGACGGGTAGGTCACCGAGAGGGGCTTGCCGGTCGGCGTGTAGCTGTAGGTGTAGCTGTAAGTGCCTGAGAGCCCGGTGGTCTTGGTGTTGGCGGGGATGGTGATGTCCCGCCCGGTGGGCTGGTAGTCGGTGGTGTAGCCGGTGATTTTGGTGGTGTAGTCGCCGTCCGCCGTGTGGCGGGTCGTGGCGACCGGCAGGCCGAGGGCTCCGGCGGAGTCGAAGGTGAAGGTCTTGATCGGGCTGGCCGTGGCTGAACCCTCGCGGACAGCCGTTACTCGTCCGAGCACGTCGTAGGTCGTGTGCAGGGACTTGCCGTTGGCGTCGATGGTGGTGAGGGGGCGGTCGGCGCCGTCGTATGCGGTCGTCTTGGTGGTGCCGGTGTCCGGGTCGGTGGCTTCGACTATGCGGCTGCGTACGTCGTACTTGTACGTCCACTTGTTGCCGGCCGGGTCGGTGACTTCCGAGCGGTTGCCGCGGACGTCGTAGGCGTAGCGGGTCGATCGGGTGGTGGACTGGCCGGCGTTGGTGTACTGCTCGATCTCGGTGACCCGGCCGAGGGCGTCGGTGGTGGTCCACGTTGCCGGAGCGGTGTTGCCCGGGGGGTCCACGTGCACTGTGTTCGGCCCGTACGACGTGAAGGTCTCGTGCTGGAAGTCACCGTCGTGGTAGGTCGCTTGGCGGACGGTGCGGCCCATGCCGTCGTACTGGGTCTTTACATAGCTGGGGATGAGTGTCGTGGACTTGGGTGCGAACAGCGCTGTGGTCGGCTGGCCTGCGGCGAGGTAGCCGCTGGTGACGATGCTGGGCCGGCCGTGGTCGTCGTAGGAGGTGTCGGTGATGATGCGGCCGGGGCCGTGGGCCTCGTTCTGGGTCTGGACCGGGCGGAGCAGGCCGTCGTAGATGGTGACCGAGGAGGCGTAGCTGCCGTCATCCTTGATCGTCTTGGTGGTGACGGCAGCAGGGCTGGTCCTGGAGGAGGTGGCGGTGGCCTGTTGGTAGCTGATCTGGACGTCGGGGGTCTGGGTGCCGCTGGAGCGGGTCGGGGACCAGCCCTTGGCCAGGCGGCCGAGGGCGTCGTACTCGTACCGGGTCACGCGGCCGTTGGGGTCGGTGACGGTGAGGGGGAGGGAGCGGCCGGGGTCGAACGTGGTCGTGGTGGCGTGCCCGAGGGCGTTGACGGTCTTGAGGCCGGTGAGCGGGCCTCCGGTGTCGGCAGGCGTGTAGACGTTCTCGGTGGTGCCCTGATCCGGCCTGGTGACCTTGCGGATACGGCCGAGCGGATCGTACGTGGTGGTGGTGATGACGCTGTGGGCGTCGCCTGCGCCGTTGGATTCGGCGACGGTGGTGGGTAGGCCCTTGAGCGGCGTGGCGGCGTGGGCGAGGGTGTCGTAGCTGGTGCGGACCGATTTCAGCAGGTGCGTGGCGTAGTTCGCGCCGACGTATCGGGTGCAGGGCACGGCGATCGTCCGGCTCTGGGAGATCAGGCCGATCAGGTGCGCGTCGGTGTTGTGGACGTAGGTATTGCGGGTGCACTCCTGCTCGGAGAGTGTTTCGCCGCCGGTGCCGTCGGGCTTGACGACGAAGCTCTCGACCTCGGTGGGCAGGCCGTAGGTGTCGTCGACGGTGGTGAGGGTGCGCTTGGACTGCCATCCGTCGTCGAGGGACTGGATGTCGTCAGTGCGTTTGATGCCGACGCGGTGGGCGAGGAGCGGTTCCATGGCCGAGCCGTCCTCTGCCTCCCGGGCGCGGGAGGCGGTCTGCTTGGACCAGGGGAAGTTCAGGGTGCGCTCGAGGAGTTGCTTGTTCGAGTCCTTGTAGGTGAGGACCTCGGCGGCCAGGCCCGCGTACTGGCGGGCGTCGTCGCTGACCAGGGTGTGGGTGCCGGTGGTGTCCTTGACCTCGCCGCCGGTGCCGAGGAAGTAGCGCGTCTCGGAGTACGACTGCGACTGCGGGTCGTCGTTGCCGGTCTTGCTGGAAGTGGTCTTGCTGCCCTTGGTCACGGAGACCTGGCGATATCCCTGCCAGTCGCTGTACGTGCGAAGGGCGGGTCGCTGGAACTCGTCGTCGGACTTGGCCCAGGCCGGGCCGGTGTACTTGTACTTGGTGACGATCGGCACGCCGTGGTTCGTGACCTTGTCGGTCTCCACGACGGAGGCGACGACGTACTTGTTGAACCACTGCTTAGGTGGGGTCCGCTCGTCGCCGTCCGGGGACCAGCGGACCGGGTAGCAGGTTCCGTTCGCCTTCTCCTTGTCCTCGGACGGCGGGGTGGCGCAGCCGCCGGTGTACTCGACCTCGATGTCGGCGCCGGCCTCAGTGGCGACCGTGCCGATGCGGGGGCGGGTGAAGGCGGGACGCTGGTCCTTGGGGCCGGTGCGGACGAGGTTGGGGAGCTGGCGGTCGCGCAGGCGGGACTGAAGCGGAGAGGAGGAGCCGACGCGGTACTCGGCGAAGCTCACGCCGTCCTTGGACTGGATGGTCCCGGTGGTGTCGCCGGGGCCGTATCCGGTGCGGGTGATCGAGTTGAGCCAGAGTCCCGGGGAGGTGTCGTACCAGTCGTCGGGAAACGACTGGTGGAGGGCGTAGACGTCGACCTTGCCTAGGCCGGTCACGCCGGGGCGGGCACCGAGGGTGGTGATGGTGTCCAGGCGCATCTGCGTCCAGAACGACGGGAAGCCGGGGCAGAGCTTGGACGTTGATTTGCAGTTGAGGTTGCCGGGGGTGTCCCACCAGGGGCGGTAGGCGCCGGGGTCGTCGGTCTTGGCGAAGTTCGCCGCGTCACAGGCGGTGGCGGACTTCAGGCAGCGCTGCTTGACGCCGAAGCTGACCTGCGCGGAAGGCGTGGACAGGTCGTCCGAGCGCATTCCGTAGTCGATGGTGGTGGGGTAGGCGAAGCGCTCGTAGGCTTCCGGGGTCTTGCGCTTGTCGCGGACGGCGTAGTAGTTCGTCTCCTGCTTCCAGTTGACGACCATCACGTTGCCGTGGACGTCGGTGACCTTGTCCAGGCCCCAGCGCCAGGCCTGCTGCTTGCCCGCGCCGCAGCGGGAGTCGGCGAAGGCGGTTGCATGGCAGGGCTCGCCGGGATGGTTGCCGAAGACGGGAACCGTGGAGACCGAGTTGGTGTTGGCGTGGCCGCCGCCGACCTCGTGACGGCCGAAGGTGTAGACGGTTCCGTCGGTGGTGGTCACCTCCCAGTACTCGCCGTCGTTGTCGCCGTTCACCGCACCGGTCTTGAGCGAGACCCGGGTACCGTCGTCGGACGCGAGGCGGTAGGTGTCGGTGGTGCCGACGCGGACCAGCTCGGTGGTCCGGCCGGCGAGGGACATCACCGCATTGTGCGAGACCCAGCACAGGTCGGAGGTCTTGTTGGCCTTGGCGGTGTTGTTGGGGGCGCCGGCGTCAAGAATCTTCCGGTCGTCCTTGCAGCTGCGGTAGCGGCGCTCGATGTGGCCGGAGTCGTAGTCCCAGCCCTCGCCGATCCACGAGGCCTGAGGGGAGGAGACAGCGGTGCGGCCGTCCACGGACTGCGAGTTGTAGGTGAGCGCGATCTTCGGAATGGGGCCGGCCGGGGGCGCCGGAACGGTCAGCGGGTAGGACCACACGAAGGCGCCGGAGCTGCCGGCGTGCGACCAGGAGCCGGTCGAGGCAAGGGGGGTCGCCTTGAACGAGCCGCCGGGGCCAGCTCCGGAATCGACGGCGCCGATCACGGTGGAGTCGGCGCTGCCTTCCGCGTCCAGCAGGCGGGAGCCAGCCGACTGGGTGGAGGTGCCTTCGGACGCTGTGCTGACGGTGTCGTCAGCGGCCGGGTCGATGGTCGCGGAGACCGTGTTGGCGTCCGGGTCGTTGACCGTCTCCAGCTCCGTGTATGCCTGGCACTCCTCGGCCTCGGGGGTGGTCAGGTAGCACGCGGGGAACTGGACCAGACGCAGGCGGGAGCCCCAGTCGGCGCCGTAGAGGTTCTCGAAGGTGCCGTAGTCCAACGAGAGCGACACCGGCACCGCGCCCGTGTCCGGCGGATCGACGCGGATAACCGCACCGTCCACGCCCTGCGTGGTGACTTCGGTGCGGGCGTCCACGGTCACGCCCCACGTACCGGTGGGGGCGGGCTGCCCCTCGGCCGGGGCAAGCGTGACCGGGACCTGGTCCAGTGACTGGGACTCGACGGCGGCGGACGAGCTCCGTGCGGTACTGGACGGAAACGTGACCGTTGTGGTGGACGCGGGAAGCGGAGTGTCGGTGCCGGGCGGCGCCGCCTCCATGTCCTGCGGAACATCGGTCTTCAGGCTCTCGACGTCCTGGTTGACCGGGGTGCCGTCGGCAGGGACGACTTTGGCGAGCGACTCGAGAATCAGGGCCTCGCGCCCCGGTTCGTCGGCCGGCGGGACCGGCGGCACAGCCATCGCCGCCGTGGGCAGCAGACCGACGAGCACCGCGGCACCAGCTACGGCGACAACCACTCTGCGCACCCGCAGGCTTCGGGAAAGGCGAGTTCGACCGAACACGGAGGGTCCCCCCGGACCACTTGGAGCGGGGCCGGAAACGGACCTCGCGCAGGACGAAACAGATCGGGCGAATTCTGTGAGAGCGATGTGAAGAAATGCTAGAGGTTCAGACCACTAGTGATCATTGTCACGCCGCGTAACGATAAAATCACTCACAGAGGGCGTCGATCGGGCAGCACCCCTCCGAGGAGGGATACCTTCCGACGTGGGTCCAATTTCGCCCGAAAATATCTGATGGCTATTCAAATGCTCCGAATCATGGGGCAGTTCGTGCTGATATGAGACCTCTCTCGGAACGGTGGACACTCACCAGCCTCAGCAGGGCGGCACCTGGGGAAACGGAGATCGCCCGGTCCGAGTTTCTGGCGTGAGAATTCACAGGGTGACGACAGGCGGCTCATGAGTCATCATCAGCTCGCCCTGCCATGCCCGCGCCCCCGTACGGAGCGGTCCGCTTCGCCATGGCCGGCCACATCGTTCCGGAGGAGCCCGCACACGTCGATCCGTGTGCCGGGCATGGGGAAAGGGACCTCTCACGATGCCAACCACTCAGCCCCGCAGGCCCGGACGCCGCACCCTGGCGTTCACCCTCGCCACGGCGGTCGCAGCGACCGGCATCGCTTATGCCGGGTACACGAGATCCGACGGACAACAGCAGGCCGAGCCCCAGCGGGCGAAGGTGGTCACCGAGAGCGCCGCCTTCGTCCAGGCCGCTCGCACGGGCAAGCAGGTCGAGGTCACCGCGGACCGCACCGAGCGCTCCACCACCTGGGCCCGTCCCGACGGCCAGCTCGCCAAGCGGTTCCACGCCTCGCCGGTCCGGGTCCGCAAGGATGGCGAATGGCGCGCGATCGACACGGATCTGCGGCGCAGCGAGGCCGGCTGGGAGACCACGGCCACCAGCGCCCGCATAGTGTTCACCGCAGGTTCGGGCAAGCAGAACCCGGAGCGGGCCTCCCGGGCCGGGGGCCAGCGTGTGTCACTGGTAAAAAACGCTCCCGCCGCGGCCGGAGCGAGCGACCTCGTCACGCTCTATGTGGGCGATGCCGGTGAGTACGCCATCCGGCTCACCTGGCCGGGGCCGGTCCCCGCCCCCGTCATCGACGGCTCGCGCGCCCTGTACCCGGAGATCTTCCCCGGCGCGGACCTGGTCCTTACAGCAGACAACGACGGCTTCGCCCAGCTCCTCGTCCTGAAGAACCAGGCGGCCGCGAACAACCCACTGGTGCAGCAGCTCTCGTACGGCATCACCTCCGAAGACCTGACCTTCCGCCTCGACCCACTGTCCGGCGTCCTCACCGCCGAGACCTTCTTCGGCAACGAAGTGGCCAGCTCCGGAACGCCACTGATGTGGGACTCCACCGGCCAGCCCGCCATCACCGACGGACAGGTCGGAGCCACTGCCCAGCCGACCGGCTCGGAGAGCCCCGAGCCCAGCAGCTCCACGTCCTGGACGCCGGAAGTGGTGCCGGCCGAGGAGGCGACGAACGACGCCGAGTCGGATGAGCAGACCGACCGGGAATCCGAAGCCCCTAGCCTGCCCACCCCCACCGACGAACCTGAAGTCGTCCCCTCGGAGACCGCCACACCCACCGCTCCCGCCGAACCCACCCCAGGCCCCTCGCAGAGCGGACCAGCGGCAACCCTCTCGCTCCCACTGCTCGACGGGCCATCACCAGACTCCCTGGGCAACACCGTGGAGTCTGACCTCTCGGGCGACAACTGGGTCATCACCCCGGACCTGAACTTCCTCAACGCTCCGGAGACGACCTACCCGGTCTTCATCGACCCGTCCGTCACCAAGCACATGGACAACTGGACGACCGCTTACAGTCGGCACCCCAACGCCACCTTCTACAACGGCAAGGGCTTCAACAAGGGCGGCACCCACGAGGCCCGGGTCGGCTTCGAGTCCGACACCTGGGGCACTTCGCGTTCCTTCTTCAACATGGACTTCGACAAGAACCTCAAGGGCGCGAAGATCAGCAGTGCCAAGCTGCGCCTGCTGGAAACGTACTCCTGGTCCTGCAGCGCCCGCTCGATGAGCGTCCACGTCACCGGAGCGATCAGCAAGAAGACCAACTGGAAGAACGCCCCGAAACTCACCGACGGCAACAAGCTGCAGACCCGCAGCTTCGCGCACGGCTACAAATCCGGCTGCCGCGACGCCTACGAAACCTTCGACGTGAAGAAGGCCGCACAGAACTACGCCGACCTCGGCCGCTCCACAATCACCTTCGGTCTGCGTGCCCGAAACGAGACATCCCAGTACTCCTGGAAGAAGTTCCAGGCCAACGGCGACAACGGCCCGGCACTCGAACTCGTCTACAACCGTCGCCCTTCGTCCCCCACCAACCTCGACCTGTCTCCCGACGCCAAGTGCACCACCACCGAGCCGTACGTCCGGATGGGCACAGGCAGCGTCACCTTCACCGCGCGAGGGAAAGACAAGGACAACAACCTCGACTACCTGGACTTCGACCTCTGGCCCACCGGCAAGTGGGGCACCACCGGCGACATACTCGGCACCACGGGCAAGGTTTCCACCGGCAGTGACGGCGGCGACGCCCTGCGCTCCACACCCGCCTTCTCCACCAGCAAACTGACCAACGGCACCCTCTACTCCTGGCGGGTCCGCGGCATCGACGACAAGGGCGCCACTTCCGGCTACTCGCCGGCCAAGACGCCCTGCCGGTTCATCCTGGACACCGCCCCGCCCAAGCGCCCCAAAATCACCTCCACCGACTTCCCCAACGCAGACGGCTCGGAGAACGGCTTCGGGAACGACGCCGAGGACGCCAACTGGTCGAAACTGAAGTTCGGCACGGCGGGCTCCTTCACCGTCTACGCCGGATCCACCGACACCGTCCGCTTCGAGTACTCCTTCAACGGTGCCAACTACAACTTCTCCAAGAGCCGCACCGCCGGAACAGCCGTCACCACCCCGACGACCATCGCCGACGCCAAGCCCCCGACAGCCGGCCCCAACGTCCTGTACATCCGTGCTGTCGACTCGGCAGGCAACCCCTCCGACCCGGCCCTCTACTTCTTCTACGTCAGCCCGCGCGACGAAGCCGACAGCCCCGGCGACTTCACGGGCGACGACCTAGCCGACCTCATGGCCGTGACCTCCGGGGGCAACCTCGCTCTCTACCCGTCCCAGGC
Source organism: Streptomyces sp. NPDC031111 (assembly GCF_055570675.1). Classification (NCBI taxonomy): domain Bacteria; kingdom Bacillati; phylum Actinomycetota; class Actinomycetes; order Kitasatosporales; family Streptomycetaceae; genus Streptomyces; species Streptomyces sp. NPDC031111. The sequence continues at coordinate 12,714 of NZ_JBVIGS010000036.1, forward strand.
CACACCCGACCTCGCTCGCCCCAGCGGTGACCTCGACTACTCCATGTCCGGCGCCTACCGCGCCAATCCCGCCAAGGACCCGGGCTCCGAGGACGGTCTTCCACCGTTTGTCGCCGCACCCTCCGGTCACTTCAAGGACTCCCTGATCACCCACAACGGTGACATCTACGGAGGTGACGGCCTCCAGGACCTGGTCGTCCGCGTCGGCGGCAAGCTCTGGGTCTATCCCGGCGACGGCTACGGCGCAGTCAACATCGACCGACGAGTGGATATCCTCCTGCCGTCCAACGCGCCCAACCCCGCCTCCCTCACCCAGATCGTCTCGGCCGGCGACGCCACCGGAGACGGCCGCACAGACTTCTTCGCCACCGTGGGCGAGGAGATCTGGGCCTTCACCGGCTACCACGGCGCCACCATCGACAAGGCGATCCGCCTGTCCTCCACGCCCTGGGCCGACCGCGACATCGTCACCGCGGCCGACATCAGCGGCGATGGGGTGACCGACCTGGTCTACCGCACCGACGTCTCAGGCCGGCTCCTCTTCCGCAAGGGCATCAAGGCCGCCGACGGTGGGACCGACCTGACCTCCCTGGCCTCCGCCGCCAACTCTGCCGATGGCACCGACGCCGTCTACGGTTCCTCCGGTTGGTACAGCACCAGCATCCCGCTGCTGATCGGAACCCCCGACGCCAACGGCGACGCCATTCCTGACATCTGGACCGTACGCTCCGACGGATCCGTACGCTTCTATGCAGGCGGCAAGACCGTCCTGTCCGGATCCGGCACAGAGATCATCGGACAGAACAGTTACTGGAAAACCCGCATCGCCATCGGCTGACCTGCCGACCCCAAATGCCCGGACCCGCTTCTTTGGAAAGGCGGGTCCGGGCGCGCTGAGCGAGGAAGAGAGCGAGGCCCGGGCGAGACTGAAGGCCGACCGGCAGGCGCTGCTGACGCGGACGACCGATCCGCTGTTGATGAAACTCGTACTGAGCGAAACCGCGCTGTGCCCGCAGATCGAATGGATATGACGTGACGGCCGGACAGACGGCACGGTGAAGCCTTCGCGGCCCTGCTGAGGCCGGATGTGACGCGGGCTCGAACACGGCCGCCGACCACGTCAATGCCGCCCACCTCGCCGCATGGCGGGGGCATCTGACCGGAGCCCGCGGTGCCGGCTGCGCTCCTCGCGCCTCATGCTGCACCGCAGCCCCCAGAGCTGCCGACAACGGCGTGAGGTGAGCCAGTGTCGGCTGGTGGGGCGCGGCCCGGCTGCCCCAGAGCGGCGTACAGCGGCATCCCGCAGAGCAGTGGCCGTCGCCGACCATGACGCCCCGGAAGTAATAGCGCCACCCGTTGCCCGGGCAAACTTCCGCTTTGCTGATCACCAACCCATGAAACCCTGGCATTGACGTGCAGAAAAGCACGATCGCGGGTACTTCCCGCCGGGCGGGAGCGCATCACCAGACCGTTACCGCACAAGCCCACCAGGCGGGCTCCACGGCAGCACGAGACGGCCGCCGGCTTGTGCACAGTTCGCAGCATGATTATCGAACTGCTCTACACAGCCCTCTGTCCGTTGTGTTCACGGCCTATCCGGCCCGCCGAGTTCCGCAGCAGCAGACCCTCTGCCCGGCAGAGCCGCCCCGCCCGCACGGAGTCGATGCGCGCTTCTACGCCCACGAAGACATCGCGGCCAGCCCGGCGGTGACCTACGAGAGCTGACCGTTCCGTGCGAAATACTGCGCCAGGCGCAGCCAGCCCCACGCAGGGTTGCTTTTGCGCGGTCAACGTGATCAGCACGAGGGCGGCCGAGCAGCGCCCCGGCGAGCCGTTATGCGGGCGGGCTATCTGTGGCCGGGGAGGGGGCCGCTTTCGTCGTGGGCGCTGGAACATGTCCGGTGGAGATGCGTTCCTTTCGCCATGGCAGGAGCAGTGCGCTCGCCATGCACAGCAGGCCGGCGATGAGCAGGGCGCCGCGTACCCCTGCTGCGGCGGCGATGAGCCCACCGGCGATCACGAAGGCGGCCTGGCATGTCTTCGCGCCGACGGACCAGGAGGTGCCGACGCGGGACATGTACGCGTCCGGTGTGGCCGCCATGCGATAGGTGGTGAACGACGGGTTGAAGACCCCTGCGGAGAAGAGCAGGCCGAAGTCGGCGGCCACGATGACGAACAGGCCGAGGGCACCGGAGGGCGTCAGGGGCAGCAGGATCGTCCACAGGGTGCGTGCGACACCGGACAGCAGCAGGATGCGGCGCTGTCCGAATCTCCGGGTGAGCATCGGGGTCAGGCGTGAGCCGAGCACGCCGCCCAGGCACGGCAGTCCCAGGGCGAGTCCGTACTGCCACGGTGCCAGGCCGAGGTCATCCAGCATGAGGACGGCCATCAGCGGTGAGGCCATCATGACGGATCCGCCGAAGAGGAGCGCGTTGAAGAACAGCGGCCGCAGTCCTTGGTGCCGCAGGAGGTACTGCCAGCCGGCAGCGATGTCGCGGCCCAGGTGAGAGGTGGCGGCGCGTGGCGGTGGTGCGGGTTCAGGCTGTCGGATGCGTCGGATGCCCAGGGCCGATCCGAGGAAGGACAGTGCGTCGACCACCATGGTGGCGGCCGCGCCCAGTGCCCCGATCAGAAGCCCGCCGACGGGCGGGCCGGCGCTGACGCTGATCCAGTTGGTCGTCTCGAACAGGCTGTTGGCGCGAAGACGATGCTCAGGCAGGACAAGTGCCTTCAGGTGCGCGCCGCTCGCCGCGTCGAACGCGACAGAAGCCGCCGTCTGGAGAACACCGACGACACACACCTGGGTAAAGGTGAGCTGGTCGAACGCCATGGCGACCGAAATACTCACCAGCATCACGCAGCGGGCCAGGTCGGCGGTGATCATGACCGGCCGCTTGTACTGGTGCTCGACACGCACACCGAGCGGCAGAGCGATCACCGCACTGGCCACCGCAGACAACGCAGCGAGCACAGACACCTGGAACGCCGAGGCATCCAGCACCAGAAGGGCAATCAACGGCAACGCCCCCATGCCGACGGCACTGCCCGCGGCGCTGACCGCGTAGGCGACCCACAACCGACGGAAGTCCTGCCCGAGCGTGCTCCGCCGTACCAACCGAACCTCCCGAGGTACGAAGGCGCTCAGCGTAGTGACACTGACCGTCCTCCACCCCGTGATCAGGCCACCACGGAACGCTTCTCGGAGTGGAGCCGGTTCCACGAACACCGCGCCGTCGCCTCCGCAACCAACGGCATCGACGACGGTCCGGATCGCCTGTGCCGCAGGCTCGAGCCGGGCCACGAGGCTGTCGGCAGGGTTGTCGCTGCGGCGGTCACACTGACTCAACTCGCACGCGCACAGCTGCAGCCTCACTGCCGGCACCTGCGGCAGCGGCCCCGCTTGCGCGGCGCCTCGCGCCGGACGACGCCGGAAGTTCCCCGCGCCCTCTGGCGGTGTTGGCGCAGGCCAGAAGGATTGCAGGGCAGCAGGAATACCAAGATCGTCACGGGTGTCGGGTGGGTTTTCGGAAAGAGATCCGGGAACCAAGCAGATTGCCCCTGCGATCTCTACGAAAGTGTCCGTTCGGTCCCGTGTTGTACTGCAGATGGGGGCATTTGACCGAATGGCAGTGGGCAGAGGGTGTCACTACAGTCACGGAGCGCGAACCCGCGCTTTCCACGACCCGGGCTCGCGCTCCACAGCATCTCGACCAAGGAGAAGCCCTTGTCTGGCTCCCCGCTCGAGCGTGGGATCAAACGCCTTCGGCGGCGATCCGCGCATGACCATAACAAAGCAGCTGTCCAGGACGACACGCCCAGCAACACCGCGGCAACACCTGGCAACAGCCCCTCGCACACCTCGGCCACGCAGCAGTTCGTTGCTCCGGCCCTCATCGTCGTCCCCGGTTCCTCGCACTGGACAGAACTGACAACCTCCCTGGTGGCGGTAGCTATTTGGGCGGTCCTCACCTGGCGTGGCCGCCCCGGCAGTCCCCCGGCGCCCTGATGATCCGAGGGCCGCTGTCCCCTCGGCCCTCGTCATGATCTGCGTGCATCCGCGCGACGAAACGGCTGCACCCATACCGCTCACCGTCACGAATCCCGGGCGACGGCCCCCATTTCGTCGCCCGGGAAAGCCACAGTCAAGGGAGAAACGCCACGATGGGGCAGACCTTTTCGCAGCCGACCTGCAAGCAGTGCGGCAAGGAACGTCGCTTTCAGGCCACAGGACGGCCCGGCGAGTACTGCAGCACGGCATGCCGGCAGAAGGCGCGCCGGGAGCGGCAGGCCGCTTCGCAGACCCCGGACACGGAAGAGTTCGATCAAGCCCTGCGCGTCCAGCTCAACCAGGTCATTCACCTGTCCCGGGACATACTGCTCTCGCTCGACCAGCCCGGCACCCCCGTCACCGCGCCATTGGAGCAGCTGGCCCGTCTCCAAGTGATCACCGAACGCCTCACTCCCAACATGGTGGCCCGCAGCAAGCAGCGCGGCGCCTCCTGGGAAGCGGTCGGCGCCTCGCTCGGCATGAGCAAGGACACCGCACGCAAGAAGTGGGCCCCCGCGCGCCGCACGCCCGGACCTCGTCGCGTCTCCTCCCCCGCTGCGGCGCCCTCACCGCCGCCGGCACCGCCAGGCCCACCACCTGCAGGCCCCTACAACGACACCGCTGCCCCAGCACCCACCACGACGGTCCCGGCCGCGACCCTGGCCGGACAGGACCTCGCCAACATTCTCAGCAGCCTTCAGCGTGCCTCCGGGCTCAGCCTGCGCGCACTGGCCACCCGCACCGGCCTGTCCGCCGGCCACCTCTCACGGATGATGTCCGGCGAACGCTTCCCCTCCTGGAAACACGTCGCCGCACTGGCCCGCGCCTGCGGCGCCGACCCCGAAGTCCTGCGCCGCGTCTGGGAAACCTCCAACGCCCGCCGCGACAGCCAGGCCCGTCCCAACTCGCTCGCCTCCGCACTGCAGTTCCTGCACCTGCGGGCCGGCAGCCCCACCCCCTGGGCCATCGCCATCACCAGCGGCAACCAACTCGACCAGGACCGCATCACAGCCCTCCTCGACGGAACCGCCACAGGGGACTGGGAGGAGATCCAGCGCCTCGTACAGCTCCTGGACGGCGAACCCACCTACTTCGAACCCTTATGGGAAGCCGAAGCTCCCTCCCCACCACAACCAGCCACCATCAAGGCCCCACCCCCAGACGAATCCCCCACAGCCAGCACCCGCGTCGAAGACCTCCTCATCGCCTTCCGCGACGCCCTGGGCGGCACCTCACGCCCCCCTGCCCTCTCCCCCACCCGAAGGTGCCTCGCCACTCCCATACCCCCCGCCAGATCCGGCCCTCTGTAGCAGCCGGCAGGTCGCCAGCAGCGGTCATGCAGCGTGCCGCACCGGTCACCGGCACGCTCTTCAAGGACGTCCCCAGCGACTACGGGCACTTCTCCGTACCTCGCGCCCATACTGCGCGGCCTGCGGGCAGAAGTCCCCGACTACGTGCGCGACGTCCTGGAGGGCCGGCCCCCCCTCCGGCCAGGGTCACCGACCACGTCGGCGGCATCGTCGTGATCCCCGACGCGGACGCCCCGTGTACAACCGCGGGCCGGATCGCCTGCGGCGACGAAGGGCGGCCCTTTGATGCGGCCGTTGTTCTCCAGCGGTGCCATCCAGGCACTTAGACCGTGTCCTACGTGGTGAGGCGTCGTTGACCTCGGTATGGGGCGGGGTACGTGGAGTTGGATTGTTCCGGACGGGTTGTGGGAGATCGCGAAGCCGCTGATCCCGCCCCCGAGGGTGCGTCCGCAGGGCGGCGGAACGCAGGACACCCCTGATGAGACGCTGTTCGCGGCCATCATCTACGTCCTGGTCAGCGGCTGCGCCTGGCGCCAACCGCCGCCCTGCTTCGGTACATCGAAGTCGACCGCCCACCGGCGGTTCTTGATCTGGTCGAGAGCCGGCCTCTGGGGACAGCTGCACGAGGCCGTGCTGCACCGGCTCGACGACGCCGGCCTCATCGACGTCACCCGCGTCGTCCTGGACACCGCCCATGTCCGGGCTAAAAAAGGGGCGAACATGCAGGTCCGAGCCCCGTGGACCGAGGCAAGCCGGGTTCCAAGATGCACGTCCTGTCGGACGCGAACGGACTGCCCCTCCTCGTCGGCGTCTCGGCCGCCAACACCCACGACAGCGAAGGGCTGAAGCCGATGGTGGAGGGTCACCAAACGAGACACGACCCCCATCGCGGCCGGCACTTCAAGCCCTAGCGCCTGCACGCCGACAAAGCCTACGACCGGGCTGACCTGCGCAGATGGCTGCGAGAGAAGCGGATCGGCGTGCGCATCGCCCGCAAGGGAATCGAGTCCAGCGAGCGATTAGGGCGGCGCCGCTGGGTGATCGAACGCACCATGTCGTGGCTGTCCGGCTACCGCCGCTTGAGCCCTCGCTACGAACGCGATCCCCGCAACTACCTGGCCTTTCTCGGCCTCGCCGCCGCCCTGTGCTGCTACAAGCGACTCATCCGCCTCACCACGTAGGACACGGTCTAAAACTCGCCACACTAGAGTCACTAACGGTTCCCTTTTGTCATCATTTCATCAACTTATGTCACCCGAGAGGGGCCCCTTCAAGTCGGAAACCACCCCGAAGCCGAGCAGGCTCTTGTAGTGAACCCTCCATATACGCCACACTCGAGAACAGCTTTCCAACTGATTCTGCGCGCTCCGTTTCGTAAGCCCTTGAATGGCAGGGTGAGGTGTGGCACTGGCTGCATCGGATTACGGCGCCAATCCGCGGCCCTATTCGGACGATCAACCCTTGCCGTACCGTTTACGGCGGCGGATACATCAAATTCTCGTACACGCGCTTAGGGGTCATGCAATGTGTGGCATAACCGGCTGGATCGACTTTACGCGAGACCTCACTCTCGAAAGGGAGACGGTCGAAGCCATGACGGCGACGCTCAGGCGTCGTGGACCGGATGCAAGCGGGCATTGGCTCTCACCCAGGGCGGCTCTAGGGCACCGACGTCTGGCGGTCATCGACCTGGAAGGAGGTAAGCAGCCGATGACTGCAAATCGAGAAACCGTCGAATCCACAGTCGTGCTCTCCTATAGTGGCGAAGTCTACAACTACCGCGAACTCCGCTCGCAGCTATCGGTTCGAGGCCACCACTTCACGACGAAGTCGGATACCGAAGTTGTCCTTCACGCCTATCTGGAATGGGGTACAGCCTTCGCTGAACGATTGACGGGCATGTACGCCTTCGCGATATGGGACGCGAGCAGCCAAGAGCTCCTATTGGTGCGAGACCGACTCGGCGTGAAGCCCCTCTACTATTACGAATACGGCGGTGGCGTCATATTCGCCTCGGAGCCCAAGGCGGTGCTGGCCAACCCGCTCTTTTCGGCGCGTATCAGTGAATCCAGTTTACCTGTCCTCTTCAATCCGCGTTTATCCATGGCGTGGGAGACCCCGTACCTCGGGCTACGGCAAGTGCAGCCGGGAAGCATCCTGCGTGCGACAAGATCGGGAGTGCGTGAGGAAATGTACTGGAGCCTCACGAGTCACGAGCATCGCGATGACTACAATGCAACGGTCAGCAATGTGCGTGGAATGTTGGAATCCATAGTCAACGAACAGTTGACGGCTGACGTTCCGCTTTGCACTCTTCTGTCAGGCGGCTTGGACTCGTCTGCGATCACAGCCTTGGCTGCGGCACAAACTCCGGAGGGGATCCGCTCTCTCGCCGTAGACTTCTATGGAGCCGAGGACGAATTTCATGCTACCGCGCTGCGGCCAGAGCGCGATTCACCGTTCGCCGTTGCCACCGCCGCACATCTAGGGGTGGATCTCAGCACCGTCCTTCTCGACGAGGAATCCTTGTCGGCTGCGGTGCCGGCTACGCTGGAAGCGCGTGATATGCCCAGCCTGGGTCAGTTCGACGCATCGCTTTACCTCCTCTTCCGGGAAGCAAGTAAACATTCCACTGTCGCGCTTTCAGGTGAGGGGGCAGACGAGGTTTTCGGCGGTTATCCATGGTACTTCGACGAAAGTGCTGTCTGGGGTGACACGTTCCCATGGATGGGGAAAGGTCCCCGTTTGACCGAATGCCTGGCACCTGATGTGATATCGCGAATCCGGCCGGACGAGGATGAACGCGACCGCTTTGCCACTCTGCGGGCGCAAGTGCCAAGACTCGCAGGAGAAAGCGGATTGCGGGCGCGGATGCGTGAAGTTTTGTTCCTCAATCTTCAAGGGCCGTTGCAGTGGCTACTGGAGCGTAAAGACCGGATGAGCATGGCCGTCGGCCTGGAGGTGAGAGTGCCATTCTGTGATCACAGGCTGCTGCAGTACGTATGGAATACACCCTGGGACCTGAAGACTGTGAACGGCAGAGAAAAGAGTCTCTTGCGCTCGGCCGTGTCTGACCTACTCCCGAAGGAAGTTCTGGCGCGACGCAAGAGTGCTTACCCGGTCTTCCTCACGGAAGAGCACGCCAAAGTAGTAAAGAAATCTGTCGATCAAGTCCTGGATGACAAAGACTCTCCACTCTCTTCCCTCCTTGACGTTGACAAGGTGCGAAATCTGGCAGCAGGCACACGAGGGCTCATGACTCCTGCCGAGAGACTGCGGCTCGTACTGCCGATAGTCGAAGTCGATCGTTGGATGCGCGCGTACAGCATCTCTCTGGTGGGGTGAAAGAAGCGATCGCGAAGCCCAGATTCTCGCCGCTGATGGTTACCTGGGTCCCCCGTACACGGGCCGTAGGAATTCGCTGAGCCGGGCCCTGGTGTTGTCATGACGGAGCTCTTTCAGCTGGGCCGCTGATCGGGTGGTGGGGTTGAGCTGCCCCGAGTTTTCGTAGAGTTCGGTGATCTTGTTTCAGGCGGACTACGGGGGCTGCTCCTGGCTCCGCCAGAAGGGGGTTCGGCGGCGATCCTCGCCCACACGTCGCCCTGCTCGTAACAGTCGAGCCCTCGCGCGCATCGCCACGCTGAGCGGGAGGACCGCCAGCTCGCGGCGGCCGTGCTGGGGGCCGCTGACTGCCTGCTGGCGGGCCGCCTCGTCCAGCAGGTGACGGCTGTCGTAGTGGAAAAGGGTCTGCGCGATCTTCATGGCGGTCGGTCCGCCGAAGGCCGTCTCTTCCGGTTCGTAGATGCCGACCGTCCAGGAGGCGAGGACGCTGGCATCGACCAGCTCGTCCAGGGCAGCGTCCATGGCCCGCGGAGTCCGGGCCCGCGGGGCGGCACCGCAACCGCCACGGGTACATCCGCAGGAAGGACCACCGGGCCAGTTCCGACTCCTGGGCGATCAGCACCGGGAGCAGATGCTCCACGGCGGTGGCCTCCGCACTGCTCCAGTCGGCGAACCGGATGCGGCGCTGCGGCATTCGTCCGCTGCCATGTACCTCCTTCTCTTCGGCTGGTTGGTCAGGAAGCAGGTGTCCCACCCGAACGCGGACGAAGTTCGGTGTGGAAGGAGTGCAGCGCGAGGGCGGTGCCTGCGGCACCTTCGAAGAGGCCGGGGCGGTCTTCGCGCGCTGGTCGGCCACCCTGGGAGCCGTGGGAATCCTCCTCAACGCCCGCCACTGAGACCTGGTACCCGTCGCATCTGGCGACAAGAGGTCTGCGAAGCCACAACGACATCCCGACCGGCGTCGGCGCAGGAGGATGATCACGGTCGCGACCCTGCGCTTGGCGCGCGACGCATCAGCACGGTGAAGGTCCTCGGTTGCAGGGGGTTGGCGTGGTCCCGTGTGATCTCGATTCGTACGGTGCTGTCTGGTTGTCGTTCGATGCTCACCTGCATCGTCGGGTGTGTAGCGTGGTCTGCCTGGGTCAGGAGCGTGGACAGGCTCGAGGCCGACCAGGACGAACTGCTGACCAAGCGGGAGGTGGCCCAGCTCCTGGGCTGCACCCGTACCTCCACCATCGACGCCTACTTCCGCGACCGGCCCGGGTACTTCCCCGAGCCCGATAAAGACGTCGACGGACCGATGTGGCGCCGCGGCACGATCGTCGCCTGGGTTTCTGCCACCCCTCGCCGGGTTACTGAGCCAGCCAATCCAGTATGCGTTCGGCGGCGCGCAGTCTCGCGCGTACCTCGGCAGCGGGGAGGTCGGCCCAGGTTCGCAGCTGGGACAGCTCCTGGAACACCTCGCGACCGGGCAGGGCGTCGATGGGTCCGATGCGACGGCGGACCGGACCCGTTTGCTGGGCTCCGATGAAGGCAGGGGAAGGGTTTCACTGGCGAGGGCTGGGCGGGCGTGCTGGTTGTGGTGGTCATCGCGGTACTTCTCCGAAGAGCACGGCCAGGTCCGCGGCGTTGTAACCGTGGGCCGGGGTCGGGACGGGCTTGAGGGCGGGTTGTTCGGTTTGCTTCTTGAGGTCCAACAGGTGCTGGTGCACTCGGCGGATGACTTCCTCGGGTTCCTCTTCGAGGTAGAGCTGGGTGGTCGATAGGTGGGCGTGGCCGAGGATGGTCTGGATGTCGCGGAGCGAAAGTTCGTGCCGAGGGCATCGTTGACCCGGCGCAGGACGGCCCGGAGAGCGTCATAGTTCAGTGGCTGCCAGGCCGGTGGCCCTTCGCCGCGGCGCCGTCGCCGCAGGGTCCAGATGAGGTCGCTCGGCACCAGCGCCGATGCGGTCGAGGTAGAGCCGAAGCCATACGAAGGCGTCATTGTTGGTTGGCAGCCACTGTTCGGCTCCGGTTCCCTTGCGGTGGACACGGACAAGCTGGTCACCCCAGTCGAGGTCGCCGCAGCGGATGCCGAGGACTTCGGCGGCGCGGCTGGCGTTGCTGATGACCAGGGAGGCCAGGGCCCGATCCCGGTCTGAGCGCAGGGCCGCGAACGAGGCGTCCCACTGCTCATCGGGCATCGCTCGCGGACGGCGTTTGGGCAGGGGCGGGTTGTAGCGCAGCTGGCCTTCGGGCCGGAACGGCTCCAGCGGGTTGTAGTGCGCGTTCGGCCGCCGGCCTCCACGGCGTTCCTGTGGCACCGGGTTGACCAGCGGCCCGGCCCCGCGCTCGATCCAGAAATCGTAGAAGCTGTGGATCACCGCGTTGCTGTGGCGGATCGTTCGGGCGGCGTACTGGTCTCTCGGGTGCTGCTTGCGTGTGATTGGGTTGATGGTGCCGGCGGTGGCAGCCGTCTTCTTCCTGGGGGTGTCGCGCGGTTTCGTGGTCCGTTGCAGCCATAGGACGAATTCGCGCACCTCTGCCGAGGTCACCTTGTCCCACTCGACGTCGACGACCTGGAGCCACCGCCACCACCGCAACAGGTCGTAGGCGTAGCTCCGGACGCTTCTGACACGGCGGCCGTGGGCGACGAAGTCACGTAGGTCCCGGCGCACCGGTTCGATCGGTTGCCCGTCGGGGTCCTGTACCTCGTACGGCACGACGCCGCCCACCTGAACCACTCGGCCCCACCGTGGCAGCCGGATCGCCTCGACATCGCGCTCCACATCGTTCGGTAGTGCCACGCCCACCCTCCACTCGGGTCGCGTAAATTCCTACCGATGCGGCACGACGGACCGTCCACGACACGCGCTGTCGCCCCCGCTAGTCCGGTCAACATGTCGGGAGGTTCCAGCCCAGTCGCCCGCGCCGGGCACCGAGTCGTACGTCCAGCAGTACGGCACGGGTGCGTCGGCGTGCCACGCCTTGACCGCGTCCGTCGACCAGCAGGCCGTGTCCACCGCCCTGGTGGCCTCCGCCTTGCCCGGTCGGCTGCTCATCGCCTCCCGCGTCCTGGACGAGGCGGCGGCCCTCGCCGCCGACCTCGAGGACATGCGCCACGCCACGGCCTCGCCGGCCCACCCCGAAGCCTGCGACGTGGAGAGCATGGCTGACTGCACGGCCGTCGTCGTCGCCGTGCGAGCCGCCTTCACCAACACGCACACCGCCGATGTACGCATGGCCGGCGCGGCAGCGAACGCCCCCGCCATCCGTGCGCTCGCCACCAGCCTGCGCGGCCACCAGGGCAACGTCCTGGTGGTCACCAATCCCGTCGACCTGATGACCCGCCTGTTCGCCGAAGCCTCCGGCTGCCCGCGCGTCCACGGCATCGGCTCCAACCTCGACTCCGCCCGCTACCGGCCCACCCTCGCCCGCTTCCTCAACGTGCCCGCGGACGCGGTACAGGAACACGTCATTGGTGAACACGGCGACGGCGCCGTGGTGTGCGCATCGTCGACCACCGTCAACGGCACATCCCGCCGATATCCCCCTTGCGGAGGTACGCGCGGAACTACGTACCCGCCCCGGGCGGATCAGCGCCGGGGTCGGCCGGCCCCGCCGGCGCTGTGCTGTCGGCCCTGTGCAAGGCCGTGGGCCTGGTCGGCGGGACCAAGGAACTGACCTGCGAACACCGCGGCGACTGGCTCGGAATTCCGTTGCGCTTCACCTCTGGTCGGCCCGTAGCGTGCTTGCCTGCCCTGGATGCGGACGAAGACGCACAGCTGGCCGCCACCATCACCAAGCTCCGAGGCGCCTACCGGGCGCTCGGCTGTCCTGCCCCCTCCTCGACCCTTCTGGAGACGACGTGAGTACCCCCACCGCCACCCGGCTGCAGGCCGCGGACGCGAGCGTGACCGTGCTCAGCAACCGCCTTCGTCACCGACTGGGCCCGCCGGTACTTCGGATCGTGGTTGAACGCCTTCGACGTGCCCGCGAGCAGTGTCTGCGCCGGGCCGCTGGTTACGGCCGACGTCGACAAGAAGGCGTACATGGACCTTGCCGCGCTGGTGCGCTCCTGCCTCCATGACGAGGTCACCTACGCCAAGGCCCGCCTGCTGCTCGCCCGGGACAGCACAGGCACCATCACTGGCGTCTCCCCGGACGAAGGACTCGCCTACCGCTCCGAACAGCTCGGCAGGCCACGTCACCGTCTGCGGCCGCACGGCGCAGCCGCTGGCGCTGGCCGCCGCGCGGATTGCGCGGGAGATGATCCGTGCGTCCCTGCTGCGCGACGGATGGACGCTCCTGCACGCCTCCGCCGGCGTCCGCGACGGCCAGATCCTGCTCGCCTTCAGCTCCAAGGGCGCGGGCGAGACCACCACCGCCCTGCTGCTCGCCAGCCGCGGCGCGCAGCTGCTCGCGAACGACCGGGTGTTCATGAAGTTCGTCGGTGACGAGCTGCGCGTCCTGCCCTGGCCGTCGGCGGCCGCCATCGGGCTGGGCCTGCTCGATGCGCTGGGCCTGTACGACGTCGTCCGCGACCGGCTCCAGGCGGGCGAGCAACTCCACCCCACGCAGCACCAGGACGTCACCGCTGCTCTCCTGGCCGGCCGCCGCGAGCCGCTGTGGGAGCCGGGCGGCAAACGGGAGATGAAGGTGCAGGTCTTCCCCGACCAGTTCGCCGCCTGGTTCGGCATGGAACTCGCGACGGGGGACACCCTGCGGCACTGCTCTTCCCTCGCATCGACCCCGCCTCCATCCCGGCCGTGGTCGACGGCGACCGGGCCCTTGGCGAAGACGACTTCATGAACGGCAGTACCGCGGACCGATATCCCGACCACTTCGGCCTCGCTCACGGCATCAACGGCGGCGGCAGCGACGTCGCACGCGCGACCGTCGCCGACCGGCGCGCCGTCCTTCCTCACCACCAGGTCGTGCTGAACCACGACACCCAGGCCAACGCCGACTTCCTCGCCAAACTTGCGGCCGACCTGTGAACCGAGCCATCACCGCCGGCCTATCCGCAGCCCAGCAGACCGGCGAAGGAAGGCCGCCATCCTCTCCACCGCCGCGGCGTAACCTCCGCCGCGACGTCGACGGGCTTCGGCGGGGGCGCGATCCGTTCCGGATCAGCCCCACCTTGTGCGGATGCACGCACGCCGGAGCCCCATCGGCGGTGTACTGGTAGCCGTCCTCGGGACTGAACGGGCACTCCCAGGACGGCCGGTCGTAGACCACGAACGCCTCACGCGGCAGCCGCGTCGACGGGCAGATTCCGCACGCCGGATGGTCCTCGCCCCGGGCGAAGGGATCGCTCATGAGGGGACCGTAGTGGAGCCGCCAGCATCCACGGGCCGCAGCGGCTACACGCACTCCAGTGCGATGCCGCGGCTGTTCGGGCCCATGGCATCACACCGGAGTGCCGATCCGACGACCCCACCACCTCAGCGTCACGTCTTCCAGCACTGGTTGAACCGGCGCAGGGGAAGCCGACCGGGAACCTGCGGTACACCTGGCGGCATGAAGTTGAGCGACCTCAGCCCGCTGATGGCACGCCGCCAAGACGGCGGCCTCAGCTATGACCGCTTCCGCGTCGACCCTGCACTGGCATCCCTGGACTGGCCCGACGACGTCCTCGAACAGTTCCTCTTCGACCACGGCGACAACGCCCACTTCGTACGCGACTACGGCGGCATCGACCTGCGCGACGTCACGTGGCGGCTGGAGACGATCCCGGCCGCGGACTTCGTCAAGATGCCGACCGGAGCGTCCGATGCCGGCTGTATCGAGATCTACGCCGAGAACCCGGTGCACTGGGTCAAGGTTCGCCGCCCCGAGGTGGGTCGGCACTGGGAAGAGCACGGGAGGTGGCTACGCCCGCCACTCCTGATCGCCCGACGCCTCCTGGACCCATGAGACAACGGGCTGCAGGTCGTGGAGGGCAGGACACGCGTTGGCGTCCTGCGCGGCCGCCTGCGCGAGGGCCTGCACGTCGCCTCCCACCATCAAGCCTGGGTCGGGCGCGTGTGACAACGCTTCGCAACCACGGTGCGTCTGCGAGCGTTTGACCGTTTTTCGAGGAAGAGCTGAGGATGACTGAGAACCCATCGGTGCCCGGACCACGCCGGGACCCGGCGATGCACAACTACTGGTGGGCATCGGGCTGGGACCACGTCCTGCCCCGGCAGGACTTCCCGCTGACCATGTTGATCGGAACAGCGAGCCAGCCTGGCTTTCACCGGCTCCCTGGACGACCTGCTGCGGGAGACCTTCGACGGCCACTGGGATCGGCGGCGACCTCGACGGCGCGCTCACCTTCTCCTGGCCGGATGAGGAGTGGGATTACGAGGAGGCGCCAGAGGGGCGTGAAGCGAACGAGGCGAACCGCTGGGAGAAGTTCGGCGTCATGCTCACGGCCGTCGGCTACCCGGTGCCCCGGACCGTGCGGGACCTGTCCGAGCTCTACCTGACGTAGGGCCTGGCGCGCCGCGAGGAGACGCCCGAAGGCACCCTGTGGTCGATGCCAGACGCCGAGTACCTTGCGCACGTCAACGAGGGCTACCTACGCGTGTGGTACCGAGAGAAGGACCTGCTGCCCAACGGCCTGGAGGCTGTCATCGACGCGGCCAGCACCCTCGACGACATGGTGCAACAGATCCTCTCCGAGAGCGGCTTGGATGGGATTCTCACGATCGACCGGTGACGGCCCATAAGGGTCGTCACCACAGGTACGGTCAGCTTCACGGCACGGGAGACGGCACACCACCCGGACCCAGGTGGCCAATGGACGCGGAAAACGAACCGCAGAGCATCCCGTGGGGCGGCGAGTGGCGACGGACCTCCGGTCCGATCAGGAAATGGATCTCGTACGCTCCTGGATCCGCCGCCTCGAGTGCCCCACTTGCAAGACGGTCGCGGGACGCGCCTGCCGCACCGCGGGCGGCCGCCCCACCGATCACCACCGGGCTCGCCGCGCCGCCGCTGGCCCGATCCCGGACGAGGAGTGGCGGCAGCAGGGCCTTATTCAGGAGTGGCGGACGTACACGATGCCGGGCGTGCTCAAGGAGACGGAGAAGGCACTCGCCGACTTCAACGTGGACACCGCCCTGCGTCGCCTTCGAGATCACCGGATCCTGGAGAAGCGCGATGACCGCTTCGACCGGATCAAGGAGCCACCGCCGCATCCGCGCTACACAGTGCCGCGTTGGACGCAGGACGCGGCCGACTGGCGGGTCAACAGTCCGCAGACCCCGCAAGAGAAGGTCGAGGCCAGTCACGACCTGGCTACAGACGACCAAGTCACCGCGCGCGTGGCCACCGACTTCCTGCGCCGCCCCCACGTCGCCTTCCGAGCCGCCAGCGATGACACGGCCCGCTCCGAGTGCGTCGCCGGACCGTCGGTGGGCAGGACGGCGGGCCCGGGGTCCGCCCGCCCGCCGCAACCGATGCGCAAGGCCCGCTATATCCTCACGGAACGCTGCCACCAGGCTGCCTTCCGGGGAGTGATGATGAGCGAGCGTCTGCGCGTCGGTGTGCTCGGCCCGTTTCTCCTCAGGCGTGGAGAGACGGAGGTGTCCGCAGGGCCACCCCAGCGGCGTGCCCTGCTGAGCGCGCTCGTCCTGCGCCGCGGCACTCTGGCCTCGACCCGGGAGCTGGCCGATGAGCTGTGGGGTGAGGAGGCCCCGCCCAGCGCGGTAGGGGTCATCCGGTCGTACGTGCACCAGCTGCGCCGGACGCTGGGATCCGACCCGGCGGCCGGACTCACGATCCGCTCGTCCTCCGGCGGTTACTTTGCCGAGATCGCCGCAGATGTGCTCGACCTGCAGGTCTTCGAACGGCTCGTGGCGGACGCGGACCGAGCGCGGACGGCCGGCGACCGGGCGGCCGCCGCCGATCGGCTACGCGAGGCGCTGGCACTGTGGCGCGGCCCGGCGCTCGCCGACGTAGGCGGGCCCGGCGCGGAGCGCCACCGTACGGCGCTGGCCCAGCGGCAGCAGTCGGCGCTCACCGCCCGTCTCGCACTCGATCTGGAACTGGACCGCCACCACGCGGTGTTGCCGGAACTGCACTCCCTGGTCCTCGCCCATCCGCTGGACGAACATCTGCGGCAACTGCTCATGACCGCCCTGTACCGCTGCGGGCGCCAGGCCGACGCGATCGCCACGTATCATCAGTGCCGCCAGCTGCTCACGGATGAACTGGGCGTCGACCCCGGTCCGGAGCTGCAGCAGTGCTACCTGCGACTGGTCCGGGGCGATGCGGACCTGGCGGGCTCTGCCTCCCCACCCGTCGGCCGTCCGGCCCTGCTGCCTGCGTCACCGGCTGTGTTCGTCGGCCGCGACGAGGCGTTGCAGCGCGCCGACGCCCTGCGAGCCGCCGACGGGCCGGGGCCGGTGATCGCCGTGATCGCGGGGATGGGCGGTGTGGGCAAGACCACGCTGGCGCTGCGCTGGGCCCATCGGGTCGCACCGGACTACGCCGACGGGCAGCTCTACGCCGATCTGCGCGGATACGGGCCCGGCCGCGATCCCGTCGCACCCGCCGAGGTCCTCGGCGGATTTCTGCAGGCGCTCGGGGTGCCCGCCACCGACGTGCCGGACCATCCCGGGGTCCGCGCCGGCCTCTTCCGCAGTCTCGTCGCCAACCGCCGAATGATCATCCTGTTGGACAACGCCGCTACCGCGGACCAGGTCCGGGAACTCCTGCCCGGCGCCGGACAGTGCCTGGTGATCGTGACCAGCAGGGGACCGCTGAGCGGACTGCTCGTGCGTGACGGCGCCCGGCTGCTGACGCTGCTGCCACCTGAGCACAGCGAGGCGGTCGCGCTGTTCGCCGCCCGGGTCGGCCCGGGCCGCGTCCGGGCCGAACCCCGGGCCACTCGTGACATCGTCGAGCGCAGCGGACGGCTGCCGCTGGCCCTGGCCGTCGTGGCCGCCCGCGCGGTGACCGCCGCGCACCTTCCACTTGGCGCGCTGGCCGACGAACTGAACACCACGCACGGCACCCTGGCCGCGTTCCGGACCCCCGACGCGTCGGTCGACGTGAGCGCCGTGCTGTCCTGGTCCTACCGCGCGCTCGGCGCACGCACCGCGCAGGCATTCCGGCGGCTGTGCCTGCATCCGGGTCCCAGCTTGAGCGTCGATGCCGCCGCGAGCATGCTGGCGCGTACCAGGACCGAGACACGGATGCTCCTCGACGGGCTGACCGCGGCCGCCCTGCTCGTCGAGGAGCGGCCGGGCCGGTACACGATGCACGACCTCGTCCGGGCGTTCGGGCATGACCGGGTCCGCGACCGGGACGACGCGCGGGAGCGGCGAGCGGTCGTCCACCGCCTGCTCGACCACTACGTCCACACGACGCGCAAGGCGGCCCACCGGCTGTTCGCGGTCCGGCACCAGGCCGTGCCCGAGCGCCCCATGGACGGCGTGATCTGCGAGGACCTCGAGCCCGTGGCGTGGTACGAGAGCGAGTGCGCCGTCCTGCTGGCAGCCCTCGACCTGGCCGACCGAGAACGGTTCGACCGGCACGCCTGGCAGCTCGCCGCGCTACTCCGCGACCATCTCAACCGGCAAGGAATGTGGCACCACTTGCAGGTGTCTCAGCAAACGGGCCTGGCCGCCGCCGTCCGCAGCGGTGACCCGGCGGCCGAAGGCCGCGCGCTGTGGGGTCTGGCCCTGGCCGACGCGAACATGGGCCGTTACGAGGCGGCCTGCGCCCGTCTGCGCCGCGCGCTCGCGATCTTCACGCAGACCGGTTCCCCGGAGGACGTGGCGGCGACGCGTGCCCGGATCGGCTACCTGTTGACCGAGCAGGGTGACCACGCCGCCGCCTTGGAACAGGCACACGAGACCCTGGCCCTCTACCCCCCGGGGACCGACCCCGCCCGGCGGGCCGGCGCGCTCAACTCCGTAAGCTGGCTGTACGCCCAGCTCGGCCGGCTGGAGGACGCGGCCAACCACGCCCGCCAGGCCCTCGCCCTGGACACACACCTGAGCCCCTACGCCCTGGCGGACACCTGGGACACGCTTGGCTTCATCCGGTCGCGGCAGGAACGTGTCGACGACGCGGCCGACAGCTACCGGAGAGCGGCCGAGATCTACCGCCGGCACGGGGCGCGCTTCCGCGAGGCCGGAACGTTGCGCGCCCTCGGTGACGCGTACCAGCGCGCCGGCTGCGCCCGGCAAGCAGACGACGTGTACCGGCAGGCACTGGAACGGATCGCGGCAACCGACGACCCCGGGGCGTCGCAACTCGGCGCCGAACTGAGCCAGCTCCTCGCCCGGCAGTGAGTACGCGCGTATACGCCGCATCTACGTCACATGAACGACTCCCGCAGATGCTTGCAGGACAAGCGATGATCTGTGAAAGGCAAACAGCATGTCCGAGACAGCACCTGGCCCCGCGCCCGCCCCCTCCCTCGTCATGACACAGTTGCTGGGCGGATTCCAGGTGTCCCAGGCTCTGTACGTCATCACGAAGCTCGACATCTGCACCATGCTCGACGACGGCCCGCTCGGCGTGGGGCAACTGGCGGAACGCAGCGGTGCCTCGCCGCAGCCGCTGAGCAGGCTGATCCGTACGCTCGCCATGCTCGGCCTGTTCCGCACGGACGGGGACATCGTGGAGACCACCCCGCTGGGTGCCCTGCTCTCCCGCACGCACCCGCAGACGCTCGCCAACGTCGCCGAGATGTGGATGGAGACGCATTACGGCCCGTTCGGCGAACTGCTCCACACCGTACGCACGGGAGAGCCCGGCGCGAACCGGTACTTCGGCATGCCCGCCTTCGAATGGCTGACCGAGAAGCCCGAACGGGCCGAACAGATGGCACGAGCGATGACGGATCTCACGGGCTCGATGCGCCGGGGCATGTTCGACGGGTACGACCTTCCTCCGGGCCGGACCGTGGCGGACATCGGCGGCTCGGACGGCAGCCTGCTGGCCGAGCTGATCGCGGCCCGTCCTAACCGGCACGGCATCGTCTTCGACCTGCCCGAGGTCGTCCCGCACGCGACCGCGGCGATGGCGCGGCGCGGGCTGGCCGACCGTGTCGAGACCATCGGGGGCGACTTCTTCGAGGCGGTGCCGACCGCCGACATCTATCTGATGAGTCAGATCCTGCACGACTGGGACGACGAGTCCGCAGCAAGCATCCTGCGGACGGTCCGCCGCGCCGCGGGTCCCGCCTCCCGGCTGCTCGTGGTCGAGGGCGTGATCCCGCCGGGTGACGCGCCCCATCACATGAAGATGATCGACCTGACCATGCTGGGCATGCTGCCGGGCCGGGAACGCACCGCGGAGGAGTACGCGGAACTGCTCCGCACGAACGGTTTCACCATGGACCGCATCGTCGCCACACCGTCCCCCTACTCCATCATCGAGGCGACGGTTTCCTGACGCAGCGTCAGGAAACCCCTCAATACGCGGTGTTCCCAGGACTCCGGCGGACGTGGATCCCTCGGGACCGACGCTCCCGAGGCGGTGGGAGCGTCGACCGGTCGCCGGAGGGCGCGCTGGTGCGGTTGCACGACCCGTACCAGCGCGTCTGCTTCTTGGGGGCAGGCACTCGTGTGAGCAGATCCACGGTCTCGTCGACGCGGGTCTCGGCGCCACCCAAGAGCACGGTCAGTCCGGATCAGGCCGACGGCCGGCCCGGATGCCGAGTGCAGCCAGCCATTCGGGAAGCGAGGGGGCGCTGACACCCGACGCTTGTCGCGCAGCCTGCCAATCGGCTTCAGGCTCACCGCCGTGCGCTCCAGACGCAGCACCTCACCGGCGAAGTCCCGGTCGGCGCGCATACGCTCCAAACGGGCCGGCTCCGCCCCATGGAGACGGAGAAGCGCGATGATCGGCGCCCTTCGAGGCCCTCGGGCACTTCCGCCCGTACGGCCGGGTGAATGGTGGAGGAACACCGTCGAGCTCCTGATCGACAAGCTCAAGGCCTGGCGAGGCACCACCACCCGATACAACAAGATCCCCGACAGCCCGCCAGCATCCATGCGCACGCCTCGATGATCAGGATCAAGGACATCTCACCAGACCGTCAACTGATCACGACGCGATAGGCATCAGCACGTCTGCTACGAAACGTATAGATCGCGTTCTAGAAGAGCCTCTCAGAGGGCATTTGATCTAGGCGTATTGCCCTGTATGCCCTAGTAGGTTCCTCGCCAGGTTGGTGTGTCCTCGTCCGTAATGCGCTTGGCGAGGTTGTCGATCGAGGCGATGTGGATCATCGCCTCGGAGCTGGCCGTGAGCGTCTCGTAGTCGCGGGCGAGGCGGCGGTGCATCATAATCCAGCCGATACTCCGCTCCACTAAGGGCTGTCCCGCAAAGATCTTGAAGTCGCCTAGGGCACGGTGGCAGCGGTGCGGCCCGCTTGCCTAACCAGCGAGAACGAGGTTGTGCATCCGGGCGATGCCGAGCATGGCGTGGTGGACGCCGTCGCCTTTGAGGCGGCAGTCGCGGAGGATCTTCCAGGTCTTCATGCGGGCGAAGACGTGCTCGACGCGGGCTCGGACCTGCTTGTGGGACTTGTTGTGTTCCTCTTTCCAGTCCGGGAGGTCACTCTGGCCACGCTCTCGGCGATGCGGGATGACCAGTCCGGTGCCCGGGTAGCCGCCGTCGGCGATCGTGACCGTGTTGCCGACGGCGTCCTTGGCGCCGGACTCCTCCCATGCCTTGCAGTCGTTGCGGTTCCCGGCGAGCGGCCGGCCGACCACGACGACCAGTCGGGTGTCGGCATCGATGACGACCTGGTGGTTGGTGGAGTACCGGCAGTTCTTCGACCGCTCGGCGATGGTGTGGTCGCGGGTGGGGACCAGGGTGCCGTCCACGATGAGCACGGTGTCCTTGGCGAACCGTTTGCGGGGCTGGAGTGCGAGTAGGGGTCCGAGGTGGTTGATGACTCGGCCGGCCGTCGACTTCGAGACGCCGAACAGCGGAGCGAGCTGCCGCAACGTCAGATTGGTGCGCCAGTAGGTCGTGACCAGCAACACCCGGTCCTCCAGCGGCAGACTCCACGGCCGGCCTCGGTGGACCACATCTGCTCCATCGCGCCGCAGCGTGGTCAGCAGCTTGCCGAAACTGCGTGGGCTCAGCCCCGCGAACGGGGCTATCCAGGACGGCTCCGATGCCGTGATCACACTCGCCACATCATGATCATCACCCAGACCGGCCCAACGCCGAGACGATCCCACAGTTACGCTGATCGGGGCAGTCCACAGTGCGCAAGACCGGGGGAAACCGTGAACCGACCACTGCTGTTCCTCGACGTGGACGGGCCGCTCAACCCCTACGCGGCCAAGCCGGAGAGGCGCCCCGACGGCTACACCACACTCAGAGTCCCCCGGAACGATGCCCATGAGGACGACAGGGGCCTCTCCTCCCGACGACGCCCCCTGCGTGTCTGGCTCAACCCAGAGCACGGACGAACCCTGCTCCAGCTCGGCTTCGAACTGTGCTGTGCCACCACATGGATGGACGACGCCAACCGGTGGATCGCACCGGTCCTCGGCCTTCCGGAACTTCCCTCCGTGGACTTCGGCGACGTCCTGCTCCAGGAACGCCCTGATGGAGTCCACTGGAAGACCGGACCGCTGGTGGACTACGCAGACGGCCGTCCTTTCGCCTGGGTGGACGACGAGCAGAGCGAGCTGGATCAGACGTACGTGACCGCCCACCATCAAGGCCCCGGGCTCCTCCACCACGTCAACCCGCGGATCGGCCTACGGGAGAACGACTTCCGCACACTCGCCGACTACGCCCGGTCCCTGAACACCTCACGAACCACCGGCTGAGCACCTCACCGGCTCTTCAGGCTGCTCCGTACTCAGAGCCAAGATCTTTGCGGGACAGCACTTACCCAGCGCCTTTTCACGACGTGGAAGCCGCGCTTCCCTGGATTGCGGTTGACGACTTCGACGTCGATTCCGAGGCGGGCCCCGTGCTCGACGACGGAGTTTTTGAAGCCGGTGTCGACCCAGCTTTTCGCGATGGTCGGGTAGGTCTCTTTCGCCTGGTCGAGGAGGCGTATTGCCATGGCGTTCTCGGAGAGGCCGGCGCCGGCTGCTGTCACGGCGAGGATGAGGCCGATCGTGTCGGTCAGGATGCCCCGCTTCCGGCCCACGATCTTCTTCGCGGCGTCCGTTCCCTGGCTGGTCAGCGGAACGTTGGTGGAGGTCTTGACGCTCTGGGTGTCGATGACGGAGGCGGTCGGCTGGGGCTTGCTGCCTTCCTTTACGCGGGCCAGGCCGGTCAGGTCGTAGTTGAGCTGGGCGAGGATTCCCTCGTCACGCCAGGCGGCGTAGTAGAAGTAGACACGACCCCCACCGCGGCCGGTACTTCAAGCCCCAGCGCCTGCACGCCGACAAAGCCTACGACCGGGCTGACCTGCGCAGATGGCTGCGAGGGAAGCGGATCGGCGTGCGCATCGCTCGCAAGGGAATCGAGTCCAGCGAGCGATTAGGGCGGCACCCCTGGGTGATCGAGCGCACCATGTCGTGACTGTCCGGCTACCGCCGCTTGAGCCCTCGCTACGAACGCGATCCCCGCAACTACCTGGCCTTTCTCGGCCTCGCCGCCACCCTGCGCTGCTACAAGCGACTCATCCGCCTCACCACATAGGACACGGTCTAAGACACGATCTCTTTTGGTGAGTCTGCGGTAGCAGATGAGGGTGCAGGCGATGCTAGTGAAGGCCAGGAAGTGCTCGGCTTTGCGCTCGTAGCGGCGGTGTAGGCGGCGGCAGCCGGCGAGCCAGGACATGGTGCGTTCGATGGTCCGCCGGTGGCGGCCCAGCCGCTGCGAGGACTCGATGCCCTTACGGGCAATGCGGTGGGTGATCCCGCGTTTCCGTAAGCATCGCCGCAGGTGGTCGTAGTCGTAGCCCTTGTCGGCGTGGAGCTTGCCCGGCGACCACGGCGGGAGCGGATTGGCGGTATGCCTTTCACCAGCGGGATCAGTGCCTGGCTGTCGTGCACGTTGGCACCGGGGATGCCGACGGACAGGGGCAGACCGGTCCGCTCGGTGATCAAGTGGATCTTCGAGCCGTACTTGCCCGGGTCCACAGACATTCGTGCCCGTCAGGTCCCCGTTACCTTTTCCGTGGCTCCGCTATCGGGGCTCCGGTCTC
>NZ_JBVIGS010000037.1:0-35907 GCF_055570675.1 Streptomyces sp. NPDC031111
ACTCCTCAGCCCACAAACCAGCTTCATCTATCCCCACCATGCTCGGAACACCGAAACCGACCAGCGCAGGCAACGATTTCTCACTGGAGTACTAGCGCGTCCCGGTTTGCCGCCGTCCGAATGTTGTGGGCTCCCCTCACCTCTCGTCACCACGAGGCGCGTTGGGTGTGCTGTTCCGATAGGTCGCTGATGCGTCTGGTGGGTGGCCGGTAACGCCGGAATGGGGTCGGCGGTAGTCGTACCGGTCCAGCCGGCCGGAGACGCCGCCTGCCGTTCTCCATGACCGTCTCCGATTGATCCCGCTGCGCTTTGCGATCGGGGCGCTCGGGTGCCATGCCCACTCCGTGACTCCGGTGGGGCAGCGTTCACCGTCCGGTAGCGCAGCCTTGGCGGGGCGAGCGGTGAGTCTCCACCCTCGTTGCCTCCCGGCGGCCTTCGTCGAGTCGGTACCGACCGAAGGCTCCCACTTCGGCATCAGTGGGAGGGGATTCCGGCTGTGGGCGTCACCCGATATTCAGGTCGGTGCTGCCGCTCCCGTCATAGGATGAGGCCATCGACCCTAGAATGTGCAATGCTTCTGCGGATTTCGAGCCTGGCTTGGCCATATAGGTGACAAGCATCTGGTTCGGCGCATCTGGCGTTGTCCAAGCAATATAGGTGAGATCCACGTCACCCACGTCGGGATGCCGCATACGGTTAATCCCGGTGGTCTTCTCAAAAACATGATGCTCCGCCCAGAGACGCCGAAATGTCTCACTCCGGACTGCTAGTTCTCCAACCAGCGCCAACAATTGCGGATTATCGGGGTCCTCACCTGCTGTCTTCCTCAGGATACCGACAGTACTGCGCGCGGAATCCTCCCAATCACGATGCCGGGCAGCGATTTCTTCATCGAGAAAAAGCAGCCATGCGGAATTCCGCTCGCTTTCGGGCAGTGTTCCGTAGTCAGTGAACATGGCGCATGCGAGTGGGTTCCATCCGATCACCTGCATCGTGCGAGTCATCACGAGCGCCGGAACCGAGAGGGTTTCCAGGAATTCGCGCGTCGATTCAGGCATCCGTTCCTTGGGCGAGCGCCGCGCAGGGCGGGGCCGGGGCCGCGCCAGGTCGTAGAGGTGGGACCGCTGCGTGGCGTCGAGCTGAAGGACTCGGGCGATGGAATCAAGTAGCGCTTCGGTGGGACGTCCACCACGCCCCTGCTCCAGACGCACGTAATAGTCCGTGGACACACCGACGAGCATTGCCACCTCTTCGCGCCGCAGCCCAGGTACTCGGCGACGGCCGACGTCCGGCAGTCCGGCTGAGGTCGGCGACACGGCGGCCCGTCGGGCTTGTAGGAACTCCCCGAGCTCGGACTTCCACTGGCGGGACTTCGCGGTCATCTCACCAGTCTGCCGCCAAGAGCTCGCTTTTAGGTAGTCATGCGAGTACCCAGGCTCGTGAGTGCCCCGGTCGGGCGAGCCGCAGCATGGATCGGGCCTGAATAAGCGGCCTCGCGTGGTCCAGCCTGGAGGCATGCCAACTGACCCCAATTTGCTGACGCCCTCCTCGGCTGCGACTCGCGCATCGATAGGCGCCGTACTCACGGCCTCCTTTTTCTTGCCCTTTGCGGTGACGGGACCGGCGATCATCCTGCCTGATATGGCGGGCGACTTGAACGCTTCAGCAGCTGGCACACAGTGGGTGCAGAACTCGTACAACGCGCTCTTCGCCGCAACGGTGCTGGCGACAGGTAGCCTGGCGGATCTCTTCGGGCGACGCCTCGTGCTGCGTACAGGAATCGCCGTGTTCGGTCTGGCCATGGCGCTTATCGCGGTTTCCTCGAACATCGTGGTCATCGATGTGCTGCGCGGCGTCCAGGGTCTAGCTGCTGGAGCTGTGGTCTCCGCCGGCTCGGCTGTCCTTGCACATGCGACCTCCGGGGCACGCAGAATTCGGGTGTTCGGACTGCTTGGC
Source organism: Streptomyces sp. NPDC031111 (assembly GCF_055570675.1). Taxonomy (NCBI): domain Bacteria; kingdom Bacillati; phylum Actinomycetota; class Actinomycetes; order Kitasatosporales; family Streptomycetaceae; genus Streptomyces; species Streptomyces sp. NPDC031111. The sequence continues at coordinate 1,957 of NZ_JBVIGS010000037.1, forward strand.
GCCAGTTTCGGAGGTGGAACGGCTGCAGGTCCTCTTATCGCCGGTGCGCTCGCCCCTCTGGGATGGCGGTCGATCTTCGTGGTGATCGCTCTCGGAGCTGCCGTTTCCTTCATCGCCTCCCGCTACACGCAGGAGTCCAATGATGCCTCCGCGCCCCGCCCCGACCTGCCCGGCATGACCTGTTTCGGCGGCGCGCTCCTTCTTCTGTCGTTGGGATTCGTCAGCAGTGGATCGGCAGGCTGGCTGGCTCCGTGGACCTTGGTGGCGTTCCTTGGAACACTGCTTCTGCTCGCGGCATTCGTTGCTGTCGAGCTTCGCAGCACTCACCCGATGTTCGACATCCGCCTGTTTCGCAGCCCGACCTTCACTGCCCTCATGTGCATGCCGTTCTCGGTCACATTCGGTCTGGCCGCGTTGAACGTCTTCCTCCCCATCTACTTGCAGAGCGGCGGCGCCACCCCATGGCGAGCGGCGGTCGAGCTGATACCTCTTGAAGTCCCGGTTCTACTCGTACCATTGGCGGCCCGATGGCTGACGTCCCGTTGGTCCATGCGGATCCTGCTGACCGCGGCTCCCCTCCTGATCGCCGCAGGCAGCTTCGGGCTCATCGTGATCGATCACGATGTCTCACCATGGGTGTCCGCCCTGCCGCTCCTTGTTTTCGGCGTGGGCGTCGGGACGGCGTTCTCCGTCATGGACAACGCCGCCGTCGGCTCAGTACCAGTGGACAAGGCCGGCTCGGCAGCAGGGATGTTCAACACCATGCGCATCACCGGCGAGTCCCTGGCGGTGGCGGCAACCGCCGCGGTGCTCATCTCAATCACGGCGGCTCGGACATCGAGCGCTCAGGCGAATGCCGCCGTGCAAGGTCACTACGTCTCCGAAGCCACCGGTCACGCCTTCACCGGAGCGCTTCACGTCGTCCTCCTCGGGCTGGGCGCACTCGCACTGGCCGGAGCAATCGTCACAGCGTGGGCCCTGCGCCCGGCTCAAGGCGCCGACACCGGTGAGACGCGCGCTGAAGGGTGGGAGACCACTCACCGTCGTGCCCCTGCGGGGCACGAGAGGCGCTAGACCGATGCCTCGTCACCCCATCGGCGTCTCAGCGACCACCCACACGCCACCGGCGTCGGCCTTCCCACCAACCATCAGGAGACCGTTCCGTGACTGAGGACTGTCACACGTCGCACCCAAGGAACCCCGGGGCAGCCATCGTCGTCGGCGCGTCGCTGGCAGGCCTGATGAGCGCGCTGACGCTGGCGCGCGTCGGCCTGCAGGTGACCATGCTGGAGCGCTCGACCCGCAAGACACGGACGGGTGCGGCCCTACCCGTGATGCACGGATTGCTGGAGCAGCTGACGGGACGAAGTGCGCGTACGGGAGCGAAGGGCTTCCCGTCCGGTGCACAGGCATGGTCGGACGTGCACGCGGCCCTGCGCTCCGCCGCCGAGACCGATCCCAGAATCTCCATATGGTCACCGGTACGAGTGACCGGTTCGGGCCAGGACCAGGAATCCGCATGGGTCATGACGGGCGATGGTGAGTGCGTGCACGCTGACCTCGTCGTCGGTGCCGACGGCCACAAGAGTGTCGTACGTCGCCACGTCGCACCCGAAGCACCCGAGGCGAACTTCTCCGGATATGTGATCTGGCTCGGCCTCGTCGACGAATGCGAACTGCAGTCACCACCGTGGCCGTCGAACCTCGCCATCCTCTACGAGGGGGACTACTGCCTGAACGCCTACTACCTTCCGGGAGAAGACGGATCAATCACCCCAGGGCGGCGTCGGGTCGGCTGGGGCTGGTACGACTCCGGCCGCAACGATCTGCTGCGCGCCAGCAGAGCCGTGATCGATGGTGTCGTCCAGCGCACACTTCGCGCGGATGACATCCCGGCCAGGACGTTCGAGGAACTCGCGGACGAGGCACAGCAGATGTGGCCCGACCCATGGCGGGAAGCCATCCGCCTGAGCGCCAGGCGAGGAGAAGTGATCGGCACGCCGATCGGTGAGTACCTACCGCCGCGACTCGCCTCCGGTCGTGTGTGTCTCGTCGGCGATGCCGCCCATCTCCCCTCGCCAATGACCGGTAGCGGCTTCAGCGCATCGGCACAGGACGCCCTCGCTCTCGCCGAAGCGATCGACGGTGGCAGAACCCGCAACGACGTCGTCGGCGCGCTGCGCCGCTACGAGGCAACGCGGCTCGCCCCCTCCCGGCAACTTGTGCAGTCAGGGCGGGGATTCAGCCGCTCGTTCGCTCCTCGGGGCGCCGCACAATGAGCGCCCCGCGCCCTCGGCCTGGCGACGAAACAGGGCAGTAAGGCTACGCACCACCAGCCGAGTTCAGTCGACGTGACACAGGACTGAAGCCTGCCGGCCGGGTCACGTGGGCGTCGCGGGGCGTGGCCGGTAGCGCGCCGGCTTGAACGGGCAGCAGGGGCGCAGACCGGTGGTGGTGTCGGTCAACCGCGCGATCTCAAAGGGGTGTCGGGCAGGGGCGCCGTTACGGAACAGGGCGACCGCACCAGACCAGGGCGGGGACTGGTGGCCGGTGTCACCGCGCGGGATCATCACGTTGCCGTTGTCCCCGGGTTGGCCCACCGGTCAGTCGCGGTAGGCGGCCTCGCCGAGATCGGCGACGACCGACCGATTCGCCGATGCCAAGCGCCTCACTACAACGCCGGAGTCATACCGGGTACCCGTGCGTCCGGCAAGAAGCTGTCTGTCAAAGCCCGCCGCGTCAAAGACCAGCGCCTCGCCGCTCTCGGCTACGTCTGGGCCTTCGCCTCCCTGACCGCCTCACCAGGCTCAAAAGCGCACGACGACCCACGTCGCACTGACGAGGACCGCCGCATCTCAACCCTACGCAACCTCTTCAACCGCATGATCGGCTTCTTGCACCACCGCCTCAGCCCACGGGTCCGCTACAACCAATCCGCCAAATTCCCCGACCGATCCGAACCACCTACGGCTACAGGTTGACGCCCTACCGTAACCGCATCGGATGTCCGGTCAGGACGGGTACGGTACCCCGCTCGCGGTCCTGCTGACCGGCGGCAACCGCAACGACATCACTCAGCTCCCGCCGCTGCTCGACGCGGTCCCGCTGGCCCGCGGCCGTGCCGGCCGCCCCCGCCGCAACCCGGACTCGCTGTTCGCCCTCCGCGACTACGACCACGACATTCCGCGATGGGGACACTCCCGCGGTATCGCTCCAGTGGCGGGTGTCACCGGCCCCGAGGTGCTCGCGACGTGGCCCTCGACACCCCTGACGCCACCCACAGAACGTTAGGCACCTAGCTTCTTGACAGGACGCTAGGCGCCTAGCAGAATTTGTGAGGCACCTAGCGAAAAGGCTGCATCGCCAGCCAGTCCTGGATAGGACAGCCTGAGTCGCTTCGCGCGACGGGTCGACGTCGCACCCGACGGAGAGGTGAGCAAGTGAGTAACACAAGAGTGGCGACGGGTCCTCTGGATCCGGCACGGTGGACGGGCAAGATATGGACGGGTAAGTGGGTGCCTGGATCCGGTGGGGAGCACGTCGTCCATTCACCTTCGACCGGTGAGCGCCTCGCCACGATCGGCTTCGCCTCACCCGAAGACGTGGATACTGCAGCCGAGGTGGCCGAGGCTGCCCAGCGTGAATGGGCCGCGTGCAGCTATGAGGAGAGAGCCGCAGTCCTGCGGCGTGCTGGTGATCTCTGGCACGCTCATGCCGACGAGGTCACGTGGTGGCTCAGGGCTGAATCCGGCTCTGCCAGGGCGAAAGCGCAGTTCGAAGTCGAGACAGCCGCGCAGGAGTGCTACGAGGCCGCAGCCTTGGCTTCCGTGCCCTACGGCGAGGTTCTGCGGTCCGCCCAGGACCGGCTCAGTCTGAGCCGGCGCTTTCCGGTGGGAGTGGTGGCTGTGATTGCGCCCTTCAACGCACCGGTCGTCTTGTCCATCCGTGCGGTAGCACCGGCTCTCGCCCTGGGGAACGCGGTGCTGCTCAAGCCGGACACCCGGACCCCGATCAGCGGGGGTGTCACCCTCGCCACCATCTTCGAGGAGGCAGGCCTGCCACCGGGGGTGCTGCAGATGCTGCCGGGTCGGGGAGCCCAGGTGGGCGAGCGCCTGGTCACGACGCCCCGGACGCGGGTGATCGCGTTCACCGGCTCGACAGGCGCGGGTCGGCGGGTCGGTGAATTGGCGGCGCACCATCTCAAACGCTCCCACCTCGAACTCGGCGGCAACAACGCACTGATCGTGCTCGATGACGCCGACCTCGCCCACGCCCCGAGTGTGGGCGCGACGGGTTCGTTCATTCACCAGGGGCAGATCTGCATGGCGACCGGTCGACAGCTTGTGCACGAGTCGATCGCGGACGAGTACGTGGCCAAGCTGACCGAGAGGGCAGAGGCTTTGGTCGTGGGGGACCCGGCCGGGGATACGCCGGTCCAGCTCGGACCCGTCATTGATGAGCGCCAGCGCGATGGAATCCACGCCATCGTAACTGACACAGTCGCTGCCGGCGCGAAGCTGCGGACAGGCGGTTCCTACCAGGACCTGTTCTATCGCCCGACTGTTCTGGACCACGTCACTCCCGATCACCGCGCGTTCCGTGAGGAGATCTTCGGCCCGGTGGCTCCAGTCATCCGCTTCTCCACCCTCGATGAAGCGGTTGAGCTGGCGCGCGACACCGAATACGGGCTTTCGCTCGGCATCCTCACCCGCGACGTGATGCGCGGGCTGCAACTTGCCGATCGCATCCCGTCCGGGAACGCACACATCAACGACCAGACCGTGAACGACGAGGCACCAGTCCCCTTCGGCGGTGTCGGCGCCTCGGGCACCGGGTCGCGTCACGGCGGCCACCTGGCCAACATCGAGGCGTTCACCGAGACGCAGTGGACGACTCTACGCGGCGAACTTCCGCGCTACCCCTTCTGAGCACGACTCCGTCTGCATAAAGGAGACACACATGGTGATCGGCGTACCCGGTGTGGCGCACGCGCCGGGGCCGACTCTGTCCTTGGCGGAGCGGGATCGGCGCTGGGCCAGGACGCGCGCCCTGATGGAGGAGCTCGATCTGGATCTCATCCTGGTGGGCGGATTCCGCAGCCGTGACCACTATGAGCACTACTTGAGCAACGACTACATCGAGGGCGCGGTGATCTTTCCCCGTGTGCAGGCCCCGGTGACCGTGACCTGGGGCGCCACGCGCATCTTCCGGGCGGAGGACAGCTTCGCTCGCGGCGCGGTGCGCTGGATCGACCAGTACGTCACCGGCCTGAGCGGAGCCGCAGTGGCAGGGTGGATCAAGGACGTGAGTCCGCGTGGCCGGATCGGGGTCGTCGGTCTGGAGACTCAGACCGCAGGGGAGTTCAGCGGGTTCCTCCCTGCCCGGTTCTGGATCGACCTGACCGAGAACCTGCCCGACCGCGAGATCGTCGACATCTCGTGGAAGTTCAACGAGATGATGCTACCCAAGAGCGAGGAGGAACTCGCCCTGGTCCGCTGGGCCGCGGGCGCGGCCGAAGCCGCCAGTCAGGCAATGCTCAACAGGGTCGCCCCGGGGGTGCCCGAGACCGAGATCTATGCCGACGTGCTCGCCACCCTGGCGCGGCACGGATGCAACGTGCGCTACCCCACACTCATCTTGAACTCGGGCTATCCAAGCCTGTCGTGGGGGCCTCCTAGGTGGACCACCACGGCGGAACCCGTGCGCCAAATCGCTGACCAGGACCTGGTCATGGCTGAGATCTTCCCGACCTTCGGCAATGCCGAGGTCCAGGTACAGATGTCGATTGCCGTCGGCGAACCGGACCCGACCATCGCCCAGTGTGCATCCGTCGCGCGGGCCTCCTACGAGGCGGGGCTGTCGGTCCTGCGCGCCGGCATCACCTTCAGCGAACTCGTCCACGCGATGGAACAACCGTTGGAGGAGGCCGGCTGCTGGGCCCTGACGCCGCTGGTGCATAGCCTCAACCCGCAAGCGTTCCTCGGCTTCACCCGGGTCAACGACCAGGATGCCCATCCCGTCACTACGCTCCCCGGTCCCGCACCGCGGAACCTGCCGCAGTTGACAGGCAGCGAACTGGTTCTCCCGGCTGGTGCGACCCTCGCGTTCGAACCCAACGCTTGCATCGGGCGCACGAGAGTGGTGTCGGGCGGCACCGTGATCGTGACAGACACAGGATACGAGGAGATCAACAGTCTCCCGTGCCGGATGCGGACCACCCATACATAGGCCCGTCAGCCCGCAGCGACCGGCACCTGGTCTCCAGGCCTCCACCGCTGCTCGGCGCCGCATGCCTGGAGGTTCGACGTGGTGACATAGCCGCGCTTGGCCACAGCGTTTCGCGACAGGGCCTGGCCGCGTACTGCGCCGGCAACCCACATGGGAAGCACTCAAGGTTCGCTTGACCACGTTAGGCGCCTAGCGATAATCGTCAGATGACTAACGAACGGACAGATCCGCAACACGAGTCCGCCGGAGCATGGGCGAAGAAGTACCACATGGCCTCTCGCCTGGTGATGGAGTCAGTACTCCGTCCCTACGATCTCGGGCCCACCCAGTGGTACGTCCTTCACCAGCTCGCGAACGCCGGGCCGACTCCGCAGCGCGACCTGGTGCGCATGCTGCATATCGAGCGCGCCACACTCACGGGCGTGGTGGCGGCGCTCGTCCGCAAGGGCCTGGTGGAGCAGATACCGGACGACACCGATCAGCGCCAGAAAGTGCTGACCATGACTCCGGCTGGCGCCACACTGTGGCGCGCGCTGCCGGACCCGATCGCTCTCATCCTCGAAACCGCCTTCGACGGTGTCCCTCAACCCGACATCGACACGGCGACTCGTGTGCTCCGCACAGCAACCGGTCGACTGACCGAGCTCCTATCAGAAAGCAAAGAGACATGACCATCCTGATCACCGGTGGAACCGGACTCGTCGGCTCCCGCCTCCTGCGCCGCCTCACGGACGCGGGCATCGACTGCCGCGCGATCGTGCGGCCCGGCAAGGAACTCCCCGTCGGCGTCACCACCGTCGAGGGCGACCTGCTCGACCCTGCATCGCTGCCCAAGGCCGTCGAAGGCGTCACCGCCGTCATCCACCTCGCCGCCGTCCTGCGCACCCCCGACCCCGAGCAGATCCAGCGCGTCAATGTCGAGGGCACGCTCAATCTCATCGCGGCACTGCAGGCGAACGCCCCCGAAGCGCGCGTCATCATGGCCAGTACCAGCCTCGTCTACGACGCCGACGTGCCCAGGCCGGCCCGCGAAGGCGACCCCACCAACCCGCAGCTGCCCTACCCGGCGAGCAAGGTTGCCGCGGAACAAGCGCTGCGCGAGAGCGGACTGACCTGGAGCATCCTGCGCTTCGCCTTCGTCTACGGCGAAGGCGACGGCCACCTGCAGGCCGCTCCGGGACTACTGGGTTCCTGGAACTGGCACCCCGCCAAGACCCTCAGCCTTGTTCACCACCACGACATCGCGACCTCTGTGCAGCTCGCCCTCACTGGGGCGATGGACGGGCATATCGTGAATATCACCGACGACGCCCCCGCCTCGGTCCTCGAGATCGCGCGCCTCGTCGGGGCCGAGTACAAGGAGTCCTCCGAACCACTGACCGACCCCTGGCAGGGCCACATCGACGGCTCACTCGCCCGCGAACTCGGCTTCACACCCGCCGTGCCGAGCATGTACCGCGCGGCCGCAGACGGCACGCTGTAGGCAGCCCAAAGACACCAGGTAGTCCTGCCCGCAGCCCTACAGGCAAGGACTGACGCTCGGTCGATGCCCGGCCCGGGCGATACAGAGCAACAGCTGCTGGCCTTGTTCCCTACCTACCAGAATCTGCCAGGCCGGCAGATAGCCTTGAGGGTCTCGGGGCGTTTGACGGTCTTGTCGATGTCGTAGCGGCGCCCGGTGTCTGTTCTTGGCGCAGGGTGGCCGCCCGGGGCCGGTACCTCGGAGCTTGGGATCTCGGGTCGGGCAAGCGAAGTGAGCGTGGATGTTCCTGAACCCTCGGCGGACCGGGCCGGCGTGAGCCGGTCGGGTGCGTCGGGTTTCTCCCAAGGGCGGCGGAGATCTTCGGCGAGGGGCCGGGCGAGCCGGAGCTGGGTGTGGGCGACGATCAAGATCCAGGTCCAGCGATCCACTGCTTCGGGGGTACGGAGTTTCGGTGTGGCCCAACTGAGGGTGTGTTTCGCGAAGCGGAAGGTTTGCTCCAGACCGATGCGGCGAGGAAAGGCCTGCCGAAACAGTCCACGTCGTCCGCAGGGGCGCCGGTCTTCGAGGACCATAACCACACCAGCGGAGTGTCTCGCTCCTTCCATAGGTGCTCGACCTTCAGCCAATCAACGTTCGCTCGACCAAGGGTAGTTCACCGTCGTCGAGCCAGGACGCACGGTGGGTGAGCCGTCGGTGGACTCGGTCCCACGCCTGAGTCTCGACCTTGCCGTAGCACCGTTGCAGTAGGTTCCGTCTTCAAACGGATCTCGCCCAGAGCAAGAATGACGCGAGACTGACCGCTGCTTCGTAGGAGGTGGTGGTCTTGATGCCCCTATGGATGTCAAGCGGCCAAGGCTTGCTCCTGGGGCATGGGGCGGGCTCGCATGATGATCGTGTAGAGCTCTCGGGCGACGTAGCGTTTGAGGCAGCGGATGGCTTCGCGTCGGGTTTTGCCTTCGGCGATGCGTCGTTCGACGTAGCTGCGGCTGCGGGTCTCCCAACGCAGACGGGCAAGGACGATGGTGTAGAGGGCCGAGTTGGCCTGCCGGTCACCGCCTCTATTCAGCCTTGTGCGCTGTGTCTTGCCCGACGAGGCTTCGACCGGGCTCACGCCGCAGAGTGAGGCGAATGAAGCCTCGCTGCGGAGTCGCTCCGGGTTGTCGCCGGTGGCGATAAGGAGGGCTGCCGCGGTGTCCGGACCCACTCCATAGCGCTCGAGTAGTTGGGGGGTGTGCTGGCTGATCACCGACGTGATCAGCCAGTTAGAATGGGCTCGCGCTCAGGGCTGCCGCCCACCCCGCCGAGGTGGAACGCGGCGAGCGCCATGGCGCCCTGCTGCGACGGGCGCGACGCTGCCGATCGATGCTCGACGTCGGCTGGCCGCACACTCCGCCCGGGACCCTCCGGAAGAACGGATCCGGTCGCGTGGCCACCCCGGCGCCTTCCCGACTGTTGCGGCACTTGCCGACACACTGAACCTCTTCAGCGTGGCCACCGATCGGGTGACTGCGGAGGCCCCCGTTCCGTTGAGGGAGGTGTTCGAATTCTCAACCCACCGGCACAGGAGCCTCGTTGGTTCCCAATCCTGCCGCACTCGGCCTGCCGCACGCCCTCGTCAAGTGGGACACGATGCTCATCGTCCTCCGTGACCGGCGCTGCAAACTTCCGCCGCCCCGGCGTGCGCTGGTCGCACTGGTGTGCCTGCGCCGTCACGACACCCTCGCCTGCACCGCCGACGGCGGTGCACGACCTCTGGCCTTCACCGTCGCCGCGGGACAAGCCGCTGACTCCCCCGCTTTCGAGACGGTGATGGCCCGCGTCCGCGTGCCTCGAAGCGGTCCGGGCAGGCCGCGAACCGCCCCTCCGCCGTGCTGGCCGACCGGGCCTACTCATCCCGCGCTATTCGCAGTCAACTACGACGCCGGGGGATCCAAGCTGTCATCCCGCAGCCCTCCGACCAGATCAGCCACCGGTTACGACGAGGCCGCCAAGGGCGGCCGCCCGCCCGGCTTCGACCGCGATGCCTACAAACAGCGGAACACCGTCGAACGGTGCATCAGTCGCCTCAAGCACAGGCCGCACTCCACCTCGCCGGCATCCTGATCGGGACCCGACGCTGACCAGAGAGACAGAACATAACGGCCTCGCGCACGGTAGGCCCTGGATGACACGGGCGGCGACAGCGTGGCGCCATCAGGCTTGCTGGGCTTGGCTCCTGAGGCTGAGCACGGGTGATGCGGCTTCGGTCAGCGCAGTTGATATTGCTCGGAGTCCTCGCTGGTAGGCGATCGGACTGTGGTATCCGGCGCGGGGGCTCGGTCGGTGTCGTAGCAATGCAGTCACCGGAAGAGGTCCACATGGGCATCGCGCTCGGCGTCCCGGGCCTGGGCGCCCAGCAGCCTGGGCCGGGTGCCCCGTTTGCCAGTCGCGTTGAATGACTCGGCGAGTGGGGGTCCGTGCTGGAGCCGACCGCCCTCAGAGGGCCTTGCCCGCCGCAAGTTGTCGCGCGGCGGTCGCGGCCAGGATCCGGAGTGCGACCGGTGAACCTGTCGTGAAGCAAACGGCGTTCGCCGCAACCGCAAGTCGGATGGGGAAGGGCTTGTTCGCCTTGCCCGTAGGGCAGGAAGGCGCTTCAGGGGCTGGCACTGTTTGCGACCCATGAAGACATAGGGAGAACGTTCTTTCTTGACACGCGTTGATGGAGCCGTGATGATGGATCAAGATCCGAAGCCTAGCGGCTCCTCGCGCTTGCCTGCATGCGGACGAAGCCGCTCATGGCACCGCTTGCCGAATCGCATCGTCCCTCCTCGTTCCAGCTCGAAGGGTCACCTCACCGTAAGGGCCCGCTTGTGCGCCGAGTCGATCTCGCATCGCAACCGACCCAACTCCCCACACAAGCCCGACTCGTCCAGGGCTCAGCCGATGCAGCATTACCCAGACCCTCTGCAGGCTCCTCTACGCTTCACGCGGGCAGAAAAGAAGAATTATGGACACGCAAAGTAGCAGCGAGAACTACACCGTCTCCGTCCTGCAGCGACTCGCCGCCAGAGGCAGCAAGGACGCGATCGTCGCGGGGGCGCGGCGTATCAGTGGTGCCGAGGCCGTCAGTACGACCCTAATATTCGCCGCTGCACTACGTGACTTGGGGCTGGTAGAGGGTGACGGAGTTGCAATGTTCGTGGAGAACTCGCCAGAGGCGTTGCTGCTTCAGCTGGCCGTCCACTTCACAGGTTGCCGACTGGTTTTCGTGCCTCCGGAGCCCGGCAACAACGAACTCGAGGCGCTGATCGACCGCGCCGAGGTCAAGGTTCTACTTTTCGACCCGTCTCTGGAAGAGCGGGCCCAGCTCATCGCTGACCGGATCACACTGCCGCATGTCTTCAGCGTTGGCCCCTCATCGTTCGCGGCTGACCTCCTAGTAGCCTCGTCCGGCACCACCGATCTCTCGCTCCGCGACGCCTCCGACGGCCGTCACCTGGCCACGATCCTCTACACAGGCGGCACTACAGGGCTACCCAAGCTGGTCGTTCACCGCAAGAGTTACTACGACAGCATCGTTCAGGTTTCCCGCGCGTACACCGACGATGTCTCATCCAACCCCACGTTTCTGATAGCCACGCTGGTAACGCATACCAGCGGTCACACCTCATTCCTGGTGAGCGTCCTGAGCGGCCACACGACGGTAATGTTGAGGAAGTTCGACGCCGGCACAGCCCTGTCCGTGATGGATGGCGAGCGTGTCACCATGATGACGGTGGTGACTCCTATGCTGTATGAGCTGCTTGATCACCCCGAGTGCCGTCCCGGCCGCTTCACCGCGTTGAGGTCCATCATTTACCTTGGTGCGTCCGCGTCTCCAGCACGCCTCACGCAATCTGTACAACGATTCGGACCGGTACTGACCCAGTTCTACGGGGCAACCGAATCAGGAATCGTCACTGCGCTCACCCCGCGGGAACACGACCTGCGACGGCCCGAGTCCTTGAGCAGCTGCGGGCGTCCCTTGCCCGGAGTCGAGGTGGAGCTGCGTGACGACAACGGCAAGCTGGTGGCGTTGGGGCAGCACGGTGAGCTGTACGTGCGCAGTCGCTCAGTCATGGAGGGCTACTGGAACGATCCGGGACGAACCGCCGAGGTAATCGACGACGATGGTTGGTTTCGCAGCGGAGACATCGCCCGCCAGGACGAGAATGGTTACCTGTACCTGGTTGGCCGGGCACGGGACATCATCGTCACGGGCATCGCAGCCGATAACGTCTACTCCCGACTGCTGGACGACTTCCTCACCGCACAACCCGCCATCCGGGACGCAGCCACCATCGGCCTGCTCGATGACGACGACAGGGAGATTGTGCACGTCGTACTGGTACCTGAAGACCCCACCAACGTACCAGACCTGACCCGGCTGACCCTCGAGATCGACGGCGCCCTGGGTGAACTATATAGGCCCGCTTCCTATTCGTTCACCCAAGCCCTCCCCAGAACCCTCATCGGCAAGGTCGACAAGGAGGCCCTCCGCGCAGATTTGATGGCAGCGCGCGCGTAACCTTCGCGCCGCATTAGGCAACGACCGCCCCCGGCGAAGACCGCGCGTGGGCGCTCATCATCCGTAGATGAGGCTCCCTGGCGACCGTCGTCCCGCCACAGTTGATGCCACTAGTAGGCCGACTTCAGGCTCGCCCGCAGGCGTCGTGCCACTCCAGCGGCTTGACCTTCTGCTCGAACAGCCTGGCCGCCTGCGCCCGCACCGACTCCCGGCGCCGTCGCCCCCGCAGCGGTCAGCCCGCCCCCATCTGCGTACCTCACACACCACGGGATACAGCCACCGCTCCAGCACAATCAGGGACTTCGTCAAAATTTGCCCCTGACGAGCTGAAGTCCGTGAGACCTTTTCAGCGTGGCTACCGATCGGGTGACTGCGGCGGGTTGCGCGGACGGCCGCAACGCACGAGGCCCCCGTGCCGTTGAGGGAGGTGTTCGGATTCTCAACCCACCGGCACGGAAGCCTCGTTGGTTCCCTATCCTGCCGCACTCGGCCTGCCGCACGCCCTCCTTGAGTGGCGCACGATGCGCATCACCCTCCGTAGAGGGTGACCGGCGCTGCAAACTCCGCCGCACGGGCGTGCGCTGGTCGCACTGGTGTATCTGCACCGTCACGACACCCTCGCTTGCATCGCCGCCGGCTTCGGGATATCCGTCGCCACACACACCTACGTCACAACAGTCGTCGACCTGCTCGCCGACCGCGCCCCGGGCCTGCTGAAGACCCTGCGCGAGAATGACCCGGACATCGTCCTCCTCGACGGCACCCTCGCTGAATGCACCGGGTCGGCGACAGCCGCGCGGACTACTCGGGAAATCATCGCCGGCGCGGCGTGAACTTCCAGGTCGGCACCGACCCCACCGCAGGGTGCTATGGATCTCACCGCGGACCGCGCCCACGTGATCATCAGAATCTGCGAACGCCAGGGCGTCCCCGTCCTCGCCGATCGCGCCTACCAAGGTGCAGGCCCCGGGTGGCCACAGGCCGCAAGCGCCCACCGGGCGGCGAATTCACCCCTACCCAGCAGACCGTCAACCACTCGCTCACCCAGGCCCGCCCTCCCGTCGAACGAGGCATGGCACAACTGAAGTCCTGGCAGATCTTCAGCAGATCACGGATCAGCCTGAACCGGATGACGTCCATCGCGCGAGCCGTCCTCACCCTGGAGAGGCAACGCTGAAAAAGATCACTGGTTGGCGTCGTCCATCCATGCGGTGGCCCGGCGCAGCTCAAACCGAGCTGGAGTAGGATTCGTCCGTGCTCTGGGGTGAGCCAGACACGCAGGGAGCGTCGTCGGGACGGTAGGTCCCTGTCGTCCTCATGGGTATTGTTCCGGGACATCTGGGTGCGGCAACCGCTGGGACGCCTCTCCGGTTGGGCTGCGTAAGGGTTGAGTGGCCCGTCCACGTCGAGGAACAGCAGCGGTCGGTTCACGGTTTCTCGGCGGCGAACCTGCACGACAGCCAAGCCCTGATCCCGCTTGTGAGGGGCATATCGCCGATCCGCTCCCGCCGAGGCCGACGACGACGCAAGCCGGGAAAGCTCCGCGGCGACAAGGGATACGACTACGCCCACCTGCGGCGATGGTTACGCGAGCGCGGCATCGCGCACCGCATCGCCCGCAAGGGAATCGAGACGACTTCGCAGCGACTGGGCCGCCACCGCGGACCATCACCACGGCTTGGCTCGCCGGGTGCCGACGCCTCCACCGATGCTACGAGCGCAAAGCCGAGCACTTCCTCGCCTTCACCAGCATCGCCTGCACTCTCATCTGCTACCGCAGACTCGCCAAATGAGATGACTCTTTAACAAGCGGGACTGCGGCGTCCTGCTGGAGGCCCTCCCGCGGCATCTGAGTACGCGCCACGCGTGACCTCTACATGACCCAGGTCAGCGCCGAGGCCGACAAGTTGGTGACGCCACGCAGCGCTTTGCCCTCGGCTTCACTGGGTGAGCTTCAGCCCGTCGAGCAGAACCGTGACCAGGCGGCGGGGCTCATAGTGCTCGTCTCCCTCAGGAGCTCCTCCCATGCACAAGCCGCCGACCCCGCGCATCAATTCGTAGGCTTTGACTCCAGGCCTGGCCTCGCCCCCCTGGACCGCTGTCTCCAGCAGATGGTCGCAGACAGGCACGAGTCGATCGATGAAGTGGGCGTGCAGCGCGGCGAAGCGCTCGTCGTCCGAGCGCAGGGCGTCGGCCAGACCGTGTTTGGTGACCAAGAAGTCGACGAACAAATCGATCCACTCACGGAGCGCTGTGAGCGGTGAGGCACTCTCTGCCAGCAGTCGCGGTCCAGCTTGTGCACAAGCTTCGATCTGGTGGTTGTAGACCGCGGCGATCAGTTCCGCCCGGGTCGGGAAGTGCCGGTAGATCGTGGCCATGCCCATGCCCGCCTGAGCTGAGATCCGGCGGATCGGTGCATCCACGCCGACCTCAGCGAAGACCTCGGCCGCGGCGTTCAGAAGTATCTGGCGGTTGCGCAGCGCGTCGGAGCGCTTGCCGCGCTCCTCCGGCCGGCGGGTGCCTTCGACGGGCATAGACGGGCGATCTCCTGGGGACTGTTTGACAAAACGGATCAGCGATCCGATTATTAAGCGGAGCACTGCACCGCTTAAGGGTGGTCAGCTGCCAAGTATGCCAGTGCCCGCCTGATGCCGACTCTCGGTCGGCAGGCCGTGCGCGTAGGCGCACTGCCCAGGCGCACTGATCTACCCGTCAGCCGCGCGAAGGGCACGATCATGAGCCACAATCAGCACCCTTCCCCGCCCTGCGCGAGGCCCACGGCGCGCGAGTCGTCAACGTCAGTTCTGGCGCCCAGCGCATGTCGGACATTCGCTGGGAGGATCCCAACTTCACTGACGGTGACTATGACCCCACATGGCCTACGCCCAGGCGAAGACCGCCAACGTGCTCTTCGCCGTCGAACTGGACCGCCGGTTCGCCACCGAAGACATCCACGGCTACGCGGTGCACCCAGGCATCGTCATTGACACGGCCTTGAACAGCAGAACAGTCCCGAGGAAGACCGGGCCCTGGGCCTGATCAACGAGCAAGGCTTTCCGATCATCGACCCGGATGCTGGTAAGAAGACGCCGCAACAGGGCGCGAGCACCATCGTCTTCGCCGCGACCAGCCCTCTGCTCGACGAAATCGGAGGAGTCTATCTCAAGGACAACGATATCTCGCCGCTGGATGACGAGCCCCGGGCCTTGACCGCTGACTACATCCCATCCGAAGCCACCTCTCACGCCATCGACTCCCACGCAGCCCAGCGGCTGTGGGAGATGACCGAGCAGATGCTCAAGAGGTGAGATCCTCCGGCTCATGGTGGAAGACGCCAAGGTAGCCCGAGCCCTGCGCCCCCCAAAAAGACTGACTACGGTTCGGGTGATGACTCCCCGACTCGTCAAGATCGGGTGCGGCAACCGTCTCCAGTAATCCTTCGCGAGCGAACATCAGGACGGAAAGAAGGGAGGAGAACAGTATGAGTACCCAAGCAGTCCCCGAGTTTTCACTCTCCGAGCGTGATCGCCGATGGCGCCTGGCTCGTACGTTCATGGACCGTGAGACGGTTGACGCGCTGATCGTCTTCGGTGAACACGAAGACGCCGGCCCGGGAGCTGTCAGCTACGACACCTGGTTCACCAATGGCCGACCGGGGACCACCGTGGTATTCCCCCGTCATGGCGAGCCGATCTCCCTCATGCCCATGCCCCTGTACTCCATGGACCACCTGGAATCAGCACGCAGAGGCGACACGATCTGGATCGACGCCCCGAACCTGCGGGGCTCCCGAGACTCCCGTGCCCTCGCCGACACTCTCCATGAGTTGGGTCTGGAAACAGGGCGGATCGGTGTCATCGGGCTGGACTTCTATCCTCCGTGGCACCCTGAGGGCACCATCCCCTACCACGTCTGGAACAACGTCCTGGTCCAGTTTCCCCGAGCGGACTTTATTCCACTCGCCCAGTCCTTCTCACAGCTCATCATGGCCCTGAGTGAAGAAGAGATCGCCGTGCTGCAGCACGCTGCGAGGATCGGCGACGTCATGGTGGCAGCCATGGTCGACACAGCTGCGGCAGGCATATCCGAGAGCAAGGTCTACGCCGCAGGAATGGCCGCTGGGTTCACGCGCGGAGCCATCCCCCCGCCCATGCACTTTTGGTCGGGTCCCGCCCCGATCGCCTCGGGCTGGCCGCAATGGGGCTACCGTCCCCAGAAACCCCGTACGCTTGAGGACGGCGACATCATCCGGGCCGAGGTCTTCTGCAACTTCGGTGGACGCCATACCCAGCATCAAGCCACAATCGTCGTCGGCAAGGTTCCAAAGGACCTGCAACGGGCCGCCGAAGTGGCCCGCGCCGCCTACGAAGCCGGACTGCAAGCACTGCGTCCCGGGCGCACGTTCGGCGACTTCGTGGAAGAAATGCTCGCCCCGATTAAAGCGGCTGACGGATGGGTGTTCGGACCGGCCATCCACTCCCTCAACCCGTTGATGGCACTGGGAGGATTTCCCGGAGACATCGGCAAACTCCCCGGCACCGAGGAGTACCCCGCCGTAGATGACCAACCAACAATCATGGCTGACATGGAGCTCAAGCCCGGAATGAGTTTCGCGTTCGAGCCCAACTACGCCTTCGGACGCCACGTCGCGTATCTCGGCGGCACCGTGATCGTCGGAGACGACAAACCCACCGAACTCAGCCCCGCCACAGCACACATCCTCCACGCAGCCGGACAACCGTTCCACGCGAAGTGAGGCCATTTCACCCTGATCAGCTGGCGAGTCCGAGACACGACAGCTCGGCCGCGGCGATCCAGGTGGTGTTGCAGCGGCTGGAACGCCGGCGTCAGTTGCACAGGTGCTTGCCCCGGAACGCGGATGGCGGAGCATGCATGGGCGAGGAGCCCAAGAAGACCGAAGCCGAGATCGGCCGCTGGTTATCAAAGCCGCCCCCAAGCTCGCGTTACCCGTCGCGGGCCTCAAGGCTCCAGGTCAGCTCCTGAATCCGTTGGTGACAACCTCGAACGTCGCCGCCGCGGGCCAACTGAGCCCTGCGCACAACCGTCCCGGTCCGCATGAAGTACGGCCTTCACACTCAGACATACATCGCATAACGCACCACCGACGGCCTCCCCAAGAGAAAACAATCATCCAGTGCCTGAAACACTTCGTCGCGCGAGATCTACCACCTGCTACCCCACCCGTCACCAAAGAAAATAACTCTTCCCCACAGCTCTACGATGCATAGGAGCACCCTCTCGCCGGGCCCATGAACCTCTGTCGATTCAGACGCGACGGGGCGGGCCCTTGCGAGGATATCGGTCGATGTATCTCATTTAAATTCCTGCGGCTGACTGTCGGCCAGACCGCATCCTAAACGCGCGTCTACACAGAGTTGCTGTGAAACCTTCACGAATGCCTGACCGCGGCCCGTTGTGCGGTTTCGCGGTGAGGAGGAGATTCCGTGCTGAATAATTGTCCATAAGTCACACTCGACAACCGTACCTGCCTGATCCGGCGTTGGCCCCCAACCCTGTCTCCCAATAGTCAAAGTGATCAAGAATCCTGAAGGGAGTATTATGAAGGCAATAGGACGGCCTGTAGGTCGTCGTGTTCTTGTGGTCGGTCTCGGCATCAGCGGAATATCTGTCGCGCTACGCCTGAGTCAGGCAGGCTGGACACCGATCATCGTAGAGAAGCACGCCGCCCGACGTTCCGGCGGCTACTTCGTCGGTCTCTTCGGCACCGGACGGCGCGCTGCAGACCGCCTCGGCATCCTGAAGTCAATGACAGACCGCGCCCCCCTGGGGAGCGTAACCATCGACTTAGACCGGATGGGGCGCGGCAAGCCCGGACTGGGATTCAGCGATCTGCCCGGTCGTCCTTGGATCATGCTGCGGGGCGACGCCGAGCGAGCAGCGTATGCAGCACTACCCGAGCACATCGAGATTCGTTTTTCCACCACACCGACGGCAATCAAGCAGGGCGCCGAAGCTGTCGAGGTAACTCTGACCAACTCCTTGGACGGTACAAACGTCATCGAGTCCTTCGATTTGGTCGTCGGTGCCGACGGCCTTCGGTCGACCGTCCGGCTGCTGGCCTTCGGCCCGCACGAGCAGCATCTCAGGCGCCTGGACCATATGATCGCGGCTTTCCAGCTGACCGATCCTCTTGATGGGATCGCCTCTCATGACGGTGCCACCCTGATGGAGCCCGGCAGGTCCATGTGGCTCTTCCCCTTCGCCGACCAAGCTCCAACTCTGCTGTTTTCCTACCGGACCGAAGACGTGGACGCGGAGTTCGGTGAGCCGCCGACCCAACGCATCCGTCGTGTGTTCGGTTCTCGACCGCTTGGTCCCATACTCGGCCAAGCAGTCGACGAGCTGGAGAAGGCCAACGAAATACTCTTCGACTCAGTCGAGCAAGTCAACCTTGACGCATGGCATGACCGGCGCGTCGTCCTGGTAGGCGACGCGGCATGGTGTCCCACGCTGTACTCCGGTATGGGTCTTTCGGCGGCTCTCAGCGGCGCTGAACTCCTCGGCACCATGCTCGAACGCCACCCTGAGGACCTGGAGTTGGCCCTCAGCTCGTGGGAAAAGAAAGTGCGCCCTTATGTGAATTACTATCAGAAAATCGGGCTGAGGCAACAAGCATTCTTCACCCCGGCTACACATCTACAGATTTTACAACGTCGTACACTCATTCGACTGCAAGCCCTGCCTGTCATAGGGAAAGCTATATTGAAGCGGCGCGTAACTGGAAAAGATGGCCGGATGAAAGAGGTGGACATTGCCACAGCGTAATCTTCCTGTGCCGTGTCGTCGGGTGCAGCAGCGCCCGGACGAAGCCGGATTCTCCATGACGCCGTCGCAGGCCAAGACCTCGTCACAGCGCGGCCGCACCCCGGTGGTGCGGGACAACTTGAACACCCACCTGACGGCCGGCATGCCCCGCTCCATCGCTGAACGGTTCTGGCTCATCGTCTACCAACTACCGTCCTACGCACCGGACCTCAACCCGGTCCATGGCATCTGGTCGGTACTGCGGCGCACCGCTGCGGCCAACCGCGCTTTCACCGACCCACACGACCTGATCACCGTCGTCCGGCGGGGGTTACGCCAACTCCAGTACCGCCACGATGTTCTCGCCGGCCGCCTCACTGGATTTGAACTCGCGCTCGCCCCACCGTGACGACATCACGCTTTCACAGTCAGTAGTGCGGGAGGGCTGGATGTCCACGCGCAGGGCGCGTCAGCATCATCCGCGATGAGCGA
The DNA here is from genome assembly GCF_055570675.1 of Streptomyces sp. NPDC031111. NCBI lineage: Bacteria > Bacillati > Actinomycetota > Actinomycetes > Kitasatosporales > Streptomycetaceae > Streptomyces > Streptomyces sp. NPDC031111. The sequence continues at coordinate 21,492 of NZ_JBVIGS010000037.1, forward strand.
TGGCTTCGATCTCGAAGAGCAACTCGGACCGGACCATACCCGCGACGATGGTGGAGCGAGCGGGCCACGGCTGGTTGAAGTACGTCGAGTAGATGTCGTTCATCTCCGCGAAGTCCCCCTGCCGCGCGAGGAACACCGTGGTCTTGATGACCGTGTCGAGGGACGCGCCGGCCTCCTCCAGGTGCCTCTTGAGCGACTCGATGGCCACTCGCATCTGGGCACCGAAATCGGTGGGGATGACCCCGTCGGCATCACGTCCGATCTGTCCGGACGTGAAGACCCATTCACCGTGAGACCGGTGATGGCTCAGGGGGATCGCCGTACTCACATTCCACACCTTTCACTCTTGGAACATCGGCTCAAGGAATCGATCAGAAGACCAGCGAGGTCTGGGCGAGCGCCGCACCGGCAAGGCGGTCGATTCTCAGTGCGTCGATGTCGATGCTGGAGGCCCGGCCGTCGATGATCTCCTCGGCGGTCACGTGTCCGACCATGGGCGCCTGCATCACGCCGTGTCCGGAGAATCCGCAGGCGTTGATCCACCTCGGCGCTTCGGGCATCGCTCCCACGAAGGGCCGGTGATCCGGTGTGACCTCGTACGTGCCCGCCCAAGAGGCGTGACTGTCGATGGGTACCTCGGCCAGCCACGGGAATCGGGGGACTCCCAGCTCCATCGCCGACTCGAGCCATTTCCAGTCCACGCGCGTGTTGTAGCCGGGCGCCTCGTCGGGGTTCGCGCAGCCGATCAGCAGGCGCGGGCCCTCGCTGCGCAGGTAAACCCCGGTGCGCACGTCGATCGTCATCGGCACAGGACGGTTGAGCGCCTGCGGTGCGCTGGCGTAGATCATGCGCCTGACGTGCTCGACCGGGACGGACAAACCTGCCAGGGCTGCCACTTCACCGGCCCACCCGCCTGCCGCGTTGACGACATACCGAGCGTGCAGTGTCCCCTTCGGGACGTTGAGCTCCCATCCGTCGCCGGCCTGCTCGATGGCTGTGACCCGTTGCTGGAAATGGACGGCGGCACCGCGTTTGCGGGCCAGATCCAGGTATGTCGTGGTGACCAGGTGCGGGTCGACCACCCCGTCTGCGTGTCCCCAGGTACAACCGCCCAGACCCGACGTGTCGAACGAGATGTGCCGCTGCGCCGCCGTCGGGGAGAGGACCTCGATCGACGCCCCCAGTGAGCGCTGCAGTTCCACGGCCTTCAGCTGTGCTTCCCACCCCTCTTCGGGGACGAGCAGCAGGTAGCCCGAGGCCCGGTAGCCCACGTCCGTGCCGTACAGCGACTCGAAGTCGCGGTAGGTCTGGATACTCGACCAAGAGAGCTGGATGTTGGTGGCGTCGGCCCACTGGGTGCGTATTGAGGCGAACGAGCGGCCCGTGCTCTCCATGGCGGGGCCTTCATTCGCTTCGAGCACGGCCACCGTGGCGCCTCGTGCCGCGAGGTGGAAGGCGCAACTGGCTCCGACGATGCCGGCCCCGATGACGACGACGTCGACGTCCTCAGGCAACACACCGGTGTTCGGTGCAGCGGACATCAATACCTCCTCTGGATGTGGTGGCGTGCTGGCGGGCGTCAGTTGGCCGCATCGGTGTCATCGCTCAGCACCTCCGGGAAGGCGCTGACGGGGAAGGTCTCGACCTGCGGGCTGCGCTGCTGCACCAGGACACCGCCGTCGACCACCAGCCGGGCACCGGTCACGTAACGGGCATCGTCCGAGGCGAGGAACACCGCAGGGCCAGCGAGGTCGTCGGCCACACCACCGCGCCCCAGGGGGATCGTCGCGTCACGGCGGGCGCGGGACTCCTCGGACTCGTTGGGGTCGGTGGCGATCAGGCCGGGTACAAGCGCGTTGACGCGGACACCGTACGGGCCCAGTTCGAGGGCCAGGCCACGGGTGAGCGCCTCGATGCCGCCCTTGGACGCGTCATAGGCGATCATGCCGCGGTGGGAGCGGGTGGCGCCGCCGCTGGAAAGGTTGATGATGCTGCCGGACCGCTGCCGGGCCATGATCGGAGCGGCCCTGCGGATGCACAGGTAGTGGCTCTTGAGATTAGTGGTGAGGAACTGGTCCCACCACTGCTCGTCGGTGTCGAGGAAGTGTCGGCCTGCCCCCATCACGGCAGCGTTGTTCACGAGAATGTCGAGACGGCCGAACTGGCTCAGTGTCGCCTCGAAGATCGCGTCGACCTCGGACGAGACACCGACGTCCGCGCCGACGCCGACAGCCGAGCCACCCTTGGCGACGATGCGGTCGGCGGCCTCCTTCGCCAGGCTCTCGTCGATGTCGGCGAGGACGACGTGAGCGCCTTCGGCTGCGAACGCTCGGGAGATGGCGTTGCCGATGCCGCGGGCGGCGCCGGTGACGATGGCGACGCGGCCGTCGAGCTTGGTGGTGCTGGTCATCGCTGATTCTCCTGTTCAAGGGCGTGGGAAAGGTCGTTCCAAAGGTCTTCGACGTGCTCGCAGCCGATGCTGAGCCGCAGCAGGGACTGGGGGGCGGAGGATCCGCTGTAGCGGGCGCGGCGGTCGATGAGGCTCTCGATGCCGCCGAGGCTCTTCGCGTGGGTAAAGATGCGCACCGTGCGGCACACTGCCTCGGCGACTTCGGGGCCGGCGTTCAGCTCGATCGAGAGCATTGCCCCGAAACCGTCCATGAAGCGCTTGGCCCGCTCATGGCCGGGGTCCTCCGGGAGGCCGGCGTAGTGCACAGCGGTCACCGCCGGATGGGAGGACAGGCGCTGGGCCAGTTCGAGAGCCGTGCGCTGCGCGGTCTCGATCCGCAGCGGCAGGGTGCGCAGCCCCCTCAGAGCCAGATATGACTCCAACGCGCCGGGGATCGCGCCGTGTTGAGCCCTCACATGGCGCAACTTGGCGTCGAGACGATCGTCCTGGACGGTCACTACACCCAGCAGCAAGTCACTGTGTCCACCGATGAACTTCGACGCACTGTGCATCGAGAAGTCCGCCCCCATCTCCAGTGGTCGTTGCAGGAGTGGAGTGGCGAAGGTGGAGTCGACCGCTACCAACGTCTGCCGCTCGCGCAGTTCCGCGCACAGCCGGTCCAGTTCCGCGATCTCGATCATGGGGTTGCTCGGGCTCTCCAGCCAGAGCAGGTCGGCTTCCTCACACGCCTTCAGCGTTGCCTCGGTGTCCGAGGTGTCGACCTCGGTCAGCGAGATGCGCCCGCTCTCGGCCCGCTCCTGAAGAAGGCTGCGTGTCCAGGCGTACCCGGCGGCCGGGCCCACCACTTTGGCGGCGGCGGGCAGCGCCTCGATGATCGCCGCGGTCGCCCCGATACCCGAGGCGAACGAGACGGACCGGCCGCCGTCCAGGGCCCCTACGGCCTCCTCGAAGGCTTCCCACGCGGGCGCACCTTGCTCCCTCGCGTAGGGGCCGCCGTGAAAATTCGATACAGGGGTCGCCGGCGGATTCAGCGGAGTGCCATGTGTTCGCGGTCCCCGGCCGGCGTGAATCGCGACGGTGGACCGGTGCAGCGCAGCGTCATTCATGCAGGGAAAGCTATCGGCGTGCCCTGGTACCACCCCTCCGACAGCTGTCGGAAAAGAGGCGGTCGACTTCGGACAACCAACCAGCGACGGTGCTGAATCAGCTGGCCATCATGTTGGCCAATCCCCGTCGAAGTGCCCGAAAGAAGGAAGGCGCTTATGTCGACCACCCGTATCCCCTCATCATCACCGCCCTCCACACAAAAACTCTTCGGAACCGGTGCCAGGGGCGTCTTCCGGCGGACGTTGCCGTCGGAGCTCCCGCCCGAGGAAAAGATGGTCCGGGCTCTCGGCCTCACGCAGCTGACCATGATCGGGGTCGGTGCGATCATCGGCGCCGGAATCTTCAGCCTGGCCGGAGCAGTCGCCCGCGACGTCGCCGGGCCGGCAGTGCTGATCTCGTTCCTGGTGGCCGGAGTCGCTTCCCTGTTCGCGGCCTTCGCCTACGCGGAGTTCGCCGGCATGGTGCCGCGTGCGGGATCGTCGTACACCTACTGCGCGGCCGTGCTCGGTGAAGTCGTGGGATGGATCATCGGCTGGGATCTCCTCCTGGAGTACACCGCGATCGTCGCTGCCGTCGCGATCGGCATGTCCGGATACGTCGGCTTCCTACTCGATGCGTTCGGCGTCTCGATCCCGGCCTGGGCACTGGGTGCTCCCGGTACGGGCGACGGGCATCGTATCGATCTCGTCGCCGCGCTCATCTGTCTGGCTGTGGCCTGGCTGCTCACCCGGGGCACCCGCGCCTCGGCGCGGGTCGAGACCGTTCTGACAATCGTGAAGATCGCCATCGTCCTCGTCATCGTGGTCGTCGGCTTCACCAAGGTCGACTTCGGCAACCTGCAGCCCTTCGCTCCCTTCGGCGTGAGCGGCGCGCTCGCCGGAGCTTCGACGGTCTTCTTCGCGGTGTTCGGCTACGACGCACTCAGCACCGCTGCGGAGGAGTCGAAGGACGCCCAGCGACAGCTGCCCAAGGCCATGCTGCTGTCCCTCGGGATCTCCATGGTCCTGTATGTCCTCGCGACCATCGTGCTGACCGGCATCCAGCGGTACTCGGAGATCAACCCGGCGAGTGGCTTCTCCAGCGCCTTCGCCGGCGTAGGCCTGAACGGGCTGGCCAACGTCATCGCGGTCGGGGCGGTGATCGGCATCATGACCGTGACGTTCTCCTTCATGATGGGCGCCTCCCGCATCGGCTACGCACTCAGCCGCGACGGGCTGCTGCCCAAGGGGTTCAGCCGCTTGCACCCCAGGCGGAAGGTCCCCACACGAGCGACCTGGACGATCGGCGTCGTCAGCGCCGTGGTGGCGGCCTTCTTCCCCATCGGAGAGGTCGCCGAAATGATCAACATCGGTGTCCTGCTGGCCTTCGTCCTGGTCTCCGCCGCGGTCATCGTCCTGCGCCGCACCAGGCCCGACCTCAAGCGCACCTTCCGGTGTCCCGCTGTTCCGCTCGTCCCGATCCTGAGCATTGCCTTCTCCGTGTGGCTCATGGTCTACCTGGACTGGCAGACCTGGGTCCGGATGGGCGCCTGGCTCGCCGTCGGACTGGTCGTGTACGCCGTCTACGGCTACCGCAACACCCGTAAGACCATGCCCGGCGGCTCCGTCGAGTGGGAAAGGGAAGCGGCATGACGACGATCCCCCAGTGGCAGCTGCGCGCCGCCTTCGCCCAGCGGCTGTCCGACATGTACGGCGATGAAGTCCCGGCGTACACCACGCTCGTCGAGGTCTCCCGCGAGGTCAACGACGACGTTCTGCGCAAGCTGGGTGCCGACGCCGAACGGTTTGGCTCCATCAGCCGGGTGACCGCCGAACGCCACGGCGCCATCAGGCTCGGCACCCCGCGCGAGCTGCACGAGGCAGGGCGGGTCTTCGGCGCGCTCGGCATGCACCCGGTCGGCTTCTACGACCTGCGGGCGGCCGCGGCCAGTTCGGTCCCGGTCGTCTCCACGGCGTTCCGGCCGATCGACGCGGAGGAGCTGGCGCGCAATCCGTTCCGGATGTTCACCTCCGTGCTCACGACGGACGACCCCCGCTTTTTCGACGCGGACCTGCGAGGCCGACTGGAGTCGTTCCTGGCGGACCGGCAGCTGTTCGCTCCCGAACTGCTCGAACTCGCCAAGGTCGCCGAGCAGGACAGGGAGCTGTCCGAAGCGGATGCGGAGCGCTTCCTCGACCTTGCGGTGGGCTCGTTCGAGCTGAGCTCCGAGCCGATCGATCGCGCCTGGTACGAGGAGCTGGAGAAGATCTCCGCGGTCGCGGCCGACATCGGCGGAGTGCGCAGCACCCATGTCAATCACCTCACCCCGCGGGTGCTGGACATCGATGAGCTGTACCGCCGGATGTCCGAACGGGGCATCCGGATGATCGACGCCATTCAGGGGCCTCCCTGCTGGGAGGGGCCCGACGTGCTGCTGCGCCAGACCTCGTTCCGGGCGTTGTCCGAGCCGCGCATGATGCGCCACCCCGACGGCAGCGTCGGGCCCGGGTCCTTGCGTGTCCGCTTCGGCGAGGTCGAGGCGCGTGGCATCGCGCTCACCCCGTCCGGGCGCAGCCGCTACGACGGGCTGCTGGAGGAGATCGACCGGCGGGCGGGCGGCCGGCCGGCCGCGGAGCGGGCCGTAGTGGCCCGCGAGGCTTGGGCGGAGTCCTTCCCCGCGACGGAGCGGGGTCTGCTCGAAGCCGGGCTGGCGTACTTCGAGTTCCGTCCCCTCAGCGCGACGCCACTGCCGTCGTACCGGCCTCTCACCGATCTGCTGGACCAGGGCCTGATTGCTGCCGAGCCCATCACCTACGAGGACTTTCTGCCCCGGTCGGCAGCGGGCATCTTCCAGTCCAACCTCAGTGACGAGGGCACCCGGGACGACAACCAGGACGCGGCACACTACGACCTGCAGTGGATGTCCGCCACACTGGATCGCCCTGTCTACGATCCGTTCGACCTCTACGCGCAGCAGCAGCAACGCTCGATCGACGGGCTGACCTGGGAGACCGGCAGTCCTACTCTGGAGAGGTGACGAAGGTAACCGGCGGCGCTCCCTCGGGAGAGGGGGTCCAAGAGGGTGTTGATCTGCTGGAGGCCGCTCTGGGCCGTCCGGTGATCCTGGAGGACACCGAGTTCCGGCCCATCGCCTACAGCAGACAGCCCGACAACATCGACGCCGCCCGTCTCCATGTGATTCTCCACCGCGAAGTGGATCCTGCGTTCCTTCGCGCGTATCAGGGGCTGGGGATCAGCTCGGCTCAGGGCCCGATGTGGACACCTGCGCTGCCCCAGTGGAATGCGGAGTCGAGACTGTGCGTCCCGGTCCGCAAAGGCCGCACTCTGCTGGCCTACCTCTGGGTGCTGGCACCGGAGGGCTCGCTGTCGAATCAACAGTTGGCCGCGGCGGCGGGCACCGCGTCGTTCATCGCGACAGCGCTCGACGCCGAGCGCCGGCATCGCCGGACCGCCGAACAGAACAACCAAATGGTCCTGGCCGGTCTTCTGGACAGTGACTATCAGCAGGCGAACCTCCTCGCCCAGCTCACCACCACCGACAACCTGCTACCCGACAGCAGGGTGATCGTGTCGGCCTTCGAGTGTTCGACAGGGTCGGCCGATGATCAGGACGTGATCGACACGGCTCTACAGATCAAGGAACGTCTGCCGCAGATCCGGCTGCCTGTGCGCTGGCTGGTGCACCTGGGTAGCCGTCCGGGTGTGATCGCCGTGCTCAGCCCGACCGTGCAGGTGTCGGAAAGCGACGTCGCACGTGCGGTCCAGGCAGCTCTCCGCGCCTGCTTCACCTCACCGGTGGCCGTTGGCACCGCAGGGGGCGCCGTACCTCTGGACGAGATCCGGAGCGCGTACGACCGGGCCTCCGCGGCCGCATGGGTGGCCCGGATCACCACGGACGGAGAGGGGGTGTTGTCCTGGTCCGACATCGGTCCATGGCGGCTGCTGGCTCGGCTGGCCGGGCGTAGCACGGGGAGCAGTGATCTGACTGCGGATCTCCATCTGGGCCTGTTGAAGCTCATCAGGGAGGACCGGGGTCAGCTCATTGCCACGCTCAACGCCTACCTGTCGACCGGCGGCGACGCCCGTGCGACGGCAGACCTGTTGCACCTGCACCGTTCCACGCTCTACTACCGGGTCGACAGAATCTCGGAGATCACTGGAGCGAACCTGCGCGACGGTGAGGCACGGTTCGAACTGACCCTCGGGCTCAGAGTCGCGGCGCTCCTCGGACTGCTGCCTCCCGCAGATACACGACAGCAACCCCACTCCTGAGGCAGGCCCTTTCGCTGTCCGACGCGAACACGAACCCACGCGGGCGCAGAGGGAACTATACACTCCGCGCCCCAAAATTACGCACGGTAGTCCCGCCGATTGTCCAAAGAGTGGCCGTCATCTTCGGACATTCGGCGCAAGACTTGCCTGGTTCCGGGTTCATAAGCTGGTGCCGCAGAAAGTCTCCGCCCTTTGAAGGCAAAATAACTCCGTCAAAGAAGGGCACTGCCTCTCGCGGAAGACCTTCCGGAATTGAAACAGCCACGGCATCGCCGGACGCGACTGGCCCACAACTCAGCGTGGCACCGCCTCCGGGAAGGCTCCACCATGAACACCACAGCTGTTGATCCCAGGCCGACCGTGTCGGGGCGGCTGCCAGAATCGAGAACGGCCAATACACCAGCACAGCCGATCGTTCGCTCGCGACCGCTCCGCAGTGCCACGATCGCTCTCGCGGCTGAGGCGAGTTCGGTGCGCACAGCGCGCCGCTTCACTACGGCCCGGCTTCTCCACTGGTCCATCACCGAGACTGATCGGGACCGCGCCGAACTCATCGTCAGCGAGTTGGCCGGCAACGCCGCCCGGCACGGCCGAAGCGACATGACCGTGCACCTGTCGCTGACTGACGACGAACTCCGTATCAGCGTCACCGACAGCGGACTGCCGGCAAGCGTTCGGCGTTCCTCACCGGCATCACAGGATGAAAGCGGCCGTGGGCTGCAGCTCGTCGCTCTCATGGCCAGCTGGGTGGACATTGGGCCGCAGCCGCACGGTTGGCAAGCCTGCGCCGGTATCCGAATCATGAATCAGTCTGCATGCTTGTAATGGATCCGCTGAATCTCCCGCGCCCGTGAGTCGATCACTCTGGCGAGTTTGCGCACGGTCGGCTCCGAGGCGTCCAGTCCCCCGTTCCGACTCCGTGTTCACGTCGGCTGCGCGGTCCTGCGATCTGTAAGTGGACCGCAGGACAGCACTTGGCTGCTCCGCGTCCCCACCAGTTCCCGGTCCCGCACCCTCACGCCGGATACGCCCCGACTCGCCCAGCATTCGCCACCGCGCGCTGCTGGTGCGTTCTCGCTCGCCGGAGCGGGCCTCCGCTGTCCCGATCCCGCGTCAGACCTCCTGCGATGGCGCATGCGGCAACGGGCCGGCACATGCCGGGGGTTCGGCTTCAGCTGCGAACAACGCCCTTGATCCATTGGTCGTCGATGATCAGCACGCGAGCGATGTTCCCCGCCACCTGAGCGTCATCAACGATCAAGCGCCGAACATCTCATAGCCCCGCATGCCGGACTGTCATCCAGGCCCGACAACTGTCCGAAAGGCGCCCTCGTCTTCAGACAGCTGACGCAAGACCATTGCGACGCGTGGTTCCTACGCTGACGCCATGTCTGCAACCACTGAACGGCCTACCGTCGCACTCAACGCCGACCTCGGCGAAGGATTCGGCAACTGGACGGTGGCCGACGAGGAGACTCTGCTCTCGGTGATCACCGATGCCAACGTCGCCTGCGGCTTCCACGCGGGCGACCCCGACACGATGTCGCGTATGTGTGCCCTCGCCGCGCGCCGGCAAGTGACGGTAGGTGCGCACGTCGGCTACCACGACCTGCGTGGGTTCGGGAGGCGCTACATCGCGGTCCCCAAGGCGACACTGGCGAACGACGTCCGCTACCAGATCGGAGCACTGCTGGCATTCACATCCGCCGTTGCGACGCCGATGGCGTACGTCAAGCCGCACGGTGCCCTCTACCACGCCGCCGCCCAGCGTGAGGAGCATGCCGATGCCATCGTCGGGGCGATTCTGTCCCTGGACCGCCTGGTGCCGGTGCTCTGCCAGACCGGCTCCCTCCTGGCCCAGCGGGCGGAGACGGCGGGTATCCGTGTGATCGCCGAGGGATTCATGGACCGTGCCTACACGCCAGAGGGGACGCTCGTCCCGCGTGGCACCCCCGGTGCCGTGATCACGGACCCCGCCATGGCGGCGGAACGGGCGGTGCAGATGGTGACCACGCAGAGCGTCACGGCAATCAGCGGGGAAACCATCCCGGTCCATGTTGAGTCACTGTGCATCCACTCCGATTCGCCGGGTGCCGCCGAGATCGCCCGTGCCGTGCGCGACGCACTCGAAGAAGCCGGTGTCCACGTGGCCTCCGCCACGGCGCAAGCGGAATGAGGGGGCACGGGCTCGGGCTCCGCCTGCGTTCGGCCGGGGCACATGGCCTGCTCATTGAGACCACCGGCTCCGCATCGGTTCGCCGTATCACCGAGTGGCTGCGCACGAGCGAGTACGCCCCAATGCTGGAAGACGTGGTGCCCGGCGGGCGCACCGTACTGGTGCGGGCGACCGAGCGGCTGGAGGAGCTCGCCGGAGCGCTGAGTGCTCTGCCGGCCGAGGAGGACCACGAACCCGCGCCGTCACGGACCGTGGAAATCCCGGTCGAGTACACCGGAGAGGACCTCAACGAGGTGTGCGAACTCGCGGGTGTCAGCAGGGCCCGATTCGTTGCCGAGCACTCCGGGGCCGAGCATCACGTGGCCTTCTTCGGCTTCACCCCGGGCTTTGGATACATCGACGGAGTCCCCGAAGCGCTGCATGTGCCCCGACGTGCGACACCGAGGACCGTTGTGCCCCGGGGAGCGGTGGCGGTCGCCAACGGATTCACCGTCGTGTACCCGGGCGGGACCCCTGGCGGGTGGAATCTCATCGGCCACACCTCCCTCCCGGCTCTGTGGGACATCGAGCGTGATCCTCCGAATCTGTTCGCGGTCGGCGACCGCATCGTCTTCCGGGAAGTGCGTTGATCGAACTACTGCGAACGGGAATGCTGGCCACCGTCCAGGACCGCGGACGCGTCGGCTACGGTCACTTGGGCGTGCCCAGGTCCGGCGCGGCGGACCAGACGAGTTTCCGCCTGGCGAACCGCCTGGTGGGCAACCCCGAGTCCGCGGCCTGTTTGGAGTTCACTCTGGGCGGCGGGGCCATCCGGTTCCACCGTTCCCTCGGCGTCGCGGTCACCGGCGCCCCGGTCCCTCTACGGCTTGCCGGGCGTCACGTCCCGATGGGGCAGTGGAACCGGGCCGCGGCCGGGGAGGTCCTCGAGCTCGGGCTGCCGGACTACGGGCTGCGCACGTATGTCGCCTTCTCAGGAGGGGTGACGGTGCCCCCGGTACTGGGCAGCCGCTCCACGGACACTCTCTCCGGCCTGGGGCCGCAACGACTGCAGTCCGGTCAACTGCTCACGGTGGGCTTTGAGTACGCGACGCCACCGGCGGGCCCCGATGTCGTCGTCACACCCATACCGGGCGGCTCCGACGTGGTGCTGGCCTATCGGCCAGGTCCACGGGACGACTGCTTCAGCGCGGACACACTCGCCCGCTTCGAGTCCACGAAGTGGGAGGTCACGGCCCAGTCCAACCGGGTGGGTGCGCGCCTCGCGGGCCCCGAGCTGACCGTCGGCAGCGGCGCCCAACTCCTTTCGGAAGGCATGGTGCTCGGATCGATCGAAGTCCCGCCCGCGGGACAGCCCATCGTCTTCCTCGCCGACCACCCCGCCACCGGCGGATACCCGGTCATCGGTGTGGTCGAGCCCGCCGACGTGGCCGTCCTCGCCCAAACCCGTCCCGGTTCGCGTGTCCGATTCACGAGAAAGCGAAATCCTTTGCGGAAGAACAGGACGACGACATGACCAAGTCGGCACACACGCCGCTCGTCTCCGCGTTGCGGCGCGCCGGGATCACCGAGGTGGACGACTCGTTGCGCCGACGCATCGAGTACTCCAACGACGCCTCGCTCTACCGAGTGGAACCGAGCGTGGTCGCGTTCCCCAGGAACGGAGACGAGGTCGCCGCAGCCGTGGACGTCTGCCGCTCGCTCGGTGCGCCGTTGACCGCACGAGGGGCGGGTACCTCGACCGCGGGCAACGCGGTCGGCTCGGGGGTGATCCTCGACTTCTCCCGGCACATGAACCGCGTCCACTCCGTGGACCCCGACAACGCGCTCGCGGTGGTGGACCCCGGCGTGGTCCTCGACGAGCTGCAGCGCGTGGCCGCCCCGCACCGCCTGCGTTTCGGCCCTGATCCGTCCACGCACAGCCGGTGCACCATCGGCGGAATGATCGGCAACAACGCCTGCGGTTCACGGGCCCTGGGCTACGGCCGCACAGCCGACAACGTGGTGGACCTCGACATCGTGACGGGAACAGGTGAACGGCTGCGGACGGGACGGGGAATCGATCCGGGTCAGACACCCACGCTGACAGCGCTGGAGCGTGTCGTCCGCTCCCGGCTCGAAGTGATCCGGACGGAGTTCGGCCGGTTCCCCCGCCAGGTGTCGGGCTACTCCCTGGAGCACCTGCTGCCGGAGCGTGGATTCGACGTGGCGAAGGCGTTCGTCGGGTCGGAGGGGACGTGGGGCGTTCTGGAGCGGGCAACGGTCCGCTTGGTGGGCGCGCCCCGGGCCACCGCACTGGTGGTGCTCGGTTATCCGGACCTGGCGCTCGCCGCCGACGCGGTGCCTTCCCTGCTGCCTTTCGGCCCCGTCGCCATGGAGGGACTCGACAGCCGTCTCGTGGACGTGGTGCGCGCCCGCCGCACCGCTACCATCCCCGATCTCCCCCGTGGCAACGGCTGGCTGATGGTGGAACTCGGCGGGGACGACCCCTTGGAAGTAGCCGATCGCGCCGCGCGCCTGCTGGCCGAGGCCCGGCCGACGTCCGGACGGGTTGTCACAGGCCCTGAGGAGGCGGCGGCGCTGTGGAAGATCCGCGAGGACGCCGCCGGACTCGCCGCCCGGGCATCGGGCGACCGCCCCGGTCTCGCCGGGTGGGAGGACGCGGCCGTACCCCCTGAGCAGCTCGGCGCCTACCTGCGCGAATTCGAGGCGCTGCTCTCCTTCCACGGACTCAAGGGCGTGCCCTACGGCCACTTCGGCGACGGATGCGTGCACATCCGCATCGACTTCCCCCTCGCCGAGGAGCGCGGCCGCGCCGTCTTCCGGGAGTTCCTCCTCGGCGCGGCGAAGCTCGTGGCCGCCCATGGGGGCTCGATGTCGGGTGAGCACGGCGACGGCCGTGCCCGCGGCGAGCTGCTACCGCTGATGTACTCCCCCGCGGCACTTGACGCTTTCGCCGACGTCAAGCAGGTCTTCGACCCACTCTCCATTCTCAACCCCGGCATCGTGGTGCGCCCGGCCGCCGTCGATGCGGACCTGCGCCACCTGCCCATCCAGCCGGTACGGTCCGTACGCGACCGGCTGGCCTTCGGCTTCCACAACGACGGCGGGGACATCGCCGCCGCGGTCCACCGCTGCACGGGCGTCGGGAAGTGCCGGGTGACGACCGGCGTCGGCATGATGTGCCCATCGTTCCGGGCCACCCGTGACGAGAAGGACTCCACCCGCGGCCGGGCACGCGTGCTGCAGGAAATGGTGGGTGGCTCGGCTCCGGCCGACTGGCGCTCTCCCGCCGTGCACGAGGCCCTTGACCTGTGCCTGGGCTGCAAGGCCTGTTCCTCGGAGTGCCCGACCGGGATCGACATGGCCACTTACAAGGCGGAAGCCCTGCACCAGCGCTACCGGCGTCGCATACGCCCCCTCAGCCACTACTCGCTCGGGTGGCTGCCGAGGTGGGCTCACCTGGCCTCGTGGATACCTGGCCTGACGAACGCCGCCCTGTCGAGCCCACTCGCGCCGCTGGCGAAGCGGCTGGCCGGCGTCGACTCACGACGGCCCCTGCCCAGCTTCGCGTCGCAGACCTTCCGCCAGTGGTTCGCGAACCGTCCCGTCGCCGAGGGCTCGCCGGTCGTGCTCTGGGTGGACACGTTCACCAACCACTTCACCCCGCAGGTAGGCATCGCCGCGGTCCAGGTCCTGGAGCAGGCGGGATACTCCATACGCCTGCCCGAGGGCAGGCTGTGCTGTGGGCTGACGTGGATCTCAACGGGCCAACTCGGCGCTGCACGCCGGATCCTGAAGCGAAGCATTGCCTCTCTGAGCCCAGCCGCCCAAGCCGGAACACCCATCGTCGGTCTCGAACCTTCGTGTTCAGCGGTGTTCCGCGGCGACGCGGCCGAACTGCTCGGCCCGAAGGACGAGGTCGAGGCGGTGGCCGCATCGTTCAGGACGCTGGCCGAGTTGCTCGCCCAGGCTGACGCGTGGCTGCCACCGAATCTGACCGGAACCACAGCCGTGCTCCAGCCGCACTGTCATCAGCGTGCTGTCATGGGCTTCGAAGCCGACCGTGCCCTGCTCGCCCGAGCGGGAGCCACCGTCGAGGAAGTCAGCGGCTGCTGTGGATTGGCGGGCAACTTCGGCGCCGAGCGAGGCCATTACGACGTCAGCGTCGCCGTGGCGAACAACGATCTGCTGCCAGCGGTTCGGTCGGCGGAATCCGACGCCGTGGTGCTGGCCGACGGGTTTTCCTGTCGCACCCAGCTCGATCACCTGGCGGCCCGTCAGGGCCTTCACCTTGCAGAGCTGCTGATCACCCCCCATCACATAGCTGAATCGACCGATACTCTCTGAAAGGGCCACCGTGAGCTTGAGGATCGTTGTCACCGTGAAGTACGTGCCCGACGCCACTGGCGACCGGCACTTCGCCGATGACCTGACCGTCGACCGTGACGACG
>NZ_JBVIGS010000038.1:0-35691 GCF_055570675.1 Streptomyces sp. NPDC031111
CCCATTTGACAGAGTAACCACCACCAACCCAACAACACCCTAGCGCCCCCCCCCCCCCCTCCCCCCCCCCCCCGGTCCTGTACCGCTGTGCGTTGTGGTTTCGCCCAGGTTCCCGCTGGGATCAAGCCGACTTTCGGCTGTCCCGCGGGTGAACCGCGATGTTCATCGCACCGGAGCGCAGAACGGCGAGACGCTCCTCGAGGACCTCTTCGAGTTCCTCGCGGGTGCGCCGCTCCATCAGCATGTCCCAATGCGTACGCGCGGGCTTGGCCTTCTTCTCCTCGGGGCCGTCGCCGTCCACCAGGAGTGCCTGGGCACCGCAGACCTTGCACTCCCACTCCGGCGGGATCTCCGCCTCGACCGAGAAGGGCATCTCGAAGCGGTGCCCCTTCTCGCATGCGTACTCCACGGCCTGGCGCGGGGCCAGGTCGATGCCGCGGTCCGTCTCGTAGCTGGTCACCACGAGGCGCGTGCCGCGAAGAGCTCGCTCACTCATGAATCGTGCCTCCCGGGCTTGTCGCCCACAGGACAGGTGTCGCTGTCGTCGTCATCCGGTCAACGTCCGGGCGGCCATAAAGATTCCCGTCCCGAGTCCCGATCCGGGTCATGCGTCGCCGTCGTAGCCGCAGCCTTGTCAACCAGTGCAGTACCCCCCGACGTCCGGTTTGTCACATCTATAAGGAGATGTGACTCAGCGCTCGGCATCTTTGACGCGCAGTAACGGTACGCCTGGCAGGCCAAACGCGTACACTACAGCCCTTTCGTGCCGAGTGCTAAATCCTCTCCGGCACCGGATTGCCCGCGTCGGCGATCGCCCGCCGCACCGGCACCCGCGCGAGCAGCGCGAAGCCCAGGACGAAGAAGCCCACGAGGGAGATGATCGCGTCCCGGTAACTGCCGGTCAGCTGGTAGGTGAGGCCGAACAGCAGCGGACCGAGCCAGCTCATCCCGCGATCGCTCATCTCGTACGCCGAGAAGTACTCGGCCTCCTTGCCGGGCGGTACGAGGTGGGAGAAGAGCGAGCGCGACAGTGCCTGGCTGCCGCCGAGGACCAGGCCGATTCCGGCCGCCAGCACGAAGAACCACAGCGGCGCACCGGCGGGCAGGAAGTACCCGGCGGCCAGGGTCACGGTCCAGGCGACCAGGGAACCGAGGATCGTGCGCTTCGCGCCGTACCGCCGGGCCAGCCGGCCCAGGGCCAGCGCACCCACCACCGCCAGCACCTGCACCAGGAGCACGGCCACGATGAGTGTCGACTGTTCGAGCCCCAGCTCCTTCGAGCCGTACACCGAGGCCTGGGAGATCACCGTCTGGATGCCGTCGTTGTAGACCAGGTACGCCAGCAGGAAGCCCAGCGTCAGCGGGTGCCTCCGCATGTCGCGGACCGTCGCCGCGAGCTGCTTGAAGCCCGGCAGGGCCGCCTCCCGCGCGGGGACGCGGCGGTCGCGCAGCCGGCGCAGCGGCACCAGGGCGAAGGCGCCCCACCACAGACCGGCCGAGGCCAGACAGATGCGCACCGCCATGCCCTCGGAGACCCCGAAGCTGTCGTGACCGGTGTAGAGGACCAGGTTCGCGACGAGGACCAGGGCCCCGGCCGCGTATCCGAAGGCCCACCCGCGCGAGGAGACCGCGTCCCGCTCCTCGGGCGGGGCGATCTGCGGCAGGTAGGAGTTGTAGAGCATCATCGCGACGGACTGCGCCGCGTTCGCGACCACGAGCAGCGCGCCGCCGAGCAGATAGCGCTCGCCGTCCAGGAAGAACATGCCCGCGGTGGCCGCGGCCCCGGTGTAGGCGGCGGCCGCGAGCAGCGGCTTCTTCCGGCCGGTGCGGTCGGCGGCGGCGCCCACCAGCGGCATCACCAGTACGGCCAGGATCACCGAGAGGGAGACCGCGTACGCGAAGAACGAGCCCGCGCGCACCGGGATGCCCAGCGGGTGGACGAACCCGTCCGCGTCCGCCGCGGCCTCGGCGACCGACGTCAGATAGGGGCCGAGGAACACGGTGAGCACGCTCGTGGAGTACACGGAGCACGCCCAGTCGTAGAAGTACCAGCCGCGCTGCTCGCGCCGCCGCCCGGCGGCCTCGTCCCCCGCCGGTGACCGCACGGTGTCGGTGTCCACCCGCGCCCCCTCGCTTCCCCGTGAACGCGCCGAGGCGACGGGGCGCGGGGGTCTCAGACCCAGGTGCCGCGGTCCTCCATGACCTTGCGCAGTGTGTCTATGTGATCGGTCATGATGCCATCGACTCCGAGGTCCAGGAGCCGGTGCATCCGCTCCGCCTCGTTGATCGTCCACACGTGCACCTGGAGCCCGTGCGCGTGGGCCGCCCGCACGAACCGGTGGTCGACGACCTGGATGCCCGACTGCTGCTCGGGAACCTGGGCGGCCACGGCCGACCGGCGCACCGCGGCCGGCAGCCCCCAGGACCGCAGCCGCAGGTTCAGTACGCCCCGGGTGCCGTACGAGGTGGCCAGCCGAGGACCGGCCAGTCGCTGGGCGCGCACCACCCGGGCCTCGGAGAACGAGCCGAGGCAGACCCGGTCCCAGGCGTCGGTGCGCTCGAGCAGGTCCAGGAACGGCAGCAGGGCGGGCTCCGCCTTCACGTCGACGTTCCAGCGCACCTCGGGGAAGGTCTCCAGGAGCTCCTCGAACAGGGGGACCGGTTCCGCGCCCGCCACGCGCGCGTGCGCCACGTCCCGCCACGGCAGGTCGGCGATCCGGCCCGCGCCGTCCGTCACCCGGTCCAGGGTCGCGTCGTGGAAGGCGACGAGCCGGCCGTCGCGCGTGGCGTGGACGTCGGTCTCGATGTACCGGTAGCCCGCCTCGACGGCACACCGGAACTGCCGCACGGTGTTCTCCAGGCCGTCCGCCGCTCCGCCCCGGTGGGCGAAGGCGATCGGGCCCGGATGGTCGAGGTAGGGGTGGCGTATCCGTGGGGTCACGAACGCAGTATCGCGCGCCCCGGTTGACCGGTGGCAACGACCGTGCTGCCGTCGGATGCCGAGGGGACGGCGAAGACCCGCAGGAACACCTGGGCGAGCGGGCCGATCGTCACCGCGTACAGCAGCGTGCCGACGCCCACCGTGCCGCCCAGGGCGAAGCCCGTGACCACCACCGCGATCTCGATCGCCGTACGGACCACACGGACCGACACCCCCGTGCGCTGGTGCAGTCCCGTCATCAGGCCGTCGCGCGGACCCGGTCCGAAGCGCGCCGCGATGTACAGCCCCGTCGCCGCGCCGTTCAGCACGATGCCCGCCGCCATCAGCGCCACACGCACGGCGACGGCGTGCGCGTCCGGCGCCACGGCCAGCGTGGCGTCCATCGCCGCGCCGATCACCAGCACGTTGGAGATGGTGCCCAGCCCCGGCCGCTGACGCAGCGGGATCCACAGCAGCAGCACCGCCGCGCCCACGAGGGTCAGCACCACGCCCATCGACAGCCCGGTCCGTTCCGACAGGCCCTGGTGGAGCACGTTCCACGGTTCGAGGCCGAGCCCCGACCGCACGAGCAGCGCCGAGCTCGCGCCGTACAGCGCCAGTCCGGCGTACAGCTGGAACAGCCGCCGTGCGAGATGCCCATGCCGTGGCGAGTGACTGGCCAAGACGTGCCCCCTGTGGTGGAAGTGGACCGATGCATGACACCCTGTGGCTTGACCGGTCAGGCTCTCCATGGCCAATCCGGGGAAGGTGGACTGATTCTCATGGCGCAGTGGACTTCGGCGGTGGGCGCGGCACAACTCGCCCGGCTGCTCAACTCCCAGCAGGACCGCCCGGCCGGACCGGGAACCCGCCGCCCGCCCGCCTACCGCGCGCTCGCCGACGGTGTCCGTCTCCTGGTGCTCGAAGGGCGCGTACCGGTGGCCGCGCGGCTGCCCGCCGAGCGGGAACTGGCGCTCGCCCTCTCCGTCAGCCGCACCACCGTCGCCGCCGCCTACGAGGCGCTGCGCACCGAGGGCTTCCTGGAGTCACGGCGCGGCGCGGGCAGCTGGACCGCGGTCCCGGCGGGCAACCCGGTGCCCGCGCGGGGGCTGGAACCGCTGCCGCCCGAGGCCCTCGGCTCGATGATCGACCTCGGCTGCGCCGCGCTGCCGGCGCCGGAGCCCTGGCTCACCCGGGCCGTCCAGGGCGCCCTGGAGGAGCTCCCGCCGTACGCCCACACCCATGGCGACTATCCCGCCGGGCTGCCCGCGCTGCGCTCGATGATCGCGGACCGCTACACCGCGCGGGGCATCCCGACCATGCCCGAGCAGATCATGGTGACGACCGGCGCGATGGGCGCCATCGACGCCATCTGCCACCTGTTCGGCGGGCGCGGCGAACGCATCGCCGTCGAGTCGCCGTCCTACGCCAACATCCTCCAGCTGATGCGGGAGGCCGGGGCCCGGCTCGTCCCCGTGGCCATGGCCGGGGGCCTCGCCGGCTGGGACATGGACCGCTGGCGGCAGGTGCTGCGCGAGGCGGCGCCCCGCATCGCGTACGTCGTCGCCGACTTCCACAACCCGACCGGCGCGCTCGCCGACGAGGACCAGCGGCGCCGCCTGGTGGACGCGGCGCGCTCGGCGGGGACGGTGCTGGTCGCCGACGAGACCATGAGCGAGCTGTGGCTCGACGCCGACGTGGAGATGCCGCGCCCGGTGTGCGCCTTCGACCCCGCCGGGTCCGCGGTGATCACGGTCGGCTCGGCGAGCAAGGCCTTCTGGGCCGGCATGCGCATCGGCTGGGTGCGCGCGGCACCCGACGTGATCCGCAGCCTCGTCGCCGCACGCGCGTACGCGGATCTGGGCACGCCCGTACTGGAACAGCTGGCCGTGAACTGGCTCTTCGGCACCGGCGGCTGGGAGCAGGCGGTGGAGGTGCGGCGCGCCCAGGCCCGGCAGAACCGGGACGAACTGGTGAGCGCGGTACGGCGGGAGCTGCCCGACTGGGAGTTCGAGGTGCCGCGCGGCGGCCTCACCCTGTGGGTGCGCACCGGCGGCCTCTCCGGCTCCCGCCTCGCCGAGGCGGGCGAACGGGTCGGCGTACGGGTGCCGTCCGGGCCCCGCTTCGGCGTCGACGGGGCGTTCGAGGGCTATGTACGGCTGCCCTTCACGGTGGGCGGCGCGGTGGCCGAGGAAGCGGCGGTGCGCCTCTCCGCGGCGGCCCGGATCGTCGAATCCGGCGGCACGTCGGGCACGGAGACGCCCCGCACGTTCGTGGCGTAGCCGCGACGGGTGGGCGCGGCGGCACCTGCGACAGGGGACCGCCCGCTCACGCGCGGCACCCGGACCGGTGGGAGCCCGCTGGGCGGCCCACGGACGGCTACGACGTGGGTTCCGCCACCGCCGCCTCGGCGGGCGTCTCCGCCGGCACCTTCTCCGCCGGCGCCTTCTCCGTGGTGACCTTGTCCGTCGTGACCTTGTCCAGCCGTACGGCCCCCACCGGGACCGCGTCCGTCTCCAGGCGCTCCGGCTCCTCGTCCGCCGGGGTCGTCCGCGGCGGCAGCAGATCGAGCACCGCCTGCCGCTCCGCGTCGCTGGTCGCGTCGTCGTACGGATCCGGTGTCGCCGGAACCTGGAGCCGGTGGACCGGCCCCGAGCCCAGGCGGGCGTAGCCCCGCCCCGGCGGCACCTCGTCGACCGGCGTGGTGTGCGGGGGCGCCCCGAGGACGGCCTCCAACTGCTCCGCCGTCGCGGGCCCGAGGACGACACGCGCGCGCGTGTGCTGCCGTACCGGATCGCTCAGCGCCCCCAGGGCGTCGAGCTGCTCGGCGACCACCACGGTGACGTTCGCCGCGCGGCCGTGCCGCAGCGGGATCTGGAGCAGCGCCTGCGGGTCCTTGCGGCCGTCCGCGTCGGCCAGGTGCGTGAACGCGCTCGGCCGGTCCAGGAGGAGCCAGAGGGGACGCCGGGTGTCCTCCGGCGGCGGATCGCCCGCCTGGTGCGCCTGGTTGGCCGCGATCAGCCGGCGCTCCGTCTCGTGCGCGGCCCACTCCAGGCTGGTCAGCGCACCCGTCAGCCCGCACTCGACGGCGAGCACGCCGTCCCGGCCGGTCAGACAGGCGTACTCGCCGGTGCCCCCGCCGTCGACGATCACCACGTCGCCGTGGTGGAGGGCCTGGAGGGCGATCGACCGCAGCAGCGTCGAGGTGCCGCTGCCCGGCTGGCCGGCCGCCAGCAGATGCGGCTCGGTGGAGCGGACACCGGTGCGCCAGACGACGGGCGGGACGTCGCGCTGCTCCTCGCCGTGGGCGCCGTGGGTCAGCGGCAGCGTCCGCTGCACCCCGGTCGGGTCGGTGAAGCCGAGGACCGTCTCGCCGGGGGCCGTGACGAAGGGCTGGGCGGCGATGTCGGTGGGCAGGGGCGCGAGGACGCGGACCGTGAGCTGGTTGGCCTCCTCGTCCCACGCGAAGTGGTACTCGCGGCCGCGCCCCGACTTGGCGCCCAGCAGATGCTCGATCCGCGCCCGGGACTCCGCTTCGCCGTCGGTGAAGTAGGCGGGGTAGCCGATCACCAGGTGCGCGACACGGCCGGTGGAGTCGAACTCGTACTCGGAGAAGACCTTCCCCCAGTCGCCGCCGTGGACGTAGAGCGGCTCCGGGTCCTCGGCGGCCGAGAAGTACGGCACCAGCGCCTCGTAGAGCGACTTCAGACGCTGGGCCTGCGACGCGTCGGCCCCGACGGGCACCGACGGGGTGCGGTCCCGGCCCTGCCAGGCCGCCGCCGCCATCAGGGTCACGACGGCGAGCAGCGGACCGTACGGTGCCAGCGCCACGACCAGCACGACCGACGCCACCAGGAAGAGCAGCGCGCCGCGCCGGTCCTTGGGCGTGTCGGCCCACCTGCGCCGCCCGGCCGAGGCCAGCCGGCGCAGACCGCGCGTGATGGTGATCAGCGGGTGGAGGACGTCGGTGGCGCTGTCGGCCGCCGTCCTGGCCAGCTCCCGGCTCCGGGCGAGCTGTGCGCTGCCGTTGCTCAGAATGCGGGGGAGGGGGCGCCGGGCCACTGCTGTCTCCAGAGGGTGCGTACGGTCGGGCGGGGCGTGGTGGGGCGGATCAGAACTTGAATCCGCCCAGGAGGCCGGCCAGGCTCTCGCCGCCCGCCTTGATGCTGGGTGCGATGGCCGTGCTGGCCAGATAGAAGCCGAACAGCATCGCCACCAGGGCGTGCGACGCCTTCAGTCCGTCCTTGCGGAAGAAGATGAAGACGACGATGCCGAGCAGCACCACGCATGAGATCGAGACGATCATGTGAGTTCTCCTGGTTCGCGGGGACGGTGTTCGCGGGGACAGTCACCATGAGTACTTCCAGGATCACAGAATGTATCTATACGATAAAAGGTGCAACTGGGTGGATTTTCGGCGTTTACCCCCGGATGGGCCTGCCGTGATCATTACCTCGGCCACGACGGGTCATGTGCCCCGCGAGCCAGTACGCTGGCGATTCACCCGTACGGCTCTGCATCGCTCGCAGACGTACGTCCTGTCCCCGATGCGTGAAGCACGCGCAGTGAGAGGCGGTCCGGCTGATGACCGAAGCCCCCGACCCCGAGGTCGTGGAGCTCGCGACCAAGATCTTCGACCTGGCCCGGCGCGGCCGGACGGAGGAGCTCGTGGCCTATGTCGACGCGGGTGTCCCGGCCGACCTCACCAACGACCGCGGCGACTCGCTCGTGATGCTCGCCGCGTACCACGGCCACGCCGAGGCGGTCCGTGCCCTGCTGGAGCGCGGAGCCGACGCCGACCGCGTCAACGACCGCGGCCAGACACCACTCGCGGGGGCGGTCTTCAAGGGTGAGGCCGCGGTCATCGAGGCCCTCCTGAAGGGTGGCGCCGACCCGTCCGCGGGGACGCCGTCGGCCGTCGACACGGCCCGGATGTTCGGCCGTACGGAACTGCTCGCCCTCTTCGGCGAGCACTGAGCGACCCGCTCCGACCAGCGACGACACAGAAAACGGGGGAGGCGGTACAGGGCCGCCGAAATTTCGGTCGCGGTAGATGTGACCGCCGGGTCATCATGGCGACGTGATTCACGGACGCGATGGCTGGGCAGGTGTTGCCGCACCGCGCGGACCGTGATGCGGTCCGCATGGGCCACCGACGAGAGGCAGAGAGAGATGGTCTACAGCAAGCAGGAAACGGCGGGCGCCCCGACGTGTTGTCACGCGGCCAGGTAATGCACGTCCCCGGTTGCGTCGACGCTTGATGTGAGGCTGTTTCCCATGTTCGATCCGGTCATAGCGCCCAGCGGTACGCTGCTCGGCCTGCTCCAGCGGGGTCGCGGCGACGGCACGCTGCACGCGCTCACCGCCCCGCGCTCCGAAGCGCTCGCGGCGCTGAACCACTGCGTGTCGCGCGACCCGCGGCACGACTGGCAGGTGGAGAACCGCTCCCTCTACTACGCCCGCCTCTACCTCGATCTGCACGGCGAACTCGACGCGATCGAGGCCCACCTCTTCGACCCCGAGGACGTCCTCGACACCGACGAGTCCCGCACCGGGCTCTCCCTCGCCGTCCTCGGACACCTCGCCTCCTACGGCAGGCGGGACGCCCTGGACCTGTTGCGCAGGTACGCCGCCCACGGCACCAACTGGGCCTGGGCCCTCGACGAGCTGGCGCTCCGGGACGACGACGCGGGCCTTCGCGCCCTCGCCGCCCCGGTCCTCGCGCGGTTCGCCACCGATGCCGAGGGCGAGGCGGAGCTCGCCGCCACCGTCCGCGACGCCTTCGAACCACGTCCCTGGCGGCTGTGGGCCGAGGATCCGCGCGAATCCGTCGCCACACGCGTGCGCGCCGCTCAGGAGGCCGGCTGTTTCGACCGCTGGCAGCGGCAGATGCGCCCCACCGGGCCCCGCCCCGGCTGGAGCGTGCACGCGGTGTTCGAGTGGGCCCAGCAGGGCCTCGAACGCGGCGCCGCGCTCCATGTCCCCGCCGCCCGCTGCCTCACCGCGGTGGCCGGCCCCGAGGACCGTCCGGAGATCGTCCGGGCCGCCCGGGACGGCAGCGACGGAGCCCGTTGCACCGCCCTGCGGTACCTCGCCGACGGCAACGATCCCGACGCCCTCGATCTGATCGAGGGAGCCGTGGCCACCGGCTCGACGGCCGTCGTGGAGGCCGCCGTCGACGCCTTCGAACGCATGCGCAGTCTCGCCGCCGTCGACCGGGCGCGCGGCTGGGCCCGCCGCCCCGACCCGCTGGGCGCCGCCGCCGGCCGGGTCCTCGCCTGCCTGGGCGGCGTCCAGGACCGGGACCTGGTCCTCGCGGCCCTCCGGGAGGCCGTACGGGGCGAGGGCCCCGACGCGCCCACCCTGTGGACCCTCGTCGACGGAGCCGGACGTCTCGGCATCGCCTGCGCCGCCCCCGTCCTCCGCCACATCTACCGCGAGACCGCCTCGTCCCATCTGCGGGGCCGCGCCGCCCGCGCCCTCGCCGCGACCGACCCCTCCTACGCCACCGGCTTCGCCGTCGAGTGCCTGTGGGACTGCGAGGAGTCCACCCGCGAGATCGCCGCCCGGCACGCCGAGACCGGCGACACCCGCGTCGTCGAACGGCTGCGCCGACTCGCCGCCGACCCGGCCGAGGAGGCCGAGGTGCAGACCGCCGTGCGCAGCCGGATCGGTCCCGAGGAGACCGCCGTGTGACCCCCGTGCGCACCCGCGGTGTTTAACGGAGGATGACTCGCGGGTCAGGTGCGCGTGGATGCCGCCTGACCTGCGCGGGTGAGGGAGGCAACGCTCACGGCGCGTTCCCCGCCCGGAAAGATCCACGTTGACGTGACCACGTCCGGCGCGGCGACAACACGGGTATGCGAGTCGTCATCGTGACCGAGTCCTTTCCCCCCGATGTGAACGGCGTGGCCCACTGCGCGCTCCAGACCGCCCGACACCTCGTCGACCGCGGCCACGCTCCCCTCGTCGTCGCCCCCGCCACCGCGGGCGACGAGCCCGACGACGGGGCGCCCTGCCCCGTCGTCCGCGTCCCCTCCCTCCCGCTCCCCGGCTATCCCCAGGTCCGCGTCGCCCTCCCCAGCCGGCGTCTGGCCGCCGCGATCTCCGAGCACCGGGCCGACGTCGTCCACCTGGCCAGCCCCTTCGTCCTCGGCGTGCGCGGCATGACGGCCGCCGCCCGCCTGGGCCTGCCCGCCGTCGCCGTCTACCAGACCGACCTCGCCGGATACGCCCGGACCTACATGGGCGCCGGGGAGGCGGCGGCCTGGCGGCGCATCCGCTCCGTGCACACCGCCGCCGACCTCACCCTGGCCCCCTCCGCCGCCGCCCTGCGCGACCTGGAGGCGCACGGCGTGCCCAGGGTCCGGCTGTGGCCGCGCGGTGTGGACACCACCCGCTTCCGGCCGGATCTGCGCGACGACGGGCTGCGCCGGACCCTCGCCCCCAACGGCGAGCTCGTCGTCGGCTACGTCGGCAGGCTCGCCCCGGAGAAGCAGGTCGAACTGCTGGCCGGGGCCTGCGCGCTGCCCGGCGTACGGGTCGTGGTCGTCGGCGACGGGCCCAGCCGGCCGGCACTCGAACAGGCGCTGCCCGGCGCGGCCTTCCTCGGCCGGCGCACCGGCACGGACCTCGCCCGGATCTTCGCCTCGCTGGACGTCTTCGTGCACACCGGACCGTTCGAGACCTTCTGCCAGACCGTCCAGGAGGCGATGGCCAGCGGGGTGCCCGTGATCGCGCCGGCGGTGGGCGGCCCGCTGGACCTGGTCGCGCACGGGCACACGGGACTGCTCGTCCCGCCGCGTGACGCCGACGCCGTACGGGACGCGGTGTGGTCCCTGGCCGCCGACCCCGCACGGCGGGCCGCGTACGGCGCCGCGGGGCGCGCGACGGTCGAGGGGCGCACCTGGGCGGCCGTCGGTGACCAACTGCTCGGGTACTACGCGGACGTGCTCGCCGGGCGCCGGACGGCGGTGGCGGCATGACCGGGCCGCTGCGGATCGTGCGGCTGGCGAACTTCGTGGCGCCCGCCTCCGGTGGGCTGCGCACCGCGCTGCGCGAACTCGGCAAGGGCTACCTGGGCGCGGGGCACCGGCCCGTGCTCATCGTCCCCGGGGAGCGGGAGAGCGACCGCGAGACCGAGCAGGGGCGGGTGATCACCCTGCCGGGCCCGCTGCTGCCCGGCACCGGCGGCTACCGTGTCCTCACCGACAAACGGCGGATCGCCGCGCTGCTCGGGGACCTGGCCCCCGACCGGCTCGAGGTGTCCGACCGCACGACCCTGCGCTGGACCGGCCGCTGGGCCCGGCGGGCCAGGATCCCCGCGGTCATGGTCTCCCACGAGACCGCCGACGGGGTGTTGCGCACCTGGGGACTGCCGGAGCGGGCCGCCCGGCGCGCCGCCGACGCCCTCAACACCCGTACCGCGCACACCTACGCGCGCGTGGTGTGCACCACGGAGTTCGCCGAACGGGAGTTCGTGCGCATCGGGGCCCGCAATGTCGTACGGGCCCCGCTGGGCGTCGATCTGAGGGAGCGGCACCCCGCGCTGCGCGACCCGGGGGTGCGCGCCCGGTACGCGCGCGACCCCGAGACACTGCTCGTGATGTGCTCCAGGCTGTCCCTGGAGAAGCGGCCGGGGACCGCGCTGGACGCCCTGGAGGCGCTGCTGCGTCGCGGGCGGCGGGCGGTGCTGGTGGTGGCCGGGGACGGGCCGCTGCGGACGCGGCTCGAACAGCGCGCCCGGGAGCGCTCACTGCCGGTGACCTTCCTGGGCCACGTGGGCGACCGGCGACTCCTGGGCGCCCTCCAGGCGTCCGCCGACGTGTGCCTGGCACCGGGGCCCGCCGAGACCTTCGGGCTCGCCGCGCTGGAGGCGATGGCGTGCGGCACGCCGGTCGTGGCGAGCGCGTCGTCGGCGCTGCCGGAGGTGATCGGCGCGGCGGGCGCGGTCGCCGAGGACCACGGAGAGGCCTTCGCCGAGGCCGTCGAACTGCTGCTGGAACGGGCCGAGACGGACCGGCGCGAGGCGGCACGCGCGCGTGCGGAGCGGTTCGGATGGGGGACGGCGGTGGCGGCGTTCCTCGCGGCCCACGACGCCCCCGTGACGGTGCCGGAAGCGGCGCGCGAGAGCGTGCCGCCGGTACGGCCGGTCGTGTCCCGGGGGCTGTCGTGAGACCGCTGCGGTTCGTGGCCCTCGGCGACTCGCTCACCGAGGGCGTCGGGGACCGCACCGGCGAGGGATGGCGGGGCTGGGCCGCACTGCTCGCGCCGTCGCTGGCGGCCGGGCCGGTACGGTTCACCAACCTGGCGGTGAGCGGGGCACAGACGCACGACGTGCTGGAACGGCAGCTGCCCGCGGCCCTGGAGCTGCGGCCCGACCTCGTCTCCGTCGTCGTCGGCGTCAACGACACCCTGCGCCGCACCTTCGACATCCGGGCCGTGGCGGCACGGCTGGACCATGTCTACGCGGCCTGCGCCGGCCGGGGTGCCGTGCTGCTCACCATGTGCCTGCCCGACCCCGGCGCGATGCTGGGACTCCCCGGCGCGCTGGCCCGCCCCCTCGCCCGGCGCCAGCACGCGGTGAACACCGTGGTCCACGCCCTGTCCGACCGCTACGGGGCGGTGCACCTCCACGCCTGCGCGGGCGACTGGATCAGCGACCGCGCGATGTGGAGCGCGGACCGGCTGCACCCCGGTGAGCCCGGGCACCGTCAACTCGCCGTGCGCTTCCACGCGCGGCTGACGGAACACGGCGTCACGACCGGGCCCGCTCCCTCGCCCGAGCCCGACTCCCCGGCGCCCACCAGATGGGCGAGCCTGCGGTGGCTGGCCACGGCCGGCACCGGCTGGGTGGCCCGCCGTTGCACGGACCTGCTGCCGCAACTGCTCTCCCTGGCCGTCGACGAGATGCGTCACCACGCCCGGGGCACCAGCGTCCGCCTCGACCTACGAGCCTCCGCGTCCGCCTCGGCGGCCCTGGCGGCCCTCACACCGGGCGAACAACGGCCGGGCGCGGCCTAGGTGTGCTGTCCCGGGGCGCCCGGCACGCTCCCCACTCTCGGTGGCACTCGAGCGGGAGGTGCCCCCACTCGCCGCGCCCCCGGCCTTCGACCGCGGACCCCCGGAGCACGCACCGCGGCTTTGCGGCCAACCTCTGGGGCCCGTGCGGGCCCCAGAGCTTCAACGGCGCCGTACGGCGACGAAGCGGACCGGGGTTCCGGGGGGTGCCTGGGCCGCGGCCGGGAGGTCGGCGGGGTGGACGACCGCGATCACCGGGTAGCCCCCGGTGGTCGGATGGTCGGCGAGGAAGACCACGGGCGTGCCGTCGGGCGGCACCTGGACGGCGCCGAGGACCATGCCCTCACTGGGGAGTTCGTCCCGCCGGGCCCGTTCCAGGGCCGGTCCGGTCGTGCGCAGCCCGATGCGGTTGCTCGCGGGGGAGACGTGGTACGTGCGGGTCGTGAAGAGCCGTACCGCCCCGGGGGTGAACCAGTCGTCGCGCGGGCCGAGGGTCACCCGCAGGACGAGTTCGTCCGGGGGCGCCGGCTGCGGGGCGACGTCCACGCGCGCGTGGCTCTCCCGCGGGGCGCCGAGGGGGAGCACGGCACCGTCCGTGAGGGGCGCCGGGCCGAGACCGGAGAGCAGGTCCGTGGAGCGGCTGCCGAGCACCGGCTCGACGGCGACACCCCCGGAGACGCCCACATAGGCGCGTACTCCGGAGACCGCCGCCCCGACGTCCAGCACGGACCCGGCACGCACGCGTACCGGGGCGCCCCAGGCGACGGGGCGGCCGTCCACGGTGACCGGACAGGGTGCGCCGGTGACCGCCACGGTGACCGTCGAACGGGGGCGCAGGGAGCAGCCGTTGAGGGTGGTCTCCAGGACCGCCGCGTCCGGTGCGTTGCCGGCCAGCCGGTTGGCGAGCGCCGCCGCGGGCCCGTCCAGCGCCCCGGAGCGCGGTACGCCGAGGTGGGCGTGGCCGGGACGGCCCCGGTCCTGCACGGTGGTGAGGGCTCCCGCGCGTACGACGGCGAGGGCACGGTCCGTCATGCCGCGGGCCCCGTCGTGGTCACCGGTACGAAGCGCACACGCGTGCCGGGGGAGAGCAGTGCCGCCGGCACCCGCGCGTGGTCCCACAGCACGAGATCGGTCGTACCGATCAGCTGCCAGCCGCCCGGCGAGGACCGCGGATACACACCCGTGTAGGGGCCCGCCAGCGCCACCGAGCCGGCCGGGACGGCGGTCCGCGGAGTCGGCCGGCGGGGCACGTCGTAGCGCGCCGGCAGACCGGTGAGATAGCCGAAGCCCGGCGCGAATCCGCAGAAGGCGACCCGGAACTCGGTGTCCGCGTGGACGCGGGCCACCTCCCGCGCGGAGACACCCCAGTGGGCGGCGACGTCCGCGAGGTCCGGCCCGTCGTAGCGCACCGGGATCTCGACCGTCTCCCGCGCGAGCGGGGGCGCGGGCGGCAGTTCGCCGGCGGTCAGCTCGACCGCCAGCCGCGCGGGGTCGGACAGGCCGTCGAGCAGGACCGTCCGCGCCGCCGGGACGATCTCGCCGACCGGCAGCGAACCTTCCGCGCGGCGTCGCAGCAGCTCCGCGTGGAGCGCCTGGGCCTCGTCGCCCGAGGAGACCTCGACGAGCAGCGCGTCCCCGCCGACGGGCAGCACCCTCATGCGAAGGCCTCCACCCGGACCCCGGACGCCACCAGGGCGCCGCGCACCCGTAGGGCCAGGTCCACGGCGCCGGGCGTGTCGCCGTGCAGGCACAGGGAACGCGCCCGCATCTCGATACGCCGTCCGGAGCGCGTCTCGACCTCCCCGTGGCGAGCCAGCTCCACCGAGCGCGCCACCACCGCCTCCGGGTCGTCCACCACGGCGCCCTCCTGACGGCGTGGCACCAGCGTGCCCTCGGCGGTGTACGCCCGGTCGGCGAACGCCTCGGTCACCACGGGCAGACCCGCCTTCCCGGCCAGGTCCAGCAGACGTGAGCCGGGCAGGCCGAGCACCGGCAGAGTGGCGTCCACGAGGAGCACCCCGTCGACGACCGCGCCGGCCTGCTCCTCGTCCACCACCACGCGGTTGTACAGCGCCCCGTGCGGTTTGACGTACGCGACGCGGGCGCCCGCCGCGCGGGCGAAGACCTCCAGGGCACCGATCTGATAGGCGACCTCGGCCGCCAGCTCGGCCGGCGGCACGTCCATCGCGCGCCGCCCGAACCCCGCCAGGTCCCGGTAGGAGACCTGGGCACCGATCCGCACCCCGCGCCCGGCCGCGAGCTCGCACACCCGGCGCATGGTGACCGCGTCCCCCGCGTGGAAGCCGCACGCCACGTTGGCGCTGGTCACCACCGAGAGCAGCCGCTCGTCGTCGGTGAGCCGCCAGCGGCCGAAACCCTCGCCGAGGTCGGCGTTCAGATCGATCGAGGTCATGGGATCTTCGTTTCTCCTGTTCGTGCCGCGGGGGTCCGTCATGCGACGCGGAACTGCTCGTCCCGTGCGTCGCTGAGGAACATCTGCCCCGGTGCGTGCGTGATGGCGAACGGCGGACGGGAGGCCATGACCGCGGCCTGGGGGGTCACCCCGCAGGCCCAGAACACCGGGATGTCGTCCGGCTCGAAGTCCACCGGGTCGCCGAAGTCCGGGCGCCCGAGATCGTCGATGCCCAGCCCGAACGGGTCGCCGCAGTGCACGGGACCGCCGTGCACCGCCGGCAGCAGGCTGCTCTCCCGGATCGCCGCGGAGAGGTGCCCGGGCGGCACCGGCCGCATCGACACCACCATCGGCCCGCGCAGCCGCCCCGCCGGACGGCACTGCCAACTCGTCACGTACATGGGAACGTTGCGCCCCTGCTCGACGTGCCGGACCGGAACGCCCGCAGCCGTCAGCGCCCACTCGAAGGTGAAGCTGCAACCGATCAGGAACGACACCAGATCCCCGCGCCAGTGCGCCCGCACGTCCGTCGGCTCGTCCACCAGCTCGCCGTTCTCCCACACCCGGTAGCGCGGCAGATCGGTGCGCAGGTCCGCGTCCGGGGCGAGGACGGTGGTCGTGGACCCGGCGTCGGTGACGTCCAGGACCGGACAGGGCTTGGGGTTGCGCTGGCAGAACAGCAGCATGTCGTACGCCCAGTCGGCGGGCACCGAGATCAGATTGGCCTGGGTGTGCCCCTCGGACACACCGGCCGTGGGACCCGCCAGCCCTTCCCGGAAGCGGGCGCGCGCCGTGCGCGGGCTCCACGCGCGCGCGTGCTCGTCGACGAGGGTCACCGGACGGTCCATGACGGTCGGCGTGCGGTCGTCGGTGTGGTTCACTCCAGTTCCTTCCCGCGTGTCTCGGGCAACCCCAGCAGTGCCAGTGCCGCCAGGCCGTAGCCGATCGCGCCGAAGACCAGCGCCCCGCCCACACCCCAGCTGTCGGCCAGGAAGCCGACCGTGGTGGGGAAGACGGCGCCCACGGCGCGTCCGGTGTTGTACGTGAAGCCCTGCCCCGTGCCGCGCACCGCCGTCGGGTACAGCTCGCTCAGATAGGAGCCGAAGCCGCTGAAGATCGCCGACATGCAGAACCCGAGCGGGAAACCGAGCACCAGGATCAGGGTGTTGGCGCCGCTCGGGATGTTCGTGTACGCCAGGACGCAGACCGCGGACAGCAGCGCGAACAGCCAGATGTTACGACGGCGGCCCAGCCGGTCGGTGAGGTAGCCGCCGGTCAGATAGCCGATGAAGGCACCCGAGATCAGGAACGTCAGATAGCCGCCGGTGCCGACGACCGAGAGGTCCCGCTCCGTCTTCAGATAGGTCGGCACCCAGGTCGCGAGGGTGTAGTAGCCGCCCTGGACACCGGTGGAGAGCAGCACGGCGAAGAGCGTGGTCCGCAGCAGCCCCCTCGACCCCGGCCGGTCGGGCTGGAAGATCGCCGCGAACGAGCCCTTCCGCGCGCTCTTCTCCCGCGCGGCGGCCGCCTCGGGCGCGTCCCGCACACTGCGCCGCACCCATACGACGAGCAGCGCGGGCAGCGCACCGGTCCAGAACATCACCCGCCAGGCCAGGTCGTCGCCGACCAGCGAGAAGACGACCGTGTACACGATCACGGCCAGCCCCCAGCCCACGGCCCAGGAACTCTGGACCGCGCCGAGGGTGCGGCCCCGGTGCCTGGCGCTCGCGTACTCGGCGACCAGGATCGCGCCGACCGCCCACTCGCCGCCGAAGCCGAGGCCCTGCAACGCGCGGAACACCAACAGCGTCTCGTAGTTGGGAGCGAAGCCGCAGGCCACGGTGAACACGGCGTAGGTGATCACCGTCAGCAGCAGCGCCTTCACCCGGCCGATGCGGTCCGCCAGCACGCCGGCGAGGGCGCCGCCGACCGCGGAGACCACCAGGGTGACGGTGGTGAGCAGACCGGTCTGGCCGCTGTTCAGACCGAAGTACGCGGACAGCGCGACCATCGTCAGCGGCAGCGTGAAGTAGTCGTACGAGTCCAGGGCATAGCCGCCGAACGCGCCGCCGAAGGCGCGCCGGCCGCGGGGTCCCAGCGCCCGCAGCCAGCCGAACGCCCCGTCGTCGGCGGTGGGTTCGGACGGTGCGGGGCGTGGGGTGCCGGTCAGGGCCTGCTGTGGAGGGGTCGTGCTCATGGGCACCTCGCAGTGGGAGGACGGAGGGTGCGGGAGGAACTGAGCCGTGCCGTGCGCAGCAAGGTAGAGGATCGTTGAACGATCCTTCAATACCCATGTTGTCTCGTTCTTCCGTGTGCGATTGAATTCCGGGCATGACGGAGCAGCTGAGCGGACTCGCCGACGACCGCGCCCTGTTGGGCCGCACCAGCACCGCCGAGCGGGTCGCGGACATCCTCAGGAGCCGGATCGCCGAGGGGTACTTCCCGCCCGGGACGCGACTGTCGGAGGACAGCATCGGCGGCGCCCTCGGTGTCTCCCGCAACACCCTGCGCGAGGCGTTCCGGCTGCTCACGCACGAGCAGCTGCTCGTCCACGAGCTGAACCGGGGCGTGTTCGTCCGGGTGCTGACCGTCGAGGACGTCGAGGACATCTACCGCACCCGCCGGCTCGTCGAGTGCGCCGTCGTACGCGGTCTCGGCGACCCGCCCTACGCGCTCGACGCGCTCGCCGACGCCGTGGCGCGGGGGCGCGAGGCGGCACGCGAAGGTGACTGGAACGGCGTGGGTACGGCCAACATCCACTTTCACCGGGAACTGGTGGCCCTCGCCGGCAGTGAACGCACGGACGAGCTGATGCGCAGCGTCTTCGCCGAACTGCGGCTCGCCTTCCACGTGGTGGACGAGCCCCGGCGGCTGCACGAACCGTACATCGCCCGAAATGCCGGGATTCTCGAGGCGCTTCAGCGCGGAGACCGCGACCAGGCGGAGACGCTGCTGGTGTCCTACCTCGAGGTCTCGCTGGAACGGGTCGTCGAGGTCTACCGGCGGCGCGTCGGCGAGGACGGACAGGGCGGCCGGCCGGTGGTGTGACGACCGTCGCGCCGGGGCGCAACACGGTCGTTTGGGTTGTTGTCAGACCGAGGACCTAGTCTGTGCACCGTGACTTCGCCTGCACCGACGGACAGCGTTCCGCCCCAGCTCAGCGCGGGGCCGCGCCCCGCGCCGGGCCCGGCCGCCGACGAGGGCCTGGCGCGGCGGCTGCGCGCGCTCGCGTGCACCGCGCCGCTGCACGACCTCGACGCGCGCAAGGCCAACCTCGCCGGTGAGTACTCGGTGTACGGCATGGCGGAGATCGCGCTCGCGGCCATCGACCTCGTCACCCTGAACATGGACTTCGACACGGGCGCGGACCACGACCAGATAGTCGCCCGGCTCATCCCGCGCATCGCCGCCCAGGCCCCGCGCCGGCCCGCCGCCGAGCACGAGCGGGTGGCCCGCTGGGTCCTGGAGAACCTGATCAACGTCGGCAGCGTCGACCGCGGCTTCCGCGCGGTCTACGGCGTGTTCGGGGCGGACGGCACCTATGTGCGCCGCGACTACGACTTCAAGCTGATCGAGGAGGTCCCCGGCCCCGGCGGCGCGGTGTACCTGCGGACCACCGACGAGGCGGTCAACGTCCTGGTCGGCGCCCTCGACACCGATGTCACCAGCGCGCAGATCGCCGCCGAGGTCAAGCTGGAGGTGCTGATCAGCCGGGGCAGGCTCGCCGACGCCCAGCTCGCCGCCGAGCAGGCCCGCTACCGGACCGTGCAGTACTCCGAGACCCTGCGCCGAGCGCTGGACGCCACTCGCCGCAACGTCCGCGCGGTGGACTGGCTGAGCGCCGTGCCCGACATGATCGCCGAGGCCCTGGACCACGTGGCGGACCGGTACCGCCACGAGAACGCGATCCTCACCAACATCCGCAAGGCCCGCGACGAGACCGAGGACGCCGAGCACAAGCGGCGGGCCGCCGAGCTGGTGGACATCGTCAAGGACTGCATCCGGCGCCACACCCAGCTCCAGTCCCGACTGCTGGAGGCCGGCCCGCTGTTCCGCGCCGAACAGGACCGGCAGGCCTTCGCCACCCCCACCTCGGCCTCGGGCACCGACCTCTACGGGCACCTGCTGGCGCCCCTGCTGCCGCTGCCCGTGGAGCGGGCGGTCCGGGTCACCGACGCCTTCTTCGCCCACGGCACCGGACTGCGCACGCCGGTCTCCGTCCGGGTCGCCGACCTCGTCGAGCTCCTGCTCACACCCCCCGTGGAGCGCGAGCACCTCGGCGCCGAGATGCCGGAACCCGACCTGATCGCCACGCCCGACGACAGCCGCTTCAGCGAGGAGCAGCTGGCCGCCGCCACGGAGCTGCTGGACCTGCCGGCCGACGCGCCGCGCCGGCTGTCCGGGCTGCTCGCCGACGCCCGTCGCCAGGACCCCGAACTGCCCTACCTGGTCGCCCTGCTGGCGGTCCACGCCGCCAGCCCGCCGGTGGGCACCGCCTACCGCCAGGGCGAACGCAAGCTGCTGTTCGCCGTGGACGACGGAACCGAACTCGACGACCCCGAGTTCGGCGGCGCCGACCTCATCGTCGGCACCGCCCTGCTCGACGCGGCCGGGATGGCCGCCGACCGGACGGAAGCCGCATGAGCGAGCGAGCAGTCCGCACCGAGATGTCCCACAGCGAGGAGCCCCGACCGTGACCGAGCACGTCGAGTGGAGTGAGCCGGAGGCCGCGGCCGCGCCGGCGAGCGCCGCCGTCACGCCCGCCGACGCCGCCGACGCGGCGCGGCTCGTCGCCTTCGGCCTCCAGCCCAAGCTCCAGCCCGCCCGCGACCAGGAGTACGCGGACCTGCTGCGCCGCTACCGCGAGGACCCGCCGTTCGCACGGCTCGCCGACGCCGTCGCCACCGGCCTCGGACTCGTCGTGCTGGAGGTGTCCCCGCGCGCGGGCATGGCCGTCACCGCCGCCGAGGACTCCGTCTTCGCCGTACGCATGGGCGACTACGCGCGCCGTACCTCTGCCGACGGCGGCGACCGCTTCCTGCACGGGCTCGCCCACCTCGCCGTCGCCGCCATGGCCTTCCCGCGCCCCGAGGACCTCGCCGACGACGGCTACATCGGGCGCGTCACGGTCAACGGCGTCGACGCCTTCGTCCGCCAGGCCTGCCACCGGCTGGAGGAGCGCGCCGCGGAGCAGGGCGAGAACACCGACCCCGCCAGCGACGCCCCCGGCCTGGAGGCCGCCTGGCGGATCTGGGCCCGGCGCAGCGCCACCGGCGCCACCAAGGACGCACGCCGCCTCGCGGGCTCCACCACCGGCATCGTCGCCAAGGCCGTCGGCTTCCTCACCGACTCCGGATTCCTCCAGCGCACCGGCGACGACAACGGCGGAACGTACCGCACCACGGCCCGCTACCAGCTCCAGGTGCGCGACATGGCGGGCGGCGCCGCCATGGCCGAACTGCTGGAACTGGGCGTCGTCCCGGTCACCGACGGCACGCCCACCCTGCTGCCGCCCGAGGACGCCGACGACCTGGAGCTGGTCGCCGACGCCGGCCTGCCGTTCCACTCCGCCTGAACCCCCGTCTCACAAAGCCTCACGAGAGTCCGCCATGTACGAGCTGTCCCGGGTCCGCCTCTACTCCATCGGGCCGGCCGGTGCGCGCTACGCCGACACCGTGCTCGACCTGCGCGGCGTCGGCGGGCCCGTGCCCGACCCCGCCCCGACGCAGGCGGAGTTCTTCGAGGACGAGCCCGTCGGCCCGCCGCGCCGGCCCGCGCCCGCAGGGGTGCTCTTCCTGGAGAACGGCGGCGGCAAGTCGGTCCTGCTGAAGCTGATCTTCTCCGTGATGCTCCCGGGGCACCGCAACACCCTCGGCGGCGCCAGCTCCGGTGTGCTGCGCAAGTTCCTGCTCGCCGACGACTGCGGTCACGTCGCGCTCGAGTGGCAGCACGTGCAGACCGGCGAGTGCGTCGTCGCCGGCAAGGTCAGCGAGTGGCGGGGCCGCCAGGTCTCCAACGACCCGAGGAAGTTCGCCGAGGCCTGGTACTCCTTCCGGCCCGGCCCCGGCCTCAGCCTGGACAACCTCCCCGTCGCCGAGTCCACGGCCGTACGGCCGCCCGTCGAGGGCCAGTCGGGGGCGCGCGGCCGGCGCCGCACCATGAAGGGCTTCCGGGACGCCCTCACCGAGGCCGGCAAGACCTACCCGCACCTCGAGGTGCACTGGGAGGAGATCCACGAGCGCTGGACCGAACACCTCGGTGATCTCGGTCTCGACCCCGAACTCTTCCGCTACCAGCGGGAGATGAACGCGGACGAGGGCGAGGCCGCCGGCCTCTTCGCGGTCAAGAAGGACTCCGACTTCACCGACCTGCTGCTGCGCGCGGTCACCGACACCCGGGACACCGACGGGCTCGCCGACCTGGTCGGCGGCTTCGGCAACAAGCTGGGCCGGCGCGCCGAACTCATCGCCGAACGCGACTTCACCGCCGGGTCCGTCGATCTGCTCGGCCGGATCGTCGAGGCCGCCGAGGCCCGCGCCCGCGCGCGGGAGATCCACACCGCCGCCGAGCGCCGCACCCGCACCCTGGGCCGCAGGCTGTCCGCGCGCGGCGCCCAGGAACGCCACCGCGCGGCCGACCTGGCCCAGCGGGTCACCGCCGCCGCGTACGCCGTCACCCACGCCGAGTCGGCGCGCGAGCACAGCGCGCTGATCTCCGCCGAACTCGCCTACCGGCACGCCTCCCTGGCGCTCGCCGCGGCCGAGAAGTCCGCCGCCGCCCAGAAACGCGAACTCGCCGACGCCCGCACGCTGTACTCGGCCTGGCAGGCCGCCGAGGCCGTACTGCGCCACCGCGCCGCCACCGACCGCGTCACCCGTGTGTCCGCGGCGATCCAGGAGGCCGAACGGGACGCGGCCCCCGCGCTGGCGGCCCGCGCCAAGGCCGCCGTCGACCTCGTACGCGCCCTCCACGCGGCCGCACGGAACGCCGAGCAGCTCGCCAACGAGCAGGAGGAGCGGTCCGCGGCCCTCCAGGAGGCCGGCGACGGCGCCCACCGCGACTCCACCGCCGCCGCCACCGAGGCACAGCGGGCCCGCAGCGAGATCGGCCACCTGCGGCAGCGGCTCACCGAGGTCGAGCAGGAGACCGCCGAGGCGGTACGGGCCGGCTGGCTCGACGACAGCGCCCCCGACGCCGACCCCGCCAGGGCCGCCCTCGCCGCCAGCGACGCCGAGAAGACGGCGGTCGCCGCCTGGGACTCCGCCCGCGAGGCGGCCCGCCGGGCCACCGAGCACGCGCGCGAGGCGGCCGCCGCCGAGAGCCGCGCGGAACTCACCGCGGCCCGCGCGGCGGACGCGGCCACGGCAGCCGAACGTGCCCACGAGAGCGAGCGCCGCACGGCGGAAGCCCTCGCCGCGGAGCAGCGGCTGGCGGACCTGCTCAGCCTTCCGGGGGCTTCCGGCGGCGGGCGGGCCGGTGTGCCGGGCCCGCGCGGCGCGACGGGTGATCCCGACGCCGGACCCTCCCTCGGCGAGGGTGGCCTGACCGCCGAGGAACTCGACCGCTTCGCCGACGAGCTGCGCGAACTGCTCAACGACGCCGTCTCCTCCGCCGAGCGGCACCTGTTCGACCTGCGCACCGCGGCCGCCGACGACGCCCGCATCCTCGGCGCCCTCGGCGACGGCGGGCTGCTGCCACCCGGCCCGGACGTCCTGGCGACCGTCGAGTTCCTGGGCGAGCACGGCATCCCGGCCCTCCCGGGCTGGCGCTACCTCGCCCAGGCCGTCGACCCCGCCGACCACGCGCGCGTGCTGGCCGCCCGCCCCGAGCTGGTCGACGGCGTCATCATCACCGACCCGGACTCCCACCTGCGCGCCCGCGAGGCGCTGAGCGGCGCCGCCC
The DNA here is from genome assembly GCF_055570675.1 of Streptomyces sp. NPDC031111. Lineage (NCBI taxonomy): Bacteria > Bacillati > Actinomycetota > Actinomycetes > Kitasatosporales > Streptomycetaceae > Streptomyces > Streptomyces sp. NPDC031111. Next base: position 23,256 of record NZ_JBVIGS010000038.1, read on the forward strand.
TGCTGCCCCGGTCCACCGTCGCCGTCGGCACCGCCGCCGCCCTGCTCGCCCCCACCCCGGCGCCGGGCACGGACACCGGCGACGTCTTCCTCGTACCGCCGAACCCGGCCATGCACGACGAGCACGCCGCCGACGAGGAACGGCAGGCGCTGCGCGCGCGGGCGACCGAGCGGGACGAGGAGATCCGCGCGCTCGCCGCGCGGCTCGGCAAGGACCGGGAACTGGCCGCGCGGCTCGCCTCCTGGCGCACCGGCTGCCCGGCCGGACGGCTCGCGGAGCTGGCCGGGGCGGCGCGCGAGGCGCGGGCGTTCGCCGAGGAGACCGACGCCGAACTGGCCGAGGCGCGCACCGTGCGGACGGAGGCCGAGGAGGCCGCCGCCGAGGCCGTCCGCGTCCGCGACGAGCGCCAGGAGACCGCGCAGAAGGCCCGGCGCGCGGCCGACGCCCTCGCCGGGCTCGCGTTCCGGCTGCGCGAGCGTGCCGCCTGGCAGGCCAGGCTGCGCGAACTCGCCGACGACGCGGCCGAGGCGGAGGCGCGCGCCCAGACCTGCCTGGAACGGGCGCGCGCCGCCGACGAGGACCGGCGCGGCGCCCAGCGTGCCGCCGACGACGCCCGGCGCACCGCGCGTACGTTGCGCGCCGAACGCTCCGAGATCGCGGGCGCCCCCGACGACGTGCCCGAGGACGGCACCGGGGCTCCGTCGGCGTCCCTGCCCGCCCTGCGCGAGGCCTACCGTGCCGCGTCCCAGGTCTACGAGAAGGTCGGCGTCGGCGCCGATCTGCGCGCCGAGCAGGCCCGCGCGGAGAGCGACGAGAGCGCCGCCCGCGCCGAACTGGACCGGCTCAGCAACAAGGTCCGCACCCGCGCGGAGCAGCTGCTCCAGTCGCCCGACGGCTCCGACGGGCCCAGCCGGCAGGCCGCCGCCGCCCGCGCCGAGGAGCTGGTGCAGCTCCTGGAGACCAGGATGTCCGGCGCGAGCGAACAGCTCGGGCGGCTGCGCGGCGAGGCCGAACGGCTCGCACCCGAGGACGGCGAGGCGCACACCGAACTCCCCGAGGAGCTGGTCCCGCGCGACGCCGAGCACGCACAGGCCCTCCTGCGCACCGCCACGGCCGAACTCGCCTCCCGCAGCGAAGCACTGAGCCAGGCCCGCGAGGCGCACGCCGAACTCCTCGACGCTCACCGCGCCGCCGAGGACGCGGCCGGCGGCTTCGACGAGATCGCCGCCATGCTCCGCGACCTGCTGCGCGAACACGCCCCCGAGGAGGAGCAGGAGCAGCCCGAGCCCTACCCGGGCGGCCTGGACGAGGCCCGGCAGTCCGCCGCCGAGGCCCGCCGCTCACTGCGCGGCTGCGCCGCCGACCTGTCCGCCGCCGACTCCGCCGTGCGCGAGGCCGGCGACATCCTCGTCCGGCACGCCAACTCCACGCGCTACGAACAGGTCCGCACCCCCGCGCGGCAGCAGATCCGCGAGCTGCCCGCCTCAGCGCTGCCCGAGCACGCCCAGAAGTGGGCGGACGCCTTCGCCCCCCGGCTCCGGGTCCTCACCGACGAGCTGGCGCAGCTGGAGCGGAACCGCGACTCCATCGTCGACCGGCTGCGGGGCCTGGTCGAGTCCGCCCTCGCCACCCTCCGCTCGGCCCAGCGGCTCTCCCGGCTGCCGGAGGGCCTCGGCGAGTGGTCCGGACAGGAGTTCCTGCGCATCCGCTTCGAGGAACCCGACCAGGCCACCCTCACCGAGCGGCTCGGCGAGGTCATCGACGAGGCGACCCGGGCGGCCGTCAGGAAGAACTCCGACCTGCGGCGCGACGGCATGTCCCTGCTGCTGCGCGGGGTCGCCGCCGCCCTCCAGCCGAAGGGCGTCGCCGTCGAGATCCTCAAGCCCGACGCCGTACTGCGCGCCGAACGCGTACCCGTCGGGCAGATGGGCGACGTGTTCTCCGGCGGCCAGCTGCTCACCGCCGCCATCGCCCTGTACTGCACGATGGCCGCGCTGCGGTCCAACGACCGGGGCCGGGACAGGCACCGGCACGCCGGAACGCTGTTCCTGGACAACCCCATCGGCCGCGCCAACGCCACCTACCTGCTGGAGCTCCAGCGGGCGGTCGCCGACGCGCTCGGCGTGCAGCTGCTGTACACCACCGGCCTGTTCGACACCACGGCACTCGCCGAGTTCCCCCTGGTCATCCGGCTGCGCAACGACGCCGACCTGAGGGCCGGCCTGAAGTACATCAGCGTGGAGGAGCACCTCCGGCCGGGACTTCCCCAGCAGGACCCGGCCGAGGAGGCGCACAGCGAGATCACGGCGACCCGCATGTTCAAGCGGCCCGCGCCGGCGACCGGCTGATCGGGCCTCACCCCGGCGCTGCTCAGAAGCCGTAGCCCATGCGCCGGGACAGCTCGGCCGCCGCCGACGCCGTGCGGCGGCCCAGCTCGGGCAGCCGGTCCGCGCGCAGCCGGTACACCGGCCCCGAGACACTGATCGCCGCGATCACCGTGCCGTCGTGCGAGCGGACCGGCGCCGCGACGGCCGCGAGGCCCAGTTCCAGCTCCTCGAGCGTCGTGGCGTACCCCTGCTCGACCACCGTCTCCAGCTCACCGCGCAACACCGACGCCGTGGTGACGGTCCGCTCCGTGAACCGGGGGAGTGGGCCAGCGAGGTGCCCCTCACGGACGGCGGGCGGCAGATGGGCCAGGAACACCTTGCCGCTGGAGGTGGCGTGCAACGGGGTGCGCCGGCCGAGCCAGTTCTGCGCCGTGATCGCCGCCGTGCCCCGTGCCTGCATGATGTTGACGGCGGCGTCGTCGTCCAGGACCGCGGTGTTCACCGTCTCGCCCAGCTCGTCGGCGAGGTCCCGGCACACCGGGACGGCCTCCTGCGAGATGTCCAGCCGCACCGCCGCCGCGCCCGCGAGGCGCAGCACCCCGGACCCGAGGTGGTACTTGCCGCGGTCCCCGGCCTGCGCCACCAGACCGCGGTTCTCCAGGACACCGAGCAGCCGGAAGGCGGTGGACTTGTGCACGCCCAGTTCGCCGGCGATCTCCGTGACACCCGCCTCGCCGTGCCGCGCGAGGATCTCCAGCACGCTCACCGCACGGTCCACGGACTGCACGGCACTCGTCGTGCCCTTCCCGTTCCTCCCGGGCTGCTTCTGCGGGCGGGTCATGGCTCGGGTCTCACCATCTGTCGGCAACCGTTGCGCAGGGCGCCGGCCGGCGCGCATTACGCAACTCCAGCGTACCCAGGGCCCGCATTCCGGTCAGTGAGCGGTCTCAGGAGTGGGAGAGCTGCCCGGCTCCACTCCGCCGGCGTATTCGCGCCTGCGCCCGCTGGGCGGACCGCTCCCGGCGGCGGGCGCGGCGCCGCTCGCGCCGCAGGGCCCGCGCGGTGCTGCTGGGCGCGGACACCACGCCATGGCGCTGGTTCCAGACCTGGCGGGTCACCCAGACGTCCAGGACCCCCCACGTCGCCAGGATCGTGCTGACGACGCTGCTGATGACCATGGGGAACGCCAGCCAGGACCCGGCCAGTGTGCTCAGGAAGGCCACCATGGCCTGAATCAGCGTCACCGCGATGATGAGGACCGCCCGTACGGCCGCCGTCCGTACCGGATCGGGCAATCGGCGCCGCCGGGCCGGCTCCTCGATCCACAGCGGCCGGTACGAGGCCTTCCCGCGGGAGCCACCGGGCTCACCACTGTCCTCCACGGACGTCCGCGCCGCCGTCACCTGCGCCGCCGCACCCTCCTCGGATGCCTCACGCCGCTCCGCCGTGCCCATCAACGTGTCCTCCCCACCGCCGGCAGACCACTCACTCGTGTCCGAAGACCCGGTACTCCACTGGCTGCCCTGCTTGCGCTCTTCTACGCCGCCCAGGGGCGGAACACGGCTCATGTGGCCGATTCCGCCCTCATTCCCACAGAGAAGGACGAACGGCACGTCGTAAAGATTCCCGACTGGGAAAGAAATCGGCCAACCCTCCCCGCCCGTACGGGATATCGGCCCGAGGGGCGCGCCCCGGATTCCGGGAGGCAATCTCCCCCAATGGCCGGACAACTCCCCATCTCCCGCCCCCGGTGTGGAACTAGAGCTTCCGGACAGCTCTTCGAGTTCGCCCCGGCGCGGTAGTAGGCTCGCGCCGTTTGTTGACGCACATGTGTACCCCCGGTCAATCGGGGGCCGAGCTGGGGGAGGCCATGCGCTTTCGCGGGAAGTCCATCCGCCGGAAGATCGTGGCGCTGCTTCTCGTGCCGCTGTTGTCCCTGACGACGATCTGGGCCTTCACCACGGTGCTCACGGGCCGCGAGGCAAGCCATCTGGTCGACGTGTCGTCGGTGATGGAGGAGGTCGGCTATCCCGTCGAGGACACCGTCCGCGTCCTCCAGCAGGAGCGCCGGCAGACCCTCGTCCATCTCGCCGACCCCCGGGCCTCCGACGGACTCGCCGCTCTCCGGCGCAGCCGCGTGGCCACCGACCAGGCCGTCGCCGAGGTCCGCAGGAGCGCGGCGAACGCGGAGTTGCGCGAGGCCATGCACGACGACTCCGGCGATCTGAGCGCGGTGCTCGACTCCTTCGAGGGCATCGAGTCCCTGCGCCGCAGCGTCGAGGACGGCACCGTCAACCGCTCCCAGGCCCTCGACCTCTACAACAGGCTGATCGACCCGTGTTACGTCCTACTGGCCAATCTGCACGTGGTCGAGGACGTCGAGCTTGACAAGCAGTACCGCGCCCTGGTCAGTCTCGCCCGCGCCCGCGAACTGCTCTCCCGCGAGGACGCCCTGCTCGGCTCCGCCCTGATCGTCGGCAAGCTGTCCCGGGCCGAAATGCGGGACATCTCCGACCTCGTGGCCCAGCGCACGCTGATGTACGACGCCGGACTGCCGCAACTGCCCGCGTCCGAACGCGACCGCTACGAGGCCTTCTGGAAGAACGCCGCGTCCGCCCCGCTGCGCGTGGGCGAGGAGGCGGCCCTGTCCACCGGCACCGGGGAGCCCCGCGGCATCACGGCCAAGAGCTGGGACATCGCCGCGGGCAAGGTCCTCTCCGAACTCGGCACCCTCAACGACCAGGCAGCGGACCGCTACCAGGACCGCGTCCGCCCCGTCGCCGTCGGCGTCATCACCCAGGCCGTCATCGCCGGCGTCCTCGGACTGGTCGCCCTCCTGGTCTCCCTCTTCCTCTCCGTACGCATCGGCCGCGGGCTCATCCGGGACCTCCGGCAGCTGCGCCTGGAGGCCCACGAGGCGTCCGGCGTGCGGCTGCCCAGTGTGATGCGCCGCCTCTCGGCGGGCGAACAGGTCGACGTCGAGACCGAGGTCCCCCGCCTGGAGTACGACAAGAACGAGATGGGAGAGGTCGGCCAGGCCCTCAACACCCTCCAGCGCGCCGCCGTCGAGGCCGCGGTCAAACAGGCCGAACTGCGCGCCGGCGTCTCCGAGGTGTTCGTCAACCTCGCCCGTCGCAGCCAGGTCCTGCTGCACAAGCAGCTCACCCTGCTGGACACCATGGAGCGCCGAACCGAGGACACCGAGGAACTCGCCGACCTGTTCCGTCTGGACCACCTGACCACCCGCATGCGCCGGCACGCCGAGGGCCTGGTGATCCTCTCCGGCGCCGCCCCCTCCCGGCAGTGGCGCAAACCCGTCCAGCTCATGGACGTCGTCCGTGCCTCCGTCGCCGAGGTCGAGGACTACGAGCGCATCGAGGTCCGCCGGCTGCCGAGGGTCGCCGTCACGGGCCCGGCCGTCGCCGACCTCACCCATCTCGTGGCCGAGCTGCTGGAGAACGCCACGGTGTTCTCCCCGCCGCACACCGCCGTCCAGGTCCTCGGCGAGCGCGTCGCCAACGGCTTCACCCTGGAGATCCACGACCGTGGGCTCGGCATGGCGGCCGACGCCCTCCTGGACGCCAACCTCAGGCTCGCCGAGACCCCGGAGTTCGAGCTCTCCGACACCGACCGGCTCGGCCTGTTCGTGGTCAGCCGCCTCGCCCAGCGTCAGAACGTCAGGGTCTCCCTCCAGCCCTCCCCCTACGGGGGCACCACAGCGGTCGTCTTCATCCCCGACGCACTCCTGACGGACGACGTTCCGGACACCAACGGCATCGGCTTCCGCCTCGACCGCCCCCAGCGGGCCAAGGACCGCGAACCGGAGGAGAGCCGCCGCGCCGCGCTCTCCCAGGTGCCCGTACAGCTGCCCCGGCTCCCCGCCTCGCTGCTGGACGGACCGGTCGAACTGGAAGCACCCGTCGACCTGGACGCCATCGGTGGCTTCCCCGGTGCACTGGACGACGAGGACAGCGAGCACGGCGGCCTCTTCCGGCCCCGCAGCTCCCTCACCGGCTCCAAGGAGGAGCGGTCGGGCCGCGAGCACCGGACCCCCGACACCCGGGAGGCCACGGACCCGGAGTCCGGTGACCGGACGAGCGCCCCGGTCCCGCTGGCCCGCAGGGGGGCACCCAAGCTGGTCAGCTCCCACGGGCGCCCGGTCCGTGACGCGCGCACCCGGGGCGGGCGGACCACCGAGGACGGCGCGCCGGCCACGCCGTCCGGGGCCGAGGGGGAAGCACCCCCTCCGCTGCCGGCCCGCCGCCGTGGCGAGGACGCCGCGGGACGCCGGGGCCCCGGCCGTCCGGCCTCGGAGCCAGCCTCCTCCTTCCCCGCCCGCCGCGCCGAACGGACCTCCTCCCACCCCGGGAGCGAACAGCCCGAAGCGGAGTCGCTGCCGCCGCTGCCCGCCCGCCGACGGGGCGACCGCCCGTCCCCCGGCACCGGCGCCGGGGAGCGGAACGACGCCACGGCACCCCCCGGAACCGTGCGCGACGAGCGGCCGGAGCCCCCCGCCGGCCTTCCCCGGCGCACCCGCCGCCCCGCGATCGCGGCGAGCGGCCCCGACGACTCCGCGCCGGCCGCGGGCGGGACGGACGCCGGCGCCACGCGGCCCGAGGGCGGATCGCTCCCGCGACGCGTACGGCAGGCCAGTCTCGCCCCGCAGCTCAAGCACAGTGCCGAACGGCGGAACGAGGACCGGGCCCGGCCCGTTGAACGGGATGCCGACGAAGTACGCAGCCGCATGGCATCGCTCCAGCGCGGCTGGCAGCGCGGCCGCGAGGAGAACGCCGCGGGCGACGAGGCCGACAGCGGCACAGCACCACGACGAACGACAAAGGGGGACGGTCGATGACCGCACCGAGGGCCACCGGCCACACCACGACCGACAAGGGGGAGCTGAACTGGCTCCTCGACGACCTGGTGGACCGCGTCGCCAGCATCCGCAAGGCGATCGTGCTCTCCGGCGACGGCCTGCCCACGGGCGCGTCGAAGGACCTCACCCGGGAGGACAGCGAGCATCTGGCCGCCGTCGCCTCCGGCTTCCACAGCCTCGCCAAGGGTGTGGGCCGCCACTTCGAGGCGGGCGACGTCCGTCAGACCGTCGTCGAACTCGACGAGGCCTTCCTGTTCGTCACCGCCGCCGGCGACGGCAGCTGCCTCGCCGTCCTCGCGGACGCCGACTCGGACGTCGGACAGGTCGCCTACGAGATGACGCTCCTCGTGAAGCGGGTCGGTGTGCATCTGGGCGCCGCTCCACGCACCGATCTGCCCTCGGGCGGGTAGTGGGATGACATGAGCGCTGACGGTCAGGGTAGAAGCCACTGGTTCGACGACGAGGCCGGACCGGTCGTCCGTCCGTACGCGATGACGCGGGGCCGCACCACCAGTGCGGCCCAGCACCGCCTCGACCTGATCGCGGTGGTCGTCACGGAGCCGCACGCGGACGATCCGGAGACCGATCCCACGCTGTCCCCGGAACACGTGGACATCGTCGAACTGTGCCGTGACACCTCGCAGACGGTCGCCGAGCTCTCCGCCGAGCTGGATCTGCCGATCGGAGTGGTCCGGGTCCTCGTCGGCGACCTCGTCGATTCCGAATTCGTCCATGTGAACCGGCCGGTACCCCCGGCCGAGCTGCCGGACGAGAGTATTCTGCGCGACGTGATCAACGGCCTCCGGGCGCTGTGACCGGCGCGGAAGCGGGATACTGACGTGACAGGCTGGCAGTTCTGGGTCGACCGAGGCGGCACCTTCACCGACATCGTCGCGAGGCGCCCCGACGGCCGGCTGCTGACGCACAAGGTGCTGTCCGACAACCCGGCCCCGGACTCCCCCCGGACTCACGGCGGCCGGGGGAGCCACAGCACCGACGCGGCGGTCGTGGGGGTCCGCGAGCTGCTGGCCGGATCCGAGGAGCCCGTCGACGCCGTGCGCATGGGAACCACCGTCGCCACCAACGCGCTTCTCGAACGCAAGGGCGAACGGACCCTGCTGGTCGTCACCCGCGGTTTCCGCGACGCCCTGCGCATCGCCTACCAGAACCGCCCCCACATCTTCGCCCGCCGCATCGACCTGCCCGAGCTGCTCCACGAACGGGTCGTCGAGGTGGACGAACGCATCGCCGCCGACGGCACCGTCCTGCGCGCCCCGGACCTGGACGCCCTCGCCGGACCCCTGCGGCAGGCCCACGACGACGGCATCCGGGCCGTCGCCGTCGTCTGTGTGCACAGCCATCTCCACCCCGCCCACGAACAGGCCGTCGGGGATCTCGCCGCCCGCATCGGCTTCTCGCAGATCTCGCTGTCCAGCGAGGTCAGCCCCCTGATGAAGCTCGTCCCGCGCGGGGACACCGCCGTCGTCGACGCCTATCTCTCGCCCGTCCTGCGCCGCTACGTCCGGCACGTCGCCGACGAACTCGACGGCGTCCGCCTGATGTTCATGCAGTCCAACGGCGGTCTCACCGAGGCCGGGCAGTTCCGCGGCAAGGACGCCATCCTGTCCGGTCCGGCCGGCGGCATCGTCGGCATGGCACGCATGTCCCAGCTCGCCGGCTTCGACCGCGTCATCGGCTTCGACATGGGCGGAACCTCCACCGACGTCTCCCACTTCGCGGGCGAGTACGAACGCGTCTTCACCACACAGATCGCCGGAGTCCGGCTGCGCGCCCCCATGCTGGACATCCACACAGTCGCCGCAGGCGGCGGCTCCGTCCTCCACTTCGACGGCTCCCGCTACCGCGTGGGCCCCGACTCGGCGGGCGCGGACCCCGGCCCCGCCTGCTACCGGCGCGGCGGCCCGCTCGCCGTCACCGACGCCAACGTCATGCTGGGCCGCATCCAGCCCGCCCACTTCCCCACGGTGTTCGGCCCGGACGGGGACCAACCCCTCGACGCCGCGCTCGTCCGTGACCGCTTCACCGCCCTCGCCCGCGAGATCCGCGAGCGGACCGGCGACGACCGCACCCCCGAGCAGGTCGCCGAAGGCTATCTGCGGATCGCCGTCGCCAACATCGCCGGCGCGGTGAAGCGGATCTCCGTGCAGAAGGGCCACGACATCACCCGGTACGCCCTCACCACCTTCGGCGGAGCCGGCGGACAGCACGCCTGCATGGTCGCCGACTCCCTCGGCATCCGCACCGTCCTCGTCCCACCCATGGCGGGCGTCCTCTCCGCACTCGGCATCGGCCTCGCCGACACCACGGCCATGCGCGAACAATCCGTCGAGGCCCCCCTGGAACCGGCCGCCATGCCCGGCGTCCACCGGACCGCCGACGACCTGGAGACCGCCGCCCGCGCCGAACTCCTCGCCGAGGACGTCCCCGAGGACCGCGTCGAGGTCACCCGCCGCGCCCAGCTCCGCTACGACGGCACCGACACCACCCTCACCGTCGAGCTGACCGACCCCGGCACGATGCGGCGCACCTTCGAAGAACGTCATCGCGCCACGTACTCCTTCACGCTCGACCGCCCGATCGTCGTCGAAGCCCTCTCCGTCGAAGCCACCGGCATCACCGACCCCCCCGATCTCTCCGCCCTCGCGCCCTACGAAGGCACCCCCGGACACGGCACCGCCGGCCCGCGGACCGTCCGCCTCCACACCGGCGGCACCTGGCGCGACGTACCCCTCCACCGCCGGGAGGACCTTCCCCCCGGCGAGACCGTCACCGGCCCGGCGATCATCACCGAGTCCGGCGCGACGACCGTCGTCGACGACGGCTGGCGGGCCGCGGCGACCGACGACGGGCATCTGGTCATGGAACGCGCAGCGGTTACGGAGAGTTCCGAAGCCGGCACGGAATCCGACCCGGTTCTGCTGGAGGTCTTCAACAACCTCTTCATGTCCATCGCCGAACAGATGGGCGCCCGCCTCGAGTCCACCGCCCAGTCCGTCAACATCAAGGAGCGCCTGGACTTCTCCTGCGCCCTCTTCGACCCCGACGGGAACCTGGTGGCCAACGCCCCGCACATCCCCGTCCACCTGGGCTCCATGGGCACCAGCGTCAAGGAGGTCATCCGGCGGCGCGGCCCGGACATGCGCCCCGGCGACACCTACGCCGTCAACGACCCGTACCACGGCGGCACCCATCTGCCCGACGTCACCGTGATCACCCCGGTCTTCGACAGCCGGCCCACCGACGGCACGGAGAGTGACGGGAAGGTGCTCTTCTACGTCGCCTCACGCGGCCACCACGCCGAGATCGGCGGCATCGCCCCGGGATCCATGCCGGCCGACAGCCGCACGATCGACGAGGAGGGCGTCCTCTTCGACAACTGGCTGCTCACCGAGAACGGCCGCTTCCGCGAGGAGGAGACCCTCCGCCTCCTCACCGAGGCACCTCACCCGTCCCGCAACCCGAAGACCAACCTCGCCGACCTGCGCGCCCAGATCGCCGCCAACCACAAGGGCGTCGACGAGGTCGGCCGCATGATCGAGAACTTCGGACTCGACGTCGTCCAGGCCTATATGAAGCACGTCCAGGACAACGCCGAGGAGGCGGTGCGCCGGGTCGTAGACGCCCTCGACGACGGGGAGTACGCCTACGAGACCGACTCGGGCGCGGTCATCCGCGTACGCGTCCGCGTGGACCGCGCGAACCGCGGCGCGACCATCGACTTCACCGGCACGTCCGCGCAGCTGCCCACCAACTTCAACGCCCCCTTCTCCGTCGTCAACGCCGCGGTCCTCTACGTCTTCCGCACCCTGGTCGCCGACGACATCCCGCTCAACGACGGATGTCTGCGCCCGCTGCGGATCATCGTGCCCCCGGGCTCCATGCTGGCTCCCGAACCGCCGGCGGCCGTCGTCGCGGGCAACGTGGAGACCTCCCAGGCCATCACGGGTGCCCTCTACGCGGCCCTCGGTGTCCAGGCGGAGGGCTCCGGCACCATGAACAACGTCACCTTCGGCAACGCGCGGCACCAGTACTACGAGACCGTCGCCTCCGGTTCGGGCGCCGGAGACGGCTTCCCCGGCGCCTCCGTCGTACAGACCCACATGACCAATTCGCGGCTGACCGACCCCGAGATCCTGGAGTGGCGACTGCCCGTCCGCCTCGAGGAGTTCGCGGTGCGCCGCGGCAGCGGCGGCGCCGGACGGTGGCGCGGCGGGGACGGAGCCGTGCGCCGCATCCGGTTCCTGGAGCCCATGACGGTCTCCACCCTGTCCCAGCACCGCAGGGTGCCCCCGTACGGCATGGCCGGCGGTGAACCCGGCGCACCGGGCGCCCACCGGGTCGAACGAGCGGACGGCACGGTCACCCGGCTCGCCGGGAGCGACTCGGCGGACGTCGGCCCCGGAGACGTACTCGTCATCGAAACCCCCGGCGGCGGGGGATACGGCCCGCCGCCCGACCCCCATCAAGCAGGAGAAGAGATCGATGATCTTCGGGCGTTCTGAGCGCGGCAAGCCCCCGGTCGAGCCCGTCACGCTCAAGATCCTGGTGGCCGGCGGCTTCGGCGTGGGCAAGACCACGCTCGTCGGCGCGGTCAGCGAGATCAGGCCGCTGCGCACCGAGGAACTCCTCACCGAGGCCGGACGTCCGGTCGACGACACCTCCGGTGTGGAAGCGAAGAACACCACCACGGTGGCCATGGACTTCGGCCGCATCACGCTCCGCGAGGACCTGGTGCTGTACCTCTTCGGCACGCCCGGACAGGAGCGGTTCTGGTTCATGTGGGACGAGCTGTCCGAAGGTGCCCTCGGAGCCGTCGTCCTCGCCGACACCCGGCGGCTGGAGGACTGCTTCGCGGCCATCGACTACTTCGAGCGGCGCTCCATCCCGTTCCTCGTCGGCGTCAACTGCTTCGAGGGGGCGGCGCGTTACCCGGCCGAGGACATCCGCGGGGCCCTCGACCTCGATGACCACGTACCGCTGCTGATGTGCGACGCGCGGGACCGCGAGTCGGTCAAGGAGACCCTCATCGGCGTCGTCCAGCACGCCATGTCCCAGGCCTCGCAGCGACGCCAGACGGTCACCACCTGAGACCCCGGCCGCGGGGGGGGGGGGGGGGGGGGGGGGGGGGGGGGGGGGGGGGGGGGGGGGGGGGGGGGGGGGGGGGGGGGGGGGGGGGGGGGGGGGGGGGGGTAGTCTGCCTATCCGCCGCTCC
>NZ_JBVIGS010000039.1:0-34704 GCF_055570675.1 Streptomyces sp. NPDC031111
GGGGGGGGGGGGGGGGGGGGGGGGGGGGGGGGGGGGGGGGGGGGGGGGGAGGGGGAGGGGGGGGGGGGGGGGGGGGGGGGGGGGTGGTCGGGGGGCCCCCCCCCCCCCCCCCCCCCCGCGCCCCTCAGAGCAGGCTTCTCGTCACGCACGTCTCCAGGTGGTCGTTCACCAATCCGCAGGCCTGCATCAGGGCGTAGGCCGTGGTCGGGCCGACGAAGCGCAGGCCCTTCTTCTTGAGGGCCTTGGACAGGGCCGTCGACTCCGGGGTCACCGCGGGGACGTCGGCCAGGGTCTTGGGCGCAGGGCGGCCGGCCGGGTCGGGGGCGTGGGACCAGATCAGGGCGTCCAGGTCGCCGGGCGCCCACTCGGACAGCACACGCGCGTTGGCGAGCGTCGCGTCGATCTTGGCGCGATTGCGGATGATGTCGGCGTCGGCCAGCAGGCGTTCGCGGTCGGTGTCGGTGAACTCCGCGACCTTGGCGATCTTGAAGTCGGCGAAGGCGGCCCGGAAGCCGGGGCGGCGCCGCAGGATGGTGATCCAGGACAGCCCGGACTGGAACGCCTCCAGGCTGAGGCGCTCGAAGAGGGCGTCGTCGCCGTGGACCGGGCGGCCCCACTCCTCGTCGTGGTACCTCACGTAGTCCGCGGTGGACAGCGCCCAGGGGCAGCGCGGGGCGCCGTCCGGGCCGACGACGGCGGCTGCCGCTTTCTCGCTCACTGCTGCTCGTCCTCCCGGTGCGTGGCCGGCTTGTCCATGGAGAGGTGGGCCGCGGCGGCGCGGGCGCCGGCCAGCGCGGACTCCAGATCGGCGATCCGGGCGTCCCGCTCGGCGAGCTCCGCCCCGAGGCGGCCGAGGGCGTCGTCCACGTCGGCCATCCGGTAGCCGCGGGCGGCGAGCGGGAAACGCAGGCCGTCCACGTCCGCGCGGTTGACCGGGCGGTCCGGTGGCAGGGAGTCCCACAGGCGCTCGGGGGAGGCCTCGGGCAGCGGCGCGTTGTCACCGCCGCTCACCACGGCGAGGGTCACCGCGGCGACCACGACCGCGAGCGCGACGACCAGGAACAGGAACATAACCATCGCCGGGGCCCCCACGGTCGGATGAGTCGGAGTCGGATGTGTGGCTCCGATCGTGCCATGCGAGTCTGACAGCCGGGGCCGCCGGGCGGTGTCGCGGGCGGCCGAGACGGGACGTACGAGGAGAGGTCACAGGGGATGCTCAGGCTGGGCAGGCGGGAATTCGCAGCGCACGACCGGGTGATCATGGCGATCGTGAACCGGACTCCTGACTCCTTCTACGACCGGGGCGCGACGTTCCTCGACGAGCCCGCGCTCATGCGGGTGGAGCAGGCGGTGGCGGACGGCGCCGCGATCATCGACATCGGCGGGGTGAAGGCCGGGCCCGGCGAGGAGGTCACGGCCGAGGAGGAGGCGCGGCGGACGGTCGGCTTCGTCGCGGAGGTCCGGCGGCGCTTCCCGGACGTCGTGATCAGCGTGGACACCTGGCGGCACGATGTCGGCGAGGCGGTGTGCGAGGCGGGCGCGGATCTGCTGAACGACGCGTGGGGCGGGGTCGACCCGCGGCTCGCGGAGGTCGCCGCGCGGTACGGCGTCGGGCTGGTCTGCACCCACGCGGGCGGTGCGGAGCCGCGGACGCGGCCGCACCGGGTGACGTACGACGACGTCATGGCCGACATCCTCGACGTGACCGTGGGGCTTGCTGAGCGGGCGGTCTCGCTGGGGGTGCCGAGGGAGTCGGTGCTGATCGATCCGGGGCACGACTTCGGGAAGAACACGCGGCACAGTCTGGAGGCGACGCGGCGGTTGGGGGAGATGGTGGCCACGGGGTGGCCGGTGCTCGTTTCGTTGTCCAACAAGGATTTCGTCGGCGAGACGCTCGACCGGCCGGTGAAGGAGCGGGTGGTGGGGACCTTGGCGACGACGGCGGTGTCCGCGTGGCTGGGGGCTCAGGTGTATCGGGTGCACGAGGTTGCCGAGACTCGGCAGGTGTTGGACATGGTGTCCGCCATCGCGGGGGAGCGGGAGCCTGCTGTTGCTCGGAGGGGGCTGGCGTAGGGGGTGTTCGCCCCCGCCGCCCCTTCCCGTCCCGTCCCCGGGGGCTCCGCCCCCGGACCCCCGGGCCTTTGCCCACCCACCACCCGACTCGGTGGGTGGGAAGGCGGGCCCGACTTGGTGGGTGGGTGGGCGGGCCCGACTCGGTGGGTGGGCCCGCGTTGGTCGGTGGGCCCGAATTGGTCGGTGGGCCCGAATTGGTGGGTTGGAAGAGGGGTCTCAAAAGGAAGCGCCTAGCGGCCCGCTTCCTTTGAGACCAGGGCGACTGCCTCGTCCACGTCGTCCGTGACGTGGAACAGGAGCAGGTCCTTCTCCGCCGCCTTGCCCCCGGCGATGACCGTGTGGCGGAGCCAGTCGACCAGGCCGCCCCAGTAGTCCGTGCCGAACAGGACGATGGGGAAGCGGGTGACCTTCTGGGTCTGGACGAGGGTCAGGGCCTCGAAGAGCTCGTCCAGGGTGCCGAGGCCGCCGGGCAGCACCACGAAGCCCTGGGCGTACTTGACGAACATCATCTTGCGGACGAAGAAGTACCGGAAGTTCAGGCCGATGTCGACATAGGGATTCAGCCCCTGCTCGAAGGGCAGCTCGATCCCCAGGCCGACCGAGATGCCCTTCGCCTCGCAGGCGCCCTTGTTGGCCGCCTCCATGGCACCCGGACCACCGCCGGTGATCACCGCGAAGCCCGCGTCGACCAGGCCCCGGCCCAGCCGGACACCGGCCTCGTACTCCACCGAGTCCACCGGTGTGCGTGCCGAGCCGAAGACGCTGATGGCGGGCGGGAGTTCGGCGAGCGTGCCGAAACCCTCGATGAACTCCGACTGGATGCGCAGCACCCGCCAGGGGTCCGTGTGGACCCAGTCCGTGGGCGCGCGCTCGTCCAGCAGCCGCTGGTCGGTGGTGCTCGCCTGGACCTGGCCCCGCCGGCGGAGGACCGGCCCCAGGCGCTTCTCCTCCGGCGGCTGCTGCTTCCCCTCGGGGTTGCCGGTAGCCATGTGCGCTCCCTCCGTCGTGCCAGTCGTTCCACCTCAGCGTAGATCTACGCGGGTTACGTCCGAGGGACCTCAGCATGTCCGGCACGCAGCGGCGCAAACCCCGTTCGCGTCATGCCGTCAGCCAGGACCGCAGCCGCTCCTCCCCCGCGAGGATCTTCGCGGTGTCCACGCGCTCGTCCCGCTTGTGCGCCAAGTGGGGGTTTCCGGGACCGTAGTTGACCGCCGGGATGCCCAGTGACGAGAAGCGGGAGACGTCCGTCCAGCCGTACTTGGGCTGCGGGGTGCCGCCCACCGCCTCGATGAACGCCGCCGCGGCCGGGTGGGACAGGCCGGGCAGCGCCCCGCCGCTGTGGTCGTCCACGACGAAGTCCGTCACCCCGCAGTCCGCGAAGACCTCGCGGACGTGGGCCAGGGCCTCCTCCTCGCTGCGGTCGGGGGCGTAGCGGAAGTTCACGGTGACCACGCACTCGTCCGGGATGACGTTGCCGGCCACTCCCCCGGAGATGCCGACCGCGTTCATGCCCTCGCGGTACTCCAGTCCGTCGATCACCGGGTAGCGGGGCTCGTACGCGGCCAGGCGGGCGAGGATCGGGGCGGCGGCGTGGATGGCGTTGGAGCCCATCCAACTGCGCGCGGAGTGGGCACGCTCCCCCGACGTCTTCAGCAGCACTCGCAGCGTGCCCTGGCAGCCGCCCTCGACCTGTCCGTCGGAGGGCTCCAGCAGCACCGCGAAGTCGCCCTCCAGCCACTCGGGGTGCGCCTCGGCGACGTGCTTGAGTCCGTTGAGGTCGGCCGCGACCTCCTCGTTGTCGTAGAAGACGAAGGTCAGGTCGCGATTGGGAGCGGGGACCGTGGCCGCGATGCGCAGCTGGACGGCCACGCCCGCCTTCATGTCGCAGGTGCCGCAGCCCCACAGCGTGCCGTCGCCGTCGAGCCGGGAGGGGACGTTGTCCGCGATGGGCACCGTGTCGATGTGACCGGCGAGAATCACCCGCTCCGGGCGGCCCAGCCGCGTCCGGGCCACGACGTTGTTGCCGTACCGGTCGACCGTGAGGTGCGGCAGGGCGCGCAGCGCGGTCTCGATCGCGTCCGCGAGCGGCTTCTCGGTGCCGCTCTCGGAGGGGAAGTCGACGAGCTGCGCGGTGAGGCGCGCGGCGTCCAGCGTGAGGTCAAGCGGGGTGTCGGCCATGCCGACGACCCTAACCCGACGTGCGGCGAGTCACTGTCCGCACCCGGCTCACAAGGAACCGTACTCTCCAGTACCTTGTACGCGTGCCAGAGCCGTCCCTCCCCTCCAAGCGCAAGCGTCACGGCCGTCTCCTCCGTTGCGGAGCGGCCTGCGTGGTGCTGTCCGCGGTCGCCGGTTACCTCGTGGTGCAGTACGTCACCGGGGGCGCGGGCGGACCGGGCTGCAAGGTCGTCTCCGCGACGGGCGACGGAGCGACGTACGAGTTCTCGCCCGAGCAGGCGGTGAACGCGGCGACGATCACCGCGGTGGGCACCGCGCGCGAGCTGCCCGAGCGGGCCGTGACGATCGCGTTGGCGACCGCGTTGCAGGAGTCGTCGCTGCGCAACATCGACCACGGCGACCGTGACTCGCTGGGCCTGTTCCAGCAGCGTCCCTCGCAGGGCTGGGGCACGCCGAAGGAGATCATGGACCCGACGTACGCGGCGGGGAAGTTCTACGAGCACCTGGTGGAGGTGCCGGGCTACACCCGCCTGCCGCTCACCGTCGCCGCGCAGCGGGTGCAGCGCAGCGGCTTCCCGCAGGCGTACGCCAAGCACGAGCCGGACGCCGCGCTGCTGGCCGCCGCCCTCACGGGGCGCTCGGCGGCGACGCTGACCTGCGCGGGCCGTCCGGCGGCGACCCGGGCGGCGGGGGCGGACGCGGTGCGTGCCGCGCTGGCCCGGGACTTCGGGCGGGACGCGCTGGAGCCGGCCGGTGCGGAGGTGGGGGCGGCGCCCTCGCCCTCGGTGGCGGCCGATGACTCGGACGCGCGGACGGTGCGGGTGCCCGTCACCGGCGGTGAGGGGGCCGACGCCGGGGCACGCGGGTGGCAGCTGGCCCACTGGGCCGTCGCCAACGCCTCCGAGCTGCACATAAAGCGGGTGTCGTACGCGGGGCGGGAGTGGACCGCCGGGAACACGGACAGCCAGTGGCGGCCGATGGTGGACGGCAAGAACTCCGAGGGGTCGGACGACGGGGCGGGTGGGGTCGTGACCATCACGACCAAGCCGTAGTCGGTGATCGCGCAGGAGTACGGAGGGTCACCCGCAGGCGTCATGTACGGCCGATAATGCGACGCATTGCCAACTCTTTGCGTTGCTCCGCCGCAACCTTCCCGGCGGTCGAGCGGTAGTCACTGCGTCACCGTTCTCTCTCCGTCGAAGGAGCACCATGTCCCTCCCCCTGACCCGTCGGATCGCCCGTGCCGCGCTGATCGTCGCTGCGGGAGCGGCCGCCGGGGTCGGTGCGGCCGGTTCCGCCAGTGCGGCGCCGGAGCTGCCGGCCACCCCCAACCTCGGCGGGCTGACCGCTCTGGACGGGGCGGCGGGTAACACCGTGGACGGCGTGGCGCAGGATGTCGCGCCGGCGGCCGGGTCCACCGTGAAGAAGGCCGCGCCTGTGGTGAAGGAGCTGCCGACCGACTCCCTCGGCAAGGGGGGTTCGCCCGTCAAGGGGCTGCCGGTCGGCTGAGGTCTCGGCCTGCTGTCGTACGACTACGGGGTCTGGGGGTTCCCAGGCCCCGTTCTCGTGCCGCGGGCCCGGGGCCGGGGTGCTGTGAGCGTTCGCCGAGCGGTGGCCCGGCGTTCGTGGCTGTGCCCACCCTCCCCCATTGCCCGAAAGGCATGGGAGGTACCCCCATCGCCCTGCGGAACGACTGCCCACAGCCGGGTGGGCCGGGGCGGGCGGGCCGTGCCCACAGCCAGGTTGGGCCGGGGCGGGCTGGGCCAGGCGGGCACGCCCGGGGCGGGGGCGCCTGGCACAGCCGCAGCGGGCCTGGTCAGGCCAGTCGGGTTACTGCTGTTTGGACTCGTTCGTCTGTGGCCGTGAGGGCTACTCGGATGAAGTTCTTGCCCGCGGGGCCGTAGAAGTCGCCGGGGGCGACCAGGATGCCCCGTGCGGCGAGGTGGGCGACCGTGTCCCAGCAGGACTCGTCCCTCGTGGCCCACAGATAGAGGCTGGCCTCGCTGTGCTCGATGCGGAAGCCGTGGCCGAGCAGGGCCTCGCGCAGGGCGGTGCGGCGGGCCGCGTAGCGCTCCCGCTGGACGCGGACGTGCTCGTCGTCGCCCAGGGCCGCCACCACCGCCGCCTGGGTCGGCGCGGAGGTCATCATCCCGCCGTGCTTGCGGATCTGGAGCAGGGGGCCGAGGACCGCCGGGTCACCGGCCAGGAACGCGGCGCGGTAGCCGGCGAGGTTGGACCGCTTGGAGAGGGAGTGGACGGAGACGATGCCGTCGTACGACCCGCCGTTGACGTCGGGGTGCAGCACCGAGACCGGGTCGGCCTCCCAGCCCAGCTCGATGTAGCACTCGTCGGAGAGGACGAGGACGCCGTGCTCGCGGGCCCAGGCCACGATCCGGGTCAGCTCCTCCTTGGACAGCACCCGGCCCGTCGGGTTGGACGGGGAGTTCAGCCAGAGCAGCTTCAGGTTCGCAGGGTCCAGCTCGGTGGGGTCGTCGTACGCCACGTGCTCCGCGCGGGCGAGCCGGGCGCCGACCTCGTACGTCGGGTAGGCCAGGCGCGGGAAGGCCACCGTGTCGCCGGGGCCGAGTCCGAGCTGGGTGGGGAGCCAGGCGACCAGTTCCTTGGAGCCGACGATCGGCAGGACGTGGTGGTGGGTGACCTCGCGGGCGCCCAGTCGGCGCTCCACCCAGCCCGTGATCGCGTCACGCAGTTCCGGGGTGCCCCAGACCGTGGGATAGCCCGGCGAGTCCGCCGCGGCGATCAGCGCCTTCTGGATCGCCTCGGGCACCGGGTCGACGGGCGTGCCGACCGAGAGGTCGACGATGCCGTCGGGGTGCGCGGCGGCCGTCTTCTTGTACGGCTCCAGCTTGTCCCAGGGAAAGGTGGGCAACCGGTCGGAGACTGCGGACACGGGCACGGGCTCACTTTCTGGTACGTCGAACACCTCGGCCCCGTACGGCGACCGGGACGATCGGGCCGTACGGGACCAGGGCGGCACGTCGGTACGGGTGCCGCTGCTCGCGGGACGGCTACGCCTGCGGCGGCAGCGCGGCGATGAACGGGTGGTCCCGCTCGATCAGACCGAGCTTGCTGGCGCCGCCGGGCGAGCCGAGCTCGTCGAAGAACTCGACGTTCGCCTTGTAGTAGTCCTTCCACTCCTCCGGAGTGTCGTCCTCGTAGAAGATCGCCTCGACCGGGCAGACCGGCTCACAGGCACCACAGTCGACGCATTCGTCCGGGTGGATGTACAAGGACCGCTGGCCCTCGTAGATGCAGTCGACCGGGCACTCCTCGATGCACGCCTTGTCCTTCACGTCGACACAAGGCTGCGCGATGACGTAGGTCACGCTGTCGTTCCTCCTCGATAGGGCGCTGGCGGGCCTCCTCAGGCTCCGCCGCCTGGCGCGCGGGAGCGCGGCGTCGTCGATGCCCGCCCCTAGTATCTCCGTTCTTGGGCATGATCCGAACAGGAGGGGTGAACTGACCTGTGGAAATCTCTGCCGCCGGGCGCCTCGAGGTCCGTATCACCACTGCTGACGTGGGAAAACGGGTCTCCGTACGGAGCTTGATCGAACATGGTCCCTCGGGTGAGAAGTTCACCGACACGGTCGGCGTTCTCACATCATGGGACAACGGTGTGCTGCGGATCACAAGGAAGAGCGGGGAAAGTGTCCGCATCGCGGAGTCCGCGCTGGTCGCGGGCAAGGTGGTCCCGTCCGCTCCGGCGCGTCGGCGCGGTCCCGCGGCCTCGTACGAGGAGCTGGCGCGGGTGTCGGCGCGGGCCTGGCGGCCCGTGGAGAGCGAGCGGCTGGGCGACTGGGAGCTCCGGGCCGCTCAGGGGTTCACACGGCGGGCCAACTCGGTGCTGCCGCTCGGTGACCCGGGCATGCCGCTCGACGCCGCGCTGACGGCCGTACGCGACTGGTACGCGGCGCGCGGGCTGCCCGCCTACGTCCAGACCGCGACCGGCGCCGAGGACGCCCAGGAGCTGCTGGGCGCGGAGCTGGAACGGCGGGGCTGGGTGCGGGAGGTGACCGCCGAGCTGTGGGTGGGCCCGCTGGCGCCGGTCGCCGACCTCGGCGGGGAGCCGTCCGGGGTCGTGCTGTCGCGGGAGGCCGACGAGGCGTGGCTGGCCCGGTACCGGCGCAAGGGGGTGGGCGAGGTGGCGCTGCGGGTGCTGGGGAGCGGGCCCTCGGTGTGGTTCGCCACCGTGCCGGGCGAGGACGCGCCGGCCGCCATCGGGCGGTGCGTCGTGGACGGCCGGTGGGCCGGCTTCGCGGCGGTCGAGGTGGACCCGGCGCAGCGGCGGCGGGGGCTGGCGACCGCCGTGATGGCCGCGCTGGCCCGGCGGGCGCTGGACGAGGGCGCCTCGGCGGCCTGGCTCCAGGTCGAGGACGACAACGCGGGAGCGCGGGCGCTGTACGACCGCATGGGCTTCGCGCCGCACCACGCGTACCACCACTACCGCGCCCCGGAATCGTCGGCTCCGGCGGGTGACGGATCACCGTGAGCGGGCACGAACCGGATATGCGTTTCCCTCACCCGCCATCGCCCGGGCGCTCCGCCGAACTGCGCCGGCGGTTCGCCGAGGAGGCCCGCTGCGAGCTGCCCGACCTGTCCACGCTGTGCCTGCTGCTGGGCGCGGAGGCGGACGGCACGCTGGACGAGGCGGGCATGGACGAGGCGCAGGTGGAACTGGACCGGCTGGCCGGTGAGCTGCCCTACCGCCCCGGCTCGCCCCGCGCCTGGGCCCTGGCGCTGCGGGAGCTGCTCGGCGAGCGGTACGGCTTCCACGGCACCCCGGGTGACTACCGGCGGCTGGAGTCCTCGCTGCTGCACGAGGTGCTGCGGCGGCGGCGCGGGCTGCCGATCCTGCTGTCGGTGGTGTGGCTGGAGGTGGCCCGGCGGGCCGGGGCGCCGGTGTACGGCGTCGCCCTGCCCGGGCACTTCGTCGTCGGGTTCGGGGAGGCGGAGGGGCAGGTGCTGGCCGACCCCTTCGACGGGGGCCGGGTGCTGACCGGTGCCGACGCGGAGCTGCTGGTCGCGGGGGCGACGGGGGCGCCGCTGGACGCGTCGATGCTGACGCCCGCCTCCACGCTGGACGTGGTCCTGCGCATCCTGAACAACATCCGGGCGTGGTCGGCGGCGCGCCCCGAGCAGTCCGCCGTGGGGCTGTGGGCGGTGGACCTGTCCCTGCTCCTGCCCTCGCACCCGGCCAGGCTGCGCTACGAGCGGGCGCAGCTGCTGGTGCAGCGCGGCGACTTCCGGGACGGCGCGCGGGAGCTGGAGGCGTACGCGGAGGTGGTGGCGGCGGTGGACGAGCCGGCGGCGGAACAGGTGCGGGGGCAGGCCCGGGCGGCCAGGGCGCTGCTCAACTGAGGGACACGGGCGCCCGGTGCGTCACCGGGCGCCCGCTCACGGGTGTCGCGTCAGCTGGGGTTCGTCGGGATGACGGCGACGCGGTCGGTCTCGCTGGTCAGCGCCAGGCGGAGGGCGACGTAGACGTCCTGCGGGGTGACGGGCGTCTTCTTGCCGTTGCCCCGGGTGATGAGCACCCCGTCGAAGGTCTGGCCGTACAGCTCCTCCAGGGCCTTCAGATCGGGCTTCTCCACCAGCTTGCCGTTGACGGCCTGCACCCTGAGGAACTTCCAGAGCGACTTCTCGGGACTCATCGGGATCGAGTGCGCCGCGTCGGTCTGCACCGTCACGATGTCCGACATCGCCGGCTCGGCGAACTCCTTCATCATCCGGTCGACCTCGGCCTTGGTGACCTTCGGCTGCTGGGCGGTCGTCGGTACGTTCACCGAGGCGGCGGCGCCCGTCTCGATCTGGGTGCGATACGCGGCCGTCACCACGTCGGTCGCCTTGGCGACGTCGATGCCCTGGCCGGCCTTGGGGTACACGGGGACGGCCTTGCCGGACTCGAACTTGATCGAGCCCTCGGTGACCGATCCGGCGCCGCCGGCGGCGTCCTCCAGGGCGGCGTGCAGCTTCTCCTCGTCGACCGGCATGACCGGCTCGACGACACGGTGGTTGCCGATGAGGGAGCCGATCACGTTGACCGGGTTGTAGTCGCTCGTGGCGGCCTCGCCGACGGTGGCGTCGGTGTCGATCTGGAGGCCCGCGTTGTCGGGCTGGAGCTCGACGGTCTTGCCGTCCACGGACAGCTTCAGCGGCTTGTTCAGCCGCTCGTCGAGTGCCGCGTCGAGCTTCTTCACGGCCTCGTCGCGGGTGCCGCCGCCGATGTCGACGCCGAGCACGGTGGTGCCCTTGGGCACGTCGGAGCTGTTCATCAGCAGGCCGGCACCGTAGGCGACCCCGGCGAGGAAGACCACGCAGCCGCAGAGCAGGACGAGCTTGTTGCGGCCCTTCTTCTTCGCCGGCTTCGAGGAGCTCGCCGGGGGCGGGGAGACCGGCTCGGGCAGCTTGGGGGGCGTGTGCGGCGTGCGCGGGGGCGGGCCGTCGGTGGCGCCGCCCGCGCCGAAGGCGGCGCCCGGCGGGACGACGGGGATGCCGCTGGTGACGGTGTGCCCGGAGACGTTGTCGTGGCGGGGCCCGTAGCCGGGGGTGCCGGGCTGGGCGGGCCGCTGCGGGGTGAGGATCGCGGTGTCGTCGCTCAGACCGCCGCCGGGGGTGCCGTGGGCCGCCTCGGCACCGGGGCGGGCGGGAGCGCCCGGGCCGCCGGGGCCGTTGCCCGCGGGGGGAGCGACCGGGCTCGAACCGGTCGCCGGTCCGGTGGTCGGACCGGCGGGGCCCTGCGGGCCGCGCCGGCCGGGCTGGGGTGCCTGTCCCGGGCGGCCGTCGCGGTCGCCGCGCGCCTCGTCGGCGAAGAACGGCAGGTCGTCGCGGCGCGGCTCACCACCGTGCCCGGCGCCCGGACGGGTGCCGGGGCCGCCGACCGGTCCGCCGGCCAGCGCCTCGGTCACGTCGAAGGAGCCGGTGCCGCCGCCGTGCCCGGGGGCCACGGGCCCGCCGGTCGCACCGGTCGCGCCGGTGGGTCCGGAATTCTTCGTGCCGCCGGGGCGGGGTCCGCCCGGCGCGCTCATGGAGCCGACCACACCACCGGGACGCCCGGCGCCCTGCCGTGCGCCGCCGGGCGCGGAAGGGGCAGGGGTCTGGGCCGGGCCGCCCGCGGCGGGGCCCGAACCGCCGGGCGCGCCCGCCCCGTTGGGCTGGCCGCCGCCCGTACCGCCCTTGCCCGGGGCCGACTTGCGCGGCGCGAACCAGTCACTGGCCGGCTTCTCCTCGGCCGGCTCCCGGTCGGGCCGGCCGGGAGGCTCCACCGGGTCGGCCGCCGGGGCCGGGGACGGCTCCGCCGCCTCGGCGTCGGCGGTGCCCTTGCTGTCCGCGTCCGTGACGGGCTTGCGCACGACGACCGGCGGAATGGGCCGCGATCCGGGGATGTTGATCCGGATCCGCGTCGTCAGCGTGGTCTCGGTCTTGCGTTCCTCCGGCCGCGCGGCCGCCGAACGGCCCGCGTCCGTACCCTCGTCCGGAATCGCCGGAATCCCGTAGGGCGGGGTGCCCGACGGGTAGGCGGCTCCGCCGCGCCCGTTGGGCCCGGAGGACGGAGTGTCAGTTTCACGACTCAAGGCAGGTTCTCCCGGTTGGCTCCGCCGCCCGTCACGACCTCACGGTGGGGGTCCCCCCTGCTCGGGCGAAGCCGAGGGTTTCGAGGGAGGCTCGGCGGCGCGCACCACCTTACTGGCCATGTCCGGCCCGTATCCCAGTACCGCTGGGGAAACCCACACCGGACCCGCACGCCCATGACGCGGCGAAGTGGTACGTCACTTGCCAAGTCGGGCGCGGTCGCCGTCCGGTTGCCGCCCGGGGGCAAGCGTGGCGCAGATCACAGCCACGGCCATGCCTCCGAGCAGGAAGAGGTAGGAGCCGCCGCCCGCGGCGAACATGAAATCGCCTTCCGGACGGCTGGCGGTGAGCAGGATGACCATGAGCATCCAGCCGCCGGCCGCCCACGCGCCCCCGGCCCGGCTGCGCAGGGCGCGGGTGGCGCCCAGCACCAGCCCGGCCTCACCGGCGAGGGCGAGCAGCAGCCCGCCGGGGAACCAGGCGGGCTGCACCAGCGCCCCGGCCACGCCGGTCACGGCGCCGAGCAGGAACAGCCCCAGGCAGGCGACGACCCGTCCGGCGGAGGGCGGCCGCAGCGGCTGGGCGAGCGCGGAGGGCGACCGGTCGCTCATCCCGCCTCCCCGGTCCCGGCGAACAGGTCGCTCTCCCGCGCCTCGGGACGCTCACCGCGCACCAACTCGTAGTACTCGGTGGTGAAGAAGGGCTGGGCGAGCTCGTTGGAGAGCACGAAGTACGGTTCGGCCACGGTGATCTGGGTGGCGTGGGCGCGCATCGCGGCGGCCTTGGCGGCGGTGTACGCGGTGCCGTCGACGGCGGTGGTGATCCGCTCGTCGTCGACGACACCCGGTACGTCGTCGAGGGTGGCCGCCTTGTCGAAGGGCAGGTCGGCCAGGTCGGCGTCGAGGCGGGCGAAGGCCTGCTCGGCGACGGAGCGGGGTACGCGGTTCCAGTAGACCTTGGGGACGGTCCAGCCCTCGTCGGCGGCGAGTTCGACGGCGCGCATGGCGACGCGGTGGGCCTGGATGTGGTCGGGGTGGCCGTAGCCGCCGTTGTCGTCGTAGGTGACGAGGACCTGCGGCCGCACCTCGAGGATCACCTCGGCCAGCAGCCCGGCGGCCCGGTCGACGTCGGCCTGCCAGAAGCAGCCGGGGTCGTCGTTGTCGGGCAGCCCCATCATCCCGGAGTCGCAGTACCGCCCGGCGCCGCCGAGCAGCCGGAAGTCCGTGACCCCGAGTGCGCCCATCGCTTCCTTGAGCTCACCGAGCCGGTGCCCGCCGAGAGCGGCCCCGCTCAGGTGGGTGAGCCCGGGCGGGATGACCTCTCCGCGCTCACCGAGCGTGCAGGTGACCAGCGTCACATGGGCGCCCTCGGCGGCGTACCGGGCCATGGTCGCGCCGTTGTTGATCGACTCGTCGTCCGGGTGTGCGTGCACCAGGAGCAGGCGCCGCGCGGGCAGTTCCGTCATGGGGGCCAGCCTATGAGGTCGGGCGGCGGCCGGGCGCTCCGGGGCGAGTCGGTCCTGGCGCCTCAGGCGGGCCCGTTCCCCCGCAGATGGCCGCGCCGCCGGGCGCGGACGAGCCGTTCGACGAGGAGGGCGACGGCCGGGGAGCAGGGCATCCCGGAGGGCGTTACCTTGCCGAGGCGGGCGATCCGGCGCGACGTGGCGGCCTGGACGGCCGCGGCGGCCAGCACCTTGTTCCGGAGCCGGGTGCGGGGCGGGTCGGCCCGGGCATCACGTCCGGCGAGCCACTGCGCGGGCAGCGCGGGGTCGACGGCCAGCGCCGTGGCCATGCCCACCACGGCGACTCCGGAGTCGATCACCTGTTGGGCGACCTCGCGTCTCCGGATTCCTCCGGTCAGCATCAGCGGCAGTGGCGAGGTGGCGAGGAGCCGCTCGGCGAGCGCGAGGAAGTACGCCTCCCGGGCAAGGGTGCGGCCGTCCGCGGGGAAACCGGCCGTGGCCAGGCTCTCGATGCTGCCGCCGGACAGCTCGACCAGGTCCGCCCCGGCGTCGGCGAGCATCTTGATCACGTCACGTGCGTCGTCGGTGTCGAAGCCGCCGCGCTGGAAGTCGGCCGAGTTCAGTTTCACCCCCACGGAGAAGCCCGTGCCGACACGTTCGCGGACCGCGCCCACGACGTCGAGCAGCAGGCGGGCGCGGTTGCGCAGGCTGCCGCCCCAGCGGTCGTCGCGCCGGTTCACCAGAGGGGAGAGGAACTGGGAGAGGAGATAGCCGTGGGCGGCGTGGATCTCGACTCCGTCGAAGCCGGCCTGCCGGGCCCGCTGCGCGGTCACGGCGAAGCGCTCCACCGTCCCGTCGATGTCCTGGGCGGTCATCGGGCGGGGGGTCGGGTACATGCCGGACAGGCCGCCGACGTCGATCGGCACCGCGGAGGGGGCCCAGGTGGTGCGGGCGAGGTCCTTGGGAACGACGCGTCCGGGGTGGTTGATCTGCATCCAGATCCGTCCGCCCGCCGACCGGCCGGCCGCCGCCCAGCGCCGGAACGGCTCCAGCGGGGTGTCGTGTTCCAGGACGACGTCGCCGGGTTGGGCGACCGCCCTGTGGTCGATCATGACGTGTCCGGTGATCAGGAGCCCGGCGCCGCCCGCGGCCCAACGCCGGTAGAGCGTGAGGAGCGCGTCACCGGGCAGTTGTCCCGGCACGGCGAGCAGCTCCTCCATCGCGGCCTTCGCGAGCCTGTTGGGCAGCACGGCGCCGTTGGCCAGGCTCAGCGGCTCGTTCAGCGTGGTCATCACTTCTCCCGTGAGGCGGTGGGGCCGAGGTCGGCGACGTCGTGGAATCCGGCCTTGCGGTTGAGGCCGCCGGTGAGGCGGGTGACCGCGGTGCGGGGCAGCAGGCGCGGCACCCAGGCCGCGGCGCGGTGGGAGGCGCGCCCGGGGAAGGAGAGGGACCGGCCGCGCGCGAAGTGGTCGAGCGTCCTGGCGGCGACGTCGGCGGGGGTGTCCGTGGTCCTCGGGTCCATGGACGCGGTCGTACGGTCGAAGAACCCGGTGTCGGTGGGACCCGGATGGGCGGCCATCACGCGTACGCCGGTGCCTCGGACCTCCTCGGCGAGCGCCTCGGTGAACGAGAGCACGAACGCCTTGGTCGCGGCGTAGCCGGCCTGGTACGGCATGGGCTGGAAGGCGGCGGTGGAGGCGACGTTGATGATGCCGCCGCGGCCGCGTTCGACCATGCGGGCGCCCACGAGGTGAACCAGGCCGATCAGCGCGGTGATGTTGACGTCGACGGACTGGAGGTTGGGTTCGAGGGGGCGGCCGAGGAAGGGTCCCACGGCGCCCATCCCGGCGTTGTTGACCAGGAGGTCCACCTCCAGGCCGAGCCCCTCGACGGCGTCGACCACCGTCTGCGGGGACCGCCGGTCCGAGAGGTCAGCGGGAATCACCTCGACCCGGACGCCATGGGCCGTCCGGATCCGCCCGGCGAGGGCGTGGAGCGCGTCGGCCGAGCGGGCGACCAGGATCAGGTGTGCGCCGCGGGAGGCGAGTTCCCGCGCATAGGCCTCGCCCAGCCCTTTCGACGCGCCGGTGACCAGGGCTGTGGTGTTCGTGTAGTCGTGCATGGGTGAGTGCTTCCTGTTCTGCGGCAGGACACCGCGACCAGAGATACTTCGAGTCTCGAATGAACATACACTTCGAGTCTCGAAGTAAAAAGCCCTAGGATGGGGCCATGACGCGAAGCACCCTTGAGGCAGCGGTGGTGGCGAACCACGAGATCTTCATGCGGACCAGCGACCGGATCGAGACCGTCCTGGCCGACCACGGGCTGACGCACGCGACCGCTCAGGCGCTCTGGGCGATCGACCCGGTCCAGGCGCCGCCGTCGATGAAGGAACTGGCCGGCCGGCTGCACTGCAACGCGCCCAACCTCAGCTTCGTCGTGAATCAGCTCACCGGCCGGGGACTGGTCGAACGCTCCACCGACCCCGCGGACCGCCGTTCACGCGTCGTGGCACTGACGGAGGACGGCCGACGGGTACGGTCCGCGGTCATCGAGGCGACACTGGCCCTGAGCCCGTTCGCCCGTCTGGAGACCGACGAACTGCTCACCCTGGCGCGTCTCCTGGGGAAGGCCCTCGAACCGGCCGCGGATCCGGCGTGACCTCAGGCCGGGTCCGGCCCGGAGGGCCCGCACCGGACGAAGTCCTCGGCCGAGCGCACCGCTCCCCCGTCAGACGTCCTTCAGGCTCCGGAACGGCTGGTCCGACTCCAGGGTGAACGCGAGCTCCAGCAGTGTCCGTTCCGCGCCCGGGCGGGCGGAGAACATGACGCCGATGGGGAGTCCGTCCGGGGTCGTGCTCGCGGCCGGGACCGAGATCGACGGTGTCCCGACGACGTTGTTGACCGGGGTGAACGCCACGTAGGCGAGGATCCGCTCGATCAGCGTGGCGTACGGGACGGTCGGGCTGAGGTGGCCGATCGGTGGCGTGGTGTGGGCGAGCACCGGGGAGAGGATCACGTCGAGCCCGCGGAAGCCCGCCGCGTACGCCTCGCGCGTGCGCTTCAGCCGCCGCACCACGCCCGGCGTCCGCTTCCAGTTCGCCGTGTACCTCTCGCGCAGTCCGCGGCTGAGGCCGTCCATGCGGCGCCGGTCGAAGTCCGCGCCCAGCGTCCGGCCGGTGACGCCGATGAGGAACGACAGCAGGCCCCAGTAGGTGAGGAAGTCGTCGGTGAAGCTCGGGTCGATGGAGAGTTCCACCGGTTCCACGGTGTGGCCGAGCCGTTCCAGGCGCTCGGCGGTCTCCGTCACCGCCGCCCGGGTGTCCGCGTCGGAGCGGACACCGTTCGGGGAGTCCAGCAGGAGCCCGATGCGCAGCCGTCGCTCCGACGGGCCCTCGACGAGGCCGACGGGCGGCAGCTTCGGGTTCCGCCAGTGCCGCTCCGCGGCGGCGAGGAACGCGGCGCTGTCCCGTACCGAGCGGCTCACGATGCCGTCGGTGACGACGTCGATGGGCAGTTGGCGGCCCTGCGCGTTGGCCACCACCCGGCCGCGGGTCGGCTTCAGTCCGACGAGTCCGCAGCAGGCGGCGGGGATCCGGATCGAACCGCCGCCGTCGTTGGCGTGCGCGATCGGTACCGCGCCGGCGGCGACGAGGGCCGCGCTGCCGCCCGAGGAGCCGCCCGCCGAGTGGCCCGTGTGCCACGGGTTGCGGACGGGCTCGCCCGTTTCGTACTCCGTGGTCGGGCTGAAGCCGAACTCGGGCAGCCGGGTCTTGCCGAGGACCGTGACACCGGTGCTCAGGAACTGGCGGGTGAACGGGGCGTGCCGGCGGGCGGCGCGGGGTGCGAACGCGGCGCTTCCGTGGCCCGTGGGCAGCCCCTGGTAGTCGGTGTTGTCCTTGACGAAGGTCGGCACACCGCTCAACGCCCCGTCGCTGCCGTGCGCCGGAAGGTCGAGGTGCACCTGCACCGCGTGGAGCCGGGCGTCGACGGCCCTGACCCTGGCCGCCGCGTCACGGGCGGCCTCGGCGGCTGCGACCTCGCCCCGGCGGATCGCCCGCGCGAGGCCGACCGCGTCGTGGCCGCCGAGGGCGTCGTCCCGGAAGACGTGCACCCTCGTCCGCTCCGTGCTCTGTTCCTCGCTCTGCTCCGAAGTCGTCACCGTCGGCTCCGCCCTCAACGCGTGGATGGTCCCCCGCCATCATTCCTTACCGGCGGGTAACACGCGAGGGTCCGACGCGGACGACTTGGCACCACCTAGAAGTTGATGCTGCCGATCATCCCCGCGATGTTGTTCGTCAGCTCGCTGATCGTGGGCGCCATCGTCGACGAGGCGAGGTAGAAGCCGAGCAGCATGCACACGATGGCGTGCCCCGCCTTCAGTCCCGACTTCTTGATCAGCAGGAAGACGATGATCGCCAGCAGCACCACCGCCGAAATCGAGAGTGCCACGGCGGTTCACCTCCAAAGGTCCCAGGCGCGGGGTAGGGAGACGTAGGAACATGGGGGCAGGTAAAGCCACACAGCAGCCAGCAGGTTCGTTCATACCCACTATGCGCTAACGATCATAACTATCCGTACGTGCGCATCGATCGGCGCACGGCCGCACAAGGGGGCGCATGGCCAATATGGTCAGGGCATGACGACCGAGACCGACTCCTTCCCCCGACGGCACGCCCGTACCCTGCGCTTCACGCTCGGCGCGCCGCGTTCGTTCAGCGTGGCTCCCGATGGCTCGCGTGTCGTGTTCCTCCGCTCCGGTTCCGGTACGGACCGGGCCAATTCGCTGTGGGTCCTCGATACGGACGGAGGCGGGGAGCGCGTGGCGGCCGACCCGCGCGCCCTCCTGGGCGGGGCCGCGGAGAACCTCTCCGCCGAGGAGCGGGCGCGCCGCGAGCGGAGCCGCGAGGGCGGTGCCGGCATCGTCGGCTACGCCACCGACGCGGCCGTCGAGTTGGCGTCTTTCGCCTTGTCAGGGCGGCTCTTCGCGGCCGAGCTGCGGGCCGGGACGGCGCGTGAACTGCCCGTGCCGGGGCCGGTGATCGACCCCCGTCCGTCGCCCGACGGGCGGCACGTCGCCTATGTCGCGCGGGGAGCCCTGCGGGTCGTGGCGGCCGAGGGGGCGGACGATCGCGCGCTCGCGGCTCCGGAGTCGGAGGGCGTCACCTACGGACTGGCCGAGTTCATCGCGGCCGAGGAGATGGGCCGCTCGCGGGGCTTCTGGTGGGCTCCGGAGTCGGACCGGCTGCTGGTGGCGCGCGTGGACGACACGCCGGTGCGGCGCTGGTGGATCTCCGACCCGGCGCATCCGGAACGGGAGCCGCAGCGGGTGCCGTACCCGGCGGCGGGCACCCCGAACGCGGACGTCCGGCTGTTCGTGACCGATCTGGAGGGAGCGCGCACGGAGGTCTCCTGGGACCGGGCGCGCTACCCGTATCTGGCACAAGTGCACTGGTCAGCCGCGGGTGCCCCACTGCTGCTCGTACAGGCGCGGGACCAGCGCAGCCAGCTGATCCTGGCCGTGGACCCGGACTCCGGGGCGACCCGGATGGTGCACGCCGACGAAGATCCAACTTGGCTGGAACTTTTCCCCGGGGTGCCCTGCTGGAGCCCTTCCGGGCAGCTGGTGCGGATCGCGGACGAGGGGGGTGCGCGACGACTCGCCGTCGGTGAACGCCCGCTCACCGGACCGCAGTTGCACATCCGGGCGGTGCTGGACGTCGCGGACGAGGACGTGCTGGTCTCGGCGTCGGCGGGCGAGGAGGCGGCCGACCCGGAGACCGGCGAGGTGCATGTGTACCGGGTGAACGAGCTGGGTGTGGAGCGCCTCTCGCAGGAGCCCGGCGTGCACTCG
Source organism: Streptomyces sp. NPDC031111 (assembly GCF_055570675.1). Classification (NCBI taxonomy): domain Bacteria; kingdom Bacillati; phylum Actinomycetota; class Actinomycetes; order Kitasatosporales; family Streptomycetaceae; genus Streptomyces; species Streptomyces sp. NPDC031111. Next base: position 19,157 of record NZ_JBVIGS010000039.1, read on the forward strand.
GCGGTGCGCGCCGGGGACGTGACCGTGCTCGTCTCGGCGACACCGGACCGGCCGGGTTCACAGGTGCGGGTACTGCGTGACGGGAAACCGACGGCGACTGTCCTCTCGTACGCCGAAGACCCCGGTTTGTCCCCCCGCGTGACCCTGACCCAGGGGGGCGCACGCCGCATTCCGTGCGCCGTGCTTATGCCTCGGGACTACGCCGGTGACACCCCCCTGCCCGTGCTCATGGACCCCTACGGCGGTCCGCACGGACAGCGGGTGCTCGCCGCGCACAACCCGCATCTGACCTCGCAGTGGTTCGCCGACCAGGGGTTCGCCGTGATCGTCGCGGACGGACGCGGGACCCCGGGCCGCTCGCCCGCCTGGGAGAAGGCCGTCAAGGACGACATCGCGGCGATCGTCGTACAGGACCAGGTCGACGCGCTCCAGGCGCTCGCCGCCGACTTCCCGCTCGACCTGGACCGGGTCGCCATCCGCGGCTGGTCCTTCGGCGGCTACCTGGCGGCCCTCGCGGCGCTGCGCCGCCCCGACGTCTTCCACGCGGCGGTGGTGGGCGCCCCGGTCACCGACCTGCGCCTGTACGACACCCACTACCAGGAGCGCTACGTGGGCCACCCGGACGAGCGGCCGGAGGTCTACCGCCGCAACTCGGTGATCGACGACGCGGGCCTGGTCGACGCCGCCGAACCGCACCGCCCGATGATGGTCATTCACGGGCTGGCGGACGACAACGTGGTGGTGGCCCACTCACTGCGCCTGTCCTCGGCGCTGCTGGCGGCCGGCCGCCCGCACGAGGTGCTCCCCCTGTCCGGCGTCACCCATATGACCCCGCAGGAGGAGGTGGCCGAGAATCTGCTCCGCCTCCAACTCGGCTTTCTCAAGCGCTCGTTGGGGATCGCAAACGGGGACGAACCGCGTTAACACGCAGGCAACTTCACGGAAGCGGTACCGATATACGGACACGGCACGCTGATCAGCGTACGGCCGTGCGGGTGCCGTAAACGGGCCGGGGTGCGCCATGTCATCCCGGCCCGTTGCCCTGCCTCTCCAGCGGGACCACCTGCTTCTCGGCCGCGAAGTGGCAGGCCGAGTCGTGCGCCGCCGGCCCCCCTGCCGCGCCGAACCAGGCGGGCACCGCGAGGGCGGGCACCTCCAGCGCGCAGCGCTCCCGCGCCTTCCAGCAGCGGGTGCGGAAGCGGCAGCCGGAGGGGATGTTCGTCGGGGACGGCACGTCGCCGCTGAGGATGATCCGCTCCCGGTGTTCCCGGGCCTCCGGGTCCGGCACGGGGACGGCGGAGAGCAGGGCCTGCGTGTAGGGGTGCGTGGGGTGTTCGTAGATCTCGGTGTCCGTGCCGGTCTCCACGATCCGCCCCAGGTACATCACCCCCACCCGGTCCGAGATGTGACGGACGATCGACAGGTCGTGCGCGATGAACACGTACGCCAGACCGAACTCGCTCTGGAGCCGGTCCATCAGGTTGACGACCTGGGCCTGCACCGAGACGTCCAGCGCGGAGACCGGTTCGTCGGCGACGATCACCTCGGGCCGCAGCGCCAGCCCCCGCGCGATGCCGATGCGCTGGCGCTGGCCGCCGGAGAACTGGTGCGGATAGCGGTTGACGTACTCCGGGTTGAGGCCGACGACGTCCAGCAGGTCCTGGACCATGCGCCGCCGGTCGCCCTTCGGGGCCACCTCGGGGTGGATCTCGTACGGCTCCCCGACGATGTCGCCGACCGTCATTCGGGGGTTGAGGGAGGTGTACGGGTCCTGGAACACCATCTGGATGTTGCGGCGCACTGCCTTGAGCGCACGGCCCGACAGACCGGTGATGTCCTCGCCCTTGTAGCGGATCGAACCGGCCGTCGGACGCTCCAGGTTGACCAGCATCCTGGCGACCGTCGACTTGCCGCAGCCGGACTCGCCGACGATGCCCAGCGTCTCGCCCCGGCCCAGCGCGAAGTCCACGCCGTCGACCGCCCGCACCGCGCCGACCTGCTTGCGGAAGACGACACCCCGTGTCAGCGGGTAGTGCTTGACCAGGCCACTGACCTCCAGGATCGGCTCAGCCATCCAGGCACTCCCTCCAGAAGTGGCAGGCACTCCCCCGCGTCTCCGAGACCTCGTACAGCGGGGGTTCGTCGGTGCGGCAGACGTCACGGGCCAGCGGGCAGCGCGGGTGGAAGGCGCAGCCCCGGGGGACGTCCAGGAGGCTGGGCGGCAGGCCCTTGATGGCGTAGAGCTCCCGCCCCTTGAGGTCCAGGCGCGGGATGGAGTCCAGCAGGCCGCGCGTGTACGGGTGGGCCGGGGCCTTGTAGATGTCGTGCACCGGGGCGGACTCGACGATCCGGCCCGCGTACATCACGGCGATGCGGTCGGCGACGTCGGCGACCACGCCCAGGTCGTGGGTGATGAGGACCAGGCCCATGTGGTACTCCCGCTGGAGTTCCGCGAGCAGTTCCATGACCTGGGCCTGCACGGTGACGTCGAGGGCGGTGGTCGGCTCGTCGGCGATGATCAGGGCGGGTTCCAGGGCCAGCGCCATCGCGATCATGATGCGCTGGCGCATGCCGCCGGAGAACTGGTGCGGGTACTGGCGGACCCGCTCCCGTGCGGCCGGGATGCGCACCCGGTCCATCAGCTCGACGGCCCTGGCCCGCGCGTCCTTCCTCGACATGCCCCGGTGCACGGTGAACATCTCGCCGAGCTGGTCGCCGACGGTGAGCACGGGGTTGAGCGAGGACAGCGCGTCCTGGAAGATCATCGCCATCTCGGCGCCCCGGACCCGCCGGCGTTCGTCCTCCTTCAGCTTCAGCAGGTCCCGCCCCTGGAACACCACCTCACCGCCGGTGATCCGGCCGGGTGGAGTGTCGAGGATGCCCATCACCGCCTGCGCGGTCACCGACTTCCCGGAGCCGGACTCGCCGAGCACGGCCAGGGTCTCGCCCGCGTCCACGCCGTAGCCGACCCCGTTGACCGCCTTGGCGACCCCCTCGCGGGTGCGGAACTCCACGTGCAGGTCGCGCACTTCGAGCAGCACGGTCGCTCACCTCAGTTTCGGGTCGAGGGCGTCGCGCACCGCGTCGCCGAGCATGATGAACGCCAGGACGGTGACCGCCAGCGCCCCGGAGGGCCACAGGAGCGCGTGCGGGGCGTTGCGGATGTACGGGGAGGCGGCGGAGATGTCGATGCCCCAGGAGACGCTGGGCGGCTTCAGACCGACGCCGAGGTAGGACAGGGTGGCCTCCAGGGCGATGTAGGTGCCGAGCGCGATGGTCGCGACGACGATGACGGGGGCGACGGCGTTGGGCGCGATGTGCCGCAGCACGAGCCGGGTGTTGGAGGCGCCGAGCGCCCGCGCGGCCTGGACGTAGTCGTTCTGCTTGGCGGTGATGACGGCTCCGCGGGCGATGCGGGAGATCTGCGGCCAGCCCAGGAGCACGATGAACCCGATGACGGGCCAGACGGTGTTGCTGGTGATGACGGACAGCAGCACCAGCCCGCCGAGGACGACCGGGATGGCGAAGAAGACGTCGGTGACCCGGGAGAGGACGGAGTCCCAGACACCGCCGAGGAAGCCCGCCAGGGCGCCCAGGACGCTTCCGACGACGGCGACGCCCAGGGTGGCGAGGACGCCGACCGCGACGGACGTACGGGCGCCGTAGACGGTGCGGGTGTAGACGTCGCAGCCCTGCCCGTTGAAGCCGAAGGGATGGCCGGACCGGGAGCCCTCCTGGGCCATGGACAGGTCGCAGCTGAGGGGGCTGCCGGAGGTGATCGCCGAGGGCCACAGGGAGATGAAGACCAGGAAGAGGATGACCAGGCCCGAGACGATGAAGACGGGGTTGCGGCGCAGGTCGCGCCAGGCGTCGGACCACAGGGAGCGGGGCCTGCCCCCCGGTCCGGGGCCGTCCGGGCCCTCCGGCCCCTTCTCCAGGGCCCCGGCCTCCTCGACGACCGGATTCATGGTGCCGCCGACGGCGGCCCCCGCGAGGGCGGGCTCGGGTTCGTAGTGCTGCTCAGGCATAGCGGATCCTCGGGTCCAGTACGGCGTAGAGGAGGTCGACGACGAGGTTGGCGACCAGGAAGACCAGCACGAGCACGGTGACGAAGCCGACGACGGTCTGCGTGTTCTGCCGGAGGATGCCCTGGTAGAGCTGGTAGCCGACGCCGTGGATGTTGAAGATCCGCTCGGTGACGATCGCGCCGCCCATGAGGAAGCCGATGTCGGCCCCGATGAAGGTGACGACGGGGATGAGGGAGTTGCGCAGCAGGTGCCGGACGACCACCCGGTGCCGGGGCAGGCCCTTGGCGACGGCGGTGCGGACGTAGTCGGAGCGCCGGTTCTCGGCGATGGAGGTGCGGGTCAGCCGGGTGACGTAGGCGAGGGAGACCGAGGCCAGCACCAGGCCGGGCAGGATCAGCTCGTCGAAGGGCGCCGCGGAGGAGACCGAGGGCCGGATCCACCCCCACTTCACGCCGAGCAGCAGCTGGAGCAGCAGGCCGGTGACGAAGGTGGGCACGGAGATCACGACGAGGGTGAACAGCAGGACCCCGGTGTCGACGGGTCGGCCCCGGCGCAGTCCGGTGACCACGCCGAGGGTGATGCCGATGACGATCTCGAAGAGGATCGCGATCAGGGTGAGCCGGATGGTGACGGGGAACGCCGTCGACATCAGCTCGGTGACCTCCTGGCCGTTGAAGGCCGTGCCGAAGTCCCCGGTGAAGACGTTCCCCATGTAGGTCAGGTACTGCCGCCAGACCGGCTGGTCGAGGCCGAACTCGTGCTTCAGCCGGGCGGCGGTCGCCGCGTCGCAGCGCCGTTCGCCGCACAGGCCGGCGACGGGGTCGCCCATCACGTTGACCATCAGGAAGATCAGCAGCGTGGCCCCGATGAACACCGGGATCATCTGGAGCAGCCGCCGGACGACGTAGCGTCCCATGGCCCGTCAGCTCACCTTGATCTGTTCGTACACGGGGACGCTGAAGGGGTTGAGCTTGACGTCGGACAGCCGCTCGGACCAGCCGGCGCTGCCGTTCTGGTACCAGAGCGGGATGGCCGCCATGTTGTCGCGCACGACCTCCTCGGCCTGCTGGAACAGGCTCACGGCCTTGGCGTTGTCGGTCTCCCGGTTGGCCCGGTCGACGAGGTCGTCGAACTGCTGGTTGGACCACTTGCCGTCGTTGGAGGAGGCGTTGGTGTAGTAGAGCGGCTGGAGGAAGTTCTGGATGAGCGGGTAGTCCATCTGCCAGCCGGCGCGGAAGGGGCCGCCCATCTTCCGCTCGGTGATCCGGCCGCGGAAGTCGGCGAAGGTGCCGACCGGTTCGGCGACACAGGCGCGCTCGTCGTCCAGCGCGTTGTTGATGGAGTTGCAGACGGCGTCGACCCATTCCCGGTGGGATCCGGTGTCCGCGTTGTAGGTGATCGTCACCTTGCCGCCGGGCAGCCCGCCGCCCTCCTCGATGAGCATCTTGGCCTCGTCGGGCAGGTACTGGCAGGCGTCGCCGCACAGGCCGTCCTGGAAGCCGCCGTCCTTGCCGAGGACGGGCGAGGTCCAGTCGGTGGCGGGGGTGCGGGTCTTCTGGAAGATCGTGTCGGTGATCTGCTCGCGGTTGATCGCCATCGACAGGCCCCGGCGGACCTTCTCCGAGCCGGCCTTGTTCCAGGCGTCGTCGTAGTACGGGAAGGCGAGGGTCTGGATGATGCCGGCGGGGGTGTTGAGGTAGCGGTCGCCGAGGTCGTTCCGGACGTTCTTCAGCTGGGCGGCGGGGACGTCGTCGACCAGGTCGAGGTTGCCGGCCAGCAGGTCGGTGTAGGCGGTGTTGTTGTCGGTGTAGACCTTGAGGTCGACGCCGCCGTTCACCGCCTTGTCGGGGCCGGGGTAGTCGTTCCACGCGCGCAGGGCCATCTGGGAGCCGCGGGTGTAGGAGTCGACCAGGTACGGGCCGTTGCCGACCGGCTTCTTCACCCAGGCGTCGTGGTCGTCGAAGAAGGCCCGGGGCAGTGGGGCGAAGGCGTTGTACCCGAGCGTGTCGGGGAAGGTCGAGAACTTCTGGGTGAGCTCGACGGTGAAGGTCCGTTCGTCGACCACCTTCAGCCCGGAGAGGGTGTCGGCGGTCTGCGCGCCGCCGTCCTCCGGGTGGACCTGGTCGTAGCCCTTGATGTAGCCGAAGAAGTACGAGTTGCGCTGGTTGTTCTTGAGGGCGGCGCCGTAGTTCCAGGCGTCGACGAAGGACTGGGCGGTGACCTTCTCGCCGTTGCTGAAGGTCCAGCCGTCCTTGACGGTGATGGTGAAGTTCTGCGAGTCGGAGGTCTCGATCCGCTCGGCGAGCATGTCCTCGGCCTCGCCGGTGACCGGGTCGTAGCGCTTCAGTCCCCGGAAGATCATGTCGAGGACCTTGCCGCCCTGGACCTCGTTGGTGTTGGCCGGCTCCAGCGGGTTCTGCGGGTCGCCCCAGGAGGCGCTCAGTACGCCACCGGCGTCGCCGGCACTGCTCTCGCCTCCGCAGGCCGTCGCGGCGAGGGTGACCGCCACCGCACAGGCGGCCCATCGTGCGTGCCTGGCTCCGCGCATGGGTGCCTCCTCGTACGTGCGCTGAGTACGTGCGCTGATCCTTTACGCCAATATCGGCACAAAGGGTGCATCACGCACATGTACGGCACCTGTACGGGGGTGACTCCAGCCGTATGCACGTATGGGACGCCCGAATGGGCAAACGGCTGCCGCCCGCCTCTCCGGGGAGGCGGGCGGCAGCCGTGACGTCCGACGGGTGTCGGTCGTCCTCAGTCCTTGTCGACGGAGGTCTCCTCCAGGGCCTTCAGCGCCGGGTCGAGGACGACGTCCTCGCCACGGGCCTCCGTGGTGGGCTCCTCCGGGAAGTGGCAGGCCGTCAGGTGACCCTCGCGGTTGCCGGAGATCTGCACCAGCGGCGGCTCCTCCGTGGCGCACTTGTCCTGCGCCTTCCAGCAGCGGGTGCGGAAGCGGCAGCCGGACGGCGGCATGATCGGGGAGGGCACGTCGCCGTAGAGGCGGATGCGCTCCCGGTCCTGCGCCTCGTCGTCCATGGCCACCTCGGGCACAGCCGACAGCAGGGCGTGGGTGTACGGGTGCCGGGGCCGGTTGTAGATGGAGTCCCGGTCGCCGACCTCGACCACCTTGCCGAGGTACATCACGGCCACGCGCTGCGAGAAGTGCCGGACCACCGCGAGGTCGTGGGCGATGAAGAGGAAGGCGATGCCCAGCTCTTCCTGGACCTTCTGGAGCAGGTTGACGACCTGCGCCTGGATCGACACGTCGAGCGCGGAGACCGGCTCGTCCGCGACGATCAGCTTCGGGTTGAGCGCGAGGGCACGGGCGACGCCGATGCGCTGGCGCTGGCCGCCGGAGAACTCGTGCGGGAAGCGGTTGTAGTGCTCGGGGTTGAGGCCGACGAGCTCGAGCAGCTCGCGGACCCTCTTCTCCCGGCCGCCCGCGGGGTTGATCCCGTTGACCTCCATCGGCGACTTGATGATGGTGCCGACGGTCTGCCGCGGGTTCAGCGAGGAGTACGGGTCCTGGAAGATCATCTGGATCTCGGACCGCACCGGCGCGAGCTGCCTGCGCGAGGCGTGCGTGATGTCGTGACCCGCGTACTCGATCTTTCCGCCGGTCGGCTCCAGGAGCCGGGTGATGAGCCGGCCGGTGGTCGACTTGCCGCAGCCCGACTCACCCACCAGGCCGACGCTCTCGCCGACGCCGACGGTCAGGTCGACGTTGTCGACGGCCTGCACGGCGCCGACCTTCCGCTTGATCGGAAAGCCGCCGTAGATCGGGAAGTGCTTGGTCAGGCCCTCCACCTTCAGCAGCGCCTCGGTGGACGCGCCGGTGGAGCCCTGCTGTGCGGGGAGGGTGAGGTTGTCGCTCATGTCTCGGATCTCTCCCTAGCGCAGCCGGGGCTGGATCGTGTCGAAGAATATGGTCTGCTTCTGCTCCGCCGTCAGGTGGCAGGCAGCGGCGCGGCCCTCGCCGAGCGGCGGGCGCTCGGTGCTGCACCGGTCGCCCCCGACCTCGCCGGTGAAGGCGCAGCGCGGGTGGAACGGACAGCCGGAGGGCGGGTTCAGCAGGCTGGGCGGCGATCCGGGGATCGGGTTGAGCGCCTGCGAGGTGTCGCCGCCGAGTCGCGGCATCGAGCTCAGCAGGCCCCAGGTGTACGGGTGCTTGGGCTCGCGCAGCACCTCACGGACGCTGCCGCGCTCCACGGCCCGGCCCGAGTACATCACCAGCAGGTCGTCGGCCATGTCGGAGATGACGCCGAGGTCGTGGGTGATGAAGATGATCGCGGAGCCGAACTCCTGCTGGAGGTCCTTGAGCAGGTCGAGGATCTGCGCCTGGACGGTCACGTCCAGGGCGGTGGTCGGCTCGTCGGCGATCAGCAGGTCGGGGTCGCAGACCAGCGCCATGGCGATCATGGCGCGCTGGCGCATACCGCCGGAGAACTGGTGCGGGTAGTCGTCCACACGGGTCTTGGGCTGCGGGATGCCGACCTTGGTCAGCATCTCGATCGCCCGCTCCCTGGCCTCCTTCTTGGAGGCGCCGGTGTGCTTCATGAACGGCTCGGCGATCTGCCGGCCCACCGTGTAGTACGGCGAGAGCGCCGTCAGCGGGTCCTGGAAGATCATCGCGACCTTGTTGCCGCGGAGCTTCTCCATCTCCTTCTCGGAGGCGGTGACCAGGTCCTGCCCCTCCAGGAGGATCTCGCCCTCGACGGTGCTGGACTTGGGGTTGTGCAGGCCGAGAACCGTCAGGTTGGTGACGGACTTGCCGGAGCCCGACTCACCCACGATGCCCAGGGTCCTGCCGCGCTCGACGTCGAAGGACAGCCCGTCGACCGCCTTGACGATGCCGTCCTCAGTGGAGAACCGCACCCGCAGGTCGCGGACCGAGAGGAAGGAATCCGGCCCGGTCGGGGCCTTCTCGCCTTCGGTCTTGGTCAGTGTGGTCACGGTGTTTCTCCTAGCTGAGCCGCACGCGCGGGTCGATGTATGCGTACGCGAGGTCGACGATGATGTTCAGGATCAGGATGAAGAAGGCCCCGAACAGCATGATGCCCATCGTCAGCGGCAGGTCCTTGGTCAGCGAGGAGTCGACGGCGAGCCGGCCGAGGCCGGGCAGGTCGAAGGTGAACTCCGTGACGACCGCGCCCGCCAGCAGCGCGCTGAGGTCGATGCCGAGGATGGTGACGATCGGGATGAGGGAGCCGCGCCAGGCGTAACGGAAGAAGACGTACCGCTGCGACATGCCCTTGGCGCGCGCGGTGCGGACGTGCTCCTCCTGGAGTTGCTCGATCATGGTCGAGCGCGACATACGCGTGTACTGGGCGGTGAAGATGGTGGCCATCACGACCCAGGGGATGAGCAGTCCGAGAGCCCAGGTGGCCGGGTTGTCGGTGAACGGGTGGTACTTCGGGTTTTCCATCAGACCGCTGCTGTAGACCAGGATGCCGAGGACGATCGGTCCGAGCAGGTAGATCTGGAACGAGCTGAGCACGATCGAGGCACCGGAGACGAGCTTGTCGATCACCGTGCCGCGCTTCCAGGCGGCGAGCAGACCGGAACCGAGGCCCAGGGTCAGGAAGATCACCAGACCGCCGACGGTCAGCGACAGCGTCAGCGGGAAGCGGTCGACGATGGAGTCCCAGACGAAGTTGCCGCTGTCGAAGGACACACCCAGGCACGGTGCGGAGCAGTGCCCCTGCGGGAAGTCCCGGCCGGCCACGATGCCCGACATGAACTCCCAGAACTGCGTGGTGATCGGCTTGTCCAGACCCAGGTTCTCCCGGATCACCGCGAGGTTCTCGGGCGAGCAGTTTCTGCCGCAGGACAGCGCAGCGAAGTCCTGTGGAACCGTATAGAACAGGAAGAACGTGAAGGCGCCGATCAGGAACATGATGACGACGGCGCCGATCAGCCTGCGGATGAGGAACTGAAGCATGGCGGGTGGATGCTCTCTTCGAAACGCGGCGGCAGGGAGGGGGAACCGTCCGCGGGGGTGCGCTCCGCCTGGCGCACACCCCCGCGGTCAGCCGAGCTGACGGCTTACGGCTGCTTCAGGTACAGGTCGTTGATGTCGATGTAGCTCGACTCGGTGCTGTACTTGGCGCCACCGATGTTCGATCCGTAGAGCTGGATCTGCTTCGAGTAGTAGACCGGGGCAGCCGGGTTGATCTCCTCCACGATGCGGCGGTGAGCCTGCTCCCAGGTCTTGGCGGCCTCCTCCGGCTCCTGCGTCAGGGCCTTCTGGATCAGCTCGTTGACCTGCTTGTCGTTGATGTGCGAGTAGTTCGACGCACCATCGGCGACCAGCTCACCGTCGTACACCGGGGTGATGACCGTGGACGCCGACGGCCAGTCCTGGCCCCAGCCGGTCATGTAGATGTCGTACGGGTTGTCCAGCTTGCCGACCTGCTCGTAGAAGCTGGCCCGGTCGATCTCCTTGGCCTGGACGTCGAAGCCGATCTTGCCCAGGGCGTCCTTGATGATGACCTGCTGGGCCTGGCCGCGCGGGGTGTTGGAGTAGGCGTAGGTGAGCTTCGTGCCCTCCTTGACACCCGCCTCCTTCAGCAGCTGCTTGGCCTTCTCGATGTCGCCGTTGGGCTTCTTCAGCTTGCCGAACGGGTCGTACGCCGGGTCGAAGTTCGGCAGGGTCGGGGCGAGCAGACCGCCGGCGACCTCACCGCCGTAGCGGCCACCGTCCGCCTGGACCATGGACTGGTTCGGGATGGCGTAGGTGATCGCGTCGCGGATCTTCTTGTCCTTGACGCGGTCCAGGTTGAAGGTGAGCTGCCACACGTAGGGCTGGTAGCCCTGGATGGTGCGCTTCTTGGCCTCCGCGTTGCCGATGACCGTGGAGAGCTGCGCCGGGTCGACCGAGTCCGTGAACTGGATGGCGTTCTTGGCCTCGCCCTGGTCGGCGATCAGACGCTTGGTCTGGCTGGGCTGGTCGATGGTCGAGGTGAAGTTGTAGCCGTCGACGTACTGGTGGCGCACCGAGTCCGTCTTCGGGTCCCACTGGTCGTTCTTGACCAGCTTCATCGACTTGCCCGGCTTGTACTCGGCGATCTTGTAGGGGCCGAGCGCCGCGGGGGCGTCGTCGTACTTCTCCTTCGTGTCCTGCTTCTCGGGCACGATGGCGTAGCCGGCCATGGCCAGGGCCTGCGGGAGGTCCGGACGCGGCTGGTTGAAGTGGAAGACGACCGTCTTGTCGTCCGGGGTCTCCAGCACGGAGTCCGGCAGGTGCTTGCCCTTGTAGGGGCCGTCCGGCAGCGCCTTGCGGTAGTCGTTGCCCGAGAGCCAGGACTGGACGTAGGTCGGGCCGTCGAAGATGACCTTGGAGTACTGGCGCTCGATGGTGTGGCGGACGTCGGCCGAGGTGATCTCGTTGCCGTCCTCGTCCTTGACGCCGTCCTTGAGCGTGTACGTCCAGGTCTTGCCGCCGTCGGAGGACTTGCCGGAGTCGGTGGCGATGTCACCGACGACCGTCAGGTTGCCCTTGTCGTCCTCCTGGAAGTTCGTCAGACCGCGGTGGATCAGGTTGGCGAACTGACCGGCGTCGCTGACGTAGATCTGACCCGGGTCCATGTGGGACAGGTCCGACTGCATGTAGACGTTGATGAAGCCGCCGGACTTGGCTCCGGAGATCTCCTCGGCCGGGCCGGTGGAGGCGGCGGCGTCACCGTAGGCGACAGGGTCCTGCTGCTCGGCGGCGTCCTTCTGCTGCTTGGAGTCGTCCTTGCCCTTGCTGCCGCCGCCGTTGTCGCCGGAGCAGCCGGTCAGTGCCAGCGAGCCGGCCACGATGGCCACGGCGATGGCGCGCGCGGTACGCGTTCTGATGGGCTTCATGATGCCGATGCACCTACCTGTCGTTAGTTGTCCACGAGTGCTGCCTGACGGTCCGGTCACCCGGCACGGGGGCGGCAGCTCCCCCACCACCAATGGACGTTTACCGTCCGGTCTTGGGGTCGAATGCGTCCCGGACGGAGTCTCCGAGAAGGTTGAAGGCGAGAACGAAGGTCACCAGCGCCGCGCCCGGGAAGAACATGAACATCGGGTCCTGCTCGTACACGTCGGCGCCGACGGCGAACATCCGGCCCCAGTCGGGGGTCGGCTCGACGAAGCCGACACCGATGAACGAGAGGAAGGCGATGGTGAGGATCGTGCTCGGGAGGATGTAGGTGGCCTGCACCAGGATCGGTGTGACGATGTTCGGCAGGATCTCCTTGCGCACGATGCGCCAGGGGGAAGCACCGGACACCTTGGCCGCCTCCACGAACTCCCTGTCCGCCAGCGACAGTACGGAACTGCGCACCAGACGGGCCAGGCCCATCCAGCCGAGGAACCACATCACCAGGATGATCGCCACGGCCCGCAGATAGGTGGGGGTCTCGTCCGCGGGAGAGACGAACATGGCGGTGACGACGGGCATGAAGGCAATGAAGAACAGCTGGCTCGGGAAGGCCAGGAAGAAGTCCGTGATCCGTCCCAGCCAGTAGTCCACCTTGCCGCCGAAGTACCCGCTGACCATACCGATGACCACGCCGGTCACCACGCACAGTGTGGTGACGACCACGGCCATGTACAGCGAGGTCCGCATGCCGTACAGCAGCATCGTGAACACGTCACGGCCGAGCTTGGGCTCGACACCGAACCAGAAGTCGCCCGACATGCCGCCGAAGGAACCGGTCGGCATGGCGAAATCGTCCAGAAGGAACGGATAGTCCGGCTCCTGGGCGTAGAGGGTGTACGGATTCTTGCCGTACACCTTCGCGATGAGCGGGGCGCAGGCGGCGACCACGAAGAAGAAAATCACCACACACGCGGAGACGACTCCGGTACGGTCGCGCTTGAAGCGCTGCCACATCAACTGGCCGGGGGAACGACCCTCGGGCTGCTTGACGCCCTTGGCGACCGCGTTTTCGGTGGTCGCCGCGAGCTCAGGGTCCAAGACAGCCGCGGACCCGGAGTCCTCGGCCTTGATTGGACTGGTCATCGTGTTCGTCCCCCGGGGGGTTGGAGAGTTGAGCGCAGCACAGATACCGGCAGGTTCTGTGGTTTGGGGGAACTTTCGCCAAGACAGTCAACGCGCGTCAAGGGCGGAAGACATAGGGATCTCCCTACCGTCCATATTTTGAGCGAAAATTGCAAAGATTGACACCTACGCGCGCTTGACACCTCGGGAGAGATACCGGCAATTCGGACAATTAGGTACAGCTTTTTGTTTACATGTCCGAAACGCGTTTCCGGGCACACCGATATCCGAACAGAGCTTCCCGGCTCTCACGAGCCCCAGGGGGCCCGAGGGCCGCGCGAGGGCGGACCTCGCGGCGGCCCCGTACCATGGGGTGAGGCCGAGGCGTGTTCAGCCCGGCAGGGCCCGCACACCACAGACGCTCGTGCGGGGCATTCCTCAGCACTCCCGGGAGTACGCCTTTTATGGCCACGCGCCACGACATCCGCAACGTCGCCATCGTCGCCCACGTCGACCACGGCAAGACCACCATCGTCGACGGCATGCTCAAGCAGGCCGGCGCCTTCGCCGCGCACCAGCTCGACCAGGTCGACGACCGCATGATGGACTCGAACGACCTGGAGCGTGAGAAGGGCATCACGATCCTCGCCAAGAACACGGCGGTGAAGTACCACCCCAAGGACGGCGGGGAGCCCATCACCATCAACATCATCGACACCCCCGGCCACGCCGACTTCGGTGGCGAGGTCGAGCGCGGTCTGTCGATGGTCGACGGCGTGGTGCTGCTGGTGGACGCCTCCGAGGGCCCGCTGCCGCAGACCCGCTTCGTGCTGCGCAAGGCGCTCCAGCAGCGGCTGCCGATCATCCTCTGCATCAACAAGACGGACCGTCCGGACGCCCGCATCGACGAGGTGGTCAACGAGACCTACGACCTCTTCCTCGACCTGGACGCCGACGAGGAGCAGATCGAGTTCCCGATCGTCTACGCCTGCGGCCGGGACGGCGTCGCCTCCCTGACCAAGCCGGACGACGGCACGGTCCCCGCCGACTCCGACTCGCTGGAGCCGTTCTTCTCCACGATCCTGGAGCACATCCCGGCGCCCACCTACGACACGGACGCCCCGCTCCAGGCCCACGTCACCAACCTCGACGCCGACAACTTCCTCGGCCGTATCGCCCTGCTCCGCGTCCACCAGGGCGAGCTGAAGAAGGGCCAGACGGTCGCCTGGATGAAGCGCGACGGGTCCGTCTCCAACGTGCGGATCTCCGAGCTGATGATGACCGAGGCGCTCACCCGCAAGCCCGCCGAGAAGGCCGGCCCCGGTGACATCTGCGCCGTCGCCGGTATCCCGGACATCATGATCGGCGAGACCCTGGCCGACCAGGAGAACCCGGTCCCGCTGCCGCTGATCACGGTGGACGAGCCCGCGATCTCCATGACGATCGGCACCAACACCTCCCCGCTGGTCGGCCGCGGCGCCACCGGCAAGGGCGCGGACAACAAGGCGGCCGTCAAGGACCGCAAGGTCACCGCCCGCCAGGTCAAGGACCGCCTGGACCGCGAGCTGATCGGCAACGTCTCGCTCCGCGTCCTGGACACCGACCGCCCCGACGCCTGGGAGGTGCAGGGCCGCGGCGAGCTGGCGCTGGCCATCCTGGTGGAGACCATGCGCCGCGAGGGCTACGAGCTCACCGTCGGCAAGCCCCAGGTGGTCACCAAGGAGGTCGACGGCAAGACCTACGAGCCGGTCGAGCGCATGACCATCGACGTCCCCGAGGAGCACATGGGCGCGGTCACGCAGCTCATGGGCGTCCGCAAGGGCCGGATGGACAACATGTCCAACCACGGCTCGGGCTGGGTGCGCATGGAGTTCGTGGTGCCCTCCCGCGGTCTGATCGGCTTCCGTACGGAGTTCCTGACCCAGACCCGCGGCACGGGCATCGCCCACTCCATCCACGAGGGCCACGAGCCCTGGTTCGGCACGCTCACCACCCGTAACAACGGCTCCCTGGTCGCCGACCGCTCCGGTGCCGTCACCGCGTTCGCGATGACCAACCTCCAGGAGCGCGGCGTGCTGTTCGTCGAGCCCGGCACCGAGGTGTACGAGGGCATGATCGTCGGTGAGAACTCCCGCTCCGACGACATGGACGTCAACATCACCAAGGAGAAGAAGCTCACCAACATGCGGTCGTCCACGGCCGATGTGACCGAGTCGATCGTGCCGCCGCGCAAGCTGTCGCTCGAGCAGTCCCTGGAGTTCTGCCGCGACGACGAGTGCGTGGAGGTCACCCCGGAGGCCGTGCGCATCCGCAAGGTGAACCTGGACGCCCGTGAGCGCGCCCGCGCCGCGAGCCGCGCCAAGCACGGCTGACCCCGCACGGCATACGGAAGCGGGGGGGGGGGGGGGGGGGGGGGGGGGGGGGGGGGGGGGGGGGGGGGGGGGGGGGGGGGGGGGGGGGGGGGGGGTGGGGGGGGGGGTGGGGGGGGGGGGGGGGGGGTAGGGGGGCAGCGGGAGCTGCTTGGTTCCGTGTTCAAGTTTGCG
>NZ_JBVIGS010000040.1:0-31749 GCF_055570675.1 Streptomyces sp. NPDC031111
TCTTCCTCATCTCTGCCCTGCGCCTGGGCCGTGCCGCCAAGGAGGCCTGACATGAGCGACCACACATATGACGTCATCGTCATCGGCGCGGGTCCTGTCGGAGAGAACGTCGCCGACCGAGTGGTACAGGGCGGGCTGACTGCCGCCATCGTGGAACGGGAACTGGTTGGCGGTGAGTGCTCCTACTGGGCCTGCATGCCGACCAAGGCGTTGCTGCGCAGCGCGGCCGCGCTGCGCGCTGCCCGGCAGCTGCCGGGGTCCCGGGAGGCGGTGACCGGTGACCTCGACGTCGCGGCGGTGCTCGGCCGCCGTGATGCCTTCGCCTCGAACTGGAAGGACGACGGGCAGGTGTCCTGGCTCGAATCAGCCGGGATCACCTTGTACCGCGGCCAGGGGCGGGTCAGCGCCGACCGGGGTGTCGAGGTCACCGATGAATCCGGCACCACGATCGCGCTGACCGCACGGCACGCGGTCGTGGTGGCGACCGGCACCGCCGCGCTGCTGCCGGACATCCCCGGTCTGCTCGAGTCGACGCCGTGGAGCAGTCGGGAGGCAGCCGCCGCGCGTACGGTCCCCGGCCGGCTCGCCGTCATCGGCGGCGGCGTCGTGGCGTCCGAGATGGCGACGGCGTTCGCCGCGCTGGGATCGACCGTGACGATGCTGGCCCGCGACGGTGTCCTGCCGCTCGCGGAGCCGTTCGCCGGAGAGCGGGTCACTGCCTCACTGCGGGAAGCCGGTGTCTCGGTGCTGCTCGGTGCGGAGGCCGGGGCCGTGAAGCGGGCCGGCGACGGCACCGTGCACATCACGCTCACCAACGGCGAGGACATCGAAGCCGACGAGGTCCTCGTCGCGATCGGCCGCACACCGAACACCCAGGACATCGGGCTGGAAGCCGTGGGTCTCACACCGGGTGCCTGGCTCACCGTGGACGACACCCTGCGGGTCCTCGGAGAGGACAAGGCGCCGCTCGGCGGCGGGTGGCTGTACGCCGCCGGCGACGTCAATCGGCGTGTGCTGCTGACCCATCAGGGCAAGTACCAGGCCCGCGCCGTGGGCGACGCCATCGTTGCCCGCGCCAAGGGAGAAGCGGTCGACGACAGCCCGTGGGGCCGTCACGCGGCCACAGCCGACGAGCGCGCCGTGCCGCAGGTGGTCTTCACCGAGCCGGAGGTCGCGTCGGTGGGCCTGACCGCCAACGCTGCCGAGGCCGCCGGCATCCGGACCCGCGTAGTCGACTACGACCTGGGTACCGTCGCGGGATCGGCCCTGCACGCCGACGGGTACAAGGGACACGCCCGTATGGTCGTCGATGAGCACCGCAAGGTGATCGTCGGCTTCACACTCGTCGGGCCCGATGTGGCCGAACTGCTCCACGCGGCAACGATCGCAGTCGTCGGCGAGGTTCCCATCGACCGGCTGTGGCACGCCGTTCCGGCCTACCCCACGGTGAGCGAAGTGTGGCTGCGGCTGCTGGAAGCGTACGGACGCTGACCGCCCTCCCGATGCCCCGTCCCCGACGGGACCGCGGAGGGCGGGGTACGGGAGGGAGGCAGGGGGCGTCCACGGTCGCCCGACTCGGAGCGAGGGCGAGCCCGGACGTGGAGTTGTGCCGCCGGACGAGGTCCGGCGGCGCTCGGCCGGGCGCGGCGACGCCGAGCGCGATGAGTGCAGTCCAGCCGTGGCTGTCGGCGACGCGTGGCGATGAACGGCTTGTGGCGACCGACGTTGCCGGAGAGCCGGCCGAGCAACAGGGGGCACGATGAGCAGGCCCGACGAGTGGCTGCCGGACGCAGAGCGCAGCCGAGGCGGCCCTTTCCGGCTCGATCCCGCGGCCGATATAGAACGTTCGGTTTTGACGGGCGGGATCCATCGTTGTTATCTACAGGAGCGAACGTTCCATGCAAAGGCCTGCTGGGCGTGTCCGCTGGTCAACGTCCAGCGCTCCAGCCGTCTCCGGAACGTGCGTGGGTACCTCAAGACATCGGGCACCCGGCGGGCCTGCCACTGGCCTCCCGAAGGTGATCGGTACCTGGATTGATGGGGAGACATGTTCAGCTCGTCGCGCACCGCACGCACCGGCACGGTCGGCGCCCCTGAGCGGATACCCGTGGCGGTGCAGGCGGTTGATCCGATCCTGCGCGAGGGCGTGATCCGCCAGTTGCGCCGGTACCCGGAGATCGAACTCCGTGAGGAGAACGCCTCCGGCCCCGGGACGGTGGCACTGCTCGTCGACGATGTCCTGGACGCGGGCACGCTGAGCCGGTTGCGTCGCCTGGTGCGCAGTGAGGGGGCGCGAGCGGTGCTGGTGGTCCGCTCGCTGAGGGAGGGTGAGCTGCTGGAGGTCATCGAGGGCGGCGTCGGCGCGATCGTTTGGCGGCACGAGGCCACCGCGACGCGCCTGGTGCAGGCCGTGCTGGCGGCCGCGCACGGCGACGGGGATCTGCCGGCCGACCTGCTGGGCCGGCTGCTCAGCCAGGTGGGCGCGCTGCACCGCAGCGCCGCCGGCCGCACCGGCGGATTGCCCTCGGGTATGTCCCTGCGCGAGGTGGATGTGCTGCGTCTGGTGGCCGAGGGGCTCGACACCAGGGAGATCGCCCGCAAGCTGTCCTACTCCGAACGCACGGTCAAAAACGTAATCCACGGACTGACCACCCGGCTGCATCTGCGCAACCGGGCACATGCGGTCGCGTATGCCCTGCGGGAAGGCTACATCTGACCACAAGGGCGGCCCGGCCAGGCCCCTGAGGCAGCACAGTCACCGAGGAGCGCGCCCATCGCGTCACGCGGTGGCGGCGGGTCAGGGAGGCCCACGCGCGGGCCGCGCGCGAGCGACGACAGACGGAACCGGCCCGGTGAGCACGTGGACACCGACGGAGAGACGACGGCTCGAAGGAACCTCCTCGCACGTCGCGCGCCTGGGCAGGGTGGAGCCCAGCACTCGGCTCCACCTGCCAGCATCAATGCCACTCAGCGGCAGTCAAACCTGGTGTGCCGACCTTCGGTTCGACAAGGATCCCGGCGAGAGAACCGCACGGATGAGGAGGCTCCGCCGATGGCAGGACAAGATGGGAAGCGCAGCAGACTGGGACTGATCGGGGCAGGTACGTTCGGGCTGCGACACAGCCGCTTCATCGCGCGTTCGGATCAGGCCGACCTGGTGGCCGTGGCCGATCCGACATTCGGCACGGGCCGCGCCGTGCCGGAGGAACTGCGGGACGTCGAGCGGTACACCGACCACCGGCAGATGCTGACGCGCGGGGACCTCGACGGCATCATCGTGGCAAGCCCCAGCGAGATGCACGTATCGCACGCCCTGGACTGCCTCGACGCAGGCCTTGCGGTTCTGGTGGAGAAGCCCGTGGCCGTCGACCGGGAACAGGCGCGCCCCCTGCTCGACCGGCTGGCCGCCGACCCGGACGCCCGGGTACTGATCGGGCATCACCGGCGCCACCATCCCGCGGTTGCGGCCGCAGGGGAAGTGATCAAGGCCGGGCAGCTTGGCGAGATCCGTACCGTCGCGGCCATCTGGGCCACACACAAGACGGCCCCCTACTTCGATGTGGAGTGGCGACGGCGGCGCCCGGGGGGCGGGATGCTGCTGATCAACCTGATCCATGAGGTGGACATGCTTCGCCACCTGGTGGGCGAGATCGTCTCGGTGGAGGCGATCACCTCGAACAAGGCGCGCGGGCTCGAGGTCGAGGACACCGCGGGAATCGTCATGAGGTTCGAGAACGGGGCCATTGGCACACTGGCCGGCTCGGACTCCGCTGTATCACCCTGGGGCTGGGACCAAGCCACCGAGGACGACCCCACCTTCCCCTATCACCCGGGTCAGCCCTGCCTTCTGATCGCGGGTTCCCGGGGCGCTCTCTCCGTGCCGGACATGGCGGTGTTCACGCAGCCGGAGCCATCCTGGCTCGAACCGGTCGAGGCGACCCGCCGTCCCGTCGAGGGTGCCGACGCGTTCGCGAGGCAGCTGGCGCACTTCGCGGACGTCGCGGCCGGGCGGGCCAAGCCACTCGTCACAGTCGAGGACGCACTGCGCAGCCTGGAGATCGTACGGACCGTGAGTCTGTCACTGAAGGGCTGAGGAGTGGTCTGTCGCCGGGCTTGATCGTGCCGAGGAGCCCGGCGCAACGCCCGTGTACCGCCGCGTGAGGGTGCAACCAGCTCGCGCACGAGATCACCGAGGGGATCGGGGCGCGTGCCACATCGCTCCCCTTACCACTCGTCGTCGGTCGTGTGATGATGAATCGTTGTCGCCCGGCGGTCCCGCGACCACGCGCAACCACCACCCAGTGGCAGTCGTGTGTGGAATGGGCGCCAACCGGCAGGAAAGGGCGGATCATGTCCCGAACTTCGAGTCGGCGGCCATAGTGGCCGGCAATTCCGCTTCCCCCGGGCAAAGCGTCTCGGGACGACTCCTCGCTGTCCTGGACTGTTTCGACGTGGCGCATCCGGAACTCACCTTGACCGAGATCGCCACCCGAGCCGTTCTGCCCCTCTCCACGGCCCGGCGGCTGATCGGCGAACTGGTGGCATGGGGCGGGCTCGAACGCCTGCCGGACGGTCGGCACTTCCGTATCGGTATCCGGCTCTGGCGGGTCGGCTCACTGGCGCCGCAGCAACGGGTGCTCAGCGAGGCAGCGCTGCCGTTCGCGCAGGACCTCTGCGAAGCATCGCAGGAAAACGTCCAGCTCGCGGTACTCGACAATGGCGAGGCACTGTGCATCGAGAAGATCTCGAGCCAGCGGGCGGTACCGACCGCCACCCGCGTCGGCGGCCGCCTGCCGCTGCATGCCACCGCCGTCGGCAAAGTTCTGCTCGCCTTCTCACCGCCGCAGGTATGCCGCGACCTTACGGCGGCCGGTCTGGCCGTGTTCACCCGCCACACGATCGTCCAGCCGGGAAGGCTGGCCGCCGCGCTGGCGGCGACGGTGCAGCAGGGCGTCGCCTACTCGTACGAGGAGATGACGCTCGGCGCGGTGTCGGTCGCCGCGCCCATCCACGACGGTTCCGGCGTACTGCAAGGTGCGCTGGGCATCGTGACGCACTCGCACCGACGAGTGGAACACCTGGCCCCGGCCGTGCGCACGGCGGCCCTTGGAATCACCCGCCGACTCAGCTGAGGGGCGGGCGCTCGGCATCTCCCTCCGGTCCGCGTCGGGACGGGGACCGTCTGGGCACCCGTCGCTTCGGTGACCGGTGCAGGACACCGTGCCTTCTCGAATTCCTCGTGTGCCTGGAATGAACATCCCAGGCACACGGCTTCCCGGCCGGGTGTGATGCGGTTCCCGCGCTCACCGAACGACTCGCCGAGCCCGTCGACCCACCGTGCGTCGCTATGCGATGGCGGTCAGCGGCATGTCCAGGCGTGCGGCGAGTTCGTCCGGCGTGATGCCGAAGGTTCTCGTGACGCGCACTCCCCGAGGTGTGATGTCGAAGACCGCGAGATCGGTGTAGACGCGGTCGACGCAGCGGAGGCCGGTGAGCGGGTAGCCGCACTCGGGCACCAGCTTGGGTGTGCCGTCTTTGGTGAACAGGGTCATCATGACGAACACCCTCTTCGCCCCGATGGCCAGGTCCATCGCGCCGCCGACGGCGGGGATGGCGTCGGGCGCGCCCGTGTGCCAGTTGGCGAGGTCGCCGGCGGCCGAGACCTGGAAGGCGCCGAGGACACAGATGTCGAGATGGCCGCCGCGCATCATGGCGAACGAGTCGGCGTGGTGGAAGTACGCGGATCCCGGGAGTTCGGTGACAGGGACCTTTCCGGCGTTGGTCAGGTCCGGGTCGATCTGGGCGTCCTGCGCGGCGGGCCCCATGTTGAGCATGCCGTTCTCGGTGTGGAGCACCACGCCGGAGTCGGCCGGCAAATGGTCGGCGACGAGGGTCGGCAGGCCGATGCCCAGGTTGACGAAGGAGCCCTGGGGGATGTCACGCGCGATGAGGGCGGCCATGTCGTGCTTGCCCAGCGGGCCTTGCCCGTTCTCCGCCAGGTGCTCCCGTACGTTGCTTGTGGGGTTCATGCGCGCGCCGCCTCCCGCACCACTCGGTCGACATAGATGCTCGGAGTCACCACGGTTTCCGGGTCGATCTCGCCCGGCTCGACGATCTCGCGCACCTGCGCGATCACCGTGGTCGCCGCGGTGGCCATGACCGGCCCGAAGTTGCGGGCGGTCTTGCGGTAGACCAGGTTGCCCATGCGGTCGGCGCGATGGGCGCCGATCAGCGCGACATCGCCCTTGATCGGGTACTCGAGGACGTGAGTGCGGCCGTCGATCTCGCGGGTCTCCTTGCCCTCGGCGAGGAGGGTGCCGACGCCGGTGGGGCAGAAGAAGGCACCGATACCCGCCCCCGCCGCGCGCATGCGTTCCGCGAGGTTGCCCTGCGGAACCACCTCGAGCTCGATCCGGCCGGCGCGGTACAACTGGTCGAACACCCACGAGTCCGTCTGGCGTGGGAAGGAGCAGATCATCTTGCGTACCCGCCCCTTGGCCAGCAGCGCGGCCAGTCCGGTGTCTCCGTTGCCGGCGTTGTTGGACACCACGATGAGGTCCGAGGCGCCCTGTCGAATCAGCGCGCCGATCAGGTCGACCGGCATCCCCGCCATACCGAATCCGCCGACCAGGACAGTGGAGCCGTCCTCGATACCGGCCACTGCCTCGTCCGGCGTGGCGCACAGCTGTGCGGTCATCGGGCGCCTCCTGTGACGTTCTCCAGGACTACGGCAAGCGCCTGGCCGACTCCGATGCAGATGGCCGCGACGCCCCACCGCTCGCCGGACTCCCGGAGCCGGTGGGCGAGAGTGGCGAGCAGACGTCCGCCGGACGCGCCCAGTGGGTGGCCCAGCGCGATCGCACCGCCCTTGGTGTTGACGATGTCCGGATCCACCGCCCAGGCGTCGACGCATGCGAGGGACTGCACGGCGAACGCCTCGTTCAGCTCGATGGCGGCGACGTCGGACCAGGAGATGCCCGCGTGCTTCAGGGCGCGGTTCGCCGCTTCCACCGGGGCGAAGCCGAACATCTGGGGGTCCAGGGCGAACACACCGCGTCCCGCGATACGGGCGAGGGGGTCGGTACCGATCCGCGCGGCTGCGGCACCCGAGCCGAGCAGGACGGCAGAGGCACCGTCGCTCAGCGGGGAGGCGTTGCCCGCCGTGATGACGCCGTCGGGGCGGAAAACCGGCTTGAGCCCGGCGAGCCGTTCGAGCGTGGAACCGGGGCGGATTCCCTCGTCCCGGTCGAGTGTGGCACCGTTGGCGTGGACCGCGACGGGCACGACCAGGTCGTCGTAGAAACCCGCGTTCCATGCCTCGTCGGCGAGGGTGTGCGAGCGGACGGCGAAGGCGTCCTGCCGCTCGCGGTCGACGTCGAAGCGGTCGGCGAGCTGCTCGTTCGCCTCGCCCAGGGAGACCGTCCACTCCCTGGGCATCCGCTCGTTGACCAGCCGCCAGCCGAGCGCGGTGGACACGGCCGTGATGTCACCGGCGGGGAACGGCCGCTCGGACTTGGGCAACACCCAGGGTGCCCGGGTCATCGACTCGACGCCGCCGGTGAGCACGATGTCCGCGTCGCCCGTCTCGATGGCGCGGGATCCTATGATCGCGGCGTCCAGGGAGGAACCGCACAACCGGTTCACGGTCGTGGCGGGCACCGATGTCGGCAGGCCGGCCAGGAGGACGGCCATCCTGGCGACGTTTCGGTTGTCCTCACCGGCCCCGTTGGCGTTCCCCCAGACCACGTCACCGATCTCCGCCGGGTCGAGGTCGGGGGTCTTGGCCAGCGTGCCGGTGACGGCCCGCGCCGCCAGATCGTCGGGCCGGACGTTCGCGAGGGCTCCCGAGAATCGTCCAAAGGGCGTTCGTGCTGCTGCGTACAGGTAACTGTCGGTCACGAACTCACGGTAGGAGCTCACCGTTCATCAAGTCCAAGACATAGTTGGCATGGATTAATAAGCTGTCCGTATAAGGTCGAGGTATGGAACTCCGTCAGCTCAGGGCCTTCCTCGCCCTCGCCGAGGAGTGCCACTTCGGTCGCGCGGCGGCCCGTCTGCATGTGGCACAGCCGGCTCTGTCCCAGCAGCTCAAGCAGCTTGAACGCGAACTCGGCGTCCGGCTGTTCATCCGCTCCACCCGCCGAGTCGAACCGACCGAGGCCGGCCGCCTGCTCGCCGACTACGCGCGCTCTCGTCGCGGAGGAGGAGTGCGCCCGCGTTCATATGCGGGAGCTGGCCACCGGGCACGCGGGCCGGGTCTCCGTCGGCTTCATCGGCACGGCCACCTACGACGTGCTGCCTCGGGTCGCCCGCACCGTGCGGGCGGAGCTGCCCGGGATCACCATGGACCTGCGCGGTGAGCTGCTCACCCCGGAACTCCTTGAGGGCCTGCACCACGGCACGTACGACCTCGTGGTGGTCCGTGGCGAGGTCGACGACGCGGAGCTCCGCGTCACGCCGCTGCGTTCCGAACCCCTGGTGGCGGTGCTGCCCTCGCACCACCCGCTGGCGGGCCGTCGGAACATTTCACTGGAGGCCCTGGCCGACGAACCGTTCGTGGTCCATCCGTCACGGTCCCGGTCGTCCATGTACGACCGGGTGCTGGCCGCCTGCGAGCGGGCGGGATTCCGGCCGGTCTCACTGACCGAAGTCGGCGAGACGGCCACCCTGGTCGTCTTCGTCGCGGCCGGTCACGGTGTGGCCCTGGTACCTCAGTCGGTCCGCAGCCTCAGCCTCGACGGCGTGACCTATGTGCCGCTGGCGGATCCCGAGTCGGTCGACCTGCTCCTGGCCCGCCGCGTGAACCGCAACTCGCCCGCCATGGAACAGGTCGCCTCCGCCATCGAGCGGTGCGCGCGTACACCGTGATCGGACAATCCGGGTGTTCCTGGCCTGCCGAGAACGCCCACCAGTGATGACGGCCCACGCCGCGAACCCGGGCCGTTCCTGCCGGCACTCACTCGAGACTCTGCAGCTCGCCAACGAAGGCAGCGTGAGAAGCCACTGCCCACCGGCACGGTTCCACCCTCCCGCTCAACGGAACTGCCGCTGAGCGGCACTCGAGGTTGGCAGAGGGCAGTCCTGAGCGACGACGATCCCCCCACTGATCGGACGGGCCCGATCAGGTCCTCACAGAGCCGAGATACCCATGTCCACATCTGCCACGCTCGATGTACGCAGCGTCATCGACCGAAATCCCCTGAGCAGATCTCAGCTCAGTGCGCTGTTCGCCTGTCTCCTCTGCATCGTCGTCGACGGTCTGGAGGTCACCCTCGTGGGATTCATGACCGTCGACCTGAAAGCCGACTGGTCGATCACCACCGCGCAGCTCGCCCCAGCGGTCACCAGCGGCCTGGTCGGGCTGGGCCTCGGTTCGCTCGTGGCGGGACCCCTTGGCGACCGGTTCGGGCGCAAGCCGGTGATCGCATGGTCGATCGCCGTGTTCGCGGTCGCGACCGCGCTCACAGCGCTGACCACCGGCGTCACCAGCTTCAGTCTCCTGCGCCTGGTCACCGGACTGGGCCTGGGAGCCTCCATGCCCAACGTCGCCGCGCTGGTCACCGAGACAGTCCCGGAGCGACACCGACGGCCTGCGGTCGCCGTGATCTGGGCGGGTTTCCCGGCCGGGGCGGCGATCGCGGCTCTGGCCGTCCCGTTCACCGTCGCCGCGACGGACTGGCAGACGGCGTTCGTCCTGGCCGGAGTGGTCGCAGCGGCGGTTCTGGCCATGGTGGTGGCCATTCTCCCCGAATCCCCGCGATTCCTCGCCAACTCGGGCCGCCACCACGACCGGCTCGTCCGCTTCTGCAACCGCATCGAGCCGGACAGCGCCGGGCCCGGCACCGTCTTCGCCCGCGAGACGGTGGCGCGGACCCGCAACTACCCGATCGCGACCCTGCTCAGGCAGCCGTTGCGGACCGGTACGCTCACGCTCTGGATCGGCTATATGGCCGTGATGTTCACTGTGTACCTCACCAACACGTGGCTCCCCTTCCTGTTCACCGACGCCGGCTTCGGCACCGGCGAGATCTCCCTGCTCACGACGTTGCTCCAGGTCGGGGGCGTCATCGGCTGCGTAGCGATCGGACTGCTTCAGGAAAGAACCGGCCCGCACCGCACACTCGTACTCACCTCGGTCCTCGGTGCGGGAGCGGCGCTGCTGATCGCCGTGTTGCCCCGGGCGACGCTGCTGCTCGCCGTTCTGATCTTCATTCTGGGCATGTGCACCAACTCGATCTCGACCGGCTACACCGTCGTCTCAGCCACGTTCTACCCGACGGACATCCGCTCGACGGGCACCAGCTGGACGGCGGGGATGTCACGGGTCGGGGCCGTGGCGGGTGGCGCGGCCGGTACTGCTCTGGCGAGCCTCGGTCTCGCCTTCGAACAAGTTTTCCTGCTGCTCATCGCCCCCATCGCGATCGGCGCGCTGTGCATGGTCGTCAAGGGACGGGCCTACCAGGACGACGTCTCCTCCCGGGCCCCGGCGCCGCTCGCCGACAGCATGTCTCCGCTCACCCCCACTACGAACGAAGGATGACCCGATGTCCGACACACCCGTCGAGTTCAACCACATGATGAAGGAGGTGGCCGATGGTGTGCGACTGCACGCGGTGGTCGCGGGTTCCGGACCCGCGGTCGTCCTGCTGCACGGCTGGCCCCAGACCTGGTACGAGTGGCGGTCCGTCATGCCCGGCCTGGCCCGCACCCACACGGTGATCGCCGTGGATCTCAAGGGCGCCGGCCAGTCGTCGAAGCCGCTGACCGGCTACGACAAGGTCACCATGGCTCACGAGCTGAACGCGCTGAGCGAGGCGCTGGGCTTCGACCGGGTGAAGGTCGTCGGCCATGACATCGGAGCGATGGTGGCCTACGCCTGGGCCGCCACACACCGGGACGCAGTCAGCCATCTCGGCTTCCTTGACGCGCCGCTCCCCGGCGCCTCCCTCTGGGACAGCATCTTCGCGGATCCGAAGGTGTGGCACTTCGCCTTCCACATGCACCGGGACATGCCGGAGTTCCTCATTCACGGACGGGAGTACGGCTACGTCGAGGCGTTCTTCCGTGACCGTGGCACCAACCACGGTGCCTTCACCGACGACGAAATCGGTGTCTACGCCCGCGCGTTCGCCCAGCCGGGCGCCACCCGTGGCTGCTTGGAGTGGTACCGCGCCTTTCACCAGGACGCTGAGGACAACCGCAAGCTCGCCCAGCAGCCCCTGACCATCCCGGTCCTCGCCCTTGGCGGTGAGGACCGGTGGGGACCTCGTATCGTGGACATGCTCCGGGAGTTCGCCACCGACGTCACCGGCGGGTCCATCCCGGACTGCGGACACTGGGTCGTCGAGGAACGCCCCGCCGCCGTCCTGTCCGCTCTCGACACCTTCCTGGCCGCCTGATGGGCGCGTCGACAGCGGCCGAGGCCCAGGACCGTGCCGCGATCCGCGAACTCGTCGAGAACTGGGCAATATGGCGCGACGCGGGGGACTGGGACCGCTTCGCCACTGTCTGGCACCCCGACGAGGGATGGATGACCGCAACGTGGTTCCAGGGCCCGGCCCCGGACTTCATCGCCGTCTCCCGCGAGGGCTTCGACCAAGGGGTGTCGATCCTGCACTTCCTCGGCGGGCACAGCGCCGATGTCATGGGTGATCGAGCGATCGCGCAGACGAAGATGACGATCAACCAGCGTGCAGAGGTCGACGGGGTGCTGGTCGACGTGGTGTGCACGGGCCGGTTCTACGACTTCTGCGCCCGGCACGAAGGGCGCTGGACGATCGTGCGCAGGCAGCCGATCTACGAGAAGGATCGGCTCGACGTGGTCGACCCCGATGCGCGGCTCCAGCTCGATCCTGAGCTGCTCGGCCGATTCCCGGTCGGCTACCGCCATCTCGGCTACCTCCAGACGAAGGCGGGCTTCACGGTGAAGACCGGGCTGCCCGGGCTTACCGGGCCCGTGGTGCAACGACTCTACGACGAGGGCGCGAAATGGCTTGCCGGCTCCACCACCGCCGGCGATCCGCACGCCGGAGAATGAGGAATTCCCATGACGGAACTGCAACTGACGTGCAGCGCGAGCACACTGCGCGCGGCCGACCTTCCCACGCGCGCGGCGGCCGCGGCCGCCGCAGGGTTCGTCGGCCTCGGCCTGCGGGTTTCTGACCTCCTGGACCCCGGGCTGTCCGACGAGGAGACCGGCGAACTCCTGGAGCGTTTCGGTCTGCGCGTCCTCGAACTCGAACACCTTTGGGACTGGTCCCAGGGCCCGGACCCCGTCGAGGAGACGATCTTCCGGTTCGCCGACCGTGTCGGAGTCCGTCAGCTCAACGTGCCGATGTTCGCCGAGCACCCACTCGCGGATCTGGTCGAGCCCTTCGGCGCGCTCTGCGACCGGGCGGCCGAGCACGGTGTGCTGGTCGGGTTCGAGTTCCTTCCCTACAGCGGCGTGCGGACCATCGGCGAGGTCTGGCAGGTCGTGGCCGCCGCCGGCCGTCCCAATGGCGGAATCATCGTCGACCTCTGGCACTGGTTCCGCTCCGGAGCCCGGGTCACCGACCTCGACGGCATCCCCGCCTCCGCCTTCACCTCGATGCAGCTGTGCGACGTGGCGGCAGAACCCGGTCCGCAGATGGCCGAGGAGTCCCGACACGGGCGACTCCTGCCCGGTGCGGGAGCCGGCGACACCCAGGGCCTGCTGAACGCGTTGCGTGAGCGCGGGATCGAGATGCCGGTGTCGGTGGAGGTCTTCTCCGACGAACTCGACGCCCAGCCCGCGGCCGAGTCGGCACGGCAGGCGTACGAGGCGGGCGCGGACGTGCTGCGGAAAGCAGCCCTGGTCGCGCCCGGCTGGACAACGACGAGGAACCGTGAGGACAAGCGATGACGGTCCAGACTCCAAGGCGGGTGGCGACCGGTCCGGGATTCAGCGAGGAGAACTCCGCCCGAGTCGTGGCCGAGAGCCTGCGCAACACTCCGGACGAGCGTCTCAAGGAGGTGCTGACCAGCCTGGTCGAACACCTGCACGCGTTCGTCAAGGACATTGAGCCGAGCCACGCCGAATGGCAGGCCGGCATCGACTTCCTCACCGCCGTCGGCCACATGTGCGACGACACCCGGCAGGAGTACGTCCTGCTCTCGGACGTACTCGGGGTCTCCATGCTGGTCGACGCCATCAACAACCGGCGGTCCGCCGCGGCGACGGACACCACCGTCCTCGGGCCCTTCCACATGGTGGACTCTCCGCCTCGCGAGCTGGGCGCGACCATTTCCCTCGACGGGAATGGAGAGCCGTGTGTGTTCGCCGGGCAGGTCCGGTCGAGCGGCGGGACTGCCCTGCCGGGAGCGCTGGTCGACGTCTGGCAGGCCAACGGGGCCGGCTACTACGACGTCCAGCAGCCGGACGTGCAGCCCGAACTCAACCTCCGCGGACTGTTCACCGCGGACGAGCAGGGACGGTTCTGGCTGCGAACGGTGGTACCCCGCTACTACCCGATCCCGGACGACGGACCCGTCGGAAGGCTGCTGGCCGCCACACGCCGCCACCCCAACCGTCCAGCGCACATCCACGTGATCGCCGAAGCCGCCGGGCACGCATCGCTGACCACGCACGTCTTCATCGAGGGCAGCCCCTACCTGGACTCCGACACCGTCTTCGGGGTGAAGGAGACACTGATCCGCCCGGTCACCGTCGTCGACGACCCGTCCCGGGCCGAGCACTACGGCGTAGACAACCCGTTCCGGCTGATCGAGTTCGACGTCGTTCTCGACCTGATCGAGGGGGCCGGACGATGAGCCGGGACTTCATCCATGAGAGCAGGCCCGGACGCGTCGTGTTCGGCGTCGGTGCGCGTGACCGGCTGGGCGAAGAGGTCGAGCGGCTGGGACTGAAGCGGCTGCTCGTGGTGTGCACACCACTGCAGGCCGATTTGGCGTCAGCACTCACTGAGTCGCTCGGCGAGAGTGTGGGCGCGCTGCACCCGCACGCCGCGATGCACGTGCCGGTCGAGGCCGCCGAAGCGGCCGTGGACCGGGCCCGGGAGATCGCCGCCGATGGGTGTCTGGCCGTCGGCGGCGGATCCGCCGTAGGGCTCGCCAAGGCCGTCGCGAAGCAGACCGGCCTGCCCATCGTCGCCGTCCCCACGACCTATGCCGGCTCGGAGATGACTCCGGTCTGGGGGCTGACCGACGCGACGGGCAAGACGACGGGACGACACCCCAAGGTGCTGCCCCGGCTCGTGCTCTACGATCCCGATCTCACCGTCACACTGCCCGCCGCGCTGTCCCTGACCAGCGGCCTCAACGCCCTGGCGCACTCCGCGGAAGCCCTGTACGCACCGGACGCCTCCCCGGTCACCTCGCTCATCGCGGCCGAGTCCGTCCGCGCGTTGGCGAGCGCTCTGCCGCGGATCGTCGCCGCCCCCAGCGACCTGGACGCCCGCACGGAGGCCCTCTACGGTGCGTGGCTCGCGGGGTCGGCCCTCGGGGCGACGACGATGTCGCTGCACCACAAGCTGTGCCACGTGCTTGGCGGCGCGTTCGACCTGCCGCACTCGGAGGTGCACACCGCGGTCCTGCCGCACGTACTCGCCGTGAATCTCGGCGCCGCCCCGGAGGCACTCGCCGCCCTGCGTGAAGCACTGGGTATTGAGGACCCCGCGACCCATCTGTTCTCTCTCGCCGAGAGCCTCGGAGCCGAGATGGCGCTCGCTCGGCTCGGTTTGCCGGAGGCGGGAGTGGACACCGTGGTGTCCCGCGTACTGGCAGCTCCGTACGCCAACCCCGCTCCGGTCACGGAGACCGTGTTGCGCCGGCTGCTCACCGCCGCGTTGGCAGGCGCCCCGCCGTCCGCCGGGTGACCGCACTCGCGTGAGCCCGGTCCATGGCCCCTGCGTCCATCCTGGCCCGAGCAGCCAGGGTGGACGCAGGGGGAGTGCCGGCCGTGGTCAGTTGACTGCACCAACTCTTTGACCAGCTCGACTCGGCGGGCGCTGATCAAGCGAGTACCGGGCACCGTCCGAGACGGAATGGAATGAGTTCAACAGATACTTCGAGAGGCGACACATCGAGCTGGGCTCCTGCGGCCAGCCCTACGGCACCTCCTGTCGCGCCGCGCCACCCCAGGCCAGGCAGCGGATGCTCGACCGGCTGGCGCGGGTGCGTGAACCGGACCCGGTAGAGGCCCGGTTGGTACCGGCGCCGTAGGCGGCGGTTTCCGCGGCCTGGCCCTGCCGTCAGGAGTTGGGCAGGCGGCGGAAGCGGTCGTCGTCCTGGTAGTCGACTGCCGGGATGCCCAGCAGGTCGTCCACGCCGGGGAAGCCCTCGCCCGCCTGGAACTGTGCCCCGTGCACCGTTGCGTTCTGCGGAGGGCCCGCGTGCATGCCGGTGTGCGAGCTGCCCAGCTCCATGAGGTAGCCGCCCGTCGCTGACGGACGGCGCCGGTCGTTGGTGACGATCTGGGTGGCGTAGGTGTTCATGGCGGCGACGCGCTGGTAGAGGGAAGTCGCCGACATCGTGGGACGGCGGGCCGGGCGGCCGTCCAGGCCCTTGACCCGGATGTGGTGCGTCCGGGCGGCCTCCAGCACCGCCCCCAGCCCGGTCGCGCCCAGGTTCATGCTGGTGTCGTAGCGGGTGACGAACGCCCGCAGCTCGGGGCTCATGGTCCCGTCGGCGAGGTAGGCGTCGACGTGCGACTGGTAACCGTCGTCCCGGATGCTCTCCAGGTAGAGGGTGCGCACGCCGGCGGCCTGGATCTGCTCCATGTATGAGTACAGGAACTGCCAGATCGGTGCCCCGGAGTGGGCGCCGCCGATGGCCACGCCCTCGAACCGCTCCAGCAGTGCGCGCAGGTCGCCCATCGCGTCCTGGGAGCCGGCTCCGGCCAGTGTGTCCTCCACGGCCCGATGGCGCCGCTGCCGGTCCTCGGAAGTCTCCATGTACGCGTGGCGCGCGGCTCGCGCGTCGCGGCCGAGCTGTGTGTCGCGTGCGTCCTGGCGGTTCCAGTAGCCGAGCGTTCGCGGGTCGGCGCGGCCGATGCCCTCCAGCACCTCGTTGCGCCCGGCCATGGGGGGAACGCCCGGCGCCAGCCTGCGAATGCTGCTCAGGCGGTAGTGGAGCAGCGGATCGGTCTCCTGGAGCGTCTGCGGGTCCGCTGCGACGTCCACGCGCTGCTTGTGGCTGGCGTCCCGGGTGGCCTGCGGCAGGCTCTGCCATTCGGCCGCCGACAGCGCGTTCGGTGTGCGGTCGCTCGCGCGGGAGTTGCGGGGACCCCGTACCCGCAGCGCGGGGCTCGGCGGGTGCCGGTGCAGTTCGTCCTGCTGCATGCGCTGGACCACGGGAGCGGGACCTGACGGCGCCGCCGTGCGCTGGACGGGGGGTGTGTGCCCGCAGTCCGCGGTGTGCGCGTGCCGCTGTTCTTCGATGGTGCGGGACACTGCTGAGTTCCCGGCGAGACGCTGGAGTTGCAGCATCGACTTCGCGGTCGTTCCGCCGCCGGACCGGGACTGTCGCACGGCCTTCGCGGATCCTGGGCGCTGCAATCCTTTCCACTGCTCGTCACCGGTCTGCTGCGCCCGCATGGTGCCCCCTCTGAAACACGGACTGGGAACGTCCAGTGTCACCACTCTGCGTTGTCGCATGAGTTCTCCCGGGTCCGGTCAGCAGCTGTCTCCGGGACCGTCTGCTGGGGGACGTGAGTCCGCTGACATGCCGGAGTCACGCGTACGACCTGCTGCGCTGGTTCCGGGTGTGTGGACCATGGATGTCGGCTGAGAACAGGCCACCGAGGCGCAGGCGGCCGCGATGGTGGGCTGGCTGCGGTCGGCCCACAATCCGCAGCGGCACAGACGTCGTGAGCGGGTTCCCGCCCGGGTCGGTGAACCCCACGAGGGGCAAGCGGGTACTGGCGGCGGGCTACGCCCCGGCGACGATCGCGCACCACCTGTCGCCGGTGCATGGCTTCTACGCCTTCCACCTGCACTTCGGACGCGGGCCGGTGGTCAACCCGGTGCCGGAGAACCGGGCCCGCCGCGCGACGCTCGCCCACCGGTCGCCGCTGGAGGTTCCCGGCCGGCACCGCCGGGGCCATCTCCTTCCGAGACCGGCCTCTGCCCGAGATCCTCGCCGCGGCGAGCGCCAGCGGCTACCCGGGAATCGGGCTCACCGTGGGGCAATGCGTCTCCGCCCTCGATCGCGAGATCGCCCTCGAGGAACTGCCCGAGCGCATCGCCGATGCCGGGCTTGTCGTGGCAGAGCTCGAACTGGTGCGCCCTCTGTGACGACGGGCCCACACGCCATGCGAGTGCCCTCGTCGAGGACCTCGTCGAAGTCCTCGCGCCCAATCGCGTGCAGACCGCCGCGTTCACCGGAGACCTGTCGCGGGTCGCCGACGAGTTCGCCGCGCTCTGCGGGCGTCATCCCGGTACTCCGGTGGCGCTGGAGTTCATACCCTACTCGGTCGTACGCGGTCTTGAGGAAGCACGGCGGCTCGTGACACACGCAGGCGCCCCGAACGCAGCGATCGTCCTCGACATCGTGCACTTCTTCCGCTCCGGAAGCACGGTCGACGAGCTTTCCGCGGACTCGCTGGCCGACGTTGCCGTCGTGCAGCTTTCGGACGTCATGGCGAGACCGGGCGTCGGCCTCGCTCGGGAGGCCCGGCATCTGCGCACCATCCCGGCCGCGGAGGTTTGGACACCGTGCACTTCCTCCGCGCCGTTCGCGCCTCGTCGGACACTCTCCCGCCGGTCAGCGTGGAGCCGATCTCGGACGCCCTGGAACGCATGCCCCTGGACGTCGTTTCGGAGGAGGCCGTGCTCGCCACGCTCAGGGTCCTTGAGCGGGCCGCATGGTAGGGACGCGACAGCGAACCAACCAACTCCTGTGCTCCGGTCGGCCTTACGAGGTGATGGCCGTGACGGCCCGCTCGGCCTCCGCGTGAGGCGGCGGCGCCGCAGGCGGGTGACTGGTCACCCCGCACATCGAACGGCCCGCACCACTGCCCCACAGGGAGGGCGGTAGCCGAGTACTACGAGGTGAGGAGCAGGCGCAATTCGTCGCGAACAGCGAGGAGAGCATCGGCGGTCCGTTCGGCACGAGAGATGATGAGCGCGCCCTCGATGGCGCTGACGGCGAGCGTCGCGAGGCGGTCGGCTCGCGGGCCGTCGATGCCGTGCCTGGTGAGCTGCCGGGCCAGGGATCCCCGCCAGGCCCGGAAGAAGTCCGCGCCGGCCTGCCGGAGTGCGGACGACTGTGCGGAGCGCTCGATGCAGATGGGGGCGACCGGGCATCCGGCCGTGAAGTCGGAGTCGGTGAACTCGGCGGCGACCGCGTCCACACACGCTGTCATGAAGTCGGCAGCCGATTCGCTTTCGGCTGCGGTCGCTTCGAGCCGCTCCAGCAGTTGTGCGGTCCGGAGGGTGACCACCTCGCGTGCTATTTCGTCCTTGCCGCCACGGAAGTGGAAGGTCACGGACCCGCGGGGGGCCCCGGACGCGTTCACGATGTCGCTGATCGCGGTGGCACCGTAGCCGCGTTCTCGCATGGCCTGCAGTGACGCGCGGATGATGCGGTCCCGGGTGTCTGTTCGCTGCCCCATCATGCCCTCCTAGACCCGCTCATGATGATACCAGTACGTACGTACGAGCTACCCTTTTGCTAGTATGCTCGTACGAGCTAATTTCTCGACTACCGAAAGGGAACAGCATGTACACGCGGGAGCGAACCGCCCTCGTCGTCATCGACGCCACCAATGACTTCATCGCCGAGGAGGGCAAGGCGTGGCCGGGGCTGCGAGAGGTCTGCCAGGAGGTCGGCACGGTGCCGAACATGAAGCGTGTCCTTCAGGGGGCACGCGCCGCCGGGATCCAGGTACTGCATGCTCCGATGGAGACTCAGCCGTGGGACTACGGGCCGTGGAAGCACCGCACGCCCAGCCATGAGGGCATGCTTCAGGCCCAGCTGTTCCAGGCCGGCACCTGGGGCGCCGAGTTCCACCCCGACTTCACACCTGTCGAAGGCGAAGTGGTCGTCACCGTACACAAGACCTTCGACGCGTTTCACGGTACGGACATGGATGTGCAGCTTCGCCAGCGTGACATCAACCACTTGATCCTCTGCGGTCTCACCACCAATACCTGCGTGGATTCGACCGGCCGCAATGCCGTTGAAATGGGATACAACGTCACCTTCGTTTCAGACGCCGTGGCCACTTTCACCATGGAGACGCAGCGCGCGACCGTCGAGCTGAACTGGCCGCGCTACGCCCACCGGATCTCGACCACCGACGAGATCGTCAACGCCTTGCGGGACCTGAAGCAGTGAGCCGAGCTGCGGGGTGCGTCCAGACCTGCCGCCGGACGCCGGGCTCCGGGCCGACCGCTACCGGCTCCACGGGCGAGCCGGGGCGCAGGCAGGGCCATCGGGGCATGCCGTCACCTGCCGGTTGATTGTTCACGAGCCCAGGGTCACTCTGGAATGCATGAAGGACGGTATCTCCGCGTCCGGCGAATCGGGTACGCGTCACGGGAGCCCGGGTGCACCGCTGGCCGTGACGGACGCACAAGGCCGTGTCGTGGCGTGGAGCACCAGTGCGGCCCTGCTGATCGGCCTTGACTCCGCGGAGGCCGTCGGCCATCCGGTGGCTGATCTGCTGGGGACGCAGCCTCATTGGTTGACCTTCCCGGATGAATGGCACGGAAGACTGGACATCCGTCGCGTGGACGGTCGGAGCCGGCAGGTGCCCATATGGGCGTCTCGGCTGGCCGGCGGCGTCGGCGAGGAACCGCTGTGGCTCCTGGCCCAGGAGCCCGGAGAGGCTCTTCTGGCGGGCGGAACGCTGGCGCACTGGCTTCAGACGGGCTGTCCCGTCGCGGTGACGATCTACGACACGCAGTTGCGCTGCGTACTTCAGAACGAAGCGATGCGGCGTCTGCTGGGCGTGTCCGAGGCGGAGCAAGTCGGCCGGGGTCTGTCCGCCGCCCTGGCCGGGGCCGACGCCACACGGTGGGAGGCGCGAGTGCGCCGGGTGCTGGAGACGGCGCGGGCGGAAGAGGGTTTCCTCGTGCGGGTCAGGACCAGGACCGACCCCCGTCATGACCGGCGCCTCACCGCTTCGGCCTCACCGCTGCGCAACCGGGACGACCAGGTGGTCGGAGTGTGCGTCACCGTGACCGACTCGACCGAGCAGCGCAGCGCCCAGGAGCGACTGGCGCTGCTGAACGAGGCCAGCGTACGCATCGGCCGCACCCTGGACGTGATGCGCACCGGGCAGGAACTGGCTGATCTGGCGGTTCCACGGCTCGCCGACTTCGTATGCGTCGACCTGGTGGATGCGCTGCTCAGTGGCGAGGAGCCCCTGCCCGGCCCGGCCACCGGGGCCGTGCTGCGCCGGGTGGCGAACCGGTCCATTCACGAGGGCACTCCGGAGGCCGTGGTCCCCGTGGGCGCTGTGGACTTCTAC
The DNA here is from genome assembly GCF_055570675.1 of Streptomyces sp. NPDC031111. Classification (NCBI taxonomy): domain Bacteria; kingdom Bacillati; phylum Actinomycetota; class Actinomycetes; order Kitasatosporales; family Streptomycetaceae; genus Streptomyces; species Streptomyces sp. NPDC031111. The sequence continues at coordinate 20,456 of NZ_JBVIGS010000040.1, forward strand.
CCGGCGAACTCGGCGCAGGCCCACTGCCTGGCCACCGGGCGTTCCGCGCTGTACCGGACCATGAGTGAGGCGGCTTTCTGGGTGACGGAGGATCCTCTGCGCATGGCCAAGGTAGAGGAATTCGGCTTCCATTCCTGGATGATCGTGCCCGTGGACGCCCGTGGCACGACGCTGGGCGTGGCGATGTTCCTCCGTTCACTGCACTCCGAGCCCTACGAGGCGGAGGACCTGTCCCGGGCCGAGGAGGTGGTGGCGCGAGCCGCGGTCTGCCTGGACAATGCCCGGCGATTTACGCGTGAGCACACGGCGGCCCTGACATTGCAGCGGAGCCTCCTGCCTCGACGACTGCCCGAGCAGTCCGCGGCACAGGCGGCCTTTCGCTACCTGCCGGGCGCCCCCGAACTCGGGGTGGGCGGCGACTGGATCGACGTGATCCCCCTGTCCGGGGCGCGGGTGGCGCTCGTCGTTGGCGACGTCGTCGGTCATGGCCTCCAGGCCTCGGCGACCATGGGTCGGCTGCGCACCGCGGTGCGCACCCTCGCAGACGTCGACCTGGCTCCGGACGAACTGCTGACCCACCTCGACGACCTCGTCATCCGACTGGCCTCCGAGTCCGAGGCGGGGACGGAGGGCACCACCGCGAACGAAATCGGAGCGACCTGTCTGTACGCCATCTACGACCCGGTGTCCGGCCGCTGCTGCCTCGCCCGTGCCGGGCACCCGCTCCCCGTGGTGGTGCGGCCGGACGGGACATCCGTGCTCTTGGAACTGCCTGCCAACCCTCCACTGGGTCTGGGTGGGCTGCCGTTCGAGTCGTCCGAGGTGGAGTTGCCGGAGGGAAGCGTCCTCGCGCTCTACACCGACGGTCTGGTCGAGTCGCGGCAGCAGGACGCGGACGCGGGACTCGAACGGCTGTTGCGCGAACTGTCGGACGTGCGGGCCTCGCCGGACGCCCTGTGCGAGCGGGTCGTCGGAGCGCTGCTGCCCGACCATCCGGCCGACGACGCCGCGCTGTTGCTGGCACGGGTCAAGCACCTCGACGCCGCCCATGTCGCCACCTGGGACGTATCCGCCGACCCCGAAGCGGTGTCGGGAACCCGTGTGCAGGCGGTCCGTCAACTGCGCGACTGGGGTTACGAGGAGGCCGGATTCATCACCGAGTTGGTCGTCAGCGAATTGGTCACGAATGCCATCCGGTACGGCGCTTCCCCCATTCAGTTGCGGCTCATCCTCGACCGATCACTGATCTGTGAGGTACTCGACGGCAGCAACACAGCGCCACATTTGCGCAGAGCCCGTGCGTTCGACGAGGGCGGCCGTGGCCTGATGCTCGTTGCGCAGCTCACCGAGCGCTGGGGTACACGGCACACACCGGAGGGCAAGGTCATCTGGTGTGAGCAGACGTTCCCGGAGGATGGCTGAGCCGGTTTCGATGATCCCAGTCACCCCAGACGAACGACCGGTTTCACCGGTATGGGGCCACGGGCCTGGTCAGCGCGGGGGAATGGATGCCGAACCAGGCCCGTGGTGCCGGGGCCTGCCTTCTGGTCTGCACGCTTCACCAGGGGCAGGAACGTGGAGACGGGGATGATGCGGATGGTTTACCTCTGCATGTCCCGAGAAGCATGGCCAGGGATCGCGCCGAAGTCAATACCGAACGTTCTATACCGTCGGCTCTTTCGGCTGGGCCACTGATCGAGTGACGGCCATCGCCGATTCCTCGGGGACTGAGCCTGCGTCACGAGCAGTCCTGCGCGGACGAGAGCGTGCCTTGTCGGATGAGATCAAGGAGTCCCGGGAAGCTGTTGTCGAGGTCTTCGCGGCGCAGGACCGGCAGGCGCAGCGTGCCGTCGGCCCTGCATACGGTGATGCCGGCGTTGAGCAGCTTGGTGAGGTGATAGGAGCAGGTCGAGGCCGGTAGTGACACCTGCTCGGCGATCTCACTGGCGGTCCGCAGCTGCCCGTCGAGCAGCAGCCGCACAATGGCCATGCGGCTCTCGTCGCCGAGTACGGCGAAGATCTTGGCCAGACTGGGCAGTGGCATCGGGGCCGATGTTCGAGGATTGCGCGCCATGGGCCCATGGTAACGTAAATTTGGTATTTCCAAGATCATAGAAATATGGTGGATCAAGATGTCCGACGACAGCCGCATCCGGTACCTGCTTGACCGGATCGAGATACAGGACAAGATCGCCCTCTACGGACTGGGGCAGGACCTGCATCAGGCCGACAGCGGAGACGGCAACGTGCTCGCGCAGTGGGAGCAACTCTTCACCCCCGATGTCAAGATCGACGCCACCGCCGCCGGCGCGAAGGTCTTCGAGCTGCGTGAGTACGCCGAGTTGATGCGCGGCAAGGATCTGGTCGGCGGCACCGCGGGCCTGGGCTTCTCCTTCAACGCCTGGCAGCACATCGAGGGACACGCCACTGTCGGCATCGCCGGCGACACCGCGCACTCGGTCACCCCGCATCTGCACATGCACGCCAGCCGGGACGGGTCCAGCAACACGTTTGCCGTCGGCTACTGGCACGACGACTGGATTCGCACGCCCGCGGGCTGGCGGATCTCCTTCCGGCGCGTGGAGCACCTCTTCTTCCAGACCTTCCCCACCATCGAGACGCCCCGGATGGTGGCAGGCGTCGATCCTGTCTGACCGCTCCGGGCAGAGGCTGTCTGCGCCGCTCGCCGCATGGCCTGGCCGGGCTGCGGCAAGCACCGACCTGGTGTGGCTGCGACACGGCGAGCGTCGCGGGACACTTTTGAATCCCAGCGGCGGTACCGAACGTTCTATCTCCGGTGTACTCTCGTGGGCACACGGCCGCTTGGCCCCGAACCGGGGCGCTCGAAAAGAGTCGATCATGTCTACGAAACCAGAATCCAGTGTGATCGGCGAACACGCTGTCGTCATTGGTGGAAGCGTCGCGGGTCTGCTCGCGGCTTCTGTGTTGAGCCGCTCGTTCACGCACGTGACCGTGTTCGACCGGGACGCGCTGCTGTTACGACCCAGTCCACGGCGTGGCGTGCCGCAGAGTCGGCATCTGCACGCCCTGATCAGCCGGGGCGCCATCGGACTGGACGCGCTCCTTCCTGGTTTCATCGACACTATGACGGCCGCGGGAGTGCCCAATGGGGACACGCAGGCCGATTTTTCGTGGTTCCTGGATGGCCACAAGATGGCCGAGGCGAAGTCGGGACTGCGCGCGTTCTGCCTGAGCAGGCCTCTGCTTGAGAGAATGATCCGCGATCGTGTCCGTGTTCTGGAAAACGTCTCCCTCGTGGACACCACCCAGGTGAACGGCTTGGTGCTCCACAGCGAGCGGGTGGCTGGAGTTCGGGTGCAGAGGCAGGGACGCGCAGAGGAGACCGTACCGGCCGAGCTGGTGGTGGACGCGTCGGGACGCGGCTCGCGTGCCCTGACCTGGCTACGCGAGTTCGGCTACCCCGTGCCGGAACGGACAGTTGTCAAGATGAATCTCGTCTATGTAACTCGTCGTTACAAGTACGAGCCTGGATTGCTTGACAAACAGCTGGGGGAGGCCGTGGTGGCTTTCCCTGGAAACCCCCGGGCCGGGACAGTGGTTCGGCAGGAAGCCGACCGCTTGGCGGTGTGCCTTGCTGGACTGCTGGGCGAAGAACCTCCCACGGACAATGCCAAAATGATCGAATTTGCCTCGGCGCTCGCGGGGCAAGACGTAGCCAAGGTGCTACGTGCGGGAACGCCTGTCGACGACGCCGTCAAGATGCGTTATCCCGAAAGTTCCCTCCAGCACTTCGAAAGGCTCGACCGCCACCTCGATGGATTCCTCGTCCTCGGTGACGCGTTGTGCAGTCTCAACCCGGCCTACGGTCAAGGTATGACGGTAGCCGTCATGGAGGCCGAGCTCCTGCGGTCTCTCCTCCAAAGCGGTGGGAACGACCTGGCCCCGCGATTCTTCAAAGCGGCGGCAGACCTACTGGCGGAAGCGTGGTCACTGGCTGCGGGCGGTGACCTACGGTTCCCCGAGGTCGAAGGCGAGCGAGCTGCGGGACACGAGGAGATCAACCGCTACCTCGACCAATTCCGCGCTTCCGCAGCGATCGACCCCGTCCTCGGCACGGCGTTCCTTCAAGTAGCCAACATGATGGCACCAGTTGCCTCGCTACTCAGCCCAGAACTCATGGAACGCACACAAAACCCCTCGCCCCACGGTACCCGGCGGGCTTGTGCTGGTCGCGGCACATCGGAACCAATGTGATCAGCCGGTATAGACACTGAAAGGACCTCCTTGTGTGAATCTTGGTGCTGGGTGGAACGTCTTTCGTCGGTCGCACAATCGTTGAGAGCGCTCTAGCAGGCGGCGTCGATGTCACCCACTTTTTTCGTGGGCAAACCAATCCGGAGATCTTCCCCCAAGTAACTCGACGGGTAGGGGACCGCGACTCGGGGGACTATGCGTCACTGAGGTGGATGACGACCGCTGGGACGCTGTCATCGACGTCAGCGCATACACGCCCCGACATGTGCAACAGGCGGTCGACGCGGTTGGTGAACGAACCGGACGCTACCTCTACATCTCCACCTGTGCGGTCTACGACACCTCAGGGCAGCATGACAACGTCACCGTGTGGGACGAGGATGCCCCCCCGCAAGCAGCCGGCGTGGAACCCCGGGACGGCCGACCCGTGGGAGACGTACGGACCGTTCAATGTGGCGTGTGAGGACGAGGTGCTCGCCCGCTTCGTGACCGGGCGACCGTGGTCCGACCCGGCATAGCAGCGGGCCCCTACGACCCCACCGACCGCTTCACGTGGTGGGCGCGTCGCGCTGCGGGCCGTCCGGATCAGCCTGTCCAAGTCATCGACATCCACGACGTCGCAGCTCTGGTGTGGCGACTCCTGGTTGACGACCGGCCGGGCACGTTCACCGCCGTCGGGCCCGCGGAGCCGACGACGCTGGCCGGCCTGATTGAGGCGTGCGCTCGCGCAGCCGGCAGCGAAGTCGACATCGTTCCGGTGGCCGCAAGAGCCGGAATGCCGCAACTTCCCTTCGTCGCAGGCTCCTTGGAATGGGATCGACTGTTCCGGATCAGCTGTGAGGGGGCCCGGAAGGTGGGGCTTCCCAGCACACCACTGGAAGAGACAGCCGCCAAGGTTCTGGCCTGGGACCGCGGGCGAGGCGAACCACTCCTTTCGCAGGGGCTGACCCCGGAGCAGGAGGCCAGTCTGCTGCACGACTGAGCGCCTTCCACCCTGAACAGCGTGGCGACTGGCGCATGGTCAGGACCGTGCGCCGGCCGGCCCAGGACGCCGCACGGAGTACTCGGCGCGAGCGTTGCGCTCACGCTCGGTGCGACTCAGTCGGCCTCGACCGCGAACGGAGTGCTGATCTTCAACGGTGGCTGCTGGGAGAACCCCACCGGCTGCCACGCGAGCAACTGGCCCGGCGACCCCGCCGTGATCATCAACGCAACGACAGCATCGCCTACGTGTACTCGGACCTGGCCTGCAAGGACTGCATCGACATTCTGCTGCCGACCCAAGCCCGTTCAGTGCCGCACGCCTGGTCGATCGCCTTCTACTAGGAGGCATCGCAGTAGTACTGCTCGGCCCGCTGCCGTACGCGAGCCTGGCGTACGGCAGCGGGCCCGCCTCGTCGCCATCGAGGCCGGCGGCGAGACCTGCAAGGCCATGCCGGAAGGGCGACGGCACCCCTGGCCCCGGACCCGCTGCCGGAGTGCGGAGCCACCTGGTACGCCAGCGACTCCCCCATAGGCCTCCGCAAACGCTCGGACAGCCGCTACTGCTCACCGCGCTGCCGGGCCCGGGCGTGGCGGCGGCGCACGCGCTCAGAGCCTTTTCCTCGGACTCGGCCGCCGCGGCCCGCCGGTGTCACGCCTTGGCGCGGGGACCGACCAACTCCTCGTACAGCGCTCGGCGTTGCGGCGAGACCTCGTCGGTCTTGGCGAGTGCGCTCTCCCAGTCGCGCTGGATCTCGTCCAGGTAGATCCGCCAGTCGCCACTGGGGTGGGAAGCGCCCATCGCCCGGAGGTCGACGAGGCGTTCGTTCTTGCCGAGCCCGCCGGAGCCGATCTTGTCTCCCTTGTGGCCGTGCAGGACGGACTCTGGGTTCGAGGTGGCTTCGGTGGAGCGGAAGTCATGCTCGTAGCCGACCGGGCTGTCCGCGTGCGGTGCGATGGTCTCGATGCCGATCTGGAGGGAGCCGTCCTTCTCCGTGGTCGGACGGTGGTAGACCAGCAGGACATGGCCGTACGAGCCGTTCGGAAGGACCATGTTGCCGTTCCAGTCCTTGGAGCCGAATCCGCCGCCAGCGATGTCCTGACCCCACAGCTTAGGGCTGGCGGCGCCGACGGAGAGCTTGTTCGTGAGGGACGCCATGACGCCGCCCTTCTCCTTGAACTTTCCTGGTTTCTCACCCTTGTTGGCGCCGATGGAGGTGCGGTGGGTGGCGAAATCCCGTTCCGTCACACCGTCCGTGGGCTCCCCCTTGGTGTCGTCCTTGGTCACGCCCAGGAAGTGCGGCAGTCGGTAGGCCGCCTCGTCCTTGGAACTCAGGGCGGGAATACGGATGTTGACGCGTCCGCCGTGGGCCAGCGCGCGGATGACGTCTTGCTCGTAGTCGGCTTCGTGCCCGCCCTTCGCCGGGTTGTAGAGCTCAAGCCCGTGACGCAGCACGAGAAGGATCTTGGTGAGCATTTCACGGCCCTGGGCGTCCTTCCTAGCGTAGTCGGGGGCCTTCTTCTTGCCCTTGCCCAACGCGGCGCCCTCGGCCGGTACGGCACCCTCATGCCGGCGCGCGTCAGCCATACCTTCCGGATACAGGGTGTCGACGGCGGTGTCCCGGATCTGCTGGTCGCGTTCCCGCTCCAGGCCCTGCCGTTCCTCCGGCGTGGTGCCGGGCGCCTTGGTGAGCATGAACCGGCCGAGCGTGTAGGCCGGGTCCGTGGGCGTGAGGACTCCCGGCTCCCGCAGGATCGGGTGGTTCTTGCGGACGGCCAGGGTCGCAGTGAGGACGCGTTTGCCGGCAGCCAGTTTCAACCAGTCCGTGAACGGACCCTCGGTGTACTTCTCGGCCTCGTCGTACGTTCCGATCCCCACGTCCTTCAGCCACTGCTGGTTGACCGAGGAGAGCTGCCTGATGTCGTCCAAGTCCTGGTCGCCGAACGCCTCACCCCGCATCACACGTCGGTCCAGGGTCTTCCGCAGCCGCGAGGGGCCCTGGACCATCCACTGCTCAGGCCACCATGTTCCGGGGGCGAAGACGTTCCACTTGGACGTCGTCTGGACGGTGTTCTGCTCGATCGACTGGCTGAGGCGGGCGATGATCTCCTTGCCCTTCGGAGCCGCTCCCTCCGCCGGTCCGGCCGCCTCTGCGGCGGACTCCTCGGCGGTGTCGGTCGGCCCCGTGCGCTGGAGCGCAGCCTTTGAGGACCGGGCGCCCGCGTGAGCGCGGCCTCTCCCGGCACTCCGGTGGCCGGCTCCCTCCCCCAGAACCGTGCTGGTGCCGCCGGAACGCATCCGCGAGGCGTTGGACTCCGCTTCCCTTTCCTCGCTGTCATCCGGGCGCGTCATGTTGAACCCACCGCCCGTCGGATGCCCGACCGAGGCCCGCTGCCGGTTGCGGACCGCGTGCGTCAACTCATGGTCCAGCGTCTGGGGATCGCCGCCCCCTTCACCGATCACGATGTCCTGGTCCACCGTGAACGCCCGTGCCTGCACGGCAGCTGCGGCCTGTTTTGCGGACGGACCGGTGTGCAGCCGGACACCGGACAGGTCTGCCTGGAACTGCTCCTCCTTGCGGACCCGCGTGGCCTGGTCCAGAGGGCGGCCCGGCTCGCGCAGACCGGCCTCCACGTCGGAGCGGTCAGGAGTGTGCGAGCCGGTCTCAATATCGGCGCGCTGCACGGCCTCCCCCCGGCGGGGCGCGTCTCCTTCCCGCTCGCGGCGCATCATCCTCAGCACCGCCTGGTTGCCAACGCTCGCCTGCAACCCCAGTAATCCGCCGGGTGCGGCCGTGCGGGCGGTCCTTTCCCGGCCGTCCGCGGCGTCCGATCGCTGTCTGTCGTGCGCCCTCATTCATGCCCCTTACCGAAACGATGACATTGACGGTAGAACCACGGCATCGCATCCGAAAGCGTCGGCCGGCGGATCGGAGGGCGCCCGATCCTGCGACGCACGCCTCATCAGTGGCGTTGCACCATGCGGACACCCGTCCTGTCGGCACTCTGCCCCACAGGGCAGTTCATCTGCCTCTTCGGCTCATCCGCCCTTTGGGCAGCCGCGTCGGGGTCAGGACCCCGTCGGTACCAACGCCAGCGCGTTGACCTGTGGCTGGTTCACTGCCCCCCGGCACGAAGTCGACGGTGACGCTGTCCGGACTTTGGCGCCGTACCCACGGTCTCGTTCGTCTCGTCGGTCCGCCCGGACAGCACCGGGACCCGCCTCCGGGCCGGTCTCGGCGAGGACCTCGTTCACCGGTTCCCGCGTGATCTGCAGGCGCGTCAGCCGCTTCTCAGCTTCCGTGAGCCGCTGCTTCAACTCCTCGACCTTATCCTGGAGTTCCTCGACTCGAGCGCGGGTTGCCGCTTCTCGACGTTCCAGCTCTTCATTCAACGAGCCCATCGGCGCCCCCAAAGTCCTGCCGCAACAGTAGGAGGCAGACGCTCGCCACGAAAGCCCGTCCGGACGTCACCGCTGCTCAGCCCGTCCCTCCTGATGAGCTACACCCAAATGAGATGACCTGTTAGCCGGGTCGACGGCGTGGGTGATCACGCGTTACGCCATCGAGACGACCATCGTGATGCCGGGAAGTGTTCACCAAGGGCACCGAGCACTTCGCCAATGCCGCGTTCTCTACCGACACCGAGGTTATGGCGGCCTACGACCGGATCGCCGGCCATCTGGCCTCCAGTGGCGCAGATATCGAACACCTCTTCGATGGCTGCCTCCAGCCGACCCGCAGATCGTCGCCGACGAGATGGTCCGGATCACCGGCCTGCCGCGCGGCGCCAGACCGTGCCGCGCATCGCGGACGGCTCCGACTACGGGTGCGGAGATCGCCAACGGCACCGCCGAAGAACTCCGACTGCGCCTGGCCCGGCGCATGCACATCACCGGCCTGCTCACCCCCCCCGGTCTGACGCCGGACACATCCCATCGTGGCTGCGGAATTCACGGAGTTGCGGAGACGGAGGCCGGATGGTTTCGGGTGATCAGGAGATGTGGAGTCCCCGATCACCCCCACGTGCACCGGTACTTGCTGGACCTCCCCGCGACGGTGGCCGATCCTCGCCGGGCGAGTCCGAGCCATTAAGGCGGTCCGGCGCCGGAACGCGTGGCGGTCACCTATCAGTCCCCCCGCCGACCCAGGACAAGGCGGCCGACGGGGCTCACCGCTATCTGTACGTCCTCGAAGCCGCCGTTCCGCAGCTCCGCAGCCAGCTCCTCCGCCGTGCGGATGGGCGGAACACCGCGGGAGTCGGCGACGAGAGCGTCGAGGGCGGAGCGCAGACGTGCCTCCGGGCTGTCCTGCGTCGGTGGCGCCAGCTCCTGCACCAGGAGCAGACCCCCAGGAACCAGCGCGCGCCGCACGGCGGCCAGGGTGGTCGCCCGCGAGTCGGAGGGGAAGAACGCCTGTGCCCAGTAGGCGACCTTGTGAACCGCCTCGTCATCGAGTTCCTGGGCGTCAGTGTGCCGTATCTCCAGGCGGGAGGTCACGCCGGCCGCCTCGGCCCGCTCCCGCAGTTCCTTGACAACGTCGTCGGCCCGCTCGACTCCGACCGCGCGCAGCTCGGGGAACATCGTCAGGCTGGCCAGCAGCGCTCCGCCGACACCGCTGCCGACGTCCAGCAGCGAGCCGCCCGCGGACAGCCGATCGCGGTACTCCGGCACCGAGTCGAAGGCCATAGCGAACATGGCCCGCGTGGCGTCGGTGGGCGACAAGCCCCAGTTACGGGCAACGACCAGTGCGTCGTGCTCCCAGTTGTACCCCGCGTCCGGCGAGACGGCCGAGCGGACCCGCTCGCGCGCCGCGACGATATCGTCGATCGAGTCGTCCAGCCGAACCCCGGCGGGGCCGCTGTTCAGCGCGGCAAACTCCGTGGTGAGTACGAAGGCGGATGAAGAGTCGTCCCATGTACGGACCACCCCCGCGGCCAGGAACACTTCGACAACCCGGCGCGCACGCTCGGTGGAGACCCCGCCTGTACTGGCCAGCGTCTCAAGGGTGGTGGGCACGGTCAGTGCGTCCAGCCACCCGGCCGTCGCCGCCGCGTGCAGCAGGTCGACCACCTGGCCACCGTCGGCCCACTTTCGCAGACGTGCGCGGGCGCCCAAGGCCCGCTGAACGGCATCAAGTTCCGACAAGTCTTCGTTCATTATGGGGTTTCCTCGTTCTGTGAGTCGGCGGCCCGTCATGCGCGGGGCCGCCGGAACCATTGCTCCCCGAGCCGTCACGTCGCGCCTACAGATGGGGCCCGAGCTGTGTGCTCCGGCCCCACCCCTAGGAGACCTACGCCTCTTCGTCGACCCAGCTCATGAGCTTGCGCAGCTCCTTGCCGGTGGTCTCCAGCAGGTGCTCGGAGTCCTGCTGCTTGTACTCGTTGTACTTCTTCAGACCGCCGTGGTACTCGTCCATCCAGTTCTTGGCGAACGTGCCGTCCTGGATCTCGGCGAGGACCTTCTTCATCTCGGCCTTGGTGGCGTCGGTGATGATCCGCGGGCCGGTGACGTAGTCGCCCCACTCGGCGGTCTCGGAGATCGACCAGCGCATCTTCTCCAGGCCGCCCTCGTACATGAGGTCCACGATCAGCTTCAGCTCGTGCAGGCACTCGAAGTAGGCGATCTCCGGCTGGTAGCCCGCCTCGGTCAGCGTCTCGAAGCCCGCCTTGACCAGCGCCGTGGTACCGCCAGCCAAGACGGCCTGCTCGCCGAACAGGTCGGTCTCGGTCTCCTCGGTGAAGGTCGTCCTGATGACGCCGGCGCGGGTGCCGCCGATGCCCTTGGCGTACGACAGGGCCAGCGCGAAGGCGTCGCCCGTGGCGTCCTGCTCGACGGCCACGAGACAGGGAACGCCGCGGCCCTCCTCGTACTGACGGCGCACCAGGTGACCCGGGCCCTTGGGGGCGACCATGCAGACGTCCACGCCGGCCGGGGGCTTGATGAAGCCGTAGCGGATGTTCAGGCCGTGACCGAAGAACAGCGCGTCGCCGTCCTTCAGGTTGTCCTTGATGTGCTTCTCGTAGACCTCGGCCTGGATCGGGTCCGGGACGAGGATCATGATGACGTCGGCCTCGGC
>NZ_JBVIGS010000041.1:0-31649 GCF_055570675.1 Streptomyces sp. NPDC031111
CCCCTCCTTGCACCGCACGGAATTCCGTCGGCCCGAGGAACACCCCGCTGTCTGCTCCGTAAACAGCGACCGCACAAGGCGCGCACATCTCAATCAGCAGCCAGGGTGCCCCGAAGGGCGCGGCGGCCACTCACTCCGAGCCACATTTGGCAAGCCGCCTTGAGCCACACCCCGCCCTTCCGGGCCACCCAACAACTTACGGAGCCGCCTTGGACCAGGGCGCCCAGATTCACGGGTTCGAGGCGGATCTGTGGACCTTGGAACGGGTCGGTGTGGTGGTTGAGCGGGTGACCGGGGTGACGCTGGCCCGGGCCTCGGTATGGCGCCTGCTGACCGGGCGGCTGGGATGGAGTCTGCAGCGGCCCCGCCGTCAGGCCGTCGAACGGGACGAGTCCGAGATCGCCCGATGGGTCGCCCACGAGTGGCCGCGCATCAAAAAGGGGCGGTGAAGAAACGTGCCTGGATCGTTTTCTTCGACGAATCGGGCGTGTCGCTGCTGCCTCAGGTGCGCCGCACCTACGCACCCCGCGGGCACACTCCGCTCTTGCGGCACCGGCTGAACTGGAAACGAGCCGGGATGGCCGCCGCGCTGGGTTACCACGCCGCCGACCTCGAACGCGGCCCGCGGCTGTGCTTCCACCTCAAGCCGGGCAGCTACGACACCACTTCCCTGATCGAGGTGCTGGAACAGATCAAGACCTTCTATGCCGGTGAGTCGGTGGTGTTGGTATGGGACGGACTGTCCGCCCACTGGAGTCGGGGTATGCGGGCCTGGGCGGCCGAGCAGGACTGGCTCACCCTCGAGCGGCTGCCGGCCTACGCACCCGAACTCAACCCTGTCGAACTGCCGTGGTCGGCCATCAAGACCCGCGAGCTGGCCAACCTCGCCGGCGACCACCTCGCCGATGTCGCCGACGCAGCCGAACGCGGCATCCACCGAGTCTGCTCCAGCGAGCAACTCCCGTGGTCCCTCACCCACATCGGCCTGACCATTCATACCCAAACACCACAGAACTAACGAAAAACTCAGTAGTGGACGTTAAGTCCGCTTCTGGTAGCGACCTCGTCCGGGTTGGGTGAGGAAGCCTTGTCGGACGAAGCGTCCCAGACGGCTGCGGGTGACGTTGACGGTCGCCTCGTCGGTGGGCATGCCGAGGAGTTCGTACAGCTCGCGGGCTCGGAATGCCCGGCCGGGGTGCTGGTTGAAGGCGTTCACGATGGCCTGGTAGGCGGTGTTCGTCTCGGGCGGATCGGGCTCGGTCCCGGACGGGATGCGTTCGGCGATGATCTTCCGGGTGGTGGCCAGGTCTGCGAGTCGTGCTTCGGTCTCGGCAAGGGCGGCGGTCAAGTGGTCGATCTGGTTGCGTAGTTCGTCGGCCCGGGCCGTGGTTTTGCCGTGCTGGTCCTGGAGGTCCGCCAGGAGCTCGCTGATGTTCACGCGGCCAGCCCGAGGGTGTCGCGCCAGGTGGGGGCGGGTGTGGTGAGGCGGCGGGTCATGTTGGCGATGGAAGCCCAGTAGACGCGCGAGGCGGAGGTATCGGGGCGGTGGTCGTACTCGCGGGCCAGGCGGCGGTGCAGCATCAACGTGCCGTTGACCTGCTCCACGATCCACCTCTTCGGTTGCGGGACGAAGCCTTTGCCCTGGTCTGCGGGGTTGGGGCGGACGACCTCGACGTCGATGTCCAGCAGGGCGCCATGGATGAGAACCTCGTCCTTGAAGCTCTGGTCCACCAGGGCCTTCTCCAGACGCATCCCGCACTGCTCGGCCGCCTGATCGAGCAGGGCAGTGCCGGCTGCGTTTTGTCATGGGCGGAGGCGGCCAGCACCACGACACCGATGATCAGCCCCAGAACGTCGACGGCCAGTCCCCGCTTGCGCCCCGACACCTTGTTGTTGGCGTCCAGTCCCGTCGTGGTCTTCGGAACACCCGCGGCCGCGCGGACGGACTGGGTGTCGATGATCACCAGGGACGGGTCCTCCAATCGCCAGGCTCTCTCCCTCACCTGGCAGTGCAGGATTTCCTGGATCCGCTGGTCGAGCCCTTCCTGACGCCACACGCCGAAGTAGTAGAACACCGCCGACCAGGACGGCAGATCATGCGGGAGATAGCGCCACCGGCAGCCCGTCCGGTTCTGGTAGAAGATCGCGTTCACGACCTCCCGTAGATCGCAGGACCCGGGATCCCCGGTCGCTGACCGCGCCACCCTCTCCTGCTTCCAGGCCGTGATCATCGGCTCGATCAACGCCCACTGCTCGTCCGATAAGTCGCTGGGGTACGGCTCTCGCTCCATGTCCGCATCTCAGCATGCACATGCCCAGAAGATGGCCTGCGCGACGATCAGTACCTCGATCGAGCGATCACGAACCGAGGAAGATCGAACTTGACGTCCACTCAGCCCCGCTGACTACGAAACCCCAGCACGCAATGGCGACGCCTGCTGGATTCCCAAGCCAGACGGCAGCATGATCAGATCCACCCAACCCCAGTAGTCCGGGGAGGCGGGGCACTTCATGCGGCTCCCTTTCGGAATGCGCCCGGTGACACGCCGTACTCGCGTCGGAAGGCGCGTCCGAAGGCGAACTCCGAGAGGTAGCCGGTGCGTGCAGCGATCTCGCGCAGCGTCCAGTCCCCCGATCGCAGCAGGCAGCCGGCGTAGGTGAGCCGCCACCACCGCAGGTATGCCAGTGGGGGCTGGCCGACGAGGTCGGTGAAGCGTCGGGCGAACGCGGCCCGCGAACGTCCGGCGATCCTGGCAAGGCTGTCCACCGTCCACTGCTCTTCGGGACGGGCGTGCATGGCTTGCAGGGCGGCGCTGATCGACGGGTCCGCCAGCGCCGCGGCCCAGCCGGTTCCGTTCGTTGCGACGCGCTCGCGTTCCCACCAGGTGCGCAGGATGTACAGGAGGAGGGTGTCCACGAGCGACTCCGTAAGCGCCTCGTGTCCGTGGCCGGGGCGCTGCAACTCATCCCCGAGCAGATCCACCACGGCGCGCAGTGGCGATGCGCCCGAGCCGTGGGTGGTCAGGTGCACGATGGTCGGCATCTCCTGCAGGAGCGGGTGCATGCGGCTGCGGTCGAACCGGTAAGCGCCGCACAGGACTAGCGTCGGGGCGATCGTGTCGCCCAAGAGCGTGGGGGGCGACTCGCCGGAGAGGCTGTGCTGCTGGCCCCGCGGGAAGAACACGACGTCTCCGGCCTCCAGGCGCCGGGACGGCTCGCCCTTGAGCGTGAGCCACGCCGTGCCGCGCACCATGACGTGGAAGCCCGATCCATCCTCCGCCGCGACATCGCGATGCCACTCGCCGTCGAACGTGAGCGCGTTCGACTGGGCGCTTCCGATGCGCATCGCCCTCAAGGCATCCGTGATCACATCCATGACACCAACCTACATTCCTCCGCACACATGCGAGACGCAAGGACATGAATTGGAGCCAATGTGTTGCAGGAAAGAGTTCCGTCGGCGCGTAAGGTCGAGGCATCAACAGGGCTCGTCGAGCCAGAATGAGAAGGTGTTCAATGGCTACGATCTCGGTGGATGTCTGGTCCGATGTGCAGTGCCCGTGGTGCTACATCGGGAAGCGTCGCTTCGAGCAGGCCGTCGACAACCTGGGGCCTGACACGCAGGTCGAGGTGACGTATCACGCGTACAAGCTCGCCCCGGACGTGCCGGTCGAGGTCAGCGAGTCGGCGGTGGAGTTCATCGCCAAGCGCAACGGCTGGCCCGTTGAGAAGATGGTGCACGCGGCCGCTGAGGTGACCGAGCTGGCCGGCACCCTCGGCCTGGAGTACAACTACGACACGATGCAGCCAACCAACTCCCGGCTCGCGCACGAGCTGATCGCCTTCGCGAAGTCGAAGGGCCGGCAGCTGGAGATGGTGGAGCACTTGTTCGACTCGTACTTCCGCCTGGGGGAGCACGTGGGCCGCATCGACGACCTGGTCGCGATCGGCGCGCAGCTCGACCTCGACGAGGACGAGATCCGCGAGGCCCTGTCGTCGGGTCGGTTCCGCGACGCCGTCGAGGAGGACTACCGCGCCGCAGCGCAGATCGGTGTCCGAAGCGTCCCGTTCTTCGTCGTCGACGGCAAGTACGGTCTCTCCGGCGCCCAGAGCGCAAGGACGTTCGAGCGGGCCTTCGACCGTGCTGTGAACGAGCGAGAGCTCAGCTCATGAGCACGGCAGACGCCGCCGCTCCCGGGCTGACGCTGATCGGCGATCCTGACGCCATCGAGTGCGACGGCGACACCTGCGTGCTCGGCTTCAAGCCGTCCTTCCCGGTGGAGGAGCCCGAACGCCCAGACGCCGTAGGCGACATCCACACGGTGGAGTGCTCGCCCCCGCCCTGACCGGCGACCCATCCACCGACCTACCGCCTGCGGACGCCCGTTGTCCGCATCGCCCTCGCCACCTCCGGCGACAGGGTTGCTCAGTAATGCCGTGCGTCGGAACCCGGCGTACAGCCCAGCACGCGCGCACGCGCCCACTGCGGCATCGCGCGCGACACACCCCGGGCGTTCCACGCTGATGCCCGGAGAATAACCACTACCTGAAGGAGACGCAAGTCAATGGATCATGAAATCCGCCACAATCGGATCACCGTGGACGGTGTCGCCCACCATTACGTCACCGCCGGGACCGGGAGGCCGCTGCTGCTCCTGCACGGATTTCCGCAGACCTGGAGAGAGTGGAGTAGGCTGATCAACCTGCTCGCCGACGACTACCGAATCGTCGCCCCCAACCTCCGTGGCCTGGGCGGGACCGTCGGCCCGATGACCGGCTACGACAAGGCCACCCTGGCCACCGACGTGCTGGCAATCGCGGCGGCCGAGTTCGGTGACGCCAAACCGATCGTGTGCGGGCATGACATCGGCGCGGCCGTTGGCTTCGCACTCGCGCTCGACCACCGCGACGCGCTCGCCGCGCTGATCATGGTCGACGCGCCCCCGCCCGGCACCACGGCGCTGGACAGCCTCAGGATGAATCCGATTGCCTTCCACCTGGCCTTGCACGCGAACGTCGACATCGCCATGATGCTGATCGGCGGCAAGGAGCGGGAGTACCTGTCCCACTTCATGCGGTCTCTCTCCTACATCCAAGGCGCATTGCGCGAAGAGGACATCGATGCCTACGTCAGGGCCTATTCGGCCCCAGGCGCGCTCCGCGCCGCCATGGAGATGTACCGCACCCTCGCCGAGGACGATGAGCACAATCGCGCCGCCCTCAAGAGCGGTGGCCGCCTCGAGCTTCCGGTCACCGTCGTCGGCAGCGAGCTGACCTCGACCCAGTCCCTCCTCGACGGGATCGTGGAGGAGATCAGCGTCGGCGGGAGCACCAAGCTGATCGGTGAATCCGGACACTGGATCCCCGAGGAACAGCCCGAGCGCCTCGCGGAGGTGATCAGGTCGGTCAGGGTTTGACCACCGTCTGACCCGCCGTCTGCCGGCAGGAAACAGGGCGGCAGCGCACCCGCCGCCTTGTTTCCTGCCAGCGCGGGCGCCTACTCTCGCCGGCTGAATCGCCCCGGGCTTCGTGGAGGCTCGGGGCCTCGGCCTCCGCGAGCCCGGGGAGGCGCCCCTTTCAAGGCCCCGGTGGCAGTTCGTCGCTGGACGCCCCGCGGAGCGGGGTCGGCTCAAGCTTTTCCGCCCGCGGAGCGAGCGGTTCTGGGCGGAGGCGAGTCAGCCGCGGTTCGCCTCGTGCGCTACGCCTCGTGGGCCGGGATCCCTTCATCTGAGAGGTCGTTTTCGCCCGATGTTTCATCCCAGAATCGGCCGTTTGGTCTGTGGTGTCGGGTCGCGCCAGGAGATGGTGTTCTCGCCGGTGAGGCGGCGGGCCATGAGGTCGGCATGGCAATGTGGATCACGGCTTCGGAGCGGGTGGGCAGGGTTTCGTAGTCGCGGGCCAGGCGGCGGTGCAGCATGAGCCAGCCGTAGGTGCGTTCGACCGCCCACCGCTTCGGGATCGGAGTGAAACCCCTGGCCCCGGACTTTCGAGCGGTAATTTCCATGTCGATGCCGAGGGTGGCGGCATGTTCGACGAGGTGCTGGCGGTAGCCGCCGTCGACCCAGACCTTGCGGATGCCGGGATGGTCGGCGGCGACCTGGTCCAGGAGCCGGGCGCCGGCGGCGGAGTCCTGCACGCTTGCCGCGGTGACCAGCACGGCAAGCAAAAGTCCGAGGGTGTCGGTGACGATGTTCCGCTTGCGTCCCACGATTTTCTTCCCGGCGTCGATGCCCTGGCCGGCGGCGGGGACGCTGGTGGAGGTCTTGACGCTCTGGGCGTCGATCACGCAGGCCGACGGCTCGCCATTCCGTCCTTCCTTCTCCCGTAGGAGCTGCCGGAGCAGGCCGTTGAGCTGGGCGAACACACCCTCGTCCGCCCACTTGGCGAAGTAGCCGTAGACGGTGTTCCAGTGCGGGAAGCCGTGCGGGAGGTAGCGCCACTGGACCCCGGTGCGGTCCACGTACAAGATCGCGTCCATGATGTCGCGCAGGTCGTGTTCCGGCGGCCGGCCGAAGTCCAGGGCCCTGCCGCGGCGCTCGAAGCGCCAGGCCGAGAGCACTGGCTCGATCAACTCCCAGCGGGCATCGGACAGATCACTCGGATACGGGCGTCGCGGCGGCATGCTTCCGGCGTACCGCCGCGGATCGAGTGCGCCCAGGCGCACAGCGACACCAACGGAAGCACGCGTCCGCGAAGGCCGGGCGTCCTGGGATGAGACAGGCACAAGGCACTTCCCGCCTCACCTGTCACCCCACCTGACCAGCAAGACTCAATCCGCATCTCCAGCAGCACGAGCACCACAACCCGAGGGCCTGAAAACCGCTGGATACACGAGTAATCCAGGTGAAAACGACCTCTCAGAGCGCCATCTTCTCGTCCGTCTCGAACAACTGCTCCTGCGTCCGCGAAGGACCAGCTGCACCGCGTGCCCTCCCCCGCGACCCACCTTCCACAGCGCTCTGCCCGACTGCCCCGCTCCCCACGATCCGATGAGCGCGCACTCGGCGTCGGTGAGGCCGATGGCTTCGCGGGTGATCTGCAACGGCCTCGTGTCCTGGGCGAGTTGGATGCGGGTCTCGCACGACGAGATAAGGTCGCGGGCGAGTATCACACGGTGTGCTGCTCGATCCAGTCCAGCATCGGCTGCTGGTTGTGCTGGAACTCCAGGTAGCCGTCCCAGCGACGTTTGGTGCCGTCGATCCAGTGCAGTCGCTTGTCGTCGACGGGCAGAGCGTCATACATCGACTGGACGTCGTCCGGCGTGACGAGGATGTCGTCGCGGACCTGATAGATGAAAGTGGGAACCTGCACCGCGCTGGCCCACTGGACGGGGGCCTGTGCGTCGAGCCCGAGCCCCGTCACCAGTTGAACCCGCCGGTCGAGATCCTTCATCCGCTCCTCGGGGATGCCCATCAGACCGAGCTGGTGGATCATGATGACCTTCGTGGTCACCGGCTGCGCCGCCACCAGCGAGTCGACGCCCTCGAACGCGGCTGGGGCCTGGTGCGCGGCCGCGAGGGTCGCGTCCGCTCCCAGACACCGGCTGAACAGACTGATGCGCATCGAGCTGGTGTCGGGGCGGGTACGCGCGTAGGTGAGGGAGCCGAGCACGTCACGCGCCTCGAAGATGCCGCTCGAGGCGATGCCGCCGTTGGCCGAGCCGCTGAAGTCGTGGTTGCGCAGGTCGTAGGTGAGGACGTTGTAGCCGGATTCATGCAGGATCTTGTAGCCGTACTGGCTTTTGAAGGCGCGGATGAAATGGTTGCTGTCGGCGAACTGCTGCCAGCGGGCTGCCAGTTCCGTGACGCTGGGCGGGCGCACCGGGGTGAGAAGCTCGAGCCTGGCTGGCTCGGTGGAGCCTGCGGCGGCGGACATACCCAGCGACGGTCTCCTCGACCGCGGCGAAAGCACGGTACAGGGTGCGTACGGAGACGCCGAGTTCGCGAGCCAGCATGGCGGGAGATAGGTCCGGATCGTCGAGCCGGCTGTCGGCGAGGTCTTTCGCCGCCTGGACCAGTGCGGGGGCCAAGTGGGGTTCGGTACCGTCCGGGACCCGCGCTTCCCGCACCTGAGTCGAGGGCGGTACCGTGTTCCGGCAGCAGGATGAGCGCACGACGAACTCCATGGACGGGCTCGAACACGGGCAGGCCCGCAGGGCAGTGCTCGGCGAGTTCACGGCACGTCGGCTGGAGGCGCTACGGCCGCGGATCCAGCGGATCGTCGACGAGCGGATCGACGCCCTGTTGACGGGCCCGAACCCCGGTGACCTGGTGACGACGTATTCGCTCCCGGTGCCGTCGCTCGTGATCTGCGAGATGCTGGGCGTGCCGTATGCCGAGCACGTCTTCTTCGAGACCCACACGACAAAGCTAGTCGAGTTCGCCACGACGCCGGAGGATCGGCGGGCGAGGTTGGAGGCCATCCGCGGTTATATGGTCGACCTCATAGCGGCGAAGGAGCAGGAGCTGTCGGACGATCTGCTCGGCAGGCACATCGTCAAGCTGCGCGAGGGTGGCACCTATCGGCGTGAGACCCTGGCCGAGCTCGGCCTGCTGTTGCTGGCGGCCGGGCATGAGACGACGACGAACATGATCTCGCTTTCCGTCGTCGCCTTCCTGCGGGAACCGGAGCAGCTCACGCTGATCAAAGACGACCCGGGCAAGACGCTCGACGCCGTCGAGGAGATGCTCCGCGGTCGAACGTCGACGCGGCGACGTCCAGGCTGTGCGTCGAGGACGTGGAGATCGGCGGGCAGCGGACCCGCGCAGGCGAAGGCGTACTGGCCCTGAGCTACTCGGCCAACCGCGATCGGCGGGCGTTCGGCGACCCGGACGAGCTCGACATCATGCGCGGAGCACGCCACCACGTTACTTTCGGCTTCGGACCGCACCAGTGCCTCGGGCAGAACCTGGCCAGGATGGAGCTGCAGACCGTGTTCGACACGCTCTTCCGCCGCGTCCCCACGCTCGGGCTGGCCGCGAACGTGAACGAGCTGCCCTTCAATAAAAGCGCGGACGTCTACGGCCTGTACCAGTTGCCGGTGACCTGGTAGTACGCCTTGGCGGCTTGGCTGCGATGCCGGGTTGGTGTCGGTGGGGGGTAAGTGACGGCACGTCAGGATTGGGTGCTTTCGCTGGTGGGGTGCTGAGTAAGGGCGGGGTCACTGCCGTGCCGACGAATCTCTGACTCGGATCACTAGGGAGTGGGGGGACCGGTTCGGCCGAGCCGCTCGCGCGGGGGCCGGAACCCCACACGGAACCGGAAGTCCTCCAGAGTGAACGACAGCACCGGACGTCCCTCGCCGAGGAAGGCCAGCGTTCCGGCCGGGTCAGGGCGGAAGGAGGCCCTGGTCGGGGCCGGCTTCCCGGTGAGGCGCGCGGGCACGGCCAGTGGCGTGCCATCCACCTCCTGCAGCAGACGGGTCCGGATCGGCAGCCGACCGGGGAGCGTCCGCCCCGGCCGGAATGCAGCGCGCACCTCGCCGAGCTCGGGGGCGCGGAGCCTGATGCGCTCGGTCCCCGGTACTCCGGCCCCGGGCTCCCAGGCGAAGTGTCCGATCTCCTTGGGAATGCCCCACAGGGTCCGCCCACCGGCCTTGGACTGTTCGCTGTCCACCCAGACCGCCACCGCCGTGCAGCCGATCCGCCGCCCTTGCCGTACGGCGAGCGCCAGTAGCAACTCCCGGTAAGCAAGAGTCCCGTCGGGCGAGTAGTCGACGCAGAAGGTCAGCAGCGCGCACCGTCCGCCGAGGACCAGAGCGCGGACCCCCTCGGGCAGCGGCCACCTCGGCAGCCGGCTCGGGCGGGCCGGCCAGAGGCTGACGTGCATCCGTCCGCGCAGATCCCACGGCTCGGGCGGGAAGGGTTCGGCTTCGGTCATGCCCTCATGGTGCCCCGCATGCTCGCCTCCACCGCGTCCGCCATGCCCGCACCCGAACGGACGCGGAACCCGGGCGGGCCAGAACGGGATCCGGGCATGACCCGGATCCGGGGCACCACCAGCCGCACCGGGTGCCCCAACGCGTCGGCCAGCGCCCGGAGTTCGGCGTCGTCGAAGGGAGGCCGTTCCGGGTCCCACACCTCGATCTCGAACCGCGCGAACCCGCACGGCCCGTCGTACGCCAGGGCGTCCAGCGTCGTCCCGCCGCCGCAGCAGGGGACGGTGACGTCGAGGGCGGCGAATCCGTCGTCGGCCGTCCTCTCCAGCAGGTCCGCCCACCACTCCAGGTCGATTTCCGCGCGGCACAGCGGGCACCCGATGCGGGAGAGGTTGCCCCCGGCGTCGACCGCCTCCTCGTCGGGCTGCCAGACCCGGACGGCGGAGATGACGGAGTACACGGTCTCGCTCATCGCGCCGCCTCCTGCGCGGACCGGGCGTGCGCGTCGTTCAGCTTCTCCAGTCTCTCGTCCGAGAGACGGAGCGCACCCGCCGCCACGTTGGCGGCAAGGTGTTCGAGGTCGCCGGTGCCGGGGAGGGCCAGCAGGTGGCGCCCTTGCGCCAGACTCCAGGCGATGCGGACCTGGGCCGGGGTGGCACCGTGCGCCAGGGTAATCGCGGAGACCTCCGGCGTCTCGCGTCCCAGGCCGCCCTCCTCCTTGGCGGACCCGGCGAGGGGTATAGAACGGGACGAAGGCGATGCCCAGTTCACCGCAGCATGCCATGAACCCCGCCTGCGCGGCGTTGTATCCGAGCCCGTACGGGTTCTGCACGCTGACCACCGGTGCGATCGCCCGCGCCTCGTCGAGGTGTTGGGGCCGGATGTTGGAGAGGCCGAGGTGCCGGATCAACCCCCGGCCTCAACGACTCCGACGAGCACATCGAGCGGGCCCGTGATCTGTCCCTGCACGCGCACGCCACCGTCTTCACGGGCCTGTTCTACCGCGACGAGATCAAGGCGTACTACGAGAGCCACGGCATGTCGACGCCGTACGAAGACACAGCCCGGCGCAAGATCATGCCCGAGCAGGCCGAGCACAGGATCCTGGACGACTTCGACCTGCACAAAGCCGCCGGCGGCGCCGAGCGGGGGACGCTGTTCCGCAAGACGAGCTGCGGCGTGGCTTACACCTGGGGAGAGGCCGACTACAACGGCCACTACGGCGTCCGGGAGCTGTGCGACATCTGCCCGCCCGAACAGATCGCCCTGTGCAAGAAGGCGTGGGTGAGGCCGCCCCTGGACGCCGTCGTGCACAAGGCACGCGCCCTCGGTGCGACCGGCGACGTTGAGGTCAACGACCGTGCCATCGTCGTGGAAGGACTGGACGAGCCGCCCCGCTACTACCTGCAGCACGGCTTCGGCTACCAGTGCCACGACCGGAGCAAGCCCCACCACTACCGCTAACACGGCCGGGCCCCCATCGGCTGGGAGGCGGAGGACGGACCCACCACAGCATGAACTTCGCCACCTGGCCCGCGTTGCTCGTCGTCGACGTCGAAGGCAACGGCACCAACCCGCCCGACCTCGTCGAAGTCGCCGCGCTGCCCGTCCGCGACGGACGCCCCGACAAGAGCACTGCGGGCTGGTGGCTGACCCGCCCCAACCGCCCTGTCACCCCCTTCGCCACCCGGGTACACGGCCTGACCAACACCGACCTGGTCGGCAAACCAGCCTGGGCCGACATCGCGGACCAGGTGCGCGCCTTCCTCGGGAACACGTGGATCTGCGCGCACAACGCGCACACCGACTACCGCGTCCTGGCCGCACACCTGCCCGGCTGGGAGCCCGCCGGCGTCCTGGACACCCTGCGACTGGCCAAGGACGCCTTCCCCGACCTCGGCAAGTACAGCCTGGACAAGCTCATCGAGCACGTCCAGCCCGACCTGACCGAGGCACCCGGTGCCCGGCACCGCGCCACCTTCGACGCCTACGCCACGGCGCAGCTCCTGCTCGCCATGGCCTCCCGCTACGACACCTTCGACCAGCTGCTCGCCGTGGCCGTGCCGCCCGGCCTGCCCGGCGCCCCCGAACACCAAAAGGACCCCACCCTGTGGTGACTTCCCCCAAGCCCCTGAGGATCGCGGTGCTCGGCACCCACTCCACGGGCAAGACGACAGGGCGGTCTCGTGGCTGTGGTGGTCGGGCACCGGCGCCGCCGAAGCCGACGTCCGAGCCACGCCGCCCGGAGAGCCAGCCGCAGGTGCAGCCGACTTCGTGGTGTCCGGGTCGGCCCTATGCCTCGCCGGTGGCGAAGATGCTGCCAAAGCTGGCAACGCCGCGGCTTGGTCACCACATCAGCCGGGCGTTCCTCCGCCTGGACGCCAGCGAGGCCGCACCTTAAATGACAAGGTAAGAGTGTGATCGGCGTCAGCCACAGCAAGGATGAGCAAACGGCAGACGCACTATGCACACCGGCACGATCGCAGACCCCGCTGAAGGCTGACCCGATTCAGATTAGATCTTGGCGCAGTGGGAGTGTGTGCCGCTGCTGGTGCGGTGCGACCAATTCATCGCGTTCCGGGTAACCGGTCCGTAGTCGCCATCCGCTGCGACTCCGACACGCTTTTGAACGGAAACTACTGCAGACCTGGTTGCTGGGCCATACGCACCGTCTACGGCCAGTCCTGCCCCGTAGCACTTGTTCAACGTGAACTGAAGTGCGCTCACTCCGCTGTTCTGACTCCCGTAGGTGAGATAGCACCAGTAAGGATCGGCGGGGGCATAGTTCTGGTGCGGCAACAGGATGTTGTAGCTGCCCTTGGCGAGCGCCTTGGAGGTGTTGCATTCGTAGGTTGCAGCGGCTGATGCAGGCGACGCGGTAGCAATCGCGCCGCCCAGCAGCCCAGCAAGCAGTGCACTGACCGACAGGATGCTCGCGGAACGCTTCTTCATCTCGTTCTCTCTTCGATGTGGGGAGAGGAAGTGATCAGGTACAGGTGATGCGTGCCACCCGTTCGGGGGTGACTGAGCACAGCCCAGCAGGAGGTTAGACGCCGGTGGAGGAGCGGACTTGGTCGTGTGTGCAGGGAACTTGGTCAGTCGTGCAGGCGGTCCAAGCTCACCCACTGACGAACTCGCTGCGTTGACCGCCCTCGGTCTGGGGGGCGGAGCAGGACAACAGTAACTAAAAGAGCGTTTCATCCAGCGAAAGGCGTTTCATTGCATGTCAGACGTTGGTTCGTTTCGGGTCGGCTGGGGGCAGTAGGCCTCTGCTGTGGCAAGGTGAGGCCGGTGACAGCCTTCGAGGGTCCGTTTCGGCCTCGCTGCTCCGCGCGTTGCAGTGGGACTGGTGCGCCCGAGATCAAGAGTGTGTGGCCATCTCCAACCGTTACCGGATCCGCTGGCTGGTCATCTCATCCAGGAGCGCGTTTGGATCATTGAGGGCAGGCCAGAGGAAGGTGCCGGCGATGTGGCGCCCGGCCAGGTGGACCGTCGCGGTCTTCTCGTCGCGGATCGCGATGCCTCGCCACTGCTTCAAGCGGTTGATACACCGTTCGACGTTGTTGGGCTGGTCCGCCGGGATCGGGATCACCGCCCGGATGCCCCGCTTGCACAGGTGGTCGCGGCTCGTGCGGGACGAGTGGCCTAATGGGGCCCAAGGTCGTTACTCATCCCTGTTCTTGGGCGATGGCCTCGCCGTCCTTTCGGGGCGCGGAGCGAGCCCTTGAGTATGCCCGGACCTGCGAGTCCTATAGACAAGGACGAAGCCGCTGCCGCGCCCATCGGCGTTCGTTCAAGGTGAGGC
This sequence comes from Streptomyces sp. NPDC031111, assembly GCF_055570675.1. Taxonomy (NCBI): domain Bacteria; kingdom Bacillati; phylum Actinomycetota; class Actinomycetes; order Kitasatosporales; family Streptomycetaceae; genus Streptomyces; species Streptomyces sp. NPDC031111. The sequence continues at coordinate 13,683 of NZ_JBVIGS010000041.1, forward strand.
ATAGAAGTATCGACAATCGTGCCCGAGCGGTACCGCTGGTGATGGTTCAAAGCACGTTCCGTCACCGCACTCCTGGCCCATCGGCAACACGATTCGCCGTTCACAGTCCGAGCTGGCCGCGTGGATCACCTCTCTCCATTGCCTGAGTCTCCGATTGGGGAACACGCGCACCCTGCACAGGATCGGAAATGGCAAGAGAGCCCCGGCAGAGGAGGCTTCCCAATGACGTTGTCAAGCCGGTGCGGTAACGCCTCGCGACGGGGTCATACCGCTGTGGCAGCGGGGTGGGACGTGACGGCTTCGAAGGTCCGGTGGTCGCGTACCAGAGCGCAGAGCACGTTCAGACGGCGTCTGGCCAGCGCGAGGACGGCCTGCTCGTGGGACTTTCCTACGGCGCGTTTGCACTGGTAAAAGGTCCTGGATTGGGGACAGTGCACGGTGGCGACCTGGGCGGAGAGGCAGAACATCCGCAGGAGTCGGCGGCTGTAGGGTCTGGGCCGACGCAGGTTGCCGCTGACCTTGCCCGAGTCGCGAGGGACGGGGGCAAGTCCAGCAACGCTGGCGAGCCGGTCAGGGCTGCCGAAGGCGGCCATGTCACCGCCGGTCGCGGCGATGAAATCCGCTCCGAGTATGTCGCCGATGCCGCGCATGATGGTGATCATCTCGGCGTCGGGAGCGGCATGGTCTGCCGGGTCGCCGCGGATCGTCCACGCCTACGCCGAGCCGGAGCTGCTCGGTCGAGGGTGGTGAAGCGATGGTCACCGAGCGGGGTGAGCCCGAGGTCGGTGTAGAACTCGGCCGTGGTGTCGAGGTCGGGGACCCCGAGGGTAATCGAGGTGACTCGATGCATCGGCGTGGTGGGCCTCCTTAAGCAGATGTTCGTCTTGAGCCGATCCCCTCCACCGTGCTGACGTCCGGTCCTCCACCGCGAGGCAGCAGCGCGGGTCCCTGGAGGCACCGACCCCGTCGGGCGTCCCGGTGAAGATCGGGTCACCGCGCTCGAGGCGGACGGCGGCGGAGATCTCGGCGATGATCTTCGAGGTGTTGAAGATCAACTCCCCAGTGGCGCTGAACTGGACGACCTCTCCGCTGGCCTCACAGCGGATGACGAGGTCGCTGGGGTCGTCGAACTCGTCCGGAGTGACTAAGACGAGTAAGTCCGATGTCCGGTCAGTGGTCGTAGGCGATCAGTGACCCGGTGATCGGTTGCGTTGTTGTGCCAGATCGCGGCGGCCATCGCAAGGACCCGCTGGGCGACGCGGACGGCGACCCCTTCGAAGGAACGGCCCCCGTGGTCTTCCAGGTCGAGCTGACCTTTGAGGGTGTCGTTGACCGACTCGATCAGCTGCCGGACCTTCTTGAGCATCGGCTCGCCGAAGCGGGCCTTCTCATCCTTGCGGGATGGCCGCAGCATCGTGATTGCGTAGTCGCGCCGCAGGCAACGCCGGCGAATTCGCCTCGGTGCTGCGGGACCGCTGACATCCCGACGCCACCGCGAGCTGGACCGATGGGCGCCAGGTCCACGGCATCCGCGAGGTTACCGACGTCATGGCCAAGAGCGTGGACTCAGGCCTCCGGCAGCGGCTGGTCACCGCGGTCGCCGGCCGTGACGTGCTGGTCTGGCAGATCGACGTGCTCAATCCCCCGGGTGTGGCCAGCTGTCCCGCTCAGGCGTGCTGGCTGCTGGGACTGGATCGGGGCCGCGTCCGCCGGCTCCGGCTGTACCATCCGGCCTCGCCAGGCCTGTCGTGACGTCAGGGTTTCTGACTGAGCAGCACGGCCATCGCCTCCAATAGAACTGTCGCGCGCGGACCCTGGCGCGGTTCGGTATTGGACGAAGCCCTGCTGGGCCGACTCGTGGCCTGACGGGCAGGCTGGAGCGCGTCGTACGGGCAGAGCCGGCAGAGGCCGCGGGAGAGGGCTCCTTGTTGCGGCCAGGCCAGAAGGTGGCGGCAGCGAAGAATCTCGTGTCCTCTGGCCGGCCCGTCACTGGTCGCCCGTGCTCTGCCGCCGCTGTCGGCCCGCTGTCGGCGGTCTACATGGATCGTTGGCCTGCCGACTGTGGGCATCAGCCCAGCCGTCGTCGCCACGGCGGCAGGGATGGCCTCGCCGGCGGGCTCGCTCCTTACCAACAGTGGGGCCCGCCACTGGAAAGGAAGGAGGTCATCCGACTGCTGCACAGGCACTGCCGATGATGGCCCCGTCCGGCGGCAGACGAGACAGTCACACGCGCCTTGCGGCCCGGCATCCGCTACGCGCACGCGTCGGGCGGTCAGCCGCTTACGGGGCGGGATCGTCCAGCCGAACCAGCTGTGCACCCCTCCTCCAGGTGACGGCGTACCTCTACGGGGCTTCGACCGCACCACCACCGCGCTCGACTCGGCGCGCTGCGACCGCCGTTTCCCGCCTCCCTCAGGAGATCGCTGACACCTACTCGGAGGCCTGGAACGTCCCTTCCGGCAGGCAGAAGGCGCCTTCGGCTACAGCGCCACTCTCGAACAGCCCCCGGAAACGACAAAGATCCCGGCGATCATCATGATCGCCGGGATCTGACCGCTCCCGAGCTAACTCAAGAACGGCCGGGCCCGGGACATAGGACTTACTAGCGGACCGACCGGACAATAGGTCGGTCCCGACTTCGCAGGGCGAAGCGCGGCATGGGCTTGCGAGCCTGGATGCGCCGCTCGGACAGGTCCTGCCCGACGGTCGGCCCGGCTATCACCGACCACGCGTCGGATCCCGCGACAGCGAAGCCGGCCGTCCCGATCACCACGAACAACTCGCCCTCCCAGTCGACCTGGTTGCTGCCGAAAACGATGCCGTGGGTCCGGCCGGTGAGGCAAGACGGGTACTCCGCGAAGATGTGTGTCGCCGTGATCCGACGGGCGGCCCGAGGAGCTCCGGACACAACGGCTCGGAATGGGCGGCGACATCCTCCGGCGCGAGCTCCTCAATGGTCCGGATCGACTCGGGCCACGTCGCGAAGAGCTCGTTGGTGCTGGCTCGGCCCGAAAGGCCCATCGCCACCAGCGGGGTGTAGCAATCACCCCCGACCACGCCGAACTGGTCCCCGACGCGGGCCGCCGTCATCGGAAGGCCGCCGATACCGTACGCCCACGACCCTCGGGGGCTGGCGCTTCCCGATGAACCATTACCGCGGTCTCGCGACTTCGTCGAACATCAACGCGCGACCCTGCACGTCGACTTGACTCGCGGCATCACACAAGCCCGACCAGCACTCGCGTCACCATGAGTCGCCCGGGCGCTGGTTCCACGCCCAAGGGGCGCTACCCAGCCTGTGCCGACTCGACCAGGACGTGTGGGGTCGAACGACGTAAGGCGGAGCCGGCTCCGCGGGCACTACGGCGCCCCGGCAATCCCGGCGCCGCGCAAGGCCCGCAGCCGCTACGCGAGCCATGTCAACGCCCTCGCGCGTGACACCCCGCATGCGACGTCCACGCGAACCTGGGCGGTCGAGCTGTGGCGGACCAAACCGGATCGATGCGCGGCTCGTCCCCAACACCGCGACCGACCGGCATCCGGCCCGGAGTGCCGCGTCGTGCGCTGGTTCCGCCGCCAACGGCCTATTTCGAGCCAGGGCTCAGGCTCATCGATGGACCAAATGACCGTGGAACCGCGGGCCGGACCGGCAGACCGGCGGGTCGAGGGCGACCACATGGGCGAAGAAGCGCTTCCGGGGCGTCAGTCGGCGAACAGATCGTTCATCTTCTTGGTGTCGTAATAGCCGGTGATCTCGGTGATACGCCCGGCGGCAACCCGGATGACCCAGCAGTAGCGCATCTCGAAATCCGTCCCGTTGACGCCGCGGACGTCGTGACTACGGAAACGGACGGTCGCCCACTCCCCCTCGACGATCACCTGCTCGACGCGGGCACGAATCGGCGTGGTCAGCCGCGCATGCAGCCGGGCGAGAAGCTCCGCCTGGTATCTGTCCCTGCCTTCGTAACGCCCCGCCACCGGGGAGGTGCCAGTGGCAGTGAACACGACATCTTCCGCCAGGGCGTCGACGAACCTCTCGCCGAAGCCGGACTGGGCGACGTCGGCGAACACCCGCTCAACAAGACAGCGGGTCTCGGCTGTCGTTTCGCGGGAGATCGTGGTCATGACCGTTCTCCCTTGGCGTTTCGCACGTGGGATTCGCCTGCCTCGCGGAGGAGGTCCAGCGCCGGCCCGGAGCCATCCGTCGGCAGCAGGGTGCGTGAGGCGATGCGCCAACCGTCGCTGCCCCGTTCAAGTGTCCAGCGGTTGGCCAGTACGCGGTGAATCCGGTAGCCCCGCGACACCCCGTGGTTGGCCAGCTCTCGCGCCTCACCGCGGCTGTCCGGTGTGATCAGGGCAAGGTAGGAGATCGCCACCGCGATGTCCCCGTCGATGTCCACGAGGGGCAGGTTGCCGAAGTGTGCGAGGCCACCCTCGATGGCAGCGTGGTGCTCATCACTCTGGACGAGGTCCACCATCGCCTCTCGGCCGTGAGCGCCGTCGAGGTCCTTTCCCCGGTCGAAGACGACTTCGTCGGTGTAGATGGCCTCGATGACCGCGCGCTCGCCCGTGTCGGCGCTGAGCGGGTGCGTTGCGAGCAGGTTGTAGATGGACAGGCGATCCTCGATCGCCTGCAGCCGGGCTTCGAGCGTGTCCGACATACATGGATCCTTCCATAATTTCCAACTAGTCAGTTGGAGTCTGTCACGGTGACGTCCCATCTGCAACTCGCGAGTTGGAGTCTGTTTCAATGGACGCCATGGCCTGGGACACCGAGCGGACGAAGCAGCGGTTGCTGGACGCCGCAGTGCACGAGTACAGCGAGCATGGTCCTCTGGGGGCGCGCGTCGACCGCGTCGCCGAGCGGGCCGGGGTCAACAAGGAGCGGATCTACCAGTACTTCGGCGGCAAGCAGAAACTGTTCGCGGCCGTGCTGGAGCAGGAAATGACCAAGCTCGCCGCCGCGGTACCGCTCACGGCTGAGCAGGCGGGGGATCTCGGCGAATTCGCCGCGCAGGTCTACGACTACCACCGGACCTACCCGCACTACCTGCGGCTGCTGCTCTGGGAAGGCCTGGAAACCGGCCGCCGACAGCCGGAGCCGACCTCGATCGCCGCGGCGGCCGAACGGGCGGCGCACTACGTGGACGACATCACCGCCGTCGTCCGCGCCCAGGATGCCGGGATGTTGCGCGACGACGTGGGCCCGGGCTACCTGCTGTACCTGGCGCGCGCTCTGGCGGCCTGGTGGCTGGCCGTCCCCGCGACGGTCACACTCATGCTCGGCGGCGCGGCCACCGACGGGCCCGGCGAACGTCGCCGGGTACTGACCGACCTCGTCCGGGACGCCACCAGGCCCCGCACCTGAGGCGCCCTCCTGGTCCCCCACCGGCCCCGCTCGGGAACGCCGGGCAGACTCAACGGGATCAACCTCGACGGCCACGGCCTCTTCCACGGCCTCAAGTACGAGATCCCCGCGATCATCGCGAGCGGTGGCGGCTCGATCGTCAACGTCTCCAGCGTCTTCGCGGACCGTGGCGGGCCGACCGTGGAGTACTCCGCCGCCAAGCACGCCGTCCACGGCCTCACCCGCACCGCGGCCAACGAGTACGCAGCGCGCGGCGTACGCATCAACGAACTCCAGCCCGGCGTGATCGACTCGGAGATGACCCAGGCCAATCCGGGGGCACGCAGGAGGCCGTCGAGAGCGGTCTGCCCATGGGTCGCATCGGGCGTGCCGAGGAGATCGCCACGGCGGTCGCCTTCCCGCTCTCCAACGAGGCTTCGTACGTCACGGGTGCGCACCTCGCCGTCGACGGAGGCTTCCTCGCCTGAGCCGGCCGGCGTCAGGGGCCGGGGGACCCCTCCGGCCCGTAAGCGGGCGCCCCAGGGCCGAGACGGCCCGTAGGCCTCCACTGCTCGTGGCGGTCTGCCGGAAGCCGACCACGGCCACCTGGGCGGCGGGGCCCTTCGAGTGCCGCGTTGGCCCGTGGACGACCCAGGTCACCCGTCCGTTCGTGCTCGGTCCGGACTCCGTCCCGAAGAACACGGACGAGGCGATGGTGGTCCGCGAGTCGGCGCTCGCGACGTTCAGCGCCATCGTCCACAGCGAAAGCCGGACGATCGACGCCATACCGGAACTGCCGGCTCTCGGCATGCGGTCGTTCGACGAGGGTACCGCCCGGTAGTGGTCGGAACTGCTGGAAGTCGGCCTGGAGAACACCCCGGCCCGGGACAAGTGGCAAGAGCGGGAGAAAATGGTCGCTACGTTCTTCCCCGGCAGGGGCACTCTGTTCGAGCAGACCTACCTGGAGGGCGTGGAGAAAGGCCTGGAGGGCCTGGAGAAAGGCCGGAAAGAGGGCCGGGAGGAAGCCCGCAGGGAAGTCCTGGCGCTGAGCGAGAAGGTGGGCAGGAGCGGACTGCCGCCAGGACCCAGGCGGAGAACGCACTGCGCGTTCTTCAAGTACGTGGCTTGACGGTATCCGACCCCGTGCGCCAGTTCGGCGGCCCTGGAGTTCGGCAGGCCGACGGCCGGGGCGAGCGGCCCGGGACGGCCCTGTCGGCCGGTTCCGGGGAACCGGCCGACAGGGGTTTTCGGATCATGTCGGGATCACTGCCGGCACTGTGGGGATCACTGCCGGCTCCATGACGAACGAACGTCGGCCACGGGCTATGCCTTGGTCAGGCTCCAGTCGTCGGTGTCACCTCGCCCTTGGTGACCATCACCATCCTGGCGGCCGGTTCGTAACCGTCCTTAAGAAGCCGTCGTCCAGGGCAGGGTCGTCCGGGGTGGCGGCGCTCACGGCCGACTCTCCGGTCGCGTCCGCGTTGGTGACGGTCACTCCGGTCAGTCCGGCGCCGGTGTTGGCGTCGGTCACCGTGTCGACGGCGAGGCCACCGTCGACCGGCAGGAAGTACCGGTCGCCGGCGTCGTCGTCACAGAAGACGCGACGGTCACGCAGTCCTTCCAGCCCGAGGCCGTGGCCTCCAGAACCGTCTCCGGCACCGTCACGACAGCGGCGGACACAACGGGTCGCTGTACGGCAGTGTCACGGTCCAGGGCCATGAGGAGAGCACGGTCCACACGGACCCGGTGACCGGCGCCTATTCGATCGAGCTGCCGGCGAACGCCGACTACCCCTCGAGTACACGGCCGACTACCCGGGGCGGTGGAGGTACCCCGGGCAGCGCGGTGCCACCCACGGAGGTGCCGTACTGGGAGGCCGCCGTTCGGCGAAGGCGGTCAGCCCTGGCGGCTGGGGAGCATGGCGAGGGCCTTGGAGCGCTGGGCGACGAGGTCGTCGTAGGTGCCGTCGCGCTCGGCCCAGCGGTGCGTGAGGACGCCCTTGACGAGGACCTCGCGCGGGGTGGGGTCGGCCGAAAGCAGGTCCATGACCTCGGTGGCGAAGTCGTCGAGTGGCAGCGCGTGCGGGTTCACCTTCTCCTGACCCGCTGTCGCGACGGCCGGGGGGACGATCTCGACGACGCCGACACCGGTGCCGTCGAGCTGCGCGCGCAGGGCCTCGGAGTAGGCGTGCACCGCGGCCTTCGATGCGGCGTAGCTGGGCATGGGCGGGAACGGCAGGAAGGCGATGCCGGAGCTGACGGTGACGAAAGTGCCGGCACCCTGCCGGACCAGGTGCGGGGTGAAGGCGTCGACGACGCGGATGGCGCCGAGCAGGTTGGTGTCGATCGTCGTTTCCGCCGCCTCGAAGTGCGCGGGGTCACGCAGGTCCTCCAGGAGCATGACGCCCGACATGATCACCACAGTGTCCAGCTCGGGGTACCGGGCGAGCGCCGCGTCACGGGCGGATGCGACGGAAGCACTGTCGGTGACGTCGATGCCGATCGTGCCGAAGCCTTCCTCGGTGAGTTCCGCGAGTGCTTGCGGGCTGCGGCCACCGACGGCCACGGTGCTGCCGGCCGCGGCGAACCGTCGGGCCAGCTCCCGCCCGATTCCCGAGGTTCCGCCGACGATGAGAACGGTGCGGTTGGAGAGATCCACGAGATCTTCCCTTCGATCCAGGGCGCCGCCGGTGTTCAGGCCTGCGGCGCAGACAGTGATGCTCTCTGTCTCTTGTCGAAACAGTGCTGTCGCAGTCTTCTCGGGATCCGCCGGGTGTGGCAGGTCCCCCGTCATCCCCGGTCCTGACAGGGCCCCCGGTGGGACACGCGCACCGCGTTACGGTGTCGGTATGAAGGATGAGGAATCCGGCAACCGGCTCGGCAGCTACCTACGGGCCCGGCGTGAGCTGGTCTCCCCGGCACAGGCGGGACTGACGCCCGGTGGCAACCGCCGTGTGCCCGGCCTGCGCCGCGAGGAAGTCGCCCTGCTCGCCGGAATCAGCCCCGACTACTACCTACGCCTGGAACGGGGCCGTGACAAGAACCCCTCACCGCAGGTCCTCGAATCACTCGCGCGGGTCCTACAGCTCGACGACATCGAACGGACGTATCTGCTCGGCCTCGCGGCGGCCCGCCCCAGGGCGCCGCGGCGCAAGCGGCCCGAGCACGTACCGGCGCGGGTGCACGAGCTGCTCGCCCACCTTCAGATCCCCGCGTTCGTCGAAGGGCGCGCGTTCGACGTGCTGGCCTCCAACCCCATGGCTGTCGCGCTCTCCCCCCGGCTGCGGCCCGGCCAGAACCGGCTGCGTTCCCTCCTCCTCGATCCTGAGGAACAAGCCTTCCACCAGGACTGGACGAAAGCCACCGCCGACTTCGTCGCCGCCCTGCGCACCACCATCGGGGACGACACCGACAACCCCCGGTTCGTCGAACTCGTCGGCGAACTCGCCCTGTCCAGCCAGCGGTTCCGCACCCTATGGGCCCGCCACGACGTCCGCACGCTCGAGGGGAGCACCACCACCATCCACCACCCAGTCGTCGGTGACCTGCGCCTCCACCGCGACAAACTCCCCGTCGACGACGTCATCCTCGTCGTCTACTACCCCGAGAAGGACAGCGACAGCGAAGAGAAACTGCGGCTCCTCGCCGCGCTCTCACACACCGAGCCCGCCAGCACAGCGCACGACAGGCCAGCGGACGCCCCGAACCCGAAGACACCCTGACGAGCACGCGCCGCCCCGGGTCGAGACCAGAACGCCCGCACCGTGCCGCACCGCCGGACGTACGTCCCTTCCGCTCCGCCAGTCCGGCATCGGCTGCGTCACCCTGGCCGTAGTTGGGGATGTGGTTGTAGATGGTGCCCAGGGAGACGCCCAACAGCTTGGCGATCGAGGTGATTGAGCGGCCGGGGTCGGGCAGGCGCCGGTAGCTCTGCACCGGTGATCTTGACGAGGCAACGGACAAGCTCGTCCGCTCACGCGTACTTGATGTGGAGTGGGTGTTACGAAACCAGCGATGGATGCCGTGCGACAGGCAGGACCGACCCATCCTCGACGACCGGCTCCACCTGGCTGATCTCGGCCCAGACGGCGTCAAGAGACAGGCCGAGGGTGTCGGCGATCGCTGCGATGGTCGGGAAGGCGGGGGTAGCCACACGGCCGGATTCGATCTTCCGCAGAGTTTCCGGCGAGATGTGCGAAGCGAGCGCCACGTCCAGCATCGAGCGGCAGCCCCGGGCTCGGCGGAGCAAGGCGCCAAGGCGCTGTCCGCGTTCTACCTCGGCGGGGGTAAGCGGCAACCTGACCATGACGCCATTCTAATACCGGTATAGTTAGACCGGGATAGTTATTTGACGCACATGAGAGGTCCCCCATGATCGAGATCCTGAATTCCGTGCGGCTCGAGCGGGCGAGAGACACCGGCGCCCTGGTCGGAAACATCCTGCACACGCTAAAGCAGCGCAGCACGGTCGGGACGAACCTGCTGGACATCGACCAGTGGGCCAAGGAGATGATCGCCGAGGCGGGAGCGCAGTCCTGCTACGTCGACTACGCGCCTTCCTTCGGGCGCGGCCCGTTCGGGCACTACATCTGCACGGCCGTCAACGACGGAGTGCTCCATGGGCGGCCACAGAACTACACGCTGGCAGACGGGGATCTGCTGACTCTCGACCTCGCCGTAGCCAGGGGCGGGGTGGCCGCGGACGCCGCGATCAGCTTTCTGGTGGGCAAGGCCAGGCCGGCGGAGAGTGTTGCGATGATCGAGACGACCGAACGTGCACTCGCCGCCGGCATCGCCGCCGCCAAGCCTGGGGCCCGCATCGGCGACCTCTCCCACGCCATCGGCACAGTCCTCAGCAAGGCGGGCTACCCGATCAACACCGAGTTCGGAGGGCACGGCATCGGCTCGACCATGCACCAGGACCCACACGTCCCGAACATTGGACGGCCCGGCCGCGGATACAAGCTGCGCCCCGGACTGCTGCTCGCCCTGGAGCCCTGGGTCATGGCGGACACTGCCACACTCGTCACCGACGCCGACGGCTGGACGCTGCGCAGCGCGACAGGCTGCCGGACCGCGCACAGCGAGCACACCATCGCCATCACCGACAACGGAGCCGAAATCCTCACCCTGCCCACGCAGGCACGACCGTAAGAGGGCGTTGTAACGAGTGGCCCAGCGGGCCGGGTGCGTCGCCGTCAATCCTCGTCGTCTTCGACAGCCTCCGGGTCCCGGAGGGGGCACAGGCCCTGACCGGGTCCGCCGGCCTTGATGTTGAACAGACAGCGGCCCGGAAAGTTGATGTGCCGGTCCTTGAGCGGGGAGAGGCGGGCCACGTCCTCGTACTTGATGTCGTGGCCCTCGGCGCGGAGCTGGGCGACGGCGGCATCCAGGTAGCGGGCGTTCCACAGGACCACGGCGTTGACTCGCCGCGATCGACGGCCCAGCTCTGCCCGAGGTGCTGGCCGAGCCGACGGCGGCGCGGGCGGACGAGATGGACGCCGACACTGTCAACCGGGAGTTGTCCATCGCGCGCAAGGCGATCGCCTGGTGTCATCGCCAGGGCCGATCTGAACGGCTGGACGCTCCATCGGCTACGCCACAGTGCCCTGACACACGACGCTGAGGGTGGCACCTCCACCCCGATACCGCCGGCCCGCTCCCGCCACGCCTCCGTCCGCTCCCTGGAACACTACGCCCGCCCCAGCCTCGACGCAGTCGCCCGGCACATCGCCGAACGCGACCCCGCCGCCCGTCGGAAGCGCTGACGCCTCCAAGATCAACTACTGGGCGGCTTCTGGGTCCACCTCAGTGATCCCCCTTGAGCGGCGACGGCAGGAATACCTGACGAGCCGTTCGGGCGCTGTCGCGAGGCGGGGAACGAGCCGAACGTAGGCAACCATCCCGACGGTCCTCACCAAGGTCTGGGACGCCACGACCGCCGCGGCCGCAGCCATGCCGTCCGGCACAGGCCGACGCCTCGCCAAACCGCTGGCGTACCGCTTAGCGGGGCCTGAGTCCGTCGACGACGACGTTCAGCATTCGGTTCAGCTGGGGGCGCTGCTCGGGTGCGCCGGCCACGGAGAGCAAACCGGCGAGGATGCCGCCTACCTCGACCGGGTCAATGTCGCTGCGCAGCTCTCCTGCTGTGGCGCCGGCCTCGAGCACCATCGCCAGGACCTGCTGGACCTCGTCGCAGACCGGTCCGGTGCCGAAGCGACCGGAAGCGCTCATGGCGACCAGGGCCTCGCAGATGCCGCGTCGTTCACCGGCCCAGTCGGCGAATCGGAGCATCCACGCGTGGAGGGCCTGCGCGGGCGGCTTGGTAGCCAGCAGAGTGCGCGCATCTTCGCGCAAGGGCCGGATCTGGTCCCGATAGACCTCTTCGACCAGATCCTCTCGGGTGGGGAAGTGCCGGTACAGCGTGGCGTTCCCCACTCCCGCCCGTTTGGCGATCGCGTCCAGCGAGATCGCGCGTCCGGACGCGAAGACTTCGGCGGCTGTGGCGATCAGCTGCTCGCGGTTGCGCTGCGCGTCGGCGCGCAGGGTGCTGCGTGGATGTGTCATGACCTTCGCGATCGTGAGTGTCGGATGAGACGCGGGAACGATTCGGGGATATCCCCGGTTCAGCGTACAGTGAGACAACCGGGGAGGTCCCCGATTGCGGGTGGTCTCACGCATCGCTCCAGCGACGAAAGGTTTGCCATGCCTACAGCTCTCATCACCGGGGGGACGACCGGGATCGGCAGAGCAACGGCCGAGCTGCTGCACACCCGTGGCTACCAGGTCGCGGTCACCGGACAGAATCCCGAGTCCCTCGCGCGGGCGCAGTCCGAGCTCCCCGGCGACGTGCTCGTCGTCCGATCCGACGGGCGCGTGCTCGCCGACACCGACGCCCTGATGTCGGCGGTGTCGGCGCGGTTCGGATCGCTGGACCTGCTCTTCCTCAACGCCGGGATCTTCCGTCCGGCACCGGTTGCCGAGGTGACGGAGGAATCGTTCGACGAGCACGCCGACCTCAACTTCAAGGGCCAGTACTTCACCCTCCAAAAGGCCCTTCCTCTCATGAACGACGGTGGCTCGATCGTGCTGACCGTCGGCATCGGATCCCGTCGCGGCACCCCTGGCGCCACGGTGGGGGCGGCGACACGCGGCGCGCTGCTGGCCATGCTGCCCTCGCTCGCGCTCGAACTGGCCCCGCGCAGGATTCGCGTCAACGCCGTGAGCCCCGGGGCCACCGACACCCCGCTGCTCAACAAGCTGGGGGTGCCCGAGAGCGGCCGGGACGCCATGCGCTCGAAGATTCCCTTCGAGCGCTTCGGATCCAGCCAGGAGGTCGCGGAAGCAGTCGCCTTCCTCGCCTCGGACGCCGCCGGCTACATCACCGGCCAGGACATCACCGTGGCCGGCGGCTACGGGCTCGGCACCTGAACCCGGGCGAGCCGACCACCGATCCGCACCTCTCGAACGCCACGAACCGCACGCCTCACAGGAGAACACAATGGCACTCACTCTCGACACCTATCGGCTGCTGGGCCGTTCCGGACTCCGGGTCTCACCGCTGGCGCTGGGCACAGCGACCTTCGGCACCGAGTGGGGCTGGGGCGCCGAGCGCGACGAAGCGCGAAAGCTCTTCGACCGCTACACCGAGCTCGGCGGCAACTTCTTCGACACCGCCAGCACCTACACCAATGGCAGCTCCGAGCGACTGCTCGGCGAATTCGCCCGCACCAACCGCGACAAGCTGGTCCTGGCGACGAAGTACTCGACGCTGCGTCAGCCCGGTGACCCGAATTCCGGAGGCACCCACCGCAAGAGCATGCTGGCGTCGATGGAAGCCAGTCTGCGGCAGCTGAACACCGACTACATCGATCTGCTCTACGTGAACGTATGGGACTTCAGGACGCCGGTGGAGGAGATCCTGCGGGGCCTGGACGACCTGGTGAGGCAGGGCAAGGTGCTGTACGTGGCGATCTCCAGCGCCCCGGCCTGGCAGGTTTCGCGCATGCAGGCGATCGCCGACCTGCGCGGCTGGTCGCCACTGGTCGCGCTGGAGACCGAGTACAGCCTGATCGAGCGCACCGCGGAGCGTGACCTGATCCCGATGGCACGCGAGATGGGACTGGGCGTGGTCCCCTTCTCCCCGCTGGGCGGTGGGGTGCTCACCGGCAAGTACAGCCGGGACGACCTGAACCCGGCGGGCCCCGTCGCCGGCGAGACCGCCGGCAGTCGCAAGAGCCTCAACGCCGCCCTGGGAATGGTCACCGAACGCACCCTCTCCATCGCCGATGTGGTGAAGGATGTGGCCTCGGAGCTGGGCGGCACACCCGCGCAGGTCGCTCTGGCCTGGACCCTGCACTCCCCGGGCGTGACGGCGCCCATCATCGGGGCCCGCACCATCGCTCAACTGGAAGACAACCTGGGCGCCCTGCAGGTCGACCTCACTCCTTCCCAGCTGGCCCGCCTCGACGAAGTCAGCGCCATCGACCTCGGCAACCCGCACGGCCTGCTCGCCAGCGACCACATCCGCACGGTCACCTCGGGCGACATGGAGATCGAGACCCGCCGCTGATGCGCCCCACGGACGGCGGCATCCAGACATACCACCACCTTTTTGATGATGGATCGGAGCAACCTCGATATGGGTAAGTACAGCGACAAGAATGTGGTGATCACGGGTGGCAGCAGCGGCATGGGGCTCGCGGTGGCGGAGCTGCTGGTGCAAGGCGGAGCCCGCGTGGTGATCACCGGCCGTTCTCAGGCCAAGCTCGACGCGGCACGCGAGCGGCTCGGCGAGAACGCCGTGGCCGTCCGGGCGGACGTGGCCTCACTGTCCGACCTGGATATACTCGCCGGCCGTGTGAAAAGCGAGCTCGGCTCGGTCGAGGCTCTGTTCGTCAACGCCGGCATCTCACCCCTCACGCCCCTCGAGTCGACGACCGAGGACGAGTACGACGAGCTGTTCGCGATCAACGTCAAGGGCGCCTTCTTCACTGTGCAGAAGCTCGCCCCGCTGCTGAGCGCGAACGCCGGCATCGTCCTCACCACCTCGATCGCGAACGCCATCGGCATGGTGGACACCAGCGTCTATGCGGCCGGCAAGGCGGCGCTGCGCTCGATGGCCCGCTCCTTCTCCCGCGAGCTGCTTCCGCGGGGAATCCGTGTCAACGCGATCAGCCCGGGTCCCATCGACTCGGGGATTCTGGAAACGATGAACTTGTCCAAGGAGGCCGCCGATCAGTTCAGGGCGGAGCGGACCGCGAGCAACCCCATGAAGCGCTACGGCACCGTCGAAGAGTTCGCCAAGGCGGCCGCATTCCTCGCCTTCGACGCCACGTACACCACCGGCATCGAGCTGGCCGTGGATGGCGGCGAAACCCAGCTCTGAGCTCGTCTGCCGTCCCGCCACGGGCGTGAGGCCCGCTACCACGGCGGTTTCAGGGGGCTGCAACACGTGGTCGTGTCGACCAGGCCACGAGCAGTTTATGCAGACGCTCGGCTGGGGTTTCCCGGCCGAGCGTTTTGCGTGGGCGGCCATCGAGTTCGGCGGCGACGGCATCAAGATGCTCGCACCATGAGGTTGTCGCGGCTCACAAAGGCACGTCGACTGAACCTTCCCCCGTGAAGTGGACACCTGTTTGTGTTGCTGCTCGTAGGCGATCGGAGGTGCCGTCCACGACGGACTCGGGGCCGAGGAGATAACCGCTCCTGCGCCGACCGGGACCGCGTCGTGGTGCCTGTTG
This sequence comes from Streptomyces sp. NPDC031111, assembly GCF_055570675.1. Taxonomy (NCBI): domain Bacteria; kingdom Bacillati; phylum Actinomycetota; class Actinomycetes; order Kitasatosporales; family Streptomycetaceae; genus Streptomyces; species Streptomyces sp. NPDC031111. The sequence continues at coordinate 28,772 of NZ_JBVIGS010000041.1, forward strand.
CCGAAGGGCTCCTTGAGATCGGCGAGTTCCTTCTTCCGGGCCTGATCCTTCGGCATGGCAGGCACCTCCAGGAGGACGGCGATCCCGTGACTCGCCGCGCAGGAAGCGTTGGCCAACGAAACTGCAGAGCGGGGCTCGGAGCGGGGGCACCTTCGGACGAACGTCCGGTCACGGGCCGAAAGGATTCCGGGCCTTCGAGCCAGGCCCACGGTCTGATGACCGCCACCCCATACCGTAGTAGACGCCACTGACACAGGGCCGGTCGCTCTCGGCGTCGGGCGTGAATTCGCCGCCCTCGGCGGCCCGATCGTGCAGGAGGGCCTCCATGGATGGCGATGCTCTCGAACGATGAGCGGCCGGTATGGCTGTGGCCTGCGGTGATTTGATGCCCCGCGAGGTTCTTCCGGTTCGTTCAGAAGCGGCATAAACGGCGACTGCCGTCTACACCGTCCTCGCCACCAGCGACCAGAACCACAGGAGCTGACCATGACCCGCTCGTAGCCCTCCTCCCTCGACCTGGCCCTGGTCGACGCCGTCGGAAAACTCGGATACATCATCAACCCGACCCAGTTGGAGCGCTGGCGAACGCAACGGTGGCTTCGCCGACCCGCGGACTGGACCGATCCCGCAACCGGAAAGATGCGGGACGAGATCGTGCACCGGGCGGCGTGGCTGGCCCACGTCACCACCTCCGGTCGCAGTATCAGCTGGATCGGCTGGACCTTCTGGGCGATCGGCGACACTCCCGAGACCCGCTGCGCGGCTGCGGGCGGGAGCGGCTGAGGCCCTCCAACGGCCCCTTCGGCGAGCAGGCCTTGACATCCGCCAAATCCCCGAGGGCGACTTCGACGACGCCTTTTCGGCCTGTCAGGAGATGGCGGCCCGGATGCTCGCGAACCGGATGCGCTGCCCCAAGCGCGACTTCGACATGGCCCTGCGTGCTGGCGCGGCAGCGGTGCTGCAGGCATCCGGGCTGTTGACCCACCTGTGTCGGACGTCCCGACCTGTCCGCCGCCGCGACCGCGTTCTTCGCACTGCGGAAGGTCGGTGTCGACGCGCAGTGGGCGGCGTCGGCGGGCTCGGATGCCGCACGACTCGGCCTCCCGCCGAGGCGGACGAACGGCATCGCCCGGCCTCTCCCGCGTGCGTGCCGACAGCGCCCCGCGGTGGTGGTCCTCAGGCGCTGGTCGCGGCGTCCAGAATCAGCCGAGTGATCGTCTCGGGGTGAGAGACGAGGGAAAGATGGCCGGAGTTGACCTCGATGGTCGTGGCGCCCATGCGCTTTGCCATGAAACGCTGAAGGTCAGGGTTGATGGTTCGGTCGCGCTTTGACACTGCGTACCAAGAAGGCTTCTGTTGCCAGGCTGCGACACTTGTCGTGGGCGCAGCAGTCGAGAGCGGTCCCTGCGCGGCGAAGAGGGCAAGTGCTTCCTTCCGAGGCACGCCGTTGGCGAAGTCCTCAAGGAATGCCGTCTTCCCGATGATCTTGAAGCTTCCAGAGGTGATGATTCCGCGGGTGACCGGAGGCGTGGGGAACTGCGCGGAAAGTGCGGCGAAGTCCTCGCCCGGTTCGGGGGCACGTGCGGCGATGTAGACAAGCCCGGCGACGTTCGGGGCGAGTCCGACTTCGGAAATGACAGTGCCGCCATAGGAATGCGCGACGAGGATAGTGGGACCGTCCTGTCGCGCCAGCGCGAAGTTCGTGGCGGCAACGTCAGCGGCGAGGGAGCTGAGCGGATTTTGTACCGAGGTGACGTTCATGTCTGCGGCCTGGAGGAGTGAGATGACCTTTCTCCAGGAAGATCCGTCCGCGTAAGCGCCGTGCACGAGCACGACATTGCGGATCGCTGGATGCTGACGCGAACGAGGCGCCGCCTGAGCGGTCGAGCCCTCGGCCAGTGTGGCAGCGACTCCCGCGCCCAGCGCGGAGAATCGGCGACGACTGATTGCCACTCGTTCCTCTTTTCATAGGTAGTGGCCACTGCCTCCGTCGCGTAGTAGCCGCGAGAATGCATCGGGCAGACCAATCATCCCTTTGATCAATCTTGCCGCAGCCACGTCCTCAACTGGCATGATCACCATAGCATTACGTCATCCGAGGACGTCACCTGTACGAGGGCTGCGTAAGCATTGGGACACAGACCATCCAAAGGCGTCGTCAGGCACGTGAATCAGCAGCACACGTTTCCGCCTGGTGCACGACACCTCTGCGCTCTGCACTGGCCTGCGGGAGAAGTCCGTCACCTGGCACCAGCCCTGATGGACGCGCTCGCCGAGCGTCCCGCGGCCACGCCCGCACTCGCGGCTGTGCGCGTGGCCGCCGCCATGGACTGCCTGACCGTCGCGCTGGAGCACTGGGCCGGCGACGACGGCCGCGGCGACTCGCCACATTCCTGGACAACGCCTTCGCCGCGCTCGGAAGCGGGTGAACGAACCGACGACGGCGGAGTGGTGGGTACCGGTCGAGTTCAAGCCGCCGCGAGGGCGTCGCCCCAGGTGGCCCTGTCCTGGTTGGCCGTCGGTGGTGTGCGAGTCGGCGCGGTGCGCTGACGCACAGCGCGCATGCGAATCGAGCAGTGGAGCATCGCCGTGCCGCGCTGACGTTGGGGCCTGACCGAGCCGTTCGTGCCGGTCCGTACCTGTGGTTTTCGTCGAAGGACGCCTTGTACCACCCCGTAGGCCACCCGTTCTGCCTGGTCTTCGGGCGCCACGACCTGTTCAGGGTCACGTATGAGTGCCTGTGAGTTGTCCCGGGTGCTGCGGCGCAATCGTGCGGAGCGTGCCCCCCGTTATGTTTTCCGCGGTCCTGCAAGAGGGCCGCTGGCCTCCGGGCCCGGCATGACTGTTCCCCCCTGTCGGACAGATGACCTGGGGGGGT
>NZ_JBVIGS010000042.1:0-31203 GCF_055570675.1 Streptomyces sp. NPDC031111
CACGTGCCTACTACGACAGGAAACGACACGAGGGAAAACACCACGTCGCAGCCATCGTCTGCCTGGCCCGACGCCGCATCGACGTCCTCTTCGCCCTGCTCCGAGACGGCACTTTCTACCAGCCACCTACTCCGGCCACCGCTTGACGAAAACCATAGGGGCACCTTTTCAGGGCACGCATATTCACCGAGTCGATCGCGCAGCGGGACCAGTCCAGCTCGCCCCGTGCGCCGAGTTCGTCCAGGACCAGGCGGTGCAGCTTCGCCCACACCCTGGCCTTCGACCACTCCGCGAAGCGCCGGTGAGCAGCGGCTCCCGACGGCCCGAACGAGGCCGACGGCAACTGCTGCCACGTGCAGCCCGACGTGGCCACGAACACGATCGCGGTCGACGCCTCACCGCCTACCATGCACGAGCTCGTTTGTATCGATGCGGGTGAAGTAGCGGCTCGATCCGTGCCCACTTGGGCATCAGTCATCGACATGCCCAAATCAACGCCCGCTGATCCAAACGAAACTGCCTTGCCCTCAACAGTCAGGCGAATCGCAAGGGCAAGGCGTCCGGCCCGACAACTCCGAGAGGGGGGCGCCACGTGATCGGGCCGGCGATCTGGGGTGGGCCCAGGCGGGCGGTGAGCGCGGTGAGGGCTTCGGTGAGTTGGGTACGGGCCAATATTGCGCCGGGACAGTAGTGCGGGCCGCCGCCGAAGGCCAGCAGAGGTGGCTCACGCTTAGTGCTGATGTCGAAGGTGTCCCCGTCGGGGAACACGCGAGGATCCCGTTGGGCGGAGTGCACGCCCAAGTAGACGACGGTTCCGGCGGGGATGTGCAGGTCCCGATAGCACAGGTCCTCAGCCGCGACCCGGTGCATGGTCCCTGGGGTGGGGTACCAGCGCAGGACCTCGTCCACCGCCTGCTCCACCCATTTGGGGTGTGCTTGAAGCATCGCCCACTGCTCGGGGTGGCGGGCGAAGGCGACCATGGCGAGGGAGAGCTGGTGGTTTGTGGTATGAGACCCGGCGCCCAGCAGCTCGATGACGAGCCCGTTCAGCTCCTCCTCGTCCAATATCCCGCTGCGTAGGAAGTGGGAAAGCACATCGTCACCACCAGGTTCTGCCGCCCGCTGGTGGATCAGGTTCTTAACATAGCCGGACAGTCCAGCCATGCACTCTTCTACGCGGGGCAGCAAGCCGGGATCGTAGTCGAGAGCAAGGCTCAGACCGGCGTCAAGGGTCCAGCGACGAATGAGGTCGTAATCCTCGATCGGGATCCCCAGCAGGTGGTAGATCACCGTGAGCGGCAGCGGCTCGGCAAATTCTCTTACGAAATCGCATGGCCCGGCGGCGGCCAGCTGTTCCGTCAGGCTCTGCACGGTCGTGTGGATCAACGGCAGCACCTCAGCAACCCTGGGCGCCGAGAACCGCCGGGTGACCAGCCCACTGCGCACCCGACGGTGGTCGGCACCCCCCTGGCTCTCCAACATATGGACCGCCGCCTCGTGGGACGACCCACTCGTGCCCCCGGCCCGCTCCACAAGAAGGCTGAAGCCCGGGACCAGCCGAGGATCGCGGAGCAGTTCCGCCACCTCTGCATACCGCAGGACCAGGATTCCTACAGGGGTGCGGGCCGCCCAGCATTCCTCCCGCGCTGCCCCCACGGCGGGGTCCTCCCAGGTGAAATCGGCGGTAGTGATGTCCACAAACGGCAGATCCTCCACCGAAATCCGCCCCTGGGACTGTAAGGACATCGTCGTCTTCCTCCCTGTGCTGTGGTTCAGAGGCTGTTCTGGTTCGTAGAGTGCCCGTGGTCCGGCGCCCTTGCCGCTTGGGGTCTCGGTTTCGGACCACGACCGGCGAGTGCTACTTGCGCTTGGTGACTGCCTTGGCCAGGTAGCTCTCTACGCTGACTCGCGCCGCCATGATGACAACTTCCTTGTCGGCCTGATCCTCGATGGCGTCGAGAATCGGATACAACTCCCTTACATGGTCGGCATCGGCCTCGCCGTGCCCACCGAGAAAGACGGTGGCCTTATCGACGTTCGGGATGTCCGAGAACTCGCGCAGATTCTTCGCTGCTTGTGTGGCCAGTTCGTTGGCCATGTATTCTCGGGTGAATGCCAGGCCGAGGATGCCGATCGGGTTGGCTGTCGTGATGAACTTGAAGAATTCGTTATACGAGAGCGAGCCCGGGGATGGTGTGCGCTGCCGTATCCAGGAGGCTGCCTGGTCGAGTTCCCAGCCCTTCACCGCCGCAATGTCATGCAGCGCCCACACCTCGTGCCCCTGGCCGCTCTCAGTCTGCTCCTCAGTGGCCTTCTCGAGCAGGGTTTCGCTGATCAGGGAGTGGGCCGGGGAGAGTTCACCAGCCTCCTTCAGGCGCTGCCCTCCTGCAGCGCAGTAGCCAGGTGTTCCGATCACGTCATAGAAGGTGTCCACCAGGAACCAGCCGACGTACTCGCTCTCGCTCGGAGTGCCGCCGAACACCGCGGAAAACCGAGGCTCTTCCTGGACTCTCTCGCAGAATGAGGCGGAGATGCTGTTCATGACGGATATGAGATCCACCATTCTTATCCACCTTTCGAGTGACATATTGCGCTGCGCAAAATATGTCGGGTATCGATTTTTGATGGCATAGCTGACGTGGACACACCCGGCTCTGAGACGTTTGGAATCAGCAGATGAGGCCGTGCCGCGAGGATGCTGACCAGTTCTTCGAACTGGTCAGCTGTGTCCTGAGTGCGGTTGACGATGGCAACCACGTCTTCGGTGTATTTCTCAACATAGGCCCGGCTTCCGGGAACGGGCCGGAATCCGAAGCGCTGCCAGAGATCAAGCTGGCCTTCGGCAGTGCCGGACGTTGCAACCATCGCGGAGCAACCCAGGGTCCGGGCGCCGGCCATGGATATGGCAAACAGGTAGGCGCCAAGCCCCAGGTGGCGGGCCCTCTCGCTGACCACGATCCGACCGGGTTCAAAAACCTCATCTGCGAGCACTCCTTCAGCGCCCAGTAGTGCGGCGAAACGTTCTGGACCGAGAAACTGACGTGTCTGGTAAAGCGTCACAGCAGCTGGGGTAGCCAGGCGAATATAACCGAGAACGGGGCCCCCTGGCTCCCGGCGAGCAAGGAAATGCCACGCATTGAAGTCCAACTCCTGTACGTCGACGAAGGACCCGTCGCTCGATCGGAACTCTGGACGCCGATTGCCGTCCCACAGGATCCGAGCCCGGAACGCACGGCAGCACTCCAGCCGCGCAAGCAAGGATGCGTCCGGCTGCCTGGGAATGAAAAACGACTCAATGCGCCACGAGAGAGGAGGAATCCGGTTCATACGTCTAGCCCTTCGAAGCACGAGGCCGGCGCCACCTATTCGAATATCATCGCCCTCGACTTCACATCGGTTACGGCCGACGCCGACATCAGAGGGACAAATAGTTTGTCGTCGAGGAGTCCTGCAGTGCAATGAGCTGGGTGTCCAGGTCGCTTGGCACAGAACGATCTTGGAAACCCTGCCTGCGTTCCAGGACGCACTCTGAACATTTCGGTAAGAATCGTCCGAGTGGACATTGTTTCCCTCAGACGCTGGGGTCGGCGTAGCCCATGTCTCTCAGGAGCAACGTGTACAGAGATGCCGCGGTATCCAGGAGAACGTCGGGGCCCTCTGGGGCGGTGGACGTCAGCCGTACGCCGTTGCCGGTGCGTACCCCGACCACTCGAGCCAGGAGAATTCGCCCGAGTTTTACGTCGCCGGGGCTGTCCCCGACTACATACAGCGGATCGGAGACCGGGTGTTTCATTTCCATCAGCGCACGCCTGGCCAAGACGCTCTTGGCCGCCAGGTCGTCGTACCCCCGCTCGTGCTCGGCAAGGTCGTCGCGGGTCAGCACAGAGGCGAAGTGCTCGCGGATCCCGTGCCGTTCAAGCAGGGCGGTGGTTGGACCGGTTCCCACCCAGGCACTGACTAGGGCCATTCGCACCCCGGCGGCCGCCAGCGCGGTGAGAGCGGCAACAACGCCCGGATAAAACGTAGCGTAGCGCATGTAGCGCCTGGCCACATCGTCGACACGGTCCCGTACACGGACGGAGCCAATGTACAACTCTCCGTCAATGATGGCCTGCCAGTAGGCGACCCCCAGGATTTCCTCCCGCAGAGGCGGTTGTACACGCTCATGCCGATACAGGTCGAGCACGAAACGCAGGAACATCTCGGACCAGTCCACCAGGGTGCCGTCGCGGTCGAGCACGACCGAGGCCCGGCCGGAGAGCGGGTCCTGGCCCATGCAGCGCTGCGTCACAGCGGGCCTGGCACGGGTACGTGCCTCTCGTCGATCCCCGGGGGCTGCTCCCAGGGGAAGACCGTCCAGTCGTCGACTTCCAAGGCCCGGTGGTCAGGGAGTCCCGCCGCATGAACGTTGCGAACGAGGACCACGGTACGCACGCAGGCCGCGCCAAGGTCCTGCGCCGTACGTGCGGCCAAAGCCATGGTGCCGCCGTCGCCCATGATGTCGTCAACGATCAGGACGTCCGCGCCTGTCATCGGCTGGTCGGGGACGGCATAGCTCAGAACGGGCTCACCTCGTTCGCTGTAGCGGGAGTTGGAGGTGTTCCTCGGAATACTGAAGACGCGGAAGTCCTGCACGCCGAGCAGGTTGGACAGGGCCACGGCAGGCGGCAGTCCGCCGCGCGCGATGCCGACGATCACGTCGGGCTGGAAGCCGCTGTCACGTATCTGGTCCGCGAGCAGGGTCAACGCTTTGCCGACATCGGGCCAGCCGAGCACCAGCAAGTGTTCCCGGCGCCACAGCGAGGGGTTGTTCATGAGGGACTCCTTTCAATCATCGAGGACCGCCCGCGATGGCGCGTGCTACGGAGCAGTTGCCCTGCCGGAGCGGGGCGTGAGGCTGCCGGCGCGGTCGATGAGGTCGGTGGTGTCCGGGCCGGTACCGATCAGGTCCACGGGGCGGCCGAGTTCCTCCTCGATCCGGGCGACGAATGCGGCTGCTGCCTCAGGCAGGGCGTCGTCGCGCAGACCGCGGCACGAGGGATCGATGTAGTCCAGGAAGGTAAGGGCTATGCGCGAGGGCCGGTTGACGCGGATGGATTCTCGGGCCTCGTCCAGATCGAAGGTGCCTACGCGGCGGCGCCTGCCGGTGACGGTGCCGTACTCGACGATGCCCAGCTCTTCGGCGCGGGCCGGTGGAATCTCGGTGGGCAGGGGTCCGGCGCCGACCCGGATGGGATAGGTCCGAAAGGCCAGGACAACCTCGTCAATCGCCAGAGGGCCGAGCCCGGCGTCGGCGGCCGCCGTACTCGCGGTGCTGTCCTTGCCGACTGTGAAGGGATAACTACCGAACAGCACTGACAGGCCGTAGCCATTGGTTCCTTCGACCAGGACGTGCTGGTCCCTGTCCAGGGCGTCGTTGGCCTCCGCCGCCACGTCGGTCAGGTAGGGGGCGAGTTCAGGGACGTCCTCGGCCCTGCGCCCGGACCGCATAGCGCGCGCGGCCAGCGCGGGACCATGCCCGCTGCCCGTGCTGCGAACCCGCTCAGTGAGGTTGTGGTTCCGGGCCTCGGCTGCTACGTGCTCAGGCTCGATAATGCTTGCCCGAAAGTCGATGCCCACACGGTCGCCTACACCCAGGCCCTGAATCTCCCTCAGGAGCACTTCCGGCCGTACGAGCACTCCGGCGCCGAGCAGCAGTCGCGTCTTGGGGTTGATGACGGCACTGGGCAGTTGCCTCATACGCAGCGTGCGGCCTTCGTGGACCACCGTGTGGCCGGCGCCCGGACCGAGACCTGCACGTACCGAGACAGCGGGGTTGTCCCGCATCGCCAAATAGCTGCAGATCTTGCCTTTGGCCTCGTCGCCCCACTGGCCACCCACCACGATCGTGCCCGGCATCATTGCCCTCCGCTTCTAGCGGCCAGGACCCGATCAGCCCGTTGCACCGCCTCGTGTGCCAGTTCGTCGCACCGACCGGTATCGGTTCCGGAACGTGCGAGTGATTTCAGTTGCGCCGATGTGAGTACGCACGTCACCTGGTCATCGGCGGCGAGCACATGCAACAGGTCGCGCTTCTTGGCCATAGCGACGGAGCTGGCTCGTTGCACGATCCGGTAGGCATCCAGGCGAGGCATACCGGTGTCGACGAGTGCTAGTAGGGCCGCCTCACTGAGGTGGGCGTGCCGCGAGCGTGCCAGGTTTTCTGCCATGTGCTCAGGGAAAATCAGCAACCCGTTCACGACGGTGGTGGTGGTGATCAGTGTCTCCTCCAACAGCACACATGCCTCGGGGAGGACAAATCGCTCATTGGCGGAGTTGGCCAGGTCCCGCTCGTGCCAGGTGACGACGTTCTCCAGAGCGGGGCCGACCAAGGACCGCAGGAGCCGCGATAGGCTGCACACGCGTTCACTGAGGACGGGATTGCGCTTGTGTGGCATCGCAGAACTGCCGATCTGAGCGCCAGTGGCGAAGTGCTCCGCGACCTCGGCGATCTCGGTGCGTTGAAGGTTCCGGAACTCCGTGGCCGCATTCTCCAGGCAGGCGGCAGTCAGTGCCGTCCAGCCGACGAACTCTGCCAATCGATCGCGGGCGACAGCCTGCGTGCAGATCCGGGCGCGCTGCAGACCGAGCCGTTCCAGGGCCTCGGCCTGCACCCGGTCGCCCTTGGACCCCAGACCGGCGAGCGAGCCCACGGCCCCGGAAACCTTGCCCATCACGGCGCGCTCTCTGAGCTGGTCGAGGCGTTCCAGACATCGCGTCATCTGATCCAGGTGCACGGCGAGCTTGAACGCGAGCGTAACGGGTTGCGCGTGCTGGCCGTGTGTGCGCCCGATCATGACCTGCCCGAGTCCTTGGATGGCCCGGCCCCGCAGAGACACCAGCAGATCGGACAGGCGTTTACCCAACAGCCCGATAGCAGCGTCCAGTTGTAGCGCCATTGCGGTGTCCTGCACGTCACTGCTGGTCAGCCCGTGATGCACATACCCTTTGTGAGGGCCGCAGGACTCGGCGAATTGCTGTACGACGGCGAACAGTTCATGTCTGCTCTCCGCCTCAATGACGGCGATGCGGGCGAGGTCGGGCCGATATGCTTCGGCCTTCGCGGTGATCTGCGCAGCTGCGTCGGCGGGTATCACGCCAAGTGTCCCTTGTGCGGCGGCGACAGCGCCCTCCACCCTGATCCAGTGGCGGTAGCGGGACTCGTCCGTGAACAAGTTCCGCATCGAGTCGCTGCCGTAGCGGCCTGGGTCCAGGGGCGTCGTCATCGTCCAGCCGGCCCTTGGAGTACCGTCGCAATCAACTCCTCGCGTGGTGGACCGTACTCCTCGAAGATCCCATGGAAGACCGACGAGGTCATTGTCGCCGGTGTGCGGATGCCGCGCATGGTCATGCACAGGTGCTCGCCACGCGCGATCACTGCCACGTCAGGGGACCCCGATACGGCGCTGATCTCCTCGGCGATATCACCCACCAGCCGCTCCTGCACTTGCAGCCGGTGAGCATGGCGGTGAGCGATGCGAGCGAACTTGGACAGGCCGAGCACGGCGCTTCCCGGTCGGTAGGCGATCGTGACAGAACTGGAGAACGGCAGCAGGTGGTGTTCGCAAAGCGACCAAACCTCAATGTCCGACACCACCACGACCTGGCTCTGTGTCTTCAGCTCGAAGAGGGAGTCAACCTTGCCGGCATCGTACTGGCTGAACTCCCGCCACCAGCGGGCGAAGCGTGCGGGGGTCTCCTGCAGACCCTCGCGGGCAGGATCCTCACCTATCTCCAACAGTAGTTGGCGGCACAGCTCCTCCAAGGGATCAGCCGTGCCGGCCCGGTCGGTGCGGTGCGCAGGCGCTGTGGACGGTGCGGTGTGCGGCTTCATGGTCATACGCCCCTCTTCTCGCCCCAGATGTCGATGTGCAGCCGCGGCGTCAGATTCCAGCCGCGGGCGATCACCGCGTCTGCCACGTCTGCGAGGTTGCGCCGTACCTCTGCTGAAGTCCGGCCCTCCGGCATGATCCACACTGGTGTCGTCCCCCAGCGCTCCACCACCCAGGCGACCTCGTCCAAGTCCTCCGCGGTCCGGCAGACGAACTTGAACACTGTCCCTGGAACAGCCGCGAGTGCACGCAGCGCCTCTGGCACTAGGCGTCGAGCTTCGGGATCTCCTGAGTGGGCGAGCTTCGGGGAGACATTGAAGCGCACCCCGTCAACGACCAGCCTGGCGTCTGGCACCACGGTTCCGTTCGTCTCGAACTCCACCTGGTGCCCTGAAGCGAGAAGGCCCGTCACCAGAGGGATCAGACGCCTTTGCTGGTTGAGCGGCTCCCCACCCGAGACGACGACCAGCGGTACGGCCAAGCCGATAAGACGTTCCAGCACGGCGCTCGTCGGCATCGTTGTCAGTTCCGTGTGCGGGCTATAGGCAACTCCAGTGTCGCTGCTACCGGTCCAGTCCCAGGTGTATGGCGTATCGCACCAGCGGCACGACAGGTTGCAGCCGCCCAGCCGAAGAAAGGCTGACCGCCTTCCCACGGAAGGCCCTTCCCCCTGCACGGTTCAAGTCGGGCCGAACAACTCGTTAACAACGAGCTTCGGATCCGCGGCGGCACCACCTCCCTTGGGCGTGCGCACTGCGGCGTCGGTGGCGTCGCCTGTGTGTGTCACGGCCGGTACTCCGCCCATGTCTTGGGTGTCTCTGAGAGCCTCACGGAGCTGAGCTCGGGGAACTGTGGCGACCACATGTCATAGATCCACCGGGCGAGGTTCTCCGCGGACGGGTTTCGGTCGGTCATAAGGTCGTTGAGGTGGCGATGGTCAACCTCCTCGTCGAGCCAGCTGCGGAAGGGCGAGAGGTCGCCGTAGTCGCGGACGAAGCCAGTCTTGTCCAAGGTGTCGTCGGAGCTGGAAAGCTCCAGCTCCACCACGTAGTTGTGACCGTGCAGACGGCCGCATGGATGGCCCTGTTCCAGGTCGTCGAGACGGTGACTCGCAGAGAAGTGAAACTCCTTGCTGATAATGAAGGACATGCAGGCGGCTCCAGAAGTGAAGGGCACTCGCGCTGTAGTCCCGGCAAGCCCCTTCGGGCGTGATGCCTGGGAGCCGTACGTGCGAGCGTTCGGCCCGACGAACGGTGATCCGTTGAGCATCGGACAGATGCCGAGATTGGAACCAGCATGCGTTCCATCGCGCGCCTTTCGCCTCACGGCACCAGCCGTCAAATAGTCACCGACGTACCGAGAACTTCCACATCGGGCACCGAAGGAAGGGGTCGCTGGTGCCCCGAGAGTCGCGCGGGCACACAAGTGCTTCTGCTGTTCGCTTCTGCTGTTCGCTTTTGCTGCCGGCGGCGCTGTTGGGTCTCGGTCGCCGGGCTCGTGCTCTTCGGTACCCGGCTGGAGGACTCTCGGGCACCGCCCTGATGCGCGGGCTGCACTACGGGCTCACGATCGTGCACAGCCGAAGCGTGACCGGCCCCGGGACCTCACTCGGATTCGAGCCCGGCATGAAAAGGAGAAAGAATTCGCATGAGTCATGAGATAGACGACAAAACAGATCCATTCTCCACCGTGGTCGTCCTGTCAGGAGGGTTGGACTCCACGACCCTCCTGGCGCACTACGCAGTCCTCGGTAACCGCTTGATCGCCGTCACAGTGGACTACGGACAGCGGCACCGCCGTGAGATCGAGGCCGCCCGCGTCGTCACAGCCCACTTCAATGCCCGGCACCTGGTGGTAGACCTGAACAATCTGGGCCGACTGCTTACGGGCTCAGCCTTGACGGACCAGCAGGTGGACGTGCCCGATGGCCACTACGCGGAAGCATCCATGCGATCCACTGTGGTGCCCAACCGCAACGCAGTCCTAGCCAACGTTGCGGTGTCGATCGCGGTGACGGAACGGGCCTCCGTGGTGGCGCTCGGCATGCACGCGGGCGACCACTTCGTGTACCCGGACTGCCGGCCCGCCTTCGTGTCCGCGTTGAGCACGCTGGTGGGCATCGCCAACGAGGGCTTCCCGACGCCCCGGATCGAGGCGCCCTTCATCCACTGGTCGAAGTCAGACATCGCCGCTCACGGGACGCGTCTGGGCGCGCCGCTAGGCCAGAGCTGGTCCTGCTACAAGGGTGGCGAACGGCACTGCGGCACCTGCGGAACATGCTTCGAACGCCGTGAAGCGTTCCGCGAGGCCGGCATCGTCGATCCGACGGACTATGTTGACGAGGTCACCGAGTTCGCCTCCCCATGAGAGCCCATCGGATCGCAGGAAGGTACCTTGGCCTCCCCGAGCGACGTCGCCTGCACTCATGGGCACGTGAGATCGCCGATAACCAACATGCGCTGCAGCAGCGTTGGACCGCGGAACTACACGCTTCACGGGCTGTGCTGCCACCACCGGCCGGGACGCCCGAGGCAGCCCATCTCGCTCCTGGTGGCGGGTTCCGGCTGCCGACGTGCCACGAGGAACTCATCGGGCCCGCGGCACAGGCGTTCTTCACCGACCGAGTCACCCGTGACGACTGGGTCTACCTGCGCGGATTCGGCTACTACGCGGCCGACTCGGCGATGTACCCGCCGGAGTCGCGGCCGTCTGCGGCCGAACGCTGGTCCGTGGTCGCCGAACGCTGGCCGTCGTACGCAGAACACACCGACGCCCTCACCCGTCCACTGATCGCGTCTCCGGTGCCGTGGTACCCGTGGCTCGCCTGGCTGGCGTTCCTCGAGTCCGCAGTGAACGACCTGTGCGCTACCCGTTGGAGCGTTGCCCACTTGGGGAACCTCGAGGGCCAAGGCGACATCGACGCCGCTCTTGCGAACCTGTCCGCTCTGCTGGCCGAAGCGGCCTGGAATCTCTGGCGCGGTGGCACCTGTCGGCCGAAGACTTGGGGCGCGCGGGCAGCAGCCGTCCTGTCCGACCGATGCGTGGCGCGCGTGGTGCGCGGCGTCGGCGCAGAACTGGCGCGGCAAACGGTATCCGCGTCCACCGTCCGGGCACTGCGGGAGGGCGACACACTGTGGCAGGTACTCGCGGCGTTCGAAAGCCGCTGGCCCGCCATCGAGGCGGCCCACCCTGGTGCCCCCGTTCTCCTGGTCAGCGAGGCATTCGGCGCGATGGCGGCGGGTCCGCTGTGGGCAGGACTGCTGACGCCCCAGCAGCGCGCTTATACCAGCCTGGCGACGAGCCGCCACTCATTCCATGAAGCGGAGATGAACAGAGTTTCGGCACAATCCTGGCAGACAGTGGAACTGCCTGTGGACGGGCAGGTTGTCGTCCACCTCGACGATTCAGTGTTCACCGGCCGCACTCACGAAGCCTTCCGAGCCGGGCTGAGGGGCGTACCCGTAGATGTCTACCTGGTGGCACTGACCATGAATGTCACCAGCCTGTTCAACCATGCTCAGGAAGTTGTCACCCACGACCTCAACGCGAGCGGGTACCAGCAGACGATGGAACGGCAGATACGACGTCTCGGCGGCGTACTCCCGCCGGCACCCAGCATGTGGGCCCGCCGGGAGCGGGCCAAGCCGGTGACGGTGACTGAACCGGTTGAGCGCGCCCTCGCTGAGGTGCGGGGAGGAGCAGATCGGTTGCTTGCACTCCTGTGGGAGAGGTACGAGCCGCAGATCCGAGCGGCCGACCAGGCACACAGCATGCCGACTCGTACAGAACGTATGGGCCTCGGAGAATACTCGCAGACGCGTCATGAGGAATGAGGACCGGACTGGGCAGCCTCATACCGGCCTTCAGCGCCGTCCGACGCGGCGGCATAGTAGCTGACCCGAGGCAGCCACCGACAAGGGTCGGCGGGAGCAGCCTTGGACACGGACCACGGAAGTGTGACCTTGGCGGTACCAGGCACGGACGGTCGGCAGCGTCATGGGAAACCGGCTCCGTCATCGAAGACGGACCAGGCGTCGAACTCTGCCGCGGCCCTTCCACGCTCGGCCAGGTCTCCTTCACCCAGCCAGCCACTGTCTTGTCCCGCTCGACTGCCCGGTAGGGCCCTGCCAGCTCCAGCCGTGCCGGTTACTCAGGACGGCCGCGCCTTGCACGGCTACTTCTTGTCGGCGTCGCCGCGCCGGAACCAACCGGCCGCATACATCCGTAACTTCGCACGCAAGAAACAGCGTTCGTCGCCCAGGGCCACCGCCCTGGGCACACCTTGTAAGCGGGACAGCGTAGAGATCATGGACCGTCAGTCTCCGACACCACGATGTGAAGGCATCGCTGCTAGCTGGCGAGCAGTAGTGGCCACAAACCAGGAATTCGAAAGACCTGCTCGAATTCTCCACGGCCGCTGATCCCAAGCTTTCGATAGCAACTGGAAAGGTGAATCTCCACAGTGCGCTTCGTGATGTGCAGCTCGGAGGCGAGGTCTGCGTTTCTGTGCCCGCGCAGGGCACCGACCAGGACCTGCTTCTCCCTGGAGGTGAGCTCCGCCGCCGCCCGCAATGCAAGTTGGTTGGAGGAATCGCCCCTGAGCGAGGTCAGTTGCTGGCGGACCTTCGTGACAAGCGAAGCGGCTCCGCAGTCGTCAGCGAGAGACAAGGCTGCGCCGAATGTTGCTTCTGCCTCCTCCCAACGATCTCCCTGCGTCATCAAGACTCCCAAGTCAGCGGTTGCGTGAGCCAGTTGAAGCCGCGCACCCTGCCCCTTGAGCAGTTCGACTGCTTCCCGGAGCAGCTTTTCCCCCTCGACCCCGCTGACGATGGTGCCGAGGACGCCGAGAACCACGCCACGCTCCCGGTCAGTGCCACCTTCGGCCAAGTGATCCTCGGCCCACTGGCGGGCTTCATGGAAGCGGCCCATATGGCGCAGGACCGAGACCCCGTGCCGGCGCCAGGGGACCACGGCCGACACCGCGATTCCGGCCGCTTCCGCCCGGTTGCGCGCGTCGTGGAGATAGCGCATCGCGCCCTGGAAGTCGCCGGTCTCAAGACAGAACCTCGACCGGGCAAGCAGCAACGTGCAGGACCGCCAGCCAGTTGGCAGCTCCGTGTCACCGCTGACATCGATGTCCTCGTACAGCAGCTTCCGCGCTCCGTCGGTGTCGCCGCGTTCCAGGAGTGCTTCGGCGAACGCGCCAATCACGCAAAGACGCAGCGCGTTCTGCGGCGCGGCGCCGCAACGGGTCAACCACTCAAGGCACTGTTCGAACTGCTCACAGGCCAGCCGGAGGTCACCACGCGCTTGAGAGATACGGGCCTTTACGGACTGCAACAGAGCACGGAGAAGGGAGCCGGGCCTGCCGAACTCGCAGGCTTCCAGCCGTTCCAGGTGGCAAGCCGCAGCATCGTGCCGGTCGTTCCACAGCAGGATGTCCATGGCAAACAGCACGGCGAGAGGATGGCCGCAGGCCTCCCCACTGGAGGTGAGCAATCGTTCGGCTGCCGCCGCTGCCTGATCGGGATCTACGCCCGTCAGATAGCGACTGAAATCGGCGACGGCGCCGATCACGGATCGCAGCCTGTCAGAGACAGCGTTGATCCTTTGGTTACCCTCCCCCGGCTGCTCAAGTTCTTGGGAGAGCAGACACTCCGAACGCGAAGCCACTTGCGCTGGGGTGAGATGCTCCTCGCTGATGAGCATCTCATGCAGGACAGCCCACAGGCCTGCAGTGTTTGTAGCGACCGGGAGCACGACACGGTTCTTGGTATTCGCGCCGCCGGCTTCCGGATACAGCAGGTACAGCGCACCGCCAAGTTGTGCAAGCAACTCCCCGCACCAAGAATCGGCCGAGACGCTGCGCAGGGCGGCCAGCGCCTGCTCGACACCACCTCGGAGGTCGTCGTCCATCATGAGGTCGGTGAGGACGACGAGAGCCTCGTCGCGCTCCGACCCTGATGCGGTCCGTGCCGCGTGCTCAACGTAATTGAGCGCTGCACTCCTGCGGCCGTCGGCGAGGGCAACTCGCCCGGCTGACATCAGCGTCACGGTGGACCAAGAGCAGTCGAGCGGGGTGAGGGAAGCGGTGAGCTGTGTCGCGATGTCCTCCACCGGCGCATGCATCTGGTGAAGATAGGAGGCAGCTTTGAGGTGTGCGGCGTCGCGGGCGACGCGGGTCATGGTCGCCAGGAGGGAGTTACGGAGGATCGGATGACGCAGGAGTAACTTCCCGCCATCCCGCAATAATCGCATGCGGATCAGGTAATCCGCAGCCTCCAGGAAATCCGATAATTCCATATCCACCATATGTGAAAGCAGGCGAGGCTCCGAATTTTCGCCGGCAACGGATGCGGCAATGAGGATACCGACTGCGGACGGGAAGTCCTGAGCCAGCTGGAGAAGAAGGTTATGTGTCATGGCAGGAAGGGTCGCCTCCTCGACGGCGGCAACACTGTACTCTCGCACTGACCGGTCCCACTCCTGAATCAGGGCGACAAGAAGCCCCGGATTTCCGGAACAGACGCGGTGGAACGCAACCGCCACTTGTGAACTCATCCGACGCTGCGTCAACCGGCGTACTAGAAGAACAGAATCTGAGGAAGGAAGACCGGTCAGATGTACGGGCTGCGAGTCCAGTAGAAGCTCCGCAAGCACCGCATTTTCTTTCGCGCGTCTCCCGTCCTGAATTGATGTCACCAGAGCGGCGGAGGTATCGGTGCCTGGTGTCATCAGGGCCCGTAGGAGCGAAAGGGTCCAGCCGTCGGCGAGGTCCAGGTCGTCGGCGGTTATGACATGTGGTGCGGAGGAAGCTGTCTCCGCCATCGCGCCATGGATGGCGTTGGCGAGCTCAGTGGCGCCCGCAGGCCGAAGGTCACGTGAGGCATCGGCAGCGGAGTCGTCTGGCAGGTGCAGTTGGGCCTTGATGGACTGCCGGACGTGAACAGCACCCGCGCGGCAGTCAAGGGTCAGGACCAAGTGGCCGCGCAGCCGGGCGTGCTTGGTGAAGGAACGCAGCACAGAGGTACGGCCGACCCCTCGTTCACCTGTTACGAAGCACCTGCCCGGCCCAGTGCCATTGAGTGCGGAAAGGAGCCTACCCACTTCTACTTGCCGACCTATGAAGACGTTCTCCTCGTCACGGTCAAGACTTCCCACGATAAAAATCCTCCCGGAAATCAAGCAAAATTTTGCTTTGCGTGAGTGGAATTCTGTCCCGCAGATGGGTGGACCTGAACGAATCCCTGTGGCACTGTTGCACCCATGCCCCTGAAGCTGATTCTTGATTGTGACCCAGGCCTGGATGACGCCCTCGCGTTACTCCTCGCACTCGGCGACCCAGACATTGACCTCGTAGCAGTTACGACGGTCAGCGGAAACGTGGACGTGGAGCAGACCACAAGGAATTCGTTGGCTCTACTCGAATTCCTCGGAATATCCGACCTGCCTGTCGCTGCCGGTGCAACCGCCCCACTTTTGCGGGCCCCGTCGTACGTGCCGCATCTGCACGGCCCGAATGGGCTCGGTTCCGTGCAGTTTCCGCCACCTACCAGGGCACCCTCGCAGCAGCACGCGTGCGACCTACTGGTCGAGATGATTCGGTCCGACCCAGGAGCGATTCACCTGGTGGCAACCGGACCTCTCACCAACATCGCGCTCGCCTTGGCGAAAGATCCCGGTATCGCCGATCTGGTTGCCTCCTTCACCATGATGGGCGGCTCCTTCCGGCGCGGAAACATCACACCCGCCGCCGAGTTCAACATCTATGTCGACCCGGAAGCAGCGAAGCGGGTCTTTGCGGCTGGCTGGCAGGTCACGATGGTGGGTCTCGACTTGACAGGACAAGCCCGAGCCGACGCCGGCGTCCTGGCCAGATTCTCCGGGCTGGGCCCACTGGCCCATGAATTGATCATTCCGCTGGCCACATATCTGGCCCGTCACGACGGCGAGGACCGGGGCGGACAGATCCTCCACGACGTTTGCGCTGTGGCTTGCGCGGCCCGACCCGGCCTCGTCACCTCCCGCAGCGCCCACGTTGACGTGGAAACCGCTGGCGCTCTCACCTCGGGCATGACCGTGGTGGACTTTCGGTCGACGATCCCCAACGCGCTCGTACCGGTGGACCTTGACGTGCCGGCCTTCTGGAACTATGTCGTGCGGTGCTACACCGAAGCCGCGACCCAGTTCAGAGCCCGTGGTGACCGAACTCTTTGATGAGAGAGTGGCCACAAACACCGCAAAACCACCTTCGGATTCGTAGAACGGCAACAGACGACGCACTCTTCAATCTCTGCGGTAGAGCCTTCTCCACGTAGCGGACACGCGTCTTCTACCTGGAGTCACGCTCGGGCCAAAGGGTCATCTATGAGCGAAAGAGGAATTCTCGGGAACGTTAAAGGCCCCGTATGTGAAGCACCTGCCGCATTGAGGGTCCGGGCACACCGGGAGTAAAAACGGCGCTGCAGTCCTTTCCGTGTGGCATGCAGGACCTCAGAGGGGCGGCGCCTCGGTGTTGATCCGGCGTAGGTCGCTCTCGTTGGTGGGGGGCCCGGCATGTGGTACAGGACGGGCTCCCCCTTGACGATCATTCATACCATGGTCTGGATCATCGGATTTCTCGCGTTCGCAGGGATACCGGGCCACAACAGAAGTCGGACTTCCACGACCAGGAGAATGTGTCATTTCCCTTGCAGAAGGCTTGCCGTGAGGCTAGAGGACGCTTGTGAACAACCTTGCACGGAAGTGCGGCGGATCCGCCGAAGATCCGAGGCGTTAGGTCTTCCAAAGGCCGGGTAGTTACTAAGGTTGAACTCGTGATGTCGTGGCTTGCTCAGGCGGGTCTGATGCTCAGGCCGGTCTCGGCGGGGCAGTCGTCTATGAGTTCGCTGTGGTACTGGATGTGTCTTAGGCCGCGGCGGATGCGCTGGACGAGGTGTTCGGGAGTGCTGAAGGCGACGTTGGAGAGCCAGCCGCGCCGCAGCAGTGACAAGATCCCTTCGACAGGGTTGAGGTCGGGCGCGTAGGGCGGCAGGTAGTACATGGTCAGCCAGTCCCGGCTCTCGGCAAACTTCCGCAAGTCGGCGGCCTTGTGGACGTTGAGGTTGTCCCGGATGAGCACGATCGGGCCGCCAAACTGCTGGCAGGCGCCCGCCAAGACCCCGACCCGTTCGCACGGCTCGCCATCGAGATCCTCGCCCGCACCGGGATGCGTCGCAGTGAGATGCTCCGTCTTACCATCGACGCGGTCGTGCAGATCGGCTCCGCCTACTGGCTCCGTGTCCCGGTCGGCAAGATGCACACCGACCGCTACGTTCCCCTGCACCCCCAGCTCAAGACGCTGCTGGACGACTGGCTGCTGCACCGGCCCGAGGGCCTGCGATCGAACCTGCTGTTCACCGACCACGGCCGCCCGGTCAACGCCTCCCGCATCGAGGCCGCCGTCCGCAAGGCCGCCGAGCGGGCCGGACTGGGCAGGGTCACCCCGCACCAGCTCCGCCATACTCTGGCCACCCAGGCGATCAACCGGGGCATGTCCCTGGAGGCCATCGCCGCCCTCCTTGGACACAGGTCGCTGTCCATGACACGTGTTTACGCCCGGATCGCCGACCGTACCGTCGCCGACGAGTACTTCGCCGTCTCGGAGAAGGTCGAGGCACTCTACGACGCCCCGCGTCACCTGCCGGCCGATGCCGAGGGGACGGAGATGGCCAAGCTCCGTCGGGAGATGCACCGCCGGATGCTCGGCAACGGCTACTGCGCTCGCCCCGTCGAGATGGACTGCCACTTCGAGTCGATCTGCGAATCGTGCACGTTCTTCGTCACCACGATCGAGTTCCGGCCCACCCTCGAACGTCAGCGAAACGACGCGGCCGCCAAGGGACAGGTCGCACGCGAGCAGATCTTCGACGGGCTCCTCAACCGGCTGGACGAGCAGGCCGGCTGACTACCTGCCTGCTATCCACCACGGCCGTCAGCCGTTGCGAGCCCAATCTCGGTATCGCTCCGGGTGGCTCTCAGCGATCCGCCGGGCTGCTTCCACCTCCGGGTGGAGGGCAGCCGGGTAGTCGTCCAGGTCGAGCGTGAATTTGAACGACCAGTACCGACAGTCGACTGGTTCCTCGGATGCGACGAAGGCGCGCAGGCACGCGTCTCGGACCCGAGTCCCAAACTCCCGCCGAAACGCGCGTATTTCAGCGTTGTGGCCCTGCGGTGTTACCGCCGCGAAATTGAGGACGACGCTGCCGAGGGCTCCTTGTCTGGGATGCGCCTCCAGGTCGGCTCGGTACTCCTCAAACGTCGAGTACTGCAATGAGCCAAAAGCCCAGTACGCTGCCATCGTGGCACCCAGCTTCTCGTTCGCCGGACCGGTCTCGAGATAGTCGAGGATGGCCTCCATGACCATTCGATGGCCCAGCACCGCAACCAGCGGCTCTATTAACTGACGGTTGCCACTGGGACAGTGGTCGTGGACGACGGCACGCATGATCCGATCGGCGTGCTCGAGTACAGCCTCATCATTCGTCGCACAAGCCCTGCCGATCTGGAGCCGCTTGTCCTCGCAGCGACAGTAGGCGTCCTGGACAGGATCCCCAGAGGTCTGGGCCGGCCAGCTCACGTCTGGGCAGAACACGGTTGCTAAGTCGTCCAGCAGCGGCTCGAAGAGCCTCAGACGTTCAGCCAACGCCATGACCCGTCACCTCCCCGTCCCCAATGCCCCAGTCAGGCCTTGAGCATACCGGGACCACTTGACACCGAGACCCGCATATTAGAGGGGTGCCCACCGGCAAGGTCCGATACGACAACCTCCGCTCCGCGGTCTCCCGGGTGCTGAGCTCGCGGTCCCGGGCGGAGAACGAGCGGTGGACCGCGTTCCGGTCGCACTACGGCATTGATGGCGCGTATTGCCTGCCCGGCATCGAGGGCGCCCACGAGAAGGGCGGCGTCGAGGGACAGATCGGCTGGTTCCGCCGTAATCACATGGTCCCCGTCCCGGAGGTCGCCTCCCTCGCAGAGCTGAACGCAATGATCGAGCAGTGGGATGAGGAAGACGAGCGACGCCGGATCGGCTCCCGGCCACGACCGGTGAACGAGTATCTTGCTGTCGAACGGCGCCTACTTCAGCCATTACCGGACGAACCATTTGAAACTGGCCGTTTGTTCAGTTTGCGGGTCGACCGCTTCAGCCAGATCAGTGTCCGCACCAACCGCTACTCGGTGCCGGTGCGGTTCATCGGGCGGACCGTTCGGGCGATGCTGCATGCATCAGAACTCCTGGTCTACGACGGACAGACCGAGATCGCCCGCCACGAACGACTCATCGCCAAAGGCCAGGCCCGCCTGGACCTGGACCACTACCTCGAAGCCCTCGTCCGCAAGCCGGGCGCGTTTCCCGGGGCCACTGCCCTCGAACAGGCCCGTTCCGCAGGAAAGTTCACGCCCATCCACGATGCCTGGTGGGAGGCGGCGAAGGCTGCCCACGGCGAGAGGGACGGCACCCGGGCTCATCGAGGTCCTGCTGATGGGCCGCCCCCCCCGGAACACCTGGCCGCCGGGCTTGCCTCCGCGGTCAGAGCCGGTGCGCTTACCGCGGACACCGTCGCCCTGGAGGCACGGAAGGCGGCTGAAGCCGACGAGCTTGCGACATCTTTCATCCCACCGGTGCTGGAACGAGCGAACGTGACCTCGCTGACTGAACGGCGGCTTGACCAGCTGCCGCCCGATACCCGGCCGCTGCCCTCGGTCGCGGCCTACGACCAGCTGCTGCGAGCCCGGCACCAGCCGACCGCCCCGCCATCCAGGGAGAGATGTCGTGACGCTCAAACGCCACCGTGGGTTGACCGAACAGGCCGCGACCGCCGCCGTCGACCAGGCATGTGTCCGCGTACTTCTCTGTGTGCACCGCCAAGTACAGAGATATGTGCACCGAGGTAGGTCCCGTTCCGTGGCCTGGCTCAGTCCCGTAACGTCTGCTCTCCCAGGTGTTGGAGTGCGGTGAAAGGGGACCTCTTGGAGGAAAACGAAGCACGGAGACGTGCGGAGGAGTTCGGCCGGACCCTGACTGACCGCTGGGAGGAGTGGGCCTTCGAAATCGGCCTGTGGGCGACTCCGGATGTCACGGGCATCTATGGCTTCACCTGGTATCCCACGGCGAAGGACGAGGAGGGGCGCCAGATCCGGGTCGGGGGAAACTGGCCCATCCTCGTCGACCAGAACACTGGGGCCTGCCGACTCGTGCGCGGGCCGAAGGAGTTGGCTGCGCTCAGAGGCTCGTCAAGCATCCGCACCGCGCGTTGGCGTAACGCCACTGCTCGTCGGCTGCCCCGCCCCGAGCGCTAGCTCGTCTGGGGGCAGCCACAGAGAGGAGCCGTCAGTTGTCAGGCGGCGTCTGTGTCGCGTTCGATGGCTGCGAGGCGGTTCTTGAGCCGGTAGCTGTTGCCGTTGATCGGGACGACTTCGCAGTGGTGCAGGAGGCGGTCGAGGATCGCGGTGGCCAGGACCTCGTCGCCGAAGACCTAGCCCCATTCGCCGAAGGTCTTGTTCGAGGTCAGGATGATCGAGCCCTTCTCGTAGCGCTTGGAGATCACTTGGAAGACCAGGTTCGCCTCGGTCCGTTCCAGGGGCTGGTAGCCCACCTCGTCGACCACGAGAACCGCGGGGCGGAGGTAGCTGGTGAGTTTGCTGATCAGCCGGCCCTGGTCCTCGGCGGCCTTGAGGTGGCGGACCATGTCGTCGAGGCTGGTGAAGTAGATCGAGTATCCGGCCCGGCAAGCCGCGACGGCCAGGGCGACGGCGATGTGCGTCTTGCCGACCCCCGGCGGCCCGAGCAGGGCGACGTTGGCTTTGTCCTCGACGAAGGAGAGGGTGGCCAGGTCCTTGACCTTGCGCGGGTCGAGTTCGGGCTGGAAGGAGAAGTCGTAGTCTTCCAGCATTTTGTGGTGCGGCAGTTTCGACAGCCGTAGGCCGTTGCGGAAGCGGCGGTCGTCGCGGACGGCGAGTTCTTCGGACAGCACCAGGTCGAGCATGTCGAGGTAGCCCATCTTGGCCTCGTCCGCCCGCTGGATGTACTGGCTCAGGGCCTCGGCCAGGTGGGGCAGGCCGAGCTTGGTGGCGGTAGTGCGGATGCGGGTGCTGGTCAGCTCGCTCAACGGGCGTCCTCGGTCGGTGCGTTGGTGGTGAAGGGGCGGGTGCCGGTCAGCTCGTCATAGACCGAGAGCGGCCGGCGGCCGACCTCGACATGCGCGGCGGCAGCCCGGTTCACCAGGGCCTGCAGCGGTCCGGCCGTCGGCCCGGCCGACTGGCTGCGGCGGGGCGAGGGCAGAGCGTCGCCGGTGGTGACGCGGCGGCCGGCGCCGGTGGGTAGACCGTCCCAGTGGGTCTCATCCACGACGCGGGCCCCGCGGCCGACTGCCCGCGGATGGACGGCCAGCAGGGTCCGGCCGCCCGCGTCGGGGACGGTGGAATGCAAGCTGACCTGCGACTTCGTGGCCCGGATCTCGACCAGTTGGCGGGGACGGACCTTGCGGGCGGGCACCGAGTAGAGGTTCGTGTCGAAGGCGACCAGGCAGTCCTTGCCGACATGCCGCAGATGCCGCTGGGCGACCACATAGGGGACCTTCGGCAACGGACGCAGAGCCATGTGATCGCGCACGGCCCGGTGCCCGATGACCTCACCGTGGGTGCCGTGGACCTTCGCCCGCCGCAGCGGAACCCAGGCCGCGAAGGCGGCGTTCATCTCCTCGATGGAGGAAAACGCCCGTCCGGCCAGTACGTGGTCGCGGACGATCAGGACCTGGCGCTCGACACGTCCCTTGCCCGTGGGCCGGTAGTCGGCCAGCACGTCGATATCGAAGTCGTAGTGCCCGGCGAAGGCGACCGCCTCCGGATGCAGCGGGACCGCCTCGCCCGGGGCGACGTGCCGGCGCACGACCGTCTTGGTCCGGTCGTAGACGATGCTCATCGGCACCCCGCCGAAGTGCGCGAACGCCTGACGATGACAGTTGAAGAACGTCGCCAGGTCCTGGCTGGTGGTGAAGCAGCAGAACGGATCGCGCGAGTACGACAGCGTCATGTGGAAGGAGTAGACCTTCGGGATCCCGACATGAGCGAGGATTCTGCCCTCATCACCCCAGTCCACCTGGGCCTGAGCACCCGGAACGACCTCGAACCGCCGGTGCAGACCCGCCAGTTCGCCTGGGCTGATGCCCAGTTCCTCCGCGATCCGAGGCCGGGCCTCCTGCAGGTAGAGCTTCACCCGCTGGTAATTGATGGTGACCCCGTACTCCTGGACCAGGCGCTCGTGGATCACCCTTCCCTTGAGTAGGATCTCCGACCTGAGTATCGCGTCGATCAGCGGCGCGACCTCGTCCACCACCCGCCGATGCCGCTGACCTGATGATTCTCTCTTCGGCGGCGCGAGTGAAGCGGGGTCCTTCAAGTACTTGCTGACCGTCCGACGGTTCAGCCCGGTCTCCTTCGAAATCTCCCGCAGGCTCATCGCACCGGACTCATACAGCGGCCGGAACCGCCTCAACTCAAGCCAGCGATGTGGTTCCAAGACCACCGTCAGCCGCCTCCCTGCCACCCCGAACCGTCAGCAGCAGACTTGCGGCCTCCACCCCATCACCGCACCGAGAACGGTGCACTTTCATCCGTACGAAGTGGTGCACGTTCACTTGTACGCCGACAGCATGCCGCATGCTCAGGCTGCCGACCATCCGGGCCCAGTTCCCCGAACTGGCCGAAGCAGCCGCCCGCGACCAGATGTCCTATCGCGGTTTCCTCGCTGAACTGCTGATGGCTGAGTGCGACGACCGGGCCCGCCGCCGGTCCGAACGAAGGATCAAGGCGGCACAGTTCCCGCGGGAGAAGTCCCTGCGGGCCTTCGACTTCGAGGCCAACGTATGCCCCTCTGCCTGATCGGCGACTCGGGCACCGGCAAGTCCCACCTGCTGATCGCGCTCGGCACCGAAGCCGCCATGGCCGGCTTCCGGGTCCGCTACACACTCGCCACCAAACTGGTCAACGAGCTGGTCGAAGCTGCGGACGAGAAGATCCTGACCAAGACCATCGCCCGCTATGGGCGAGTCGATCTTCTTTGCATAGACGAACTGGGCTACATGGAGCTGGACCGCAGGGGCGCTGAGCTGCTGTTCCGGGTGTTAACGGAGCGGGAGGAGAAGAACAGCGTCGCCATCGCTTCCAACGAGTCGTTCGGCGGGTGGACGAGGACGTTCACGGACCCGCGGCTTTGCGCGGCCATCGTCGACCGCCTCACCTTCGGCGGGAACATCATCGAGACAGCACGGAGTCCTATCGACTCGCCAGCACCAGGGCGGCCCGGGCACAGGACGCTCCCGCAGGCTGACCAGCATCAAACTCATTGTCGTCACGACGATGGCAGAAACTCTCCCCTGCGGAGACAGAGTCGGGATCACAGAACCTCCCAACCACTAGGGTCTGGGCATGGTCAAGCATGTGCCGTTCACCAGCGGCGAGAAGGAAAGCCTGCACACCGCCCTGGACCGACACCGCGACGCGGTCCTATGGAAACTCGAGGGCCTCGGCGACGACCAACTACGCCGCCCGGTGACTCCATCGGGCACGAGCCTGATCGGGCTGCTCAAGCACCTGGCCGGCGCCGAACTCGGCTGGTTCTGCCTGACGTTCGGCCGCGAGTGCCATCCGCTTCCCTTCGAAGTCGAAGGCGACGCGGCGTCCGACTGGCACGTGGCTGCTGACGAGCCGACGAAAGACATCATGGACTTCTATGCCCGCGCCCGGGCTGCCGCCGACGAGGCGATCGGGAGCCTCGACATCGACGCCACCGGCACCGCCTTCGCGTTCTTCGACGGCGCCACCGTTTCACTGCGCTGGGCACTGATCCACATGCTCGAAGAAGTCGCCCGGCACGCCGGTCATGCCGACATCCTGCGCGAGTCCATCGACGGCTTCACCGGAGATCACAACTGGGGCTGACGCAAAACTGCAAACCGGGGCTTCCCGCGATCGGCTTCTGACTCAAGACGTCCGGAGGGCCTGCTCCCTCAATGACACATCCGCTACCACGGTCGCTCGACCGTTCCAGCGTTGTCAGTTCTCATCGACATTTCTGAGCCACTTGATCGATAAGTGCTGCCAAGAACCGTCGACAAACGTTGCCCGCTCCCGCTTACGAAACCACTGCCCCGAGTGCGGGGTGTTTGCCACGCGGGTGAAGGGATCCGCGACGACGCGGCCCCGCGATCTGCCATACGGCGAGAACGGGCTGGAGTTCCGCTGGCACAAGCGCCGCTGGTGGTGCCGGGAGCCCGGCTGCCCGCGCCGGTCGTTCACCGAGCAGATCCAACAGATACCGGCTGGCGCGCGGATCACCGCCCGGCTGCGGGTCACGGCTGGTCGCCGCGTACGCGACGCCGGCTCCACGGTCATCCAGGCCGCCCGCGACCTGCACCTGTCCTGGCCGACGGTGATGGGTGCCTTCCGCGCATCGGCACGCGAGGTCGTCGATGCCCCGCTGCCCGAGGTGAAGGTGCTGGGCATCGACGAGACCCGGCGGGGCAAGGCGAAGTGGGAGCAGGACCCCGACAGCGGCAAGTGGCACCTGGCCCGGGACCGGTGGCACACCGGCTTCGTCGACGCGCTGGGCCCCGGCGGGCTGCTCGGCCAGGTCGAGGGCCGCACCGTCGCCGACGTCCTGGACTGGCTCGCCACTACGCCACTGACCTGGCGAAAAAGCATGCGGCACGTCACCATCGACATGTCGGCCACCTACCGCGCGGCGGCCCGCACCGGCCTGCCGCACGCGATCGTCGTGGTCGACCACTTCCACGTTCAGGTCGCCAACCAGATGCTGTCCATGGTCCGGCGCCGTACCACTGCCGAAATCCGCGGCCGACGTGGATGGGCCACCGACCCTGAGTGGAAGGCCAGACGACGGCTCCTGCGCAACCGCGAGGATCTCACCGACGGCCAGTTCTCCACCATGTGGAACACGCTGCTCGGTGAGGGGAAGCTCGGGCAGGCGCTGCTGACGGCGTGGATTGCCAAGGAGAACCTCCGCAGCCTCCTCACCATGGCTGGCCGACACCAAGTCGGCCACGCACTCTGGAAGTTCCTCCTGGTGCGCGGACGCCGTCATCCCCGAGGTGCGGCAGCTCGCCGTCACCGTCGACCGCTGGTGGGCCGAGATCGAGACATTCATCGACACCGGGTACCACAACGCCAAGAGCGAGGGCATCAACCCGGGTGATCAAGCTCGTGGCACGAGCCGCGTTCGGCTTCCGCAATGCCGAGAACCAGCGTCTACGGACACGATGCGTCACCACCCGTCGAGCCCGCGGACACCTCCGCACCGCTCAACTCTGAAGACCCGCGATGACGCCGGTACGCAAGAATTTCGGCACCCCAGGCAACCTACCTTTCGCTGAGGGACCGATACGTGTCCTGAGTGGCCGCGAACATGCGCCCGGACGGATCCCTCGTGGATCCCATTTCAAGGCTTGCTACTTCACGCGATCGCCTTATAGTGAACGTTACACGCACAGAAGAACTTGAGGACTCGACCGAGAGTGCACGGATCACCAGACTCTCCGTGTTGTCGCGCCGTACTGAGAACCTCAGGAGAACACATGGGTGCACTACCGATCACACCGTACGCAACCACTCTCCACGGCCCTCCGGCACCAACGCCCTGCCACTCCAGCGGACGCGCCAATCACATCGTTCCGCAACATGCGATGCTCGTCGGTTCCCCGCACTGCGGCTCGATGTGCCGACTGAGGGCATGTTCATGCCTGGTGACATGATCACGTAAGCCTCACGCCAACTCCCCGTCGCCTGGTGGCCGGTCCGCGCGGGGCAAGAGGCCGCGCCTGATCCCACTCCCGACAGATGGCAATGTTCCGCGGTCCTCTATGGGCTGATATCCGCGTCCGCCGCACGGGTCACGGGCAATCGCCCTGGTCCAAGTGCGATCAGGCAGCCCTCAAGATTTCAGACCTACGCAATGTCGGCAGAGCAACGACGCCTGCCGACGAAGCTTCCTTCCTCGCCACGAAACCATGGCAACGCTACTCGTCAGACACGGCTTCATAGGCGCAACACGATCTTTACATCCATGCATGCGACTCAATTGAACGAACATGAACGGATAGCTAGATTGCCTACAGGAACGACTGCAGGACAGCCCGCAAATTTCTCCTCCTTATCCCACCACCGAGCGCCCTCCCAGCAACAAGCCCCTCAGGAGGCAGCAGACGGCACAGCACGCAAAATAAAGGAACTACGTGTCTTTGGAAGAATGGTCGCACGCCACGGCAGGCGTGAGTTTCCATTGGGGCCACCGCGTCACCGGGCACTGCTGGGGCTACTACTTATCCGGCAGGGCAGTGTGGTCCCGACAGAACAACTCGTTGACGAACTCTGGGGTGATCGTCCGCCCCGCCACCCGACAGGGACATTGCAGACATACGTTTCCCATTTGCGCCGCGCCCTCAATCCGAGGACGCAGAAAAAGGGCGAGGAAAAGGACGAGCCCCTGGCACATATACATCATCGCACACCTGGCTACCTGTTGAACGTGGACCCGTGGATGGTAGACGTTCTCCGTTTTGAGCAGCTGGTGAAGCGGGGACGCGAGCAGGCGGCCCAGCATCGGGCGCAGTCCGCTAAAGAGCAGCTCACCGATGCACTTGAGCTCTGGCAGGGCCAGCCCTACCTCGATCTCGTTTCCTACGGGCTACTGAACGAGGAGAGCAACCGGCTGGGACATATACGGGTGATGGCCGTGAACACACTGGCCGAATCCTGTCTAGCCCTCGATGATCCCGACGCCGTGATTGTTGCGGTACAGCCGGAGGTGCAGCGTGACCCTACAAACGAGAGCCTGGTGGGGCATTTGATGACCGCACTGTATAGACTCGGGAGACAGGCAGAAGCCTTGCGACTGTACGAACGGACACGTGTGCAGCTCGAGGAGGAGTTGGGAGTCAGTCCCAGCGAGGGCCTCCAGAAGATC
Source organism: Streptomyces sp. NPDC031111 (assembly GCF_055570675.1). Lineage (NCBI taxonomy): Bacteria > Bacillati > Actinomycetota > Actinomycetes > Kitasatosporales > Streptomycetaceae > Streptomyces > Streptomyces sp. NPDC031111. The sequence goes on from NZ_JBVIGS010000042.1 coordinate 26,890, forward strand.
TACTCCGCAGTCCTACGGCAGGAGTTGCGTGTAAACGACCGCATCAGCACGCTTGTTACTGGAAATCGATCCGACAGCCACAACGCAGCCGGCTCGGGACTCGGCCAGTACCACGCGACGACGCTTTCCGATACTCCCGCCCTGGAAAGGGCCAACGCGGAGAACGAGACCGATCCCCGCGTCCAGATAGCCCCCGCCTCAACTCTGCACGCCGACGACCGGGCTTTCCTGCCAGTATCCCGTGCTTCATCCACATTCGTCGGCAGGGCCCAGGAAATCTCGCTCCTTAGCCAGCACATCAATAACGCACTCAATGGCGGGGGGCATCTCACCATGGTCGTCGGGGAGGGAGGCGTCGGAAAGACGGAACTTGTCCGGGAAGCGACATCGGCCTTCGTCGATGCTGGTGTAGAGATCGTATATGGGAACTGCACTTCTGCCGAAGGCGTCCCATCATACTGGTTATGGTCGCAGATCTTCCGTGACTTATCGGCGTCCCGGCCAACGGCATACCGTGCGGCGCAACACCGCTTCGGGGCGTTGCCGGAAATGCTCCGAAGCGCCCAGGGTGTACCCAGGCCGAGGCATCGTCGCGGTGCGCGAAACAGGGCTGCCATGGTTGACACTGTACAGTCACGAAATCAGTTTCTTGCACAGGATGCCGTATGTGAGACGCTCCTTGCATGCATAGATGAGGCTCCGCTCATTCTGGTGCTTGAGGACCTGCACGTGGCTGACACCGGCTCGCTTCAAATACTCGATTTGCTTACTCCTCGCCTAAGTTGTAAGCAGGTCAGCATCGTTCTGACGGCTCGGCAATTCGGGACCTATCTCTCGGCGGAACACAAGGCGATGACCGCCCTTCTGAGCAGCCCGCGGACCAAGACGTTGCACCTGGACGGACTTCCCATAGAGGCGCTTGAATCCTTCGCTTTCAAAGATTCCAGGGTCCAGATTGACAAGGACTTGACGCGCGTCCTTCACGATCGAAGCAGGGGCAACCCTCACATCCTCAGCCAACTGCTCACCCTACTCCGTGGAAAAGGCCGGGCCAGGCACGCAGCGGTCGTTCAAAGCCTCCGCGATGATATTCCCATGGCAATGCGCGGAATGTTGCACCAGTGCTTTGAATCCCTCTCTTTGCCAGCGATCGAGGTGTTACGCTGCTGCGCGGTCATCGGCTCCCACATAGATCCCTATCTATTGCGAGAGGTTTTGGACAGTGAGACCGATCTAGACGAGGCAGTGCAAGCAGCAGTGCACGTCGGCGTCCTGCGACAGGAAACCCACCCGCCCTATGAATTAAGTTTCCACCATCCACTGTTCCGCCAATTCCTGATAGAGGAGATGACGGGCGGAGAGCGGGGGCGCCTGCATGAACGGGTGTTCCACGCTTTGCTGCTCGGACGCGGAGCAATTCACCGTCAACGGGAAATTGCGTATCACGCATGGCGGGCGTCAGGCACCCTCCCGGCCGACAAGGTACTTCACCACCTGCTGGAGGCGGTTGAGGAATCTGTGGCCGCCCGCTCGCATAAAGATGTCAAAAAGTGGCTTTGCCATGCCCTAAGGATTCTCCCGTCACTGGCGCAGGATGATTCAACCGCTGACGCACTCGAGTATCGCCTTCAGCGCACGCTCACCCACCAGCTCTCCATCACCCGAGGCTACAACGATCCGGAAGCGCAAGACGCATTTCATCGCATGCTGGAACTAGGCGGGAAATATGACTTGAGCCAGCATGAATACGACACTCTGTGGTACCCATTGGCTGCCCATTTGATGAACGGTCGGTATGACGACGCGGTCCGCGCCGTCGAACCGCCGGCTGGGGCCGATCCCAAATCGCTCCGGCCGGTTGCCCGGCTGTCCTGGAATTGCGCAATGGGTGTTGCCCTGCACGCGCGGGGCCAACTCATCGAAGCACGGGACGAACTGGAGCGGGCCGTGGCACTCTCCGACCAACTACCGGAAGCCCGATCAGGCGTATTACCTTATAATCCACGGGTGCTCTCTCGCTTCTATAGTGCACTCACCCACTGGTTGTTGGGTTCACGAGACATGGCGACACAGCGGCGGGAGGAACTCAACGCTTTGATCAAATATCAGGACGATCCGGTCAGCCATGTAACGGCACTCTACGCGGATAGTCTGATCGCGGCACTGGAAGGTGACGTCGGGCAGGCAGAGCAATCCAGCACCCAAGGCCTTGAAATAGCGAAAACTCATTGTTTGGAATACTGGGCCTCGATGCTTCACGTCTGCCACGGCTGGGCTGCCGTCCACTCGGGTGCCGAGGAGGAAGGTGTCGTGGAAATTTCCCTGGCAATCGAGGAACTAAGTAAGCGCCGTATTCTAATCCGCCTTCCCCTGCATTTAGGTCTTCTTGCTGACGCCCAGAATTTCCTAGGCAACTCCACAAACGTGGCAGCCACTCTCAGCCGCCTCGGTGTAGAGGTACGGCTTCGGGGTGAGCGTGCGTACCTCAGTTCTGCACTTCCCTACTCCCGACTTCCGAATTTTCATCCCTTGACACACATACATTCCTCTGGTGTGGCAGTGAATCCGGAGTTTCCTGAAGTCTGCAAAGGGTATTAGGGTCTGTCTTCAAACGGATCTTGCCCAGAGCAGGAACGATGCGAGGGTGACCGCCGCTTCGTAGGAAGTGGCGGTCTTCTCGTATCTCGTGGCGATCCCACGGAAGCCCTTGAGCCGGTTGAAGCAGCGCTCGATCATGTTGCGCCGCCGGTAGGTCTCCCAGTCGAAACCTGGCGGTCGGCCGCCGCGGCCTCCGCGCCTCAGCCGGTGCCGTCGCTGGTCGGTCTTCGCGGGGATGGTGTGCGCGATGCCGCGTTGTCGCAGGTAGGCGCGGAAGCCTTGGGAGCTGTAAGCCTTGTCTGCGATAACCTGGCCGGGCCTACTCCGTGGCCGACCCGGGCCGGTGCGGGGAACACGGATCCGTTCCAGCAGAGGGCGTGCGCAGACACTGAGCCCTTTCCATCATCGGTCTGAGCTGGCCAAATGCAGGGTCACGACGGCTCGGACGAGGCTTGTGACGCGAGTCGTCGAGCACCGCAGCTTGCGGAGGAGCCGCCAGGACTTGAGGGTGGCGACGGCTTGCTCGACCAGGGCCCGGATCTTGGCGTGAGACCGGTTGACGGCCTTCTGACCTCGGGAAAGCGTCTCCCAATGTCCCCAGTACGGGACGCGGACCGTGCCCCCGGCGCCTCGGTATCCCTTGTCGGCCCAGCACTTGATGCCAGCGTCCGTGAGAGTGCGGACGACGCCGTGTTCACGGGCGGCCCGGACATCGTGGACGGCACCGGGCAGAGCCGGAGAGGCCCACAGCAGCCGGCCGAACGGATCGGCCAGGACCTGCACGTTCATCCCGTGCTTCTTGTGGTGGCGGCCTCCCGGGAGACGCCGGCTGCGCGCCTGGCTCTTCCTCGGCTTCATGGTCAGCGCCCCGCAGATGCCCGGCCTCTTTTGCGTACCAATCCGACCTGACCGGCTCACTGCATCTGGATAGTCCTCGCCGCCGCAGCCACCGTAGCCGTCGAGCCGTCTACTCAACGGTGGCTGCCGCCGCGAGCGAGGAGGCTGGTCAGCTCGGCGATCGCTTCCGGCGACGGCTTGAAGTAGTGGCGGACGTTCTCCGGCTTCTTGTGCTGGGACTTCGCCATGCATCAGCAACGAGGCGCCCTGTTCACCGAGGTGGGTCAGGGCGGAATGGGGGTACTCGTGCGGGTCCCAGCCGGTCGCCGGCCCGCGCACGGCGGTGTGCTCGTCCAGCAGCGCGGGCCTGACCGTAGGAGAGGCGGGCCAGGCCGGCGTCCGGACACACGCCGCGCGGGCTGACGACCTTCCCCGGGCCGGGGCAGCGGTGGGTGACGAACACGAGGACCCCGCCACGCCCGCACACAGCGCCCGGCCGCCGTGCTTCTTCAGCGCGGCCTGGGCTGGTTCAACCCAGGCAACGGCAGTTCGGCCCCAAAGCCAGCGGCCGCTCGGCTGGACCACACGCGACAACGCCCGTTGCAGGCACTCGGCTCAGACCCTGGTCTCCGTCGATGGTGATCAGGTACGTTCGCCAGCGTCCATGACGAGGATCGGCCGATACCCGCCGCGCGTCGGACGGATTCGTGTAGGTGCTCAAGTGTCCGGGGACGACCGCGTGCCGGAGCTGACCTGCGAACCCCACACCTGAGCAAGCCCGGGTCCTGGGGGGGGGGGGGGGGGGGGGGGGGGGGGGGGGGGGGGGGGGGGGGGGGGGGGGGGGGGGGGGGGGGGGGGGGGGGGGGAGGGGGGGGAGGA
>NZ_JBVIGS010000043.1:0-24964 GCF_055570675.1 Streptomyces sp. NPDC031111
CCGGGTGTGCTTGGCCCCGCCGACGTTTACGAGCAACAGCATTCCCCTCTCCTCCCCCCCCCCCCCCCCCCCCCCTCCTCCCCCCCCCTCCTCCCCCCCCCCCCCCCCCCCCCGCTGCGGGCAACTCGCGCTTCCACCGTGCCCTCCACCGCAGCAGGGGGGACGGGGCGGTTCAGCGGTTGTCGTGGTCGGCTTCCTCGATGATCCGGGTGACCACGACCGGGTGGCTCACCATGACAGCGTGCGAGGAGTTGACCTCCTCGGTGTGCGCCTTGGTCCGCTTGGCGAAGAAGCGCTGCTTCTCCGGCTCCAGGGTCTGGTCCTTCTCCGTGATCAGGTAGTAGCTCGGAATGTCGTGCCAGGCGGCCGCGGTGCTCGTGGAAGCGAGCGCGTGGGCGTCGAGCGGCCGTTGTGTGACGGCCATCGCCGCCGCGGTCACAGGGTTGACATCGGCGGCGAACCTCTTCGCGAACTGATCCTGCTTCAGGTACACGTCCGCGCTCTTCGTGCCGTCTGCGGCCACGGTCGGAACCTCGTCGACCGGCAGCGGCGGCAGCGGATGCTTGACAGGGATGTCGGACGGTCCGGACGCGGCCTCACCCTTGTCGGGGACCGACGCCGCCAGGTACACAAGCGCCTTGACGTTGGGGTTGCCGGCCGCCGCGTTGGTGATAACCGGGCCACCGTAGGAATGCCCCACCAGCACGATGGGACCGTCGATGCTGCGGAGCACGTCCTTAGCGGCGGCGGCGTCGGTGGACAGGCCACGCAGGGGGTTGGCCACCGTCCGCACCGGATAGCCGTCGTGCGTGAGCCGCTTGATCACTCCGGCCCAGCTGGAGGAGTCGGCGAGGGCTCCGTGCACCAGCACCACGGTGGGCTTCGCATCCTGCGTGGCCGGCTTCGAGGCCGCAGCGGACACAGCGTTCGGAGTGGCGGAGGCCGGAACGGCCACTGCGGCACCGGCCGCGACGAGCGCTGCCGCGCTGACGGCCAGCAGGCTGCTCATCCGACGAGTCATGGAAAACCCCTTTGTGTAATGATCGTTCTGTCTCCTGAACCATCACATGAGGGATCGAACACAGTCAAGGCAGAACGTTCTATCCACGATGTGACGGTCATCTCATGACTTCTTGGACACGGCAGAACTGGTCACATTTCAACGCGACTTGCCGTTTATTCCCGCTATCGCGCCACGGTCGGTGTGCGGCCGAGCTGGTTCTTTAGCCACTGACCGCGAGCGACGGGTCGCACACCGTCACACACCTGGGGATTCGTCGGACAGGCGGACGGCCCTCGCATGATCCTGCGTTCCGCCACGAAACAGCCCATGCGAAGGTCGCAGAGGTGAGTGTGCTGGACCACGATGCCCGGCGTGTCGCGTTCGGCTTCACGTCACACTTCCGAGAGGACCTGTATGCGTGCCTGACCCGGCGCGGTGGCATCTTGTTCGAACTCACAGACGCGCTGCTCTGCGAGGACGGGTCGGTGACCACCTGCACGTTCACCCCGTGTCGGCGGTGCTTGGCCGAGCAGTCCGCGAGTCCGTCCCCGACCCGGTCGCACTGCTTCAGCCGTCAACGTCCATCCTCAATACTGAAAATACAAGTGCGATTACGGGCGCGCCTGCCTTTACTGTGCCGGAGACGGGGTCTGGAATGTTCCAGCGTGTGGAATTAACCGTCAGGTGCAGGGCAATGCCCACTATGCCAAGGCCCACGGCAATAGCTTCAGGGTGTGGTATGAGGACGGCAGGTGGGACCTCGTCCCGGCGTGGAGCGAGCGGACTCTGGACGGCTCCAATTGGTTCGTACAAGTGGACGTGTACTGCTGAACACTGATTACAAGGCCCCCTCCAGCTTTGCGGGGGGCCTTCCTGACCTCAGGAGTGCGTCGTGGCGACGGCGGGTGGCGTACCCGCCCCGCCCACTACAGCATGGTCCGCGACTACCGGTTCGCTGCCCAATGGCCCCGGTATACGTCGGTTTCCACTCTTCCCTCGTCACCGAGTGGCGCGGTTACAGTCGCCTGGATGGTGTCCCTCGTCGTGGTGTACGGGATCAGCGGCCGGGAGTGCGCCGGCGTCTGCCCGGGGCGCACTTCAGTACCGCTCCCTGATCAGGAGGCGCGCCATCGCCGAGCGAATGGTGCAGGAGTTGATCGAGGCCGAGGCGAGTGCCCACATCGGCGCGGAGTGGAACGAGCACACGCCGACGCGGACCAACGGCCGCAACGGGCATCGCGAGAAGGTGCTGACCACGCTGGCCGACGATTTGGACCTGGAGATCCCCAAGGTCCGCACAGCAGCTTCTTCCCGTCGCTGCTTGGAGCGCCGGCGCCGGATCGACCAGGCCCTCTGCGCCGTGATCATGGAGGCATACGTGCATGGCGTCTCCACTCGCAGTGTCGATGACCTGGTCAAAGCCCTCGGCGGGGACAGCGGCATCTCCAAGTCCGAGGTCACCCGGATCTACACGACACTGGACGAGCCGCTGACCGCATTCCGCACCCGCCCGCTCGACCATGTCCGCTTCCCCTACGTCTACCTGGACGCGACCTACTGCAAGGCGCGGGTGAACCACCAGATCGTCTCCCGGTCCGTGGTGGTCGCCACCGGCATCACCGAGGACGGCAACCGCGAGGTCCTGGGCCTGATGGTCGGCGACAGCGAGAGCGAGGCGTTCTGGAAGGAGTTCCTGCGTTCCCTGCGCGAACGCGGCCTGTCCGGGGTCCGTCTCATCGTCACCCACCAGCACTCCGGGCTGGTCGCCGCGGTCCGCAAGGTCATGCTCGGCGCCGCCTGGCAGCGGTGCAGGGTTCATTTCCTGCGAAATGTCTTCAGCGTGATCGACCGGGATTCCGGTGAAATGGTCGCCGCGACCATCCGCACGATCTTCACCCAGCCCACCGCCGGCCTCGTGCGCACTCAGCTGGACACCGTCGCGGAGATGCTCGGCGCCCAGTTCCCGAAGGTCAAAGCGATGCTGTTGGAGGCGAAAGAGGATCTGACCGCGTTCGCGGACTTCCCACCCAGACACTGGAAGAAGATCCAGTCCACGAACCCGCTGGACGGGTGAACCGGGAGATCAAGCGCAGGATCGACGTCGTCCAGGTCTTCCCCAACGACGACGCGCTCATCCGGCTGGTCACCGCCGTGCTCTTCGAGATGCACGACGAATGGATCGCCTTCCCTCGCCGCTACCTCCCCGAAGGCAGCATTGGCGAGATCTACCGCGAACTCCCCGAAAGCGCCCCCGTGCTACCCAACACCCCGAGCACGCCCACCAGTTGATCCTCAACAACACCACGACAAGGGACACGACCGTCGGCACCTGCTGACGTCGCCAACAGTGTGGCGAACGAGCTGGCCTTCGGCGCCCCGGAATCAGAGGGTGACTTCCCGGGTTCGGCAGCCCGCCAGCCCGGCATCCAGCACGAGGTGGGTGCCCACCTCGATCAGGCAGGCCATCCGCACCTGGGGAAATGAGGGCTTGCTCGTGACCGCGAGCCTGGCGGGCCGGAAGGTTCCTGGTCGCGCCGTTGTGGCGGGCGTTCACCGCGAGCGGTGCCGATCTGGGGTCGCGGGTACCGGCGAAACCGGATCCTGCCCGTCGAGCGGCGGTTGCGGGATAGGTCCTGGCTCTCGCACATCCACGCCGGAACCGGCCGCGCGCACCGTGATTCGGTCCTGGTGCGGGCGGTGGCTCATCAGCTGCACGGCACCGGCGGCACGGGCGCGGACTACCCTCTGGTGACCACGCTGCTAGATGCCCGCTGTCGTCCCGCCCGCGAGCGGGTGGTGCTCTCGCACGAACGCCGGCAGGCGAAGGTCGTCTTCGCCGAACTCAAGACCCATCAGCACGGTGCCTGCACTGTGCTGAGCGGCAAAACGTCCGGCGGCGTCCTGTAGCACGTCTGGGCACACCTGCTGGTCCACCACGCGCCGCGCGATCTGATGGTCAAAACCGCCGCCACCCGCGGCTTGGACGCCGACAGGGTCTCCTTCCCCGAAACCCGGGGCTCCGCCCGACGCAGCGTGACCGTCGCACCGAACAGCTTTTCCCCGCGAACTGCTGGTCAGAGCCCTCGCCCTGATCCAGCGCGACATGCTCGAACGCCTTCTGCCGCCCCGACGCCTGCGCAGCCAACCCCGCGTCGTCAAACGCAAGATGTCCGACTGCCGACTCAAACAGGCCGAACACTACGGCTGATTCTAGCGCACCCGCGACGGCACCCGAGGCATCTGCACCGAACGGCCCCGACCCGCAGACCCGTAAAGCAACGGCATTGTTTCCGAGGCAGTTGGGACTGCGGAACAGCTGAACGCACCGGATCATGCTTCGACAACGCGGCCGGGGGGAGCTTTTGGGCCCCGCTCAAGGAAGAGACCGGAACCCGCACCCGGCCTGACCGGGCCGCCGCCCGCGCCAACACAAAACCTTCGGCTACCTCACCCCAGCCGAGTTCAGGCCGAGGCATCAACACGCTCTCGCGGCACAACTCATGAGTGTCCAAGATCGCGGGGAACGTTCAGATCACCGCATGGACACGAATTTTGACGCTCGCTGAGGAAAGCCAGCCCCTAATTGCGACGCCGCTCCATTTACACTCTTTGAGAGAAGAACGCAGTAGTAGGAGCAGTTGCTCACCCCGAAGACTCAGCAACCTCGTGCGACCCGCGTTGCGGGTCCAGTGTCGAGGGCAAGCCCCAGGGCAATTCCATGCGCGCGGAGTCAACGTCGACCAGTTGGCGGAGAGTGTGTTCAAGCTCGGCGAGACGCTTTTCGCCCACCCGCTCTGCCCATCCCTGGCGTAGCTTGTCGAAGATGGCCTCCCCCTCGCGCAGCACCGCCCGGCCGTGGTCCGTCACGTACAACCTCGCCCGACGCTTGTCCGCTGGATCGGGTTTGCTGGCGACGTAGTGGCGTGCCTGGAGGGCAGCGACCGTTTTGGCAGCCGCCTGTTTCGTGACCGACATCCGGCGCCCGAGTTCGGAGACGCTGTCGGCACCGGCCAGGAGCGCGTGCAGAGCGATGCCGTGAACTGGACGTATCTCCTCATACCCACGTTCCGTGAGTTCGGCGGTCACCTGATCGGCCAGAGACCGAAAGCCGCTGAGCAGGAGGTGTGCAAGATCAGTGCCCGGTCGAGACATGCATCCAGTCTAGACATCCCTTGACATGGACAACCTTGGCTGTCTATATAGGCAACCTAGGTTGTCTAAATTAGGGGTCCTGACATGCCCGTCATCGAACCGGTCGGTGCGACCATCGTCGGCGTGACCCACCATCTGGCCGACGTCAATGACACGCAACTGCACTACGTCCGCGCCGGTGCCGGAGGATCCCCGATCCTGCTCGTCCATGGCTGGCCCGAAAGTTGGTGGGCCTTCCGCAAGCTGATTCCGCTCTTGGCCGGCACGCACCAGGTGATCGCCGTCGACCTGCGCGGATTCGGTGACTCGGGTCATGGCGAAGGCGACTACAGTGAGACCACCTCCGCGCAGGATCTGCACCATCTCGTTGATCACCTCGGCCTTGGCCCGGTCCACTTCGCCTGCCAGGACATCAGCGGCCCGCTCGGCTTCCGCTTCGCCGCCACTCACCCCGAAGACCTCCTCAGCTTCACCGGCGTCGAGACCACACTCGCCGGTTTCGGGCTGGAGAAACTCTTGGACGTCAATGCCGGCGGATCCTGGCACAACGCCTTTCTCGCCGCTCCCGGGATTCCGCAGTTGCTGCTGTCCGGTCACGAGCGCCACCTGATCGAATGGGCGTACGGCATGATGACAGGCATACCGGGCTCGGTCACTGAAGCCGATCTGGACGAGTTCACGCGGACATATGAGGGCCCGGACGGATGGCGCGGGACATCGGGCTTGTATCAATCCGCCTTCGCCGACCACGGAGCGACCAGGGCCCTGGCCGAATCGCGTCCACTGACTATGCCCGTCCTTAGCGTCGAAGCCTTCAGTGCCCCTATGACCGAGCAGACTATGCGCCAAGTGAGCGCGGGCGATATTAGCGCGGTCTGCCTGGAGGGAGTCGGCCACTTGATCGCCCAGGAAGCGCCCGAGGCACTCGCGAGCGCCCTGCTGGACTTCATCGCTCGCGTTGAGGAGAACTGACCGGCTTCGATTGCGGGTATGGGGGATTCCCCAGCTGTAGGCTTTCGATAGTGGGTTCGCCCGATTCCTTAGAGACTGTTTTTCTCGGCGAGATTGCTTGGTTCGAGGTTTAGACCGTGTCCTACGTGGTGAGGCGGACGAGTCGTTTGTAGCAGCACAGGGCAGCGGCTAGACCGAGAAAGGCCAGGTAGTTGCGGGAGTCGCGCTCGTAGCGAGGGCTCAGACGGCGGTGGCCGGACAGCCAGTTCGCGTCCGACAGGACGTGCGTCTTGGAACCCGGCTTGCCCCGGTCCACGGGGTTCGGACCTGTGTGTTCGCCCCCGTTACCTTCTTCGTGGCCCCGCAATGGGGCTCCCGGTCTCCGGGTTCGGCATGACTTTAGCCCCTTGTCGATCATGGTCGAAAAAGTGGTGTCACCGGGCCGGGAGGATTGGCAGACCGCTGATCAGGGGCATGACCGCTCGCCGCGCTCTTCGAGGTGAAGCAGGCCTTCGTAACGTGGATGCCGGCACGCTGGTGCCGCAGCGGAGGCTGGGAAGGGTCTGTTGGGGAGGGGTAAGTGAGCGACGAGGGTGGGCTTCGCCACCGCCGGCCACCTCGCCGCCTACGCCGGCCTGGCACCCGCCACCCGCCGGTCCGGCTCCTCCATACGTGGCGAGCACCCGGCCCGGCGAGGCAACAAACAGCTCAAGCGAGCCTTCTACCTCGCCGCGTTCGCCTCACTGTCCCAGCCCGACTCACGCGCCTACTACGACAGGAAACGGCGCGAGAGGAAGCACCACGTCGCGGCCCTCGTCTGCCCCGCCCGACGCCGCATCGACGTCCTCTTCGCCATGCTCCGCGACGGCACCTTCTACGAATCGCCCAAGATCGCTACCGCTTGACGAAAACCATAGGGGGCACTTTTTTCGCCCTCACGTGAGCGGTGTCGAGGACGACACGAGTGACATCGATGAGGCCAGCGTCGTCAAGCCGATGCAACACGGCCTCGTGGAGGCGGCCCCAGACACCGGCCCGTGACCAGATAGAAAGCGACGGTGGGCCGTCGACTTCGAGACGCCGAAGCACGGCGGCAGTTGGCACCAGGCGCAGCCGGACACCAGCACCTAGATGATCGCGGCGAACAGCGTCTCATCAGGCGTGTCCTGCGTTCCGCCGCCCCGCCCCATGCCCGGCTCAACGACGCCTCACCACGTAGGACAAGGTCTTACAGTAGTAAGCTGAAGCGACGGACCCGGGAAATCACGCTACACGCACACGGGAGCAGCAAGATCGTCGTGGGAGACCAGACCTACGTCTTCCGCACCTCCGTCAACGAGGCCGGGTTCTCAGTGCCCGCCGAGGACCGCACTCTCGTGATCACCGACATGGACCAGTGGCGACCATCGCCCATGAAGTGGTTGCTGTGCAAGGATGCGGTGCAGCGGGCCCTCGAGGCGGCCCGGCGAGCGGCTGTCGATGAGACGGCCCTCGTACCGGACGAGACGGGCCATCTGTCCACCGACATGAGCTTTTGGTCGCGAAGCAATCGGCCGACACGGTCAATCTGACTCTGGCGCGGTTGTTCGTACGTCTCGGTCCACCACCTGTGGGAACGAACGGGGGAGACCTCGCTCCCACGTCAAGCGATGACGGAGGAACAGCGCGGTGAGCAGTGAGACCCAGTTGCCTGCCGGTCAGCCTCCCGAGGATGACGCAGTCCTGTCGGCCGGAGCACGTATCGCCGCGCAGTGGCGGGACCTTGGTGCCGAGCAACTCGGGGTCGCGCTGCGTGCCATGGAGCCGCAGCTGCGCCGGGAGCACCGTGAGCGGATGCTGGGCGTTGAGGCTGGGTGACGGCGGACGCCGCTTACGGCTACAGCAAGGGGTGGCGGTTCGAGCTCGAGCAGGCCGACGTCTTCCACGTCATGGCCACCACCCGGCACGACACCGTCGTCACCCAATGGTCCATCGACCACCCCGTCCACGACCTGTTTCCCGGCCTGCCGAGGCAGAAGTGGAAACGCCGTTCCTGCGGCGACGGCGCCCATGGCCGGCGAGTCTATGACTCGGCCCGCGTCGAGGTCAGGCCCTGACACCGGCCGGACCGTCGGCACTGGGTGCTGGCCCGCCGCAGTGTCAGCCGACCCAAGGAGATCTCCTACTACATCGCCTACTGCCCGGCCCAGACCACACTGGACGAGCTGATCCGCATCGCGGGCAGCCGCTGGGCGATCGAGGAGTGCTTCCAGACGGCGAAGCAGGAGTGCGGCCTGGACGACTACCAAGTCCGCCGCTATCCGGCTGGCACCGCCACATGACCCTGGCCATGGCCGCTCACGCCTGCCTGACCGTCCTGCGAGCCCGCCAGCTGGATGCGGAGAAAGCAGAAACGGATCCTCCAGGCTCACCCAGTACAGCCTCACCAAGATCAGAGGGCTGATCACCCGACTCGCTGACCGCCGACCCGCATCCGTCGACCACATCCTGCACTGGCCGACATGGCGCCGCCGACGACAACACCAAGTCCGCATCAGTCACTACAAGCGACGCGGACACAGTCCCTGAACTGGTCAGCAATCAGCACAAGCACCGTTGCAGTACTTCAGGGGCGGCTTGCCGCGTCGGGCCGGACGCTGGACGTGTTGTGGATCGGCACCGCGGAGGGGGTTGGAGGCCCGGGTCGCGCCCGCCGAGGGCATCCCGTTCACTACGGTCGCCACCGGCAAGATCCGCCGTTCCAGCAACCCGCTGAAGCTGATGTCTGCCGCCAACGTCAAGGACATGGCGCGCGTGCCCCTCGGCGTCGCCCAGGCCCGCAAGGCGATCGCCGACTTCGAGCCGGATATCGTCCTGGCCACCGGCGGGTACGTCGCCGGCCCGGCCGGTCTGGCCGCCCGCCTGTGCCGCCGTCCCTTGGTCCTGCACGAGCAGACGGTTCGGCTGGGTCTGGCCAACCGCAAACTCGCCATTTCGGCCACCCGCATCGCCGTCTCCTTCAGTCGATGGCAGCTGGCAGTACCAACGTTGCGGGGCTGCGGCGGTAGCGGCCGGGTGAGACGCCGTATTGGCGAGCGAAAGCCGCCGAGAAGGAGAACTCAGTCGAGTATCCGACGTCGCGGGCGATTGTCGCGAGCGTGTCGTCCGTCTCGCGAAGCAGGCGGGCACCAAGGCTCAGCCGCCAGCTGATGAGGTAGGACATCGGTGGCTGGCCCACTGCCGCGGCGAAGCGTCGCGCGAACACGGTGCGGGGCAGCCCGACCATCTCACTCAAACGGGTCACCGTCCACTTGTGCTGCGGATTTTTGTGAATCTCCCGCACGGCGGTGGCGATATCGGGATCGTCGGTTTGGGGCCACTGAGCCGAGCCTTGCTGCTCGTGCCACTGTCGCAGGACGTGGACCAAAATGAGGTCGAGCAGCGCGGGAAGCGCCGCCGCACTGCCCATGTCCGCCTCGGATGCACCCACGCGGAGAAGGTCGATCAGGGCGCGTGTCTGCGGATGGCGGTCGTAGTCCGGCGAAACCGCGATCAAGTCGGGCAAGGCGCGGAAGTACTGCGGGGTGCGGCCGTGCTGGAGCTGGTACACCCCGCACAGGAACTCGAAGTCGAACGGTCCGGGCTTCGGCGGGGTCGGCAGCGCCACCATCGGTGACAGGTCGCTCAGTAGACAGGGGACACGACTCAGACCATGTTGGGCACCCGAGGTGACGAGCACGACATCGCCAGGACCCAGGGCGACCGGCTCCTGGTTTTCGGAGATGAGCCAACAGGTGCCGCGCAACACGACATGGAAGCCAGTGCCGTCGAAACCGGAGAACCGAACGCCTTGGGAATCGTGCTGCCTCACCACGCGGCTGCCGGGGCTTCCGACCCGAATGGCGCGGATCATCTCACTCACTAGGTCCACTCACCCGAGTTTAGCGACGCCGTAGTTCAGCCTCGTATAAAGGGGAGTCGCTCGCGCATGGTCCGACACGACATCCGCTGGTTGGATCCGAACATGATCGATTACTCCCCCGAACACCCGACGAGTGAAATCCTGCGTACCCACGCGGAGAAGGCGGAAGCAGCCGACCGGCCCGCCCCGGAGACCCTTGCCGCGCTTCGCGCAGACGGGGTCTTCGCCCTACGGACGCCCCGCGAACAGGGTGGTGTGTGGGCAGACGCCGAAAGCATGGCCCGGTGCTTCACTCAGCTGGGCCGGACCTGCCCGTCCGCGGCTTGGATCGCGGGGACGTGCGTGACCTCGAAGAACCTTGCCGCCAGCAGTTTCCCGGATCCGTCGGCTCGCGAATCGTTCTTCGCTGACCCGAACGCACTCTTCTGCGGTTCGGGTGTTCCCGCGGGGGTGGGCAAGCGTGTGCCCGACGGCGTGAGCGTCAGCGGTCGGTGGCCGAATGTGTCGGGGTGTGAGGACGCTGACTGGGCCAGCCTCGCTGTCATGGTCGACAATACGCTGTCGTTCGCCGTAATACCGGTGACCGATCTAACGGTCGAGCGAACCTGGCACATGGCCGGGATGCGCGCCACAGGCAGTCACAGCCTGATTGCCCAAGACGTGCTAGTGCCGGCCGAGCGTGTCGCTCAAGCGGCCGGCTTCGCCGCCCAGGACATCACGCTATACGCCATCACGGCACTGGGCCCGGTGGTGGGGGCTGCCAGGGGCGCACTCGACGCGACGGAGGCGATGTTCGCGTCGGACAGGAAGCCCTTCATGACCGCGTACTCCCGCATGGGCGACTCCTCCGGGGCCCGGCACTGGCTGGCGGAGGCGACCCACCTGGTGAACCGCGCCGAAAGGACCATGCTTTCGGTCGCGAGGACTGCGGACACGGCCGATCTGTTGGCAGCCGAGCGGCCCCGTCTGCAGATGGACCTCGCGGATGCGGGCCGTGACTGCAGAGCCGCAGTGGAGCTCATGCTCGACCTGCACGGTGCGAGCGGCTTCAATACCTCCAACGTCCTCCAGCGGTACTGGCGGGATGTCTCCGTCGCCAGCCGTCATCCTCACCTCAATCCCTATCTTGCGGTCGAGTCCTTCGGCACGAAGCTAGTCGAGCGCCCCTGAGGGGTGTGGAGGACGAGCAGCCGACGGGTCAGCATGCTCTATCCAGACCGCCGCCAAAGTGGTCAGGCATTTACAGGGGAGGTTTACGAGCCCGGCCCCCACCCATGAGCGGAACGACGACGGAACCGCCGTCTCGACGGCGGCGTCCTCAAGCGCTGATTCGTCCCGGGCGAGAGCGCGACCGGGGTCGTGTGCGCCCAGTCCGCGAGAGCGCGGGCGCACTCCTCAACGGCCTCCCGCCAGGTCTTGGCGGCTCCCCCTTCGGCTTCGACGCTGACGTGCTTGACGACGCGTAGGTTCACTCCGCCTAGTAGTGCGCACCGACTCAACTGGAGAGTCGGCCGAACACGCAGGGGAGGCCTCCCTAGCGAACCCGGGGCGGTTCAACTGGCATGCTTCAATCACGAGACTTCTTGCATGATCGAGTCGGTGTGTCAGGAACGGACGCGCCGTCGAGTCAGCCAGCCGCCGATTGCTGAGGCGGCACTCGCAGCGTGTTCGTCGATCATGCTCAAGTGGGTGCCGGACACGTCGATGGCGTCGTGGTCGAGGCCCCAATGAGCCTGCCAGTGCTCACCTGTGCGGGGCTGGCCGTCCATCCGCTCGGTGGCGCGCAACAGCCGTGTCGATAGCCACTGACGTCGTTGGTGCCCAGTCGCCGAACAACTGTACGTGGTGTGCGGTCAGTGCGGCGCATGCCTCGCCGAGCAGGTCGATCTGGATCTCGGCCAAACCGTACTGCCGGGCAGGTGGCTGTCCAGCAGCACGAGTGACTCCGGTGCGGCGAAGATCTGCCTGAACCTGACGATCAAGACCGTCAGCCGTCCGAAGGACGCCTCCAGGTTCGTCGTCCTGCCCCGGCGTTGGGTCATAGAACGCTCACGCGCCTGGGTCATGCACGCTCGTCGGCATGCGCGCGACTACGAACGGCTCATACAGCACTCGGAATCGCTCATCACCTGCGCTCGCGATCACCCTCATGACCAGGCGCATCCCCGTCGAAGCTCTCGCAGAACCGGGCAGCCGGCCTGCTGCGCAGCCCAGCGGGACTGATCCTCCTCAAGGGCGGCGTCATCACTTCGGTCTCCCCCAGGCCGGAATCGCCGCTTTGAGCACCACTCTCCCACCGCCTCCGACGCCTGTCAGCGATTTCGGCTTTCCAAGCGTCGGAGGCAGGCATGGGACCCAGCGCCGTTCGAATTCTGAGCTGGGTAAAACGCAGCTCAGGAACTTGAATCAGGCACTCAGGCGCACCCGCAGCGGGGAATCACCACCGGTGGAGCACGCAAGAAAGGGCGCGGGCGACCGCGGCGGACATGGCGTCCTCGCCCTGAGCGTTGGGGTGGGCCGGGGCGACCGGAGGTGCGGTGACCAGGGGCTCGATCCAGCGCTGCCCGTCGGGGCGACACATGTCGTGGCCGATGGTCGGCGTGTAGGTGTCGACGTAGTGCGCACCATTGAGGAGGGCCTCGCGGGCCAGCATCGCGTTGAGCTTCTTCTCGGTGTCGCGCAGGTACGCGAAGTCTCCCGCGGCCAGCGGCACGGTGCTGCTGGTGCAACCCCGGCCGTCGTTCGGGAAGAGGTCCGGGTAACCGACAACCACCACGCGGGCGTGCGGGGCACGCTGGTGGACGGCGCGCAGCACCGCGGCAACCTTGGGCCCGGTCTGGTTGATGCGGGCGGCGAGCTGGTCGGTGCCGTCTGCGGTGAAGTGCTCCCGGCAGGGTGCGCCCGTCGGATTGGACGAGGACAGGCCGGCACACGTGGCCAGGTTGTCGCTGAAGCCGATGTCGTTGCCGCCGATGGTCACGCTCACCACGTCGGAGGCGCGGGTGACCGCGGTCAGCTGCGGTGCCACGCTGCCCTGGGGACCCGTTATGTTGGCAGTCGTCGCGCCGGAGCAGCTGACGTCCGTTAGCCGCCAGTGCTCCCGCTGGGCCGTCAGCGACGGGTAATTGTGGCCCGAACGCGCACACGTGGCGTCGACCTGGTCGGCGACTCCCGGGGCCGATGCGTACGAGTCGCCCAGCGCGATGTAGTTGACGGTCCGGGCACTCCCCCCTGTTGCCGCTTCCGCCTGGCCCACGCAGGCCAGGCTGAGGACCAGTGCCCCGGACCCTGCCGCCACGCCCACCGCCATGCGACGGCGCATGGGCCGCATTTTTAAGTTCAATTTCATCTGGACTGTACCCCTTGCTCAAATACCGGTTTCCGAGGTCGCCCGCGGGACCGAGGGAGAACGTTCGATATGCCTTTTTGATGATCAGACAGCTTGCATAAGCCTGTCAAGACTGAACGTTCTATCCCCTGGCGTTCTGTCAGCCAGTGCTACGTCCCACGTCGGCGTCGGGGTTCGCTCCCGCCCTGGACGGCATCGACCCGTTCCCGGCCAGTGGCGTCCTGGCCGTCGCGGACTCACCGCGGCCGCGTGCGTCGCCCGGCACATCCCCGTGCCCGCGGCGGTAACGAAGGAACCGCTCGGGTGAGGACCGGAGCAGCCTCCATAAGCCCCTATCCGGGGCCGGACGTGCGGTCATTCCCGGGGCGGCCGTCATGAGGGAGCCGTCAATGAGGTCGCGCAGTTGGGAGCGGGCGGTGATGCCCAGCTTGGGGAAGCTGCGATAGAGGTGCGAGCCGACCGTGCGCGGGGAGAGGAATAGCTTCTCGCCCGCCTGCTCAGCGCGGCCTGTCGACACCCAACCGAACTCGGCCAGGCAGTCTCACGGGCCGTCGTCGGCGCCGGTAAGGACTACCAGTCGCCCTGCGCCAAAGCGGCCTCGCCGCCGGTTCGGCCGTATGCCAGGTCGATCAGGCATCCCCGCAGGTGCAGTGCCTCTCTGAACCAGATGGCGCCGGCCAGTATCCAACTCAGTTCGTTGAGGACGCCGGTCGACTCGAAGCGCCGGATCAGGATGCCGACCGCTCCGGCACAGTCACCGGCGGGGGTCCCGTGGACGTCCGCGCGCCGGGAGGCGTCGGCATGCACTAGGTCGCAGCGTATATACCTCGTCATCGCGCAGGCAGCGTCTTCGACGTCGTCCAGCAGTTCATGCATGACGGCGCTCCAGCGCGGCAGGTCGCCGCAGTCCGGACACCACTTCGCACGCTCGCCCCGGCGAACGCGATCGCGCCCGAGCGTTGCGTACACCCGGCCACACAGCTCCTCCTCCACCGCTTCCCAGGCCCGGCGGTTCTCGTCCAGTACGGGCCAACGTCGGGCCAGCCACTCGTACGGCACCCCCGCCGCGCGTTCGACGATGTTGTGGCGTCCGTTGGTGATGTTCCAGATGACGGTGTTGGACACGGCCTCGGCTCCTGGCCGGTGAGCCCCGGAACGGGCGATGGCCAGCATGGACTTGGACAACGCCCGGTAGGCGGCCTCCGCATCGGCGCTGCCCGGTACGGCCCCGGGTCCGGCCCCCAGGAGGAGCCCGTTGTTCACCACTCCCATCGCCATGTCACTGGCCAGGTCGCTGTAACCGTTGAGCGTCTGCGATATCGCCAGGTCGTCGAACGACCGCTCGTCGGCGTCGTGGGCGGCGGCGAGATGCGGCAGGCACGTGTCCACCGCAAGGATCAGTTTCCTCTCCCCGCAGCTCAACAGGTCGTACCGAGGCAGTGCTGCGGGACCGCCCGGGCGGGCGCCCGGGTGCTGCTGGGTGGTCTCCAGGAGGGTGTTCCACACGCCGATCAAAGCGACCATGACCGCCGTCTCCCGAAGCGGCCCGACCGACGCCCAGGACCGGAGGTTGTCGCGGATCGAGGCGGCGACGGCTCCGCCCTCCGGCCCGGCGAGTGCCAGGTTCTCGATGTGGATGTCGTCGAGATACCCGAACACCTCGGTCAGCGCGCTTTCCCGTCGGTTCTCGTTGACCAGCCACCTGGATGCCGGCATGACGGTGAAGGCAGGGACCGCGTAGACACGCGACGTCATGGCGCCCTCGAAGCCCCACTCCCGCACAGCGCGCGCCCAGAGCCCTCCCTCGGCCCTCGGCGGCCTGCCTTTGGTGGCATTCCGCGCCCGCTCGTCGACGCCCAGCGCCCGGACCGAGCGCATCAGGGACGAGTCGGCGATCAGCAGCCGAAAGGCGTCCCAGTCCCGCGCGGGCAGGGACTCGGGATAGTGCGTGTCCGCCCATGCCCACAGGCAGGGGGTACCGTCCTCGCAACCGCACGGCCGCTCCGGCGCCGCTGTGGCTGCTCGTGCCCCCTCGTCCGTACGCATCCACCGTGCGGAGCCCGACCAGGCCGGGCATCGCCGCGCGCCGTACGCGACGTCGGTGGCGAAACGTCCCGTAGGGCGGACCGCGGTGCGCTCTGGTGGGTGGAGCACTGCCCCCAGCAGTGCGTACGCGGCCCGCTCCACCGTCCTGGCGAGCCCGTCGGCGCGCGGGTCCTCGGAGTGGTCCACCCGCAGGCTCGACGCCAGCGCCCACAGGCGCCGCCGCCATGCCTCCTCAGTGCCGTCGTCCGGCACATCCGACCAGGACCAGGACGGTACACCGGTCCCCCGCAGCGAGTCGGTACCGGCCAGCAGAGACGTCCAGGCTTCGGGGGACCGCACGACACCGGGGTACCGGACCGAGACGCGGCCGGCCGGCTCGGCACCGGGCGCGCCCACGCGCACGAGCGATCGCCCGGGCCCTCTGAATTCCTGCACACTCCACACGCCGTCGCCGTTCGCACCGCCCCTAGGCCCCTCCCCGGGGCGAACGGCCGTTATCGCCCGGTACTCGGCAATGCTGCGGGGCACGGGCGCGCTGGCCGCCGTGCTCAGCGGGCCAGCCTCGGGCCCCGTGTTCCGGGCGGTCATCAGGCTGCATCGCGCGGCCACACTTCATCCCTCTCGGCCACGTCTTCCTCGGCGGCACCGCGGTGCTCGGGCGGCTCGTCACGGGCCGTCACGCGCAGACGCAGACGACGGGGAGTCAGGGACGCCTTGACGGACGGCGGCAGCGGCTGGTCGGTGACGGGCGAGAGTTTCCAGCGGGAGACGACAATGCCCAGGGCCATCGTCGCCTGGGTGAGCGCGAACCGGTCCCCCATACACTTGCGTGCACCCGCGGAGAAGGGGATGTACGCATTCCGGTCCACCGAGGAGTCGCGCCAGCGTTGCGGGTTGAAGGCGTCCGCCTCCTCGTGGAGATCGCCGCGCCGGTGAATGGCGTAGGGACTGAAAGCGATGATGGTTCCCTTCGGAAGAACGAAACCGTCCAGTTCGGCTTCCGCGGCGGTGACCCGGGTCAGCATCCACACCGCCGGGTACAGCCGGAGCGTCTCCTTGATCACGTCACCGGTGGTCTCCAGCTCCGCCAGATGCGAGAAGTCCAGCCGGGACCCGCGCCGTGCGGACTCCACCTCCCGGTACACCTCCCCCTCCACGTCCGGGTTCTGGGACAGCAGGTGCAACGCCCACGACAACGTGGCGGCCATGGTCTCAGTACCGGCGAGCAGGAAGGTGAGGACTTCGTCGATGAGTTCCGTTCCGGTCCGGCCGGGCGTCCCGTCAGGGCCCGTGGCGCCGCACAGTGCGGACAACAGGTCGCCGTGGTCGAGGCCGTCGGCCCGTCGGGCGGCCACGATGTCGCCCACCGTCGTCCGCAGGCGCCCGATCGCGAGGGAGTACTCGCGGTTTCCCCCGCTGGGAACTCGGTTGAGCAGGGGTGGCGCGATCATCCGCCGGAAGAAACCGGTCATCAGGACCAGGAAGTCGTCAGCGATGTGTGCCGCCGTGACGCGGGGCAGCGAGTCAGTGAAGAGAGTCCGCACGGTCATTTCGACGGTGAGCGCCATCATCTCGTCGACCACGTCGAGCACCTGGCCGTCACGCCAGGAGCGTGTCATGGTGTCGGCCAGGTTGGTCATGACCGCGGCGTAGCCGGTCATCCGGCTGGGATGGAAGGCTGGCTGGGACAGGCGCCGCAGCCGCCGGTGGTCATGGTACGGACAGGTGATGAGTCCGTTACCGAGAGCCTCGCGGCCGCGTTCGAAGAGCGGGCCGCCTTTGTCGAACACACGGTCGTCGAGCAGCACCTTGCGGATCAGTTCGGGGTCGCAGACGACCACGACATCCTTGGTTCCCATGCGTATGCGTACCAGCCGGCCATGGCCCTGCAGGGATGACACGAATGCCAGCGGGTCCCGCGCCAAGGGCACTGCATGTCCCAGCAGCGGGATGCTACCCGGGGCGCGGGGGATCGCCTGGATCGTGGGCACGGTCTTCCTCTCCATGGCAGTTGGGCGGCGAACGCAGGCGGACACGGGGACTGGGGGACCGTTGACTCCCCACGCAGCCTTCGAGTGAGGACGCGCGGGACACACCCAACTCCATAAATGTAGAACGTTCACTACATCCCAAACGTAACAAGGCCGCACCGTCAAGTCAATACCGAACGTTCTATGTACTCGACTTAGCCGACGCGGACGCCGAGGGCGAGACGCTGCTCAGTGACGGCGGAGAGGCCCAGCAGGCCCGTCCAGTAGCCGATGTCACACGGCCATCGCCCACCGACCGCGCCTCCTGGGCTGTTTCCAACCAGGGTGCGGCTTTGTGTTGCAGCGGGGCTTGCGCAGAACTACATCAGCGACGTGGTCGAGGAGGCGCCACAGGCGGGGCGATTCCGGTCTGGCGACGGGGTGTTCGCGATGCCGCTGTTCCCGCGGACGCGAGCGCGTACGCCGAGGTCATGGCGACGCCGGCGTTGCACCTGGCACACCAGCGCCGCCGTTGCACGTCGAGGCATCGGGAGGGCGACCGTGTCCTGGCTCACGGCGGCAGCAGGAGCGGCCACATCGCGAAAGCGCTCGGCGCACCCGTCAAAGTCGTCGACTCTCCAGATCTTCTGAGGGGGCCGGTGCCCCCTTGTCGCGGTCAGAAGAGTGCGGGTGCCCTTCCGAGAATGTGCCGGCGCATGTCGGCACTCGGCAGCGTGAACGGCCGACCACGGTGCCAGATCAGGGAGGTCGTCCGCGTGGCCCGGCTGTCGGAGACCGACCGTTCGACGGTGCCGGTGTCTGACTGCCGGTCAGCAGCGCCACATCGAAGCCCAGCGACCAGTGCGCCGGCGGTCGCGATGTCTTGGCTCTCGAAGATGTAGTTGAGGGGTATCCGGGCAGCGGTCAACAGCCGATCCGACAGGGTCCGAAGGCCGTACTCCAGCTTGAGTGTGATGAGTGGCTCACCGTCGAGGTCACGGAGCCGCACCGGCGTTGTCTCTGCCAGTCGATGCCCCGACGGCATGAGCGGCACCAGAGGCTGCTCGGCCAGTTGTAGCGACCTCAGGTACGAGTGGGGCGGCCCGTCGGTCGCGCTGCGAGGCATTGGTCGATGCGCCCGTCGATGAACTGACGCAAGAGCTCATCCGTTCCCTCCTGGACCAGGCGGACCACGACGCCCGGCCGCTCCTTCCGAAAGGTCCTGAGGAGATCAGGAACGATGGAGGGGCCCATGCTGTGCGGGAAGCCGAGCACGACCGTTCCACAGTCCGGGTCGGCCTCGGCGCGCACGGCACAGACGGCGGCGACCAGGTCGGACGCGACGCGGCTGCAGTCCTGTGCCAACTGCCTGCCAGCGCGGGTAAGTTCGCTCAACTCCCCCTCCTGTTGGATTAGCGGCACGCCCAAGAGCGCTGACAGGCGATTGCTCGACCGCGACAGTGTCGGCTGCGGGGTGTCGAGTTCTGCGGCCGCGTGTGATGTGCTCGTGTCGGGCTGCAGCGAGAAACTCCCCCAGGCCCTCTGCCAGACCGAAGGTCTCATACCCCACCGGCGGCGACTTTCGACGTGCCTGATCCGCGCGCAAGGGCACCCCGGGGCGCACCGTGATGGTGAGCGCTGCGTTCGGTGAACAGGGTCTTCACGAGGGTCCATTGGGGGACGTCTCCTTTCGCAAGGGACGTCTGTGTGGAACAGGTCATCGGATCCCGAAGGGCTCGCAGCACAGTATGACGCCGGGACGCTGCAGCGATTCCGGCCCGTCCACCGTTCCCGAGGACGACCCGGTTCGCGTCATCGGCACGGTCCTGAGGCGTGCGGACGACCCGCCGTCGGAGCGGTGTTCGCGCTCCTGTCGGACGTCGGCGGAGGGCCGCCCCGCATCTCTGCCTCAGCCCGCGGTCAGCTTTGTCGGCGGTGTGCGACGGCCTCGATCTCGAAGAGCAGCTCGGGCCGGACCATGCCCGCGACGATGGTGGGACGTGCGGGCCACGGCTGGCTGAAGCGCTTCGCGTAGATGTCGTTCATCTCCGCGAAGTCATCCTGCCGCGTGAGGAATACCGCGGTCTTGACCACCGTGTCCAAGGAAGCGCCGACGGCTTCCAGGTTCTTCCGGAGCAACTTGATCGCCACGTGCAACTGAGCGCCGAACTCGGAGGGAATGGTCCCGTCCGTGTCGCGTCCGATCTGCCGGAATGTGAAGACCCATTCGCCGTGCGTCCTGTGGTGGCTCAGCGGGATCGCCATGGCTTCGTGCCCTTCCGTCGGAATATCGGTCAGAAGACCAGTGCCGTCTCGGCGAGTGCTGCCCCGGTGAGTCGGTCGATGCGCAGGCTGTCGATATCGACGCTGGATGCCCGGCCATCGAGGATCTCTTCGGCCGTCACCTTGCCGACCATGGGTGCCTGCATCACGCCGTGACCAGAGAAGCTGCAGGCGTTGACCCATGTCGGTGCTTCGGGCATGGCTCCGAGGAAGGGCCGCTGGTCCGGGGTGACCTCGTATGTGCCCGCCCAGGAAGCGGTGGTGTCAATGGGGAGATCGGCCAGCCACGGAAAGCGCTGGACTTCCTGTTTCTCCACGCCGGTGGCGGTCGGTACGGGAAACGGTCCCGTATCTCTCGACGAGATCAAGGAAGCGTACGACCGGGCCTCCGTAGCCGCATGGGTCGCCCAGGTGACCACCAGGTGCATGCGAGGCTCATGAAGGCGAGGCAGTGGCCGCCCGCCAGCGGGTCGGGCTCGTGCCGGTCGCGCGGCGGAACGACGCCGCGAAGTGGGACGGGGTAGCGAACCCGCACCGGTAGCCTATCTCGGTCACCGGGAGGGCGGTGGTGGCCAGGAGTCGTTTGGCCTCGGTGATACGCAAGCTGATGAGATGCTTCCACGGTGACTGGCCGGTGGCCTCCCGGACGATCTGCGCAAGGCGGGTTTCGCCGACACCGGCCAGGGCGGCGAGTTCCCGCAGGGAGGTGTTCCTCCCGACGGCGTCGCGGAACACGCTGAGCACGCGTGGGGTCAGTTCGTCCACGGCGACTGACGTCGCGGCGTACCGGGTGAGCACGTGCATGGCCAGGAACGCGGCGGCCGAGTGAACGTAGGCTTCGGCGGCACTGGAGCGCGCCGCATCCAGCAGAGTGTGGGTGGTGGCGACAATCAGAGCGTCGGATCGGTAGGTGGTGTCACGGAGCGCCATCGCGCCCTGGCCGAGACCGAGTTCTCTCGCGGCCGTGCGCATCGCGTCGTGCGGGAGCAGCATGTGGGCTGTCCTCAGCGGGTCAGGGCCCAGCACCCGCCAGCGAAGCCGGGTGGCTCGCCCCGGCGAGATGAGCGCCACGATGCCCGGCCGGTACTCCGCGCCGGACCACCCCTGCCCGTCCCAGGACTCGAGGAACGCCTCACCACCGGTCACCACCACGATGCGGTATGCGTCGGCCACGGGCGCCAGGGCGTCGGCGACGACGGGCTCGTGGACCTTCTCGTTGAGGACGAGCGACTTCCAATCCGTCATCGCTTCGCTGGCGAACAGCGGCGATGCGACATCCGGGAGGCTGGGTACGGGCTTGTCGCGCATGGCCTGCCTTTCGAGGATCACGACACTGCCCGGAGCAAATCACGACAGCCGTTCGTATTCACCTTTGGTTGAGTTCATGCATCACAAGATCTACCAGAAGGACAGAGGAAGTCTCATGCGTTCCATGCTGCTGGTTCACGGTGCCTGGCACGGGAGTTGGTGCTGGGCGCCGGTGACGGCGCACCTGGCCGCCCGTGGCGTGCCATCGGTCGCCGTGGACCTTATCGGGAGCGGGCTGAACGGCAGCGCGCCGGCCGCCCGGTGGGCTCGTCCGTTCGACCCGGCTGCGTTCGCCGCAGAACCGTCACCGGTCGCCGACGTCACCACGGACGCCGCCGCCGTCGGGCTCGTCGAACGAATCCGGCTGGTCGGCGACGGTGAGCCTTGTGTCGTGGTCGCACACAGCCTGGGTGGGGTGATCGCCACCGCGGCGGCCGAGTTGGCTCCCGACTTGTTCGCCCACCTGGTCTACGTCAGCGCATACGCCCCGATTGCGGCATCGGTGGCGGAACTGTCCACCAGCAGCGAGGCCGCCGGCGGACTCGCCCCCTCCTTGCTGGTGGCCGATCCGGCCGCGATCGGCGCGCTGCGTCAGGACCCCGGGAACATCGAGCGCCGCAAGGAGCTGCGCGAAGCCTTCTACGGTGATGTCGACGTCACCACGGCCGACGCCGCCATCGCGCTGCTGGACACCGACGCTCCCGCGCACTTCTTTGCGGACAAGGTGGCGGTGACTCGGGGACGTTACGGCGCTGTTCCCCATACGTATGTCGTCTGCACCAAGGACCGGGCGGTCCCCGAGCCGCTGCAACGTCGCATTGTCCGTGACATCGCCGCCGTCTCATCCGCGGCCCCCCGGCTCATCGCACTCGACACGTCCCACTCGCCGTTCCTGTCCCGGCCGGAAGAGCTCGCACAGGTTCTCACCACGGCCTGGTGATTCGCGATCAAGTGTCAGCTTCGGTCCAACCTGCATGCGAGGCTCGTGAAGGCACGGAGTGCCTGGCGAACGAGGCCGCCGTCCGCACCGGGCTGCGCGCCGCCGGGCGGGACGCGACCGACGGGCGGCTCGCCCTGGTCGCAGCCCGCTGCGGGTAGGTCTGGACGGCCTGAGCCTCAGCAGCGCGGAGGCAGGTGGCCGGTCGAGGTGTCACCCCCTCAACATCCGCCGCGTTCTGTGCGCACAGAACGCGGCGTTCCGCAGAGCGCGATCGGTTCATCATGATGCGCTCGAACGGGCGGGCCAATCCCCCGCCGTACCATCGCCTTTGGGCCCCAGCAAGAGGAGCAGAACCACTGGAAAAGCGAGCCAACGACGAGCGACGACACGGTACCGGAACCCCACGTGCTGGCACCGTACCCGCCTGACAATTCCCTCTCCCTCGCCAGGGTCCCCTGCCTGGCCTCTGCGCCGCCACTGACGGCGACACGGCACGGAGAGACACTATTGGCGAGTTTTCTCCTGGCTTCGCCAATGCAGCCACATTGAGAACAGATTTTCGGTTTGATGGCCCTATGCATAGTTGGAGGGCTTACGCGCTCATCACGTGCGCGACCGTGTGCGGGGCAGCAGCGGTGTGCTTGGTGGCGGTCGCGATCTTCATGGATCTGGCGGTAGCCGATCGGCTTGGCAGCGTTATGGGCGCCTTCGCCGGCCTTGCGGCCTTGGCAATCTCGTTGCGGGCGCTCGTTGGTTCGGGAGGTCGAGCGGTAGAGGCCAACGATGGCGCCGTGGCGTCCGGCGGCCACGTGGGGCGCGTCATCGTCGGCAATCACAACGAGGTGACGCACCACTCGGCGTCACACCACAGTCCGCCTACGGGCGGCAGTGTGCGCGCCTCAGGAGCCGGTAGCACTGCTGCCGCGGGGAACATCGGTGAGGTCATCACCGGAGACGGGAACCGTACGTGAGCCCCCCGCCGGTATGGCCACGTCGGGCTCATGACGTCCCGGAGGACGATGGGCAGCAGTCGGCAGCTTCAAGTAACCGGGTGCAGGCAAGCAAGGACTCGGTAGCAGCAGGCCGAGACGTCGGCGCGGTCATCACCGGCGACAACAACACCATCACGGTCCTGCCTACCGCTCGGTCGGCCAGCGCCCCGGACCAGAGAGCACTCGTTACACGCCTCATCAGCGAGTGCCACCCACTTGATCTCGAAGTGCATCACGCGATCCACGTCGCCTCCGAGGAGAGTGAGTTACCCGCCTACGTGCTGCGGGAGCACGACACCCACCTGCAGCACATCGTGCGTGTCGCCCAAGGCGGCAAGAGCCAGCTGTGCGTGCTGGTCGGCGAATCCTCCACTGGTAAGACCCGTGCAGCGTGGGAAGCCATCCAGATTCTTGCCGTCGATGAGTGGCGGCTCTGGCATCCCTTCGACCCCACCCGAGCCGACGCTGCACTGGCTGGCCTGGCCGCGGTAGGGCCAAAAACCGTGGTCTGGCTGAACGAGGCACAACACTACCTGGCCCCTCCCGGGGACGGAGAGAAGATCGCGGCGGCTCTGCGCACCCTGCTGGCCGACACCCACCGGGCTCCGATCCTCGTCCTGGGCACACTGTGGCCCGTGCACTGGGATCACTTGACCTCTTTGCCGGTTCAGCCAGGAGAAGATCCGCAGGAGCAGAGCCGTCAGCTGCTTACGGGACGGCAAATCCATGTGCCGGACGCCTTCACTGAACGAGATCTCGTCGCCGTTCACGGTGCAGCACAAGCGGACGAGCGTCTCGCACAGGCGCTGGCAGGGGCAGCCGACCGCCGCATCACCCAGTTCCTCGCCGGCGTTCCGGCATTGCTGGACCGGTACGAATTGGCGCGAGCGGCCGCCCGTGCGCTCCTCCATGTCGCCATGGATGCGCGGCGTCTGGGCTGTGGCATGGACCTGCCCGCAGCTTTCCTGGAAGAAGCGGCCCTGGGCTACCTGTCGGAATCAGAGTTCAGCTCCTTGGACGATGACTGGTTCGCACAGGCCCTCACCTATACAGGGCGCACCGCCCACGGCAACACAGCCCTACTGCGGCGTACACGGCGCAGACCAGGAACCGAAGGCGAGGACTCCTTTCGGCTGGCCGACTACATGGAGCAGCACGGCCGCCGGATACGCGGCCGGATATGCCCGCCAGCCTCCTTCTGGGACGCTGCCCTGCGGCGCCTGCCCCGGCGCACCGATGTCAGCGCTCTGAAGTCAGCCGCCTCAGCACGAGGGCGGCTACGCTACGCCCGCCTCCTGGCCGAACGTGCCCATCAACTGCCTTGGCCCACCCCCGCCCCCGGTCTCCCCGTACGTCCCCCGGCATTCGACGAGCTCGACGACAGCGACAGCTGGCCCGTGGACCATCTGACCTGCAGGGCCCTGGCAGACCTCGCTTTCACCGCCGCACAGGCAGGCGACTATGAACAGGCAGCATCCCTGGCTCTGGAGGCCGCCGAATGCTGCCAGCCCGAGGCCCTCGCCGACATCGCGCTCCAGCACGAACAGGCCGGACTGCCGGTTGAAGCATCCGAACTGGCTCACCAGGCAGCAGCACACGGTGCTCCGGTCGGCCTGAGCCACCTGGCCATGATGCGAGAAGAAGCGGCCCTCTTCGAGCAGGCGGAACACTACGCGCGAGCCGCCGCCGAGTACGGGCTCACCAACACACTGGCCGACCTGGCAGTGCGCCGCGAGGCAACCGGAGACAAAGAACGCGCCGAAGAACTCTGGGAAGCCGCCGCCACCTACGGTCATCCCGCAGCACTCGCGAACATCGCCCGCTTCCGGTACGAATCCCACGACATCGACGGAGCAAGCCGCATCGCCCGCGAAGCACTCGACCAAGGAGACGCCGCCTACCCCCACCACACCAACCCCGTATGGCGAAAGCTATGGCCACACGGCATCGAACCCGACGGCACGCCCACCCCCTCCCCCGTTATGTTTTCCGCGGTCCTGCAAGAGGGCCGCTGGCCT
The DNA here is from genome assembly GCF_055570675.1 of Streptomyces sp. NPDC031111. NCBI lineage: Bacteria > Bacillati > Actinomycetota > Actinomycetes > Kitasatosporales > Streptomycetaceae > Streptomyces > Streptomyces sp. NPDC031111. The sequence goes on from NZ_JBVIGS010000043.1 coordinate 24,914, forward strand.
CCGGGCCCGGCATGACTGTTCCCCCCTGTCGGACAGATGACCTGGGGGGGT
>NZ_JBVIGS010000044.1:0-6682 GCF_055570675.1 Streptomyces sp. NPDC031111
ACGAGTTCTACGAGGCGGCGAAGCCGGCGCCGGGGGCGGGTGGTCTTCTGTCCGAGAAAAAAAAAAAAAAAAAAAAAAACCCCCCCCCCCCCCCCCCCCCCCCCCCCCCCCCCCCCCGCCCCCCTTTGTCTCTCCGCTGCCGTCGGTTCAGCCGGCGGCCTGTTCCAGCGCGTTGGCCCGCAGGTCGAGCAGGGCCATCAGCACGGGCGGGTCCAGCGCACCGACCGGGCGCAACGTGATCTCGGCGGGCAGCAGCAGGGTGTCCTCGTGCACGGTGACCGGCCCGTAGGAGCCCACGGAGACGATGTCCTCGTCCCCGGTGCCCGAGGGAAGGTCCTCGCTGCCGTACGGGACGGAGTGCACCAGCACGTACCAGGTGCCCGCGGGGACGTCGCCCAGTTCGAAGGCGCCGGGTCCGTCCAGGACGGCGCAGCGCACCGGCTGCCCCTGGGGGACCGGGGTCGGGAAGAGGCCGACGAAACAGTGGCCGGGCGAGCGGCCCTCGGGCAGGGAGACCTGCCCGCGCAGGGTGGTGCGCGGACCGTCGCTCCCGGGGTCCGTGTCGGAGTCGATGGCCGACGTGAATCCGCCGAGCTCTCTGAATACGCTCGGGGAAACTCCCACACAGGCCTTGAAGCGCGAACTGAACGTGCCCACGCTGCTGTATCCGACCTGACTGCTGATGTCGGCCACGCTGAATGTGGTGTCGAGCAGAAGGCGTTTCGCCTCCTGCAACCGGAGCGCGGAGAGAAAACGCCCCGGGGAGGTCCCCGTCACATCCCGGAAGACCCGGGTGAAGTGAAACTTGCTGAACATCGCGGTCCGCGCCATGTCGTCGATGGTGAGATCCTGGCCCAGATTGGCCTGCATATCGACGATCACCCTGTGGACTGCACGCTCGATCGTGGTGGAGGTCACCGTTTCTCCCTGGTGGTCGAGAATGGCGATGCCGCGCCTGTCAGTTCCGGGACGTCGGCGCGGGCCGAACGGCGCCGGTCGGCCCCATGTCGGTCAGCCGGCGGCTGGTCAGGTCCTCGGCGAACCTGCGCCAGGTGTGGGAGCACTGCAGAGCCAGTTCGGCCACGGTGGCCGTGCAGTGCGGCGGGACGGCGCCCGCCTGCTGCCGCCACGCCTCGTCCACCACGAAATGGGTGTGCAGCCAACGCAGGAAATGGCGTCCGGACTCGGACTGGCGCAGCGACGGGTCGGCGGCGAGGTTGCGCAAGGTCTCCAGTGGTGTGCGGCTGCGTCCGCCGGTGGTCGGCCGTCCCGCCGCCGGGCGGCCGGGCGCGGCCGGCGCGGACTCCCGGTCCGCGGGGGCGGCCGGCGCGGAGCCGGTATTCGCCGGCCGGCCTCCGGGCGCCTTGCGGCGCCGCCGGGGAGGCACCGGGGCCTCCCCGCGCTGGAGGCGTCTGCGCACGTCGTGGGCGGTGCCCAGGGACAGGCCGGACTGCTGGGCGACGGCCCGCAGCGGCAGGTCCGGTCGGCTGGTCATGAGTTCCGCGGCCCGCAGTCGCTCGAGCGTGCGGTCCAGCGGATGGTCCCTGCCGTCGCTGCCCGTCCGCGTGTTCGACCGTGGAGAATCCACGGCTGAACTGCGCCGTACGGCCGCGACCGTCTTGGGGTCCAGGCCGGTGCAGGTGGCGACGGCCCGGTCGGAGAGGTCCGCGTGGGAGCGCAGGATGCGCTCGGCGGCGGCCTTGCGGTCCGCCGTGGACAGCGGCAGGCCGTGGGCGATGTTCGCGGACACCGCGCGCAGGAAGGCGTCCTTCTCGGATCCGTCGAAGTAGTGCACCTCGACGGCGTCCTGCCCCCTCAGGGCGGCGGCGGCCACCCGGTGCGAACCGTCGACGATCCGCATCGTCGGACGGTGGACCAGTATCGGCGGCAGCGAGGCCAGTACGTCGGCCAGGCGCTGCACATGGGTGTGGTCGACCCCGTTCAGCCGGGGGGAGTCGGCCGGCCGCAGCACCGCGATGCGGACCCGCTGGGTGAATTCCGTCGGCAGCTCCAGAGCCTTGCCCTTGCTTTCCAACTGACACCCCCTGGACCGGTACGCGTTGTTCCGGCGTGCCTCTTCATTTCGAGGCGCGGGCCCCGTGGCTGAGCGAAGAGGAATACATCGACAAGAACGTTAAGCGATCGAACGGGATTTTGGACTGGTCAGCGGGGGTGATGCGCCGACTCCGCCTAGTTCATTCATGCAACTCACCGTTCGGTGAACGGCGCCGGTGTCAGTTGTTTGAAAAGACTTGGCAGCTCTACGTTCTTTTCACACCCCAGGCGAATCCCACCAACGAGACCGGGAGGACGCGTTGCAGACATTGGCCAGAATTCCCGAGCGCAGGGTCGACATCGGAGACGAGGCGACCCTCACCCTCGAGGCCTATGCGGACACCATCGTTCCCGGCGAGAAGCGCGGGCCCGGCGACCGGGCGATAGCCGGCGCCGGCAGCGGAGGAGGAGCGGTCGCCGCCGGCGCCCTGGATCTCCTGCGCTGGGACGCGACCGGCATCGCCGACGGCCTGGAGGACCTGGCCGGCCTCGTCAACGGCCACGCCAGGACCTACGCCGCCGAGCGGGGGCTGGAGCCGGACGACACGGTGCCGCCCTTCGTCGCCCTCGACTACGAGGACCGGGTGCGGCTGATCCAGACCCTGACCACCCCGGGCCACCCGGAGAAGGACTTCTGGGTCCTGCTCTCCCTGTTCTGCAACATGGCCTTCGACTCCGCCGCCCACCTCCACACCGCGCAGGCCATCGAGGAGGGCCACCCCGGCCTCACGGCGATGGGCATCACCGCCCCCGACGCCGACGGCCTGTGGCGGTTCTCGGACTTCGGCTACGGCCGCAAGCTGGCCGACCTCCACCCCGACACCACTCCAACCGGGAGCCCGGCATGAGCAACGCGATCGAGAAGACCGACGTCCTGGTCATCGGCAGTGGCTTCGGCGGGGCCATCACCGCCTACCACCTCGCCGCCGGCGGTGCGAAGGTCACGGTCCTGGAGCGCGGCCCCTGGCTGCGCAGCACGGACTTCGAGCACGACTACAAGCTGGGCTCCTCCTACACGCGGGCCTTCGACTTCGTCGTCGGCGACGGGATGAGCGTGCTGGGCGGCAACTGCGTCGGCGGCGGCAGCGTCGTCTACTTCGCGGCCATGCCGCGCGCCCCGCGCTTCGTCTTCGACCGCCACGGCAGCATCGGCCGCCGGATGTGGCCCGCCGCCCTCAGCCGCGACACCCTCGACCCCTGGTACGACCGGATCGAGGAATCCCTCTCGGTGACCAAGCAGGAATGGAGTGACGTCAGTTACGCCGGAGGCCTGTGGGCGGCGGCCTGCCACCACGCCGGACGCACCGCCAACCCGCTCGCCGTCGCCATCGACAACTCCAAGTGCACCAACTGCAACTTCATGATGGCCGGCTGCCGGTTCGAGGCGAAGCAGTCGCTCACCGTCAACTACCTGCCGGCCGCGATCGCCCACGGGGCCGAGGTCCGGCCCCTGCACGAGGTGCAGTACCTGGCCCGGACCGAGGAGGGGAACTACCGGGTCCACTACAACGTCGTCGACGACCAGGACTACCGGCTGCACAACGGCTCCGGCGTGATCGAGGCCAAGATCGTCGTGATGGCGGCCGGCGCCGCGGCCACCCCGGTCATCCTCCAGCGCAGCGAGGCCCACCTCGGTGCGATGCCGCACGCGGTCGGCCGCTACTTCTCCGGCAACGGGGAGCGGCTCAACACGGCCATCCTGAACGAGGACAAGGTCGCCGAACTCCTCGGCCTGTCCCGAGGCGACGGCGCGCTGCCCTACGGCGCCAACGCGATCGGCCGGGGCCCGACCGTGGCCAGCTGGGACAGGCTGGACGGCTCGCTGCCCGAGTACTCCCGCTACTCGCTGGAGCAGCTGTACTTCCCGCCGGGCCTGGGGACCATCCTCGCCCAGGTGCCCGACGCCACCGGGCCGACCTGGTTCGGCAGGGAGAAGAAGGAGATCCTCAAGAACTGGAAGTCCTGGCTGACGATCTTCTCGATGACCGAGGACGACAACGAGGGCGTCTTCGGCCCGCCGCCGGAGAAGGGCAACGCCATGCGCATCTCCCAGCAGATGCTCGGCCGCGGCAACCTCTCCTACCGGCCCACGAAGAACACCTGGCACGGCTGGAACCAGGCCGACGCGGAAGTGAAGGAGATCCTGGAGAAGGACGGCCTCGCCAAGGTGATGCCGTGGACCAACGACCTGGTCGGTGCCTACACCGTGCACCCCCTCGCCTCCTGCCGGATGGGTGACGACCCCCGCACCTCGGCCCTGGACGACACCAACGAACTGCGCGGCCACTCCGGGGTCTTCGTCACCGACGGGTCCGCGATCCCCGGGGCGCTCACCGTCAACCCGGCGATGACCATCGCCGCCGTCGCCGAGCGCGCGGTCCCGCACATCGTGGCGGCGGCCCAGCGCAGGGGGGTGGCCGTGAGCTACGGAGCCCCGGCGCCCACCGGCTACAAGAGCGGCCGGGACGCGGTCCTGCCGCTGCTGCGCAACAAGCCCAGGCAGCCGGCCGGCGTGTGACCGGCACCCGACGGGCGCGCCTTTCGACGGCCGGTCAGTTGCTTCACAGGACTTTCTCTTCCCCGGTGGGTTGCTTCACGCAACCGGCCCGCGATTCCAGGAGACAGCGGTGCGACCACTCGTGAGAACCATGGTGAAAGGCTCCCTCAAGCAGATCCGGCACGTCGCCGCGGTCCCGCCGCACGAGGCGAGGGGCCTGGTGGCCGACGTCTACGACCGGGCCGGCCGGGAGTTCGGGGTCCTCGCACCGCCGCTGGCGCTGCACTCCCCGGCGCCCGAGACGCTCGCCGCCTGCTGGGTCCTGCTGCGCGAGACCCTCCTCGTCGAGGGCCGCGCCGGACGAGCCGCCAAGGAGGCCGTCGCCACCGGGGTGTCACAGGCCAACGAGTGCGCGTACTGCGTCGACGTCCACAGCGCCAAGCTGCAAACGCTGGCCGGGCCGGACACCGCGCCCCTGGCCGCCCTCACCGAGTGGGCCCGCGACCTCACCACCGCCGGCGGTCCGCCGAAGCCGGTGCCCTTCGCCGCCGAGCACGCGCCCGAACTGCTCGCCACCGCCGTCACCTTCCACTACCTCAACCGGATGGTCCAGCTGTTCCTGCCCGACTCGCCCGTGCCCGCCGCCGCCCCGAAGGCCGGACACGGACCGGCGCTGCGGATCGTCGCACGGGCCATGCGCCCGGACACCGGCGTCACGATCACCGCCGGAGCGTCCCTCGGCCTGCTCCCCGCCGCGCCGCTGCCCGCCGCGCTCGCCTGGGCCCGGCCCGAGCCGGCCGTCGCCGACGCCCTGGCCCGCGCCGTCGCCTGCGTCGACGCCTCCGCCGAACACTGGATCCCCGAGCCCGTACGCGAACTCCTGCACGCCGAACTCGCCGTCAGCGACGGCACACCGCCCGGCCCGAGCCGCGCCTGGCTCGAGCCCCTGGTCGCCGGGCTCACCCCCGACCAGCGGCCCGCCGCACGGCTGTCCCTGCTCATCGCCCTCGCCCCGTACCAGATCACCGACGCGGACGTGACCGCGTTCCGGGCGGGCCGGCCCGGCGACCGCGAGCTCGTCGAGCTCGCCGCCTGGGCGTCCCTCACCGCCGCCGTCCGCGCCGGAAGCCGCTTCGTCCCGCCGCCCCCCACCGACCCCCGCCCCGACACCCGCCCCGCCCGCAGCGCACCCGCCGGCGGCTGACCGGCACACCCGCACCCGCGACCCGTTCACCGACCGACTTCGAAGGAGCCCCGACCATGAGCAGCCTCAACGACGTTCTGAAGGACCTGGCGACCGACATCGAGGAGACCGCCCGTCTCGTCGAGGGCCTCGACGACGCCGCCTGGAACACGCCCACGCCCGCACCCGGCTGGAGCATCGCCGACCAGATCGCCCACCTGACCTTCATCTTCCACCTGGCGGGCACGGCCGCCTCCGACCCCGAGGCCTTCGCCCGGATCGCCGCCGGCGCCTCCCACGACTTCGACGGCGCCGTGAACGCCGCGCTGCGCCAGTTCAACGGGTTCCCGCCGGACCAACTCCTGGCCCGCTTCCGCGCGTCGGGCCGGGCGTCCGTCGACGCGCTGGCCGCCGTCCCCGAGGGCGAGGTGGTGCCCTGGCTGGTCAACCCGCTGCCGCCCGCCGTGCTCGCCTCCGCGGGCATCATGGAGGTCTTCGGCCACGGGCAGGACATCGCGGACGCGCTCGGCGTGCGCCGCGAACCGACGGGGCGCCTGCGCCACCTGGTCTTCTTCGCCTTCCTCACCCGGGACTTCGGCTACCTCTCCCGCGGCCTGACCCCGCCCGCCGCACCGTTCCGCACCGAGGTGACCTCACCCAACGGCGATCTGTGGGCCTTCGGCCCCGAGGACGCCACCGACCGGATCACCGGCCCGGCCGAGGACTTCTGCCTCCTGGTCACCCGCCGACGCCACCGCGCCGACCTGGCCCTCCAGGCCGAGGGCGCGGAGGCCGAGCGCTGGCTCGACATCGCCCAGGCCTACCGCGGACCGGCCGGAGAGGGCCGCCGCCCGGGCCAGTTCGCCGAGGGAGGCGCGCACTGAACCGCACCGCGGGCACCGGCCGCCCCGTCACCTCCGCGCCCCGCGTCCGCTCCCCACCAGCCC
>NZ_JBVIGS010000044.1:6780-22297 GCF_055570675.1 Streptomyces sp. NPDC031111
CGTCCCGCCCGGACCGGTTCGCCCGGCGGAGAGACGAAGACCGGTCCGCCCCGTGGTCACCGGTCACCCGATGACCGCGGCGGGCACCGTCCGTCCGGCCGCCCCCGCGCCCGGCATCCGCTCCCCACCAGCCGTCCCGCCCGGACCGGTTCGCCCGGCGGAGAGACGAAGACCGGTCCGCCCCGTGGTCACCGGTCACCCGATGACCGCGGCGGGCACCGTCCGTCCTGCCGCCCCCGCGCCCCGCGTCCGCTCCCCACCAGCCGTCCCGCCCGCACCCGACCAGGAGCTGACATGACACCCGCCTTCCTGCGCACCGCCGTCGTCATCGGCTGCGGCGACACGGGCACCTCGATCGCCCTCGCCCTCACCGGCGCCGGGGTCGAGGTGGCCCTCGCCGACCAGGACGCGGACGCGGTCGCCGAGGCGGAGCGGCTGGGCGCGGGCACACCGTGGACCCCCACCCGTCCGCCCGCCGACATCGTCGTCGTCGCCACCCCGCCGTCCACCGTCGTCGACGTCCTGCACTCGGCCCAGGCCCGGGGCCTGGGCCACGTCTGCACCGACACCGCCGGGACCAAGGACATCGTCGCCGCCGAGGCCGAGCTGCGCGGCTGCGACCTCAAGGGCTACGTCCCCGGCCACCCGCTGCCGGCCCGGGACGCCACGGGACCGTCCGCCTCCCGGTTCACCGGCCGGCCCTGGATCCTGTGCCCGTACGACACCACCCCCCGCTGGGCGCTGGCCACGGTCGCCGAACTCGTCGCCCTGTGCGGCGCGGTCCGCCGCGACATGAGCCCGCCGGAACACGACCGGGCCATGGCGGCCGTCGCCCACGTGCCCTACGTGGTGGCCGCCGTCCTCGCCGGCGGGCTCCTGGACGTGGACCCCGCTCTGCTGCCGCTCGCCGGCGACGAGCTGGCCGGCGCGGTACGGGCCGTCGCCACCGGTCCCGGCGCCGGCAGCGACCTGCTGGCGCACAACGCCGGCCCGGTCGCCGACCGGCTCGACAAGGCGGCCGCGGCGCTGGCCGCCGCCGCCCGGATGCTGCACCGGGGCGAGGACACCGTGCCCGTCGAACTCGCCCTGCTGCTCGAGCTGGGGGAACGGGGGCGGGCCGCGCTGGAGGCGGCCGGCGAGCACCGCACGGCCGAGGATGCCCGCGGCGGCGACCGGATGTGACGGTCACCCGGAACCCGACGCCGACCCAAGGATGGCCCACCCGTGAACCGACCCGTGAACCGGCCCGTGTCCGGCCCCGTCTTCCTGCGCCCCGTCTACGAAGCCCTCTCCGCCTTCGGCTGGCTCTTCATCGGCCCCGTCCCGCTCCCCGAGCGGCGCCCGCCCCTCACCGGCCCCGCGCCCCTGCACCCCGAACGGCTGTGCCCCGAGCGCCCGCTGACGGCCGCCGAGCTCGCCCTGCAACGCCAGCTGACGGGCTGAGCCACCCCCACTGCGCCCGGCTCCCTTCACCAGGGAGCCGGGCGCCGTCGTGTCCCCACACGGCCGTCCCATCGCCGTTCGACTTGGCTAAGTCGGATGAACGCGCAGGTCACAGCCTCGGATCGAGCGCGGCGCACGGGTGAAGATGCCGCTTTCCGTGGTGCGGAAAACGATGAGTGGGCCGTCGCCAGACGCCCTACGAGAACGGAGCCCCGCATGACACACGGCGTGCCCAACAAGCGGTTGCTGATGGTGATGCCCTACAGCCAGTTCGTCCGCAAGGCCGCGCAGGCGGGGTTCGAGGTGTGGGCGATCTGGGACCCGTCCCTGCGCGAGCGGGCCTACCTCGACCAGGTCGCCGAGCACGCCCGCGAACTGCTGCTGACCGACTTCTCCGACGAACCCGGGCTGCGCGCCCTGATCGCCTCCACCGTCCGGGCCCACGACATCGGCACCGTGCTGCACCTGGGCGCGGAGAGCAGCATGGGCCCGGTCGTCGCCGAGGCGGAGGCGCTCGGCCTGTCGCCCAACCCCGCCTCCGCGGTGCACCGCCTCAACGACAAGGCGGCGCTGCGCGCCCTGCTCGGCGAGCACGGCATCTCGCCCGTGCGCAGCGAACTCGCCCCCACCGCCGAGGCGGTCGCCGCCGCGGTGTCGCGCCTGCCGCTGCCCGTCGTGGTCAAACCCACCCGGCTGTCCGGAAGCCGCGGCATCGCCCTGATCCAGGACGCCGCCGACCTCGACGAGTGGACGGCGCGCGTCGCCGCCGCGGGACACGCCGGCCCGTATCTGGTGGAGGAGTACCTGCGGGGCCCGGAGTTCAGCGTCGAGACCCTGTCCGCCGGCGGCACCCACCACGTCATCGGCATCACCGCCAAGCGCACCACCGGCGCACCGCTGTTCGTCGAGACGTCCCACATCCATCCGGCCGCCCTCGCCCCCGCCGACAGCGCCGCCGTGCACGCCCTGGTGACCCGGCTGCTCGACGCCGCGGGCCTGGTCTTCGGCCCCGCCCACACGGAGGTGATCCTCACCGAGCACGGCCCGCGCGTCGTGGAGTCCCAGACACGGCTGGGCGGCGACCGCATCCCCCACCTCATCGAGACCGCCACCGGCTACGACATCGAGGCGGAGATCTTCCGCGTCCTCGCGGGCGCCGACATCGAGCCGCCCACCGCCCTGCACACGGCGTCCGTCGGCTTCTTCCTGCTGCCGCCGGGCCGGCTGGCGGACGTCCGCGGCCTGGACGCCGTACGGGCCCTGCCCTACGTGCACACCCTGCACTTCCCGTTCGCCCCCGGCGACGAACTGCCGCCCACCACCGACTCCGCCACCCGCCACGGCTACGTCGTCGTCGACGCCCAGTCACCGGCCGAGGCCGAGGAGCGCGTCGCCCGCGTGCGCTCCCTGCTCGCCGTCGACGTGCGCGAAGCCGCCACCTCGAAGGGAACACCGCGTTGAGCCCTGCCCCGACCGTGCTGCTGATCGGCGGCATCGACGCCCACGTGGAGCGCTTCGCCGCGCTCGGGGCGAAGATCGTCCTGATCCAGCACCCCGACAAGATCACGCCGTACCAGACCCGCACCGCCCACGCGCTGCTGATGGTCGACTACACCGACTGGGAGACCGTACTGCCCTTCGCCGAGGCCGCCCGCGCCGTCTACGGCGCCGACGCGGTGGTCTCCCTCACCGAACCCGGCCTCAACACCGCCGGCCGGCTGTCCGACCTGTGGGGGCTGGGCGACGGCAGGCGCTACGAGACCAGCCGCCGGATGCGCGACAAGTACCTGATGCGCCGTCACCTCGCCGAGAGCGGCCTGCCCGTCCCCGAGCACGGCCTCGCCGACAGCCGCGCCTCCCTGGCCGCCTTCGGCGAGCGGGCCGGCTACCCCTTCATCGTCAAGCCCGTCTCCACGACCGCCGGCTTCGGTCTGCTGCGCGTGGACGGCCCGCGGGACCTCGACGCCGTATGGGCGCGGATCGAGCGGCTGCGGGGCGGGCGCACCGACCGCGGCTCCACCATGTTCACCGTCGACGGCTTCCTCATGGAGGCCTACATCGACGGCCCCGAGTTCAGCGTCGAGTCGCTCAGCTTCGCCGGCCGTCACGTCGTCGTCGCCATCACCGAGAAGCTCACCGACGACGCCCACTTCGCCGAGCTCGGCCATGTCGTGCCCGCCCGGCTCTCCGACACCGACCGGGACCGGCTCACCACCGCGGTCCAGGACTTCCTCACCGCGATGGACGTCACCGACGGGCCGAGTCACACCGAGATCCGGCTCTCCGCCCGCGGCCCGATGGTCATCGAGTCCCACAACCGGCTCGGCGGCGGCCACATCTCGGAGCTGGTCCAGGCGGCCTACGGCATCGACCTGATCGCCTACGCGGCCGCCTGGCCGCTGGGGCTGACCGAGCCGCTGGACGCCCCGCCCGAGCCCGGCGCCGCCGCCGTCACCCGGTTCGTGCTGCGCGGCCCCGGCACCGTGACCGCCGTCCACGGCGTCGAGGAGGTCGCCGCCCGGCCCGACGTGCTGCTCGCCCAGGTCTCGGTCCGGCCCGGCGACACCGTACGGGAGCTGCGCGACAACTGGGACCGGCTCGGCAGCGTCGCGGTGACGGCCGCCGACCCCGACAGCGCGGTCCGGCTGTGCGAGCGCCTGGTCCGCGAGGAGATCCGTATCGACGTCGCCCCGGCGGCCCGGGAGGGGCTGCGGGCGGCCTGAGCCGGCGTACCGCGCCCGACCAGGAGGAGTTGACCACCATGTCCGAACGACGAGGACTGCTGACCACCCTGCGCGAGGACCTCGGTGTCGTCGTCGAACGGGACCCGTCCCTCGGCGGCCGCCGGGAGGCCCTGGGCCACACCGGGCTGTCCGCCGTGTGGGCGCACCGCGTCGCGCACCGGCTGCACCGCGGGCGCACCCGCTGGGCCGCGCGGTTCGTCGCCCGTGTCGCGCGTCGCCGCACCGGCGTCGAGATCCACCCCGGCGCGACCCTCGGCCGGCGGGTCTTCATCGACCACGGCGCCTCCGTCGTGATCGGACAGACGGCCGTCGTCGGCGACGACGTGACGATCTACCAGCAGGTCACGCTGGGTGCCGTCGGCTGGTGGGCCGACAACGCGCGCCCGCCCGGCGCACGACGGCACCCCGTGATCGGCGACCGGGTCGTCCTCGGCGCCAACGCCACGGTGCTCGGTCCCGTCACGGTCGGCGACGACTGTCTGATCGGGGCCATGGCCACCGTCACGCACGACATCCCGCCCGGCACCCGCGTCTACGCGGCCCGCTCGGTCGTCCGCCCCGCACCGGGCCCGGCCCCCGTGGGCGCGCACCCGGCGGAGCCCGCGCCGCCCGCCCTCGACGCCGTCCGCCTGCTCGCCTCGGCCGGCTCCTGGTGAGCCGCCGCGGGGCGCACCGCCCCCTTCCCGTCCGCCCCGCCCCGTCCTGGAGACTGCCGTGACCACCGCCGTCCGTACCCAACGCAAGGTCGCCGCCGGGCTCGAAGAGCTCATCGGCGACACCCCTCTCGTCCGTCTCGCCGTCACCGGGGCCGCGCCCGGCGCCGAGGTGCTGGCCAAGCTGGAATCCGCCAACCCCTTCGCCAGCAGCAAGGACCGCGCCGCCCTGGCGATGCTGCGCGGCGCGGAGGAGCGCGGCGATCTCGCCCCCGGCAGCACCGTCGTGGAGTCCACCTCGGGCAACACCGGCATCGCGCTCGCGGCCATGGCCGCCAGGCGCGGCTACCGCTGCATCGTCGTCCTGCCCGACAGCGCCACCCCCGAGCGGATCCGCCTGCTGACCGCGCTCGGCGCCGAGGTCGTGCAGACACCCAGCGCCGAGCGGTTCGCGGGGGCCATCGCCAAGGCGGAGGAGATCCAGGCCGCGACCCCCCGGTCCTGGTACGTGCGCCAGCACGAGAACCCCGACAACGTCCGCGCCCACTACGAGAGCACCGGACCGGAGATCTGGGCCGACACCGGAGGCCGCGTCGACGTGCTCGTCGTGGGCGTCGGCACCGGCGGCACCCTCACCGGCGCCGGGCGCTACCTGCGCGAACGCAACCCCGACCTGCGGATCGTCGCCGTCGAACCGGAGAACTCCCCGGTGCTGTCCCGCGGCTTCGCGGGCACCCACCGCATCCCCGGCCTCAACGGCGGATTCGTGTCGCCCACCACGGACGTCTCACTCATCGACGAGGTGATCACCTGCCCGGACGAGGCGGCCCTGGCCACCGCCCTCGCCCTGGTGCGCGAGCAGGGACTGTTCGCGGGAGTCTCCTCCGGCGCCGCCGTGTACGCGGCGGTCATCCTCGCGCGGCGGCCCGAGTCCGCCGGCAAGACCGTCGTCACGATCCTGCCCGACACCGGCGAGCGCTACGTCAGCATCTTCAACGAAGGGCACAGCTCATGACCACCCTGGTCCTGCACCGAGGCTCCCTGCGGGCCAACCCCTACGAGCGCTGGCTCGCCGAGCGGGAGGAGAAGCTCGTCCTGCTCGGCTCCGCCGAGCAGCTCGCCCTGTTCGGCGAGGAACTGCCCACCGCCGCGCCCTACCTGCACGCCGAGGTGCTGCCCGACTACGACTACAGCCCCCGCGTCGCCGAACGGGCCGCCGAGCTCATCGAGGAGTACGGCGTCACGGACCTGGTGGCCTGCCAGGAGGTCGACATCGAGCGCGCCGCCGCCCTGCGCGAACGCTACGGGCTCCCGGGGCAGCGGCTGGACAGCGCGGTGGTCTACCGCGACAAGTGGGAGATGAAGCAGGCCGCCCTGCGGGCCGGCATCAAGGTCGCCGACCACGCCCTGCTGCAAAGGGCCGCCGACCTCACCGCCTTCGCCGGCCGCCACGGACTGCCCGTGGTGGTCAAGCCGCGCCGCGGCGCCGGATCCATCGGCCTGGCCATCCTGCGCACGGAGGAGGAACTGGCCGCCTGGCTCGACACCGCCGAGCTGACCGGCCCGGACGGCGAGCCGCAGTGGCTGGCCGAGACGTTCGTCGAGGGCTCCATGTGCCACATCGACGGCACCGTCCTGGACGGGCGGATCGCCACCCTGTGGCCCTCCCGGTACCTGTACGCGCTGGCGAACTTCCGTGACCGCGCGGGCCGGGTCGACATCGCCCTCGACGTCACCGACCCGGTCGCCCGCAGGCTCACCGAGTTCGGCGAGCGGCTCCTGGACGCCTTCGGCGGACCCGAGCACTTCGCCTTCCACATCGAGGTGTTCCACACCGACGACGACGAACTCGTCCTGTGCGAGGCCGCCTCCCGCGCGGGCGGGGCAGGGGTCCGCGACGTCCAGCGCGCCCTGTTCGGCTTCGACCCGATGGAGTACCCGGTACGCCGACAGCTGGGCCTGCCCGTGGACCTCGAGGGCCGTGCGGACCCCGGGCGGAGCGCCGGACAGCTGCTGTTCACCAAGCGTCCGGGCGTGCTGCGCGCCCTGCCCGACCCGGCGACGCTGCCGCCGGGCGTCGTGAAGTACACGACGTACGCCCAGGTGGGAGAGGAGGTGCCCGAGGCCTCGCACTCCGGGGACTTCCTCGCCGCGTTCGTGATCACCGGTGCCGACCGGGCCGAGTGCGAGGCGCGCATCCGGGCCGCCGAGGCCTGGTTCACCGCCGGTCTCGACATCGGCTGAGCCACCCGACCTGACCAAGTACGCGCCAGGCGCGCGGCGGAGCGGGGCGCGGCAATCCAGGAGATGCCGCGCCTCCGGCCGCTGTGTGACCGTTCCGGCAGAGCCGGGGGCGGCACGGTGACGTCCGCAGCCCGGAGGGCCGATCGGATGGGACAACGCCTTGGTCAGCACATCGATTCAGCAGCGATTCGCCGCGCAGGTGAGCTCGACACCGGACGCGGTGGCCGTCTCGGCGCCCCTGGACGGCACCGTCCTGACCTACCGCCGGCTCGACGAGCGCGCCAACCGGCTCGCGCACCGGCTGATCGGCCTCGGGGTGCGGCCGGGCGACCCGGTCGCCGTGCTGATGGAACGCTCGCCCGAGGTCGTCGTCGCCCTGCTGGCCGTGGTGAAGGCCGGCGCCGTATGCCTGCCCCTGCACAGCGCCTACCCGCTCGCGCGGATGCAGCAGATCACCGACCGCGCGGGCGCGCCCGTCCTGCTGACCGACGCCGCGATGCGCACGCGCGGACTGCCCCGGGCCGGCGAGGTCGTCGAGCCCGCCACCGACCCGGCGGTGGCCGCCTGCCCGGCCACCGACCCGGGCGTGGCGGGCGACCTCGACGCCGTGGCCTGCGTCATCCACACCTCGGGCTCCACCGGCGAACCCAAGGGCGTGGAGGTCACCCACCGCGGGGTGCTCGCGTTCGCCGCCGACCCCTCCTGGGGCGAGGCGCACCGGCGGATCCTGTCCCTGGCCCCCTACGCCTTCGGCGTGTCCGCGTACGAGATCTGGGTGCCGCTGCTGGGCGGCGGCCGGGTCGTCCTGGCCCCGCCGGGCGAGCCCGACGTGAGCACCGTGCGCCGGCTCCTCGCGGACGAGGGCATCACCGCCCTGCACGTGACGGCCGGGCTCTTCCGCGTCTTCGCCCAGGAGGCACCCGACCTCTTCGCCCCGGTCCGCGAGGTGCTCACCGGCGGCGACGTCGTCGCCCCGACCGCCGTGCGGCGCGTACTGGACGCCTGCCCCGGCATCGTCGTACGGGCCATGTACGGCGCCACCGAACTCACCGCCTTCGCGGCGCACACCACGATGACCGCCTCCTGCCCGCCGGACGGCCCCGTCCCCGTCGGCCGGCCGATGGACGGCGTGGACTTCCGCCTCCTCGGACCCGGTCTTCACCCCGTGCCCGACGGGGAGACCGGTGAGCTGTACGTCGCCGGCGACCGGCTGGCCCGCGGCTACCACCGCAACACCGAGCTGACCGCGGACCGCTTCGTCACCGACCCGTCCGGCACGCGCATGTACCGCACCGGGGACCTGATGAGGCGCACCCCCGACGGGCAGCTGGAGTTCGCCGGGCGCGTCGGCGACCAGCTCAAGATCCGCGGCCATCTGGTGGAGCCGGGCGAGGTGGAGCACGTCCTGGCCCGCCAGGACGGCGTGGCGGACGTCGCCGTCGTCGCCCGCGACGACGCCGCCGGCGAGGACAAGCGGCTCGTCGCCTACGTGGTGCGGGGCCCCGCCGGTGTGTCCGCCGACGGCCTGCGCGACGCGGTCGCCGCCCTGCTGCCCGACTACATGGTCCCCTCCGCCTTCGTCGTGCTCGACGCCCTGCCCCTGACGCCCAACGGAAAGCTGGACCGCGCCGCGCTGCCCGCACCCGAGCGGCCCGCGCCCGCCCCGGCCTCGGACCCCGACGAGCTCACGCCCGGCCGGCAGGTGCTGTGCGGTCTGTTCGCCCGCGCGCTCGGCCTCGACGCGGTCGGCCCCCACGACAGCTTCTTCGAGCTGGGCGGCGAGTCCCTCCAGGCCATCCGGCTGGCCGGCCGCATCGCGGCGGAGCTGGGCGTGGAGGTGTCCGCCGCGGACATCCTCAGCCACCCGACCGTCGCCGAACTCGAAACCCGGCTGCGGGACATGACGCCCGCCTCCCTCTAGGCCCACCCGGGCACGACGCGGTCGCCCACGACCGGGAAATGGATTGGTCACCTTGAGCATCACTGCCGCAGCGCCGCAGACCGACGACAGCACCGCCCAGCGGATCCCGCTGTCGTACAACCAGCAGTTCCTGCGCGCCTTCGACAAGGGCGAGACGGACGGGGCCTTCGGCCACCGGCACACCCTCGTGTGCGGCTGGCGCGTCACCGGCGCCGTCGACACCGACGCCCTCCAGCGCGCCCTCGACGACGTGGTCGAGCGGCACGAGGTGCTGCGCACCGCCGTGGTCGGCGACGACGAGGGCGGCCACCAGATCGTGCACCCGCCCGCGCCGGTCGCCCTGGAGGTCACCGACCTGCCCGCGTCGGACACCTCGCGCGACCTGCGAGCCGAGGAGTTCCTGGGCGACCTCGACGCCGCCCCGTTCCCGGTGCGCGAACTGCCGCACCTGCGGGCCTTCCTGGGCCGCTTCGACGCCACCGACGCCGTCCTGGTGCTGGCCACCCACCACACGTCCACCGACGCCTGGTCCCTCCAGGTCCTGATGCGCGACCTGGTCGCCGCCTACCGCGCCCGTGCCGCCGGCGGCACCCCCGACGCGGGCGAGGTGGCCCAGTACCAGGAGTTCGCCCGCTACCAGCAGGACAACGCCGACAACGACCGCACCGACCGGGCCCGCGCCTACTGGCGCGAGCGCCTCGCCGGAGCCGAGATCACCGGCATCACCTCCGACCGGCCGGCCAAGGCGGACCTGCCGAGCGCGTACGGCGTGCACCGCTTCGTCTTCGACGCCGAACTCTCCAAGAAGGTGGTCGAGTTCGCCCGTGCCGAGCGCTGCACCCCCTTCATGGTGCTCGCCGCCGCCTACAGCGTGCTGCTGCGCCTGCGCACCGGCACCACCGACGTCGTCTTCCCGACCTTCTCCTCCGGCCGCTACGAGGAGCGGTTCGCCGACTCGGTCGGCCCGTTCTTCAACTTCGTGCCGATCCGCGTCGACACGAGCGACTGCGCCAGCCTCGCCGACGTCCTGGACCGGTCCCGCGCCGCCTGCGTGGGCGCCTACCGCAACGAGATCCCCTTCGCCCGGATCGCCGAGGACAGCCCCGCCCTGCTCGCGCCGTTCGCCGACGGCTTCCTCGCCGTCGTCGCCTTCGAGGTGCTCCAGTCGGCGTTCCCGCTCGACGGCGGCGAGACGGGCGGCCCCCGCTTCACCGAGATCCGCCGCCGCACCCTGTCCCAGCAGGTCAGCTCGGCCATCCCGGACGGCGGCCTGTGGGCCATGGACGTCCTGCCCGGCGGCGAGCTCGCGGGCAGCCTGAAGTTCGACCACAACCGCTTCGACGAGCGCACGGCCCAGGGCCTGGTGGAGCAGTTCCGCGACCTGCTCGCGGTCCTGGCCGGCGCCCCGCAGACGGCACTGGCGCACCTGTGACCTCGACGCCCCGCAGGCGATCCCTTCGACGCAAGAGGACCGATCGACGATGACCACCACCCTGCCCGAGACGTTCGCGCCGCGTGCCGCCGTGCCCGAGCCGGACCTCACCCCGGACGAGATCGTCGCCCGCGCCGAGGAACTGGCGGCCGGCCTGCCCGCCCGGCAGGCCGAGACCGAGCGGCGCGGCTACTACGCGGAGGACACCCACGAGGCGTTCACCCGCGCCGGCTTCTACCGCATCCTGGTCCCGCGCCGGTACGGCGGCTACGAGTTCGGCCCGGCGACGTTCATGAAGGTCGCCACGGCCCTGGCCCGCGGCTGCCCGTCGACCGGCTGGATGTACCTGTTCGGCGCGGCCCACGCCCTGGTCGCCGCGACCCTGTTCGACGAGCGCACCCAGGCCGAGCTGTTCGCCGGCGGCGACTTCATCTGCCCGGCCACGGTGGCCCCCGCCGGCAGCGCGACCCGCGCCGAGGACGGCTCGTGGCAGCTGGAGGGCACCTGGAACTACTGCTCCGGCGCCCCCTACGCCACCCACTTCATCGGCCACACCCTGGTCTTCGGCGACCCCGGGCAGCCGCCCGCGCCGATGCTGTTCATCGCCGAGCGGGCGCAGTTCGAGCGCCTGGACGACTGGGGCGACCAGCTCGGCCTCAAGGGCAGCGGCTCGCACAGCATCCGCATCGAGGGCGCCCGCATCCCCGCCCACCGCACCCTGCCCGGCCACCTCAGCCAGATCCCGGTCACCGACGAACTGCCGGGGCGCACCCTGCACGGCCCCGAGTACGGCGGCGGACCGCTCAGTTTCATGCTGCTCGAGCTCGGCGCGCTGGCCGTGGGCATGGCCCGGGGTGCCCTGGACGCGTACGAGGAGCTGATGCGCACCCGCACCACCACGTTCTTCCCGATCGTCCCGCGCACCGAGGACCCCGACTTCCAGTTCCGGTTCGGCGAGGCCACCGGCATGATCGCCACCGCCGACGCGGCGATGACCGAGGCCGTACGGCAGTGGGAGCAGCTCTGCCTGAAGGACGCCGCGGCCTTCACCCGCGAGGAGGAGCTGCGGCTGGCCACCATCAGCCGTGAGGTGGTCCGGCTGTGCTGGCGGGCCGTCGAGGGCCAGCTGTTCCCGACGGCGGGCTCCAGCTCCGTACGCGCCGGAGAGCGCGTCGAACGGGTCTGGCGCGACCTGTCGATGCTGCACAGCCACGCCGGCAACGGCGTCTTCCTCGCCTCGCACGCCGGCCGGGAGCTGGCCCGCGCCCACTTCGGCACCGGTCAGTGACCGCCCCCGACCCTTCTGAAGACAGGGAAAATCCCATGGAGCAAGGCTGCCCCTTCGCCCTCGACACCACCGGGCGGGACATCCACGGTGAAGCCGCCGTCCTGCGGGCCCAGGGACCCGCGGTCCAGGTGGAACTGCCCGGCGGCGTCCTCGCCTGGTCGCTGAACGGCCACGACGTCATCAAGAAGGTGCTCGGCGACCCGCGGGTCACCAAGAGCGCCCGCAACCACTGGCCCGCCTTCCAGAGCGGTGAGATACGGCCCGACTGGGAGCTGATCAGCTGGGTGGCCATGGACAACATGGTCACCGCCTACGGCAAGGACCACGTCCGGCTGCGCAAGCTGACCGGCAAGGCGTTCAGCCCGCGCCGCACGGAGGCGTTCCGCCCGCGCGTGGAGGAACTCACCGACCAGCTCCTCGACGGCCTGGCCCAGGCCGCGCCCGGCGAGGTGGTGGACCTGCGCGAGCGGTTCGCCTACCCGCTGCCGGCGCGCCTGGTCGCCGACCTGATCGGCATGCCCGAGGAGGCCCGCGCCAAGACCGCCAAGGTCATCGACGCCATGGTGGACACCACCATCACCCCCGAGCAGGCCCAGGCCGTGCTCGCTGGCTGGCGCGGCGCGATGGCGGACCTGATCGCCGACAAGCGGCGCGAGCCCGGCGAGGACATCACCAGCGACCTCGTGGCCGCCCGCGACGAGGACGGCTCGCGACTGTCCGAGGACGAGCTGACCGACACGATCTTCGCGATCCTCGGGGCCGGCTCCGAGACCACCATCAACTTCTTCGACAACGCCATCACCGCGCTGCTGTCCGACCCCGCGCAGCTGGAACTGGTCCGCTCCGGGCAGGCCACCTGGGACGACGTCATCGACGAGACGCTGCGCGTGGAGTCGCCGCTGGCGCACCTGCCGCTGCGCTACGCCGCCGAGGACATCGAGCTCGACGGCGTCACCATCCCGAAGGGCGACCCGATCCTGGTCAACTACAGCGCGGTGGGCCGCGATCCGCGGCTGCACCCGGACAACCCCGGCGTCTTCGACCTCACCCGCGCGGACAAGGAGCACCTGTCCTTCGGCTTCGGCCCGCACTACTGCCTCGGCGTGGGCGTGGCCCGCCTGGTGGCCCGCACCGGCCTGTCCCGCCTCTTCGAACGCTTCCCGGACCTGTCGCTCGCCGTCCCCCGCGAGGAGCTCCAGCCCCTCCCGACCTTCATCATGAACGGCCACCGCAGCCTCCCGGTCCGTCTGACGGTCCCGGCGCTGGTCCCGGCTTCCTGAACCCACCGACGTCAGCGGTTCGCCGGACGCGCCGACCGGACCTCAAGGCCGGTCGGCGCGCGGTCCGGTTTCGGGGTGCCATGCGTACACTCCTCAGCCCATGCGGGGGAGGCCCGACCTGTCACAGCGCTGATCGGTCTCACCTCACCCGCCCGTCATCGCCGGGTGTATCGGGCCACCGTGCATGCGGTCGGGCCGGTGAGTCCCGTTCCTGTGCCGTCGAGCATGTCCAGGATCTCGAAGCCGGCGCTCTCCGCGTAGCGCTCCAACTCGCGGGGGAACAGGACGCGCCTGCGGATCTCGTCCTCGGCCTCGTCGCCCGAGGAGAGCATCCAGTGCCGGTGCATGGTGTTGATCTGGGTCCGCAGGTCCCACTCATGCCGGATGGTCACGGTAGCCGGTCCCTTCGGGGTGTCGACCGTGGCGGTGGTCGGCTCGGTCCGGGTGATCGGGGCGATGGGCGAGTACAGCACAAGCAGGGCGCTCGGCCGGGCGTGGGCCGCGAAGGTGGTGAAGACCTGGCTGATCTCGTTGTTGTCGTGCACGTAGGCGAGGCTGTTGCCCATGCAGGTCACTACATCCATGCGCTCACCGAGTCGTACGGTGCGCATGTCGCCAGTGCGGATGTCCAGCCACGGCCGGGCCTGCTGGGCGTGGTTGACCATGCCGGGCTGGAGGTCCACGCCGATGCACTCGAAGCGCTTGGCGAGGATCTCCAGGTCCCGGCCGGTACCACATCCGAAGTCGACCAGGGTCCGGGCGTCCGGTCGGTGCGACTCGATCAGGGCCTGGCACATTCCGGCGCTCGTGCTGTCGGACTGGACCAGGTCATAGAGGGCCGGATCGCGGTACAGGAGATTGGTGGCTTCCACGTGTTCGGCTTCCGTGCTGGGGCTGGTCACATGAGGCTTCGCAGTCCGATCTCCAGGGCGAGCACATCGCACAGCAGATCGGGAACGACAGGGGCGGCGTCGGCGTCCCTCCGCGCCTCGGCGAGCGCCTTGCCGCCAACGTAGCCGAGGTCCACCAGAATGGACTCCTTCAGCATGCCGTCCAGCGCGGGCAAACCGTACGACCGCAGCCCCTTTTCCAGGACGGCCAGGAAGTTCTCCGGTTCGGTCGGCGCTGCCACTCTCTCGGACAGCCCGGCCCGCCTGATCCGCTCGCGGAACAGAGCCTTGCCCCGCTTGTGTTCGTGCGGCAGCTGCTCCATGAACCGAACGATCCGTGGGTGTGCGAGCGGGCTCACCGGCCAGATCCCGGCCCTGAGGAATCCGGGATTGTGCATTCCGAACGCCATCAGGGTCGGCACGGGCAGCACCGGGATGGGCGCCAGGTGCTCGTTCACCTCGCTGAGCGCGCGGACTGCTTTGCCGCCGAGCCACGGTACGGGTTGGGGCGTCGGCAGTTCGGCCTGCGTCCTGGAGTGGTGTGCATTGATCTCGTCCCCGCCGCTACCCGTGAACATGACCTCGCACCGCCGGGCGGCAGCCTGCTCTCGCACGACATCGAACGCCTCCTGGTAAAAGGCTCCCGCCGGATCGTGCGGCCTGCACAGAGCGCGTACGCCTCCGGGGCCGAAGGGCGGGTGCCGCATGGCGGGAGTGGCCGCGTCCCGGAAGCCACAGTGCTCCACAAGGGCTCGACGCCGCGCGTACTGCTGCCTGCCGGTGCTTCCTCCCACGAGCAAGCCGAAGCTGTGCACCTCGGGGAAGCAGGCTGTCTTCACGGACAAGGCGACGTTCCCGGAGTCCGCCCCGCCGGACAGTTCGACACCCACACATCCGGTTGCCGTCGGGGCCTGGCGGATCACGTCGGTCAGCAACCCGTCCAGAGCCACGAGTGGATCAACTCCAGGCCGGATCGTACGCGGCTCAAGTACGTGTTCGGCAGGCTCCGGATAGCGAATGCTGAGCCCCGAGGCGGTGAACGTAGCCGCTGCCCTCTCGGTCAGGCGGTAGACACCTTCGAACACCGTCTCGGATGTGTAGCGGTGCTGCCGCGTCAGCGTGCGGGCGACGACTCGCGGCACCAGACGGTCGGCGCGCAGATGCGGCCGCAGCAGTGTCAGGTCCCATGAGGCGCGCAGCTCGCCTGGCTGCTCCACCAGGTACAGCGGGGCCGTGCCGAAGACGCCTGCCGCCAGCCTGACTTCTCCGGGCGCCATGTCGAGTACGACGTAATCAGCCTCGTCCCGCTTGCACTCCCTCACACGAACCCGCACACGCGGCGCATGGTCGTCGTTGACCTCCATGACCAGTGCTGACACGTTCGCGGACTCGATCCAGCTCTCACCACTGATCCAACGGCCACCTTCCGATCTCCACTGCGGCTCCCGAAGGTCGTCCAGGCGTAGACGCATCGACAACATGTCGTTCCCTCTCGAAGTCGTGCGGCGGGGGGGGGGGGGGGGGGGGGGGGGGGGGGGGGGGGGGAGGGGGGGGGGGGGGGGGGGGGGGGGGGGGGAGGGGCAGCCCCGAAGGGGAGGGGGGGGGGGGGGGGGGGGGGGGGA
>NZ_JBVIGS010000045.1:0-20846 GCF_055570675.1 Streptomyces sp. NPDC031111
CCCCCCCCCCCCCCCCCCCCCCCCCCCCCCCCCCCCCCCCCCCCCCCCCCCCCCCCCCCCCCCCCCCCCCCCCCCCCCCCCCCCCCCCCCCCCGCGCCGTTTTCAGGGGCGCGGGCGGCGGCGCCGGTCCGGATCGAGGAGCTGCACGGCGATCCCCGAGAGGACCAGACCCGCCGCGATGAGCAGACCGTCGGGGACGGCGATGCCCGCGGCCAGCAGGACGACGCCGACGGCCAGCGCCCACCAGGCGCTCGTGCGGCGGTACTCGCGGGGACGGGCCGGACGGCCCTCGGACAGCGAGCGGGCGAAACGGGGGTCCTCGTGTTCGAGACGGGCCGCGAGATCGACCAGGCGCTCGTCGTCGGACTGGGACACGGCTCCTCCTTCCCAGGGGGCGGCCGCCCGGTGACACCGCCGACGGCCGGCTCCGTGACGCCGGTGAGAAACAGGGTGAACCGTCGGCCTGCCGCGAACTCGGCCCGGTACCAAGGAGTTTGCCCGTGGACCGACCTCGTCACCCGCGCGCCGCGAAGACACCAGCGTCGCCCGCCGCGCACGCCCGGGGCCATCCGTCGCGGGCCCCATCCGCCCTGGGGGCCGCGACGTACGCGGGGCCCCGGGTCGGCCGGGCACCGGGGCGAAAATGGGGGCTGTCACCGATGGCGCGAGGCCCCTCCGACACACAGGCTGGGGATGACGGCCCGCGCCCGCGCCCCCGGACCGCGGGCCGTCGGGCTCCCGCCGCACACGGGGAGCCCATGGCGAGCGGCCGACGGCGAGGAGGCGGTACGGGGTGCCTCTGTTCTGGCGGATCTTCCTGCTGAACGCCGTCGTGCTCATCGTGGCCACGGCCCTGCTGCTGGGACCCGTCACTGTGTCCACCCCGGTCCTGCTCACCGAGGCCGCGGTCCTCACCGTGGGACTCGCCGCCATGCTCGTCGCCAACGCCCTGCTGCTCCGCGTCGGCCTCGCCCCGCTGCAACGCCTCACCCGGGCCATGACCACGACCGACCTGCTCCGCCCGGGGCACCGCCCCGCGGTCGGCGGGCGCGGCGAGATCGCCGAGCTGATCACCACGTACAACACCATGCTCGACCGCCTGGAGGACGAACGCGCCACCAGCAGTGCCCGCGCCCTGTCCGCCCAGGAGGCCGAGCGCCGTCGCGTCGCCCGGGAACTGCACGACGAGGTCGGCCAGTCGCTGACCGCCGTACTGCTCCAGCTCAAGCGTGCGGCCGATCACGCTCCGCCCGAGGTGGGTGAGGAACTGCGGCAGGCGCAGGAGACCACCCGGGCCGGTCTGGAGGAGATCCGGCGCATCGCCCGCCGGCTGCGCCCCGGTGTGCTGGACGAGCTCGGGGCGGCCAGCGCGCTCAAGGCCCTCGCCACCGAGTACGCCGGCCACGGTCTGAGCGTCCGGCACCGCCTCGACGCGGACCTGCCCGAGCTGGACCGGGAGACCGAACTGGTCATCTACCGGGTCGCGCAGGAGGGCCTCACCAACGTCGCCCGCCACGCCCGCGCCCGCCGCGCCGAACTCGCCCTGTGCCGCGTGCCCGGCGGTGTGGAACTGCGCGTCCGGGACGACGGCCGGGGCATCGGCGCCGCGCCGGAGGGCGCGGGCATCCGCGGGATGCGGGAACGCGCCCTGCTCGTCGGCGCCCGGCTGACCGTGGACCCGGCCGCCGGCGGCGGTACCGAGGTGCGCCTGGCCGTTCCCGTCCCCGCCCGTTTCCCCGCGCACGCCCTCGTTCCCGTACGGGGGTCCGTGTCCGCGCACGCCCCGCCGCCGTGACCGACGTCCCTCGACCGGAAACGCTGAACATGACCGACCCGGCCCCCACCCGCATCCTGCTCGCCGACGACCACGCGCTGGTCCGCCGGGGCGTTCGCCTCATCCTGGACGGCGAACCGGACCTGACCGTCGTGGCCGAGGCCGCCGACGGTGCCGAAGCCCTCGAACAGGCCCGCGAGCACCGGCCCGACCTGGCCATCCTCGACATCGCGATGCCCCGCCGGACCGGCCTCCAGGCGGCCCGCGAACTCTCCCGCACCCTGCCGGAGACCCGCATCCTCATCCTGACCATGTACGACAACGAGCAGTTCTTCTTCGAGGCCCTCGCCGCCGGTGCCTCGGGCTACGTCCTGAAGTCCGTCGCCGACCGCGACCTCGTCGAGGCGTGCCACGCCACCATGCGCGGCGAGCCCTTCCTCTATCCCGGCGCCGTCAACGCCCTCATCCACCACTACCTCGACCTGGCGCGGGAGGGCCGCACCCCGCCGGCCAAGGCGATCACCGACCGCGAGGAGGAGATCCTCAAACTCGTCGCCGAGGGCCACACCTCGCAGCAGATCGCCGGGCTCCTGGTGATCAGCCCCAAGACGGTCGAGCGGCACCGCGCCAACCTGCTGGCCAAGCTCGGCCTCCGGGACCGCCTGGAACTCACCCGGTACGCCATCCGCGTCGGGCTGATCGAGCCCTGAACCGGGGCACCGGTCCGCCGTTCCTGTTGTCAGACTGGACCCGCACAGGCCCGCCCGCCCCACCCGGAGTAGGAAACGATGCCCCACCCCTACGTCCTGCTGTCCGCCGCCGTCTCCCTCGACGGCTACCTGGACGACACCGGCCCCGAGCGGCTGCTGCTGTCCGGCCCGGCCGACTTCGACCGGGTCGACGAGGTGCGGGCGTCCGTGGACGCCATCCTGGTCGGCGCCGGCACGATCCGCGCCGACAATCCGCGGCTGCTGGTCAACTCGCCGGAGCGGCGCGCCGCCCGTCTCGCCGGGGGCCGGGCCGAGTACCCGCTCAAGGTCACCGTCAGCGGCTCCGGCGAGCTGGACCCGGCGGCCCGGTTCTGGCACACCGGCGGTGAGAAGGTCCTCTACACCACCGACAAGGGCGCCGAGCGGGCCCGCGCCCTCGGCCTCGCCGCCGACGTCGTCCCGCTCGGCACCGAACTCGACTGGCGACGGCTCCTGGCGCATCTGCACGCCGTGCGCGGTGTGCGGCGGCTCATGGTCGAGGGCGGCGGACTGATCCACACCCAGCTGATCACCCAGGGCCTCGCCGACGAGCTCCAGCTGGTCGTGGCCCCGCTGTTCGTCGGCGACCCGGAGGCGCCCCGCCTCTTCGGTCCCGGCTCCTACCAGGGCGGCAGGCTGCGGCTGGTGGAGACCCGCCCGGTCGGCGACGTGGTCCTGATGCGCTACGAGCCCACCGCGCCCGGCACCGGCCCGCTGCCCTCCGCCGCCGACCACCACTGGCTGGCCCTCGCCTGCGAGCTGGCCACCCTGTGCCCGCCCTCGGAGACGGCGTTCAGCGTGGGCGCGGTCGTGGTGGCCGCCGACGGCACGGAGCTGGCGCGCGGCCACTCCCGGGAGGGTGCGGACCCCGTGGTGCACGCGGAGGAGGCCGCGCTCGCCAGGACCGACCCCACGGACCCCCGGCTCGCCACCGCCACCGTCTACTCCAGCCTGGAGCCCTGCGCCCGCCGCGCGTCCCGGCTGGCGCCCTGCGCCCGGCTGATCCTGGACGCGGGGGTACGGCGGGTGGTCACGGCCTGGCGCGAGCCGGACACCTTCGTGCCCGGCGCCGACGGCAGCGGCGTGCTGGAGGCCGGGGGCGCCAGCGTCGTGCTCCTGCCCGAGCACGAGGACCGCGCCAAGGCGCCGAACAGCCACCTCCTCCGCGGCTGAGGAGGCCCCGCCGGTAATGGGTGTGCGGCGTGTCCCGCGCATGGCGTACACTGGTCCTACCGACGCGGGGTGGAGCAGCTCGGTAGCTCGCTGGGCTCATAACCCAGAGGTCGCAGGTTCAAATCCTGTCCCCGCTACTGAAGCCGAGGGCCGGAATCCGAAATGGATTCCGGCCCTCGGTGTTTTCCCACCCGAACCCCCACCCTCACTGACCGTGAGCGATCCACCCCGCAGCGCATAACAACTGACACACCGTCAGGAATCATCCGTCACGTGAGATGCGGTCAACTCGCCCGTTTTTGACCGCCCGTGGCGCTTACGTCCACGCGAAAATCGTTAATGATCAAGAGGAACGGCTTGGAATCCAGCCCTCGCGTCTATTAACGTTCGATAACGCAGCGCGGTCGTCCCAGCCGTCACAGAAGTCGGCTCCGTGCGCACGCGCCGAATCCCGCAAGGGAACCGGGGAACCACCACCATGGGGTGAATCGCGTGGATACCGCCGTGGAAACACGGCTCGTATACGCGCGTAGGAGACCTTCCCGCTCCGAACCCGTCAGCTAACCCGGTAGGCGAAGACGGAAGGAAAGGAGTACGCCCACGTGGCGTCCAACCCGCCTGCCCCCGAGGCCCCGTTCAAGCCGAGCGACACCTTCGCCTACGGCGGCACCCGCACCGACGAGGGCCCCTTCGAGGAGTGGAACCCCACCGCGGATTCCATCCGCCCCGTACGGGGCCGGCACCGCGTCTCCAAGCAGCGCGGCGGAGGACTCGCCCGCAGCTCCACCGTCCTGGGTGTCGGTGTCATAGCGGCCGTCGGCGCGGGCGGCATGGCCACCGCGCAGACCGGCAAGCCCCCGGTCTCGATCTCCGTGCCGGACCTTCCGAACGTGGGTTCCCTCCTCTCCGACGAGGAAACGCCCAAGGGCTCGGCCACCCCGCTCAGCGACATCGGCGTGACCACCGCCGACACCGAGCAGGGCGCCGACGCCGGCGAGGCGCTGCGCGCCCGGATCATGGCCCAGGTCGAGCAGCAGCAGGTCCAGGCCGAGGCCAAGGCCGAGGCGGAGGCCGTCGCCGCCGCCGAGAAGGCGGCCGCCGAGGCCGCCGCCAAGGCGGAGAAGGAGGCCAAGGCCAAGGCCGAGGCCGCCAAGGAGAAGGCGGAGGAGGAGGCCAGGAAGAAGGCCGAGGCCGAGCGCCTCGCCGAGCTGGCCAAGCAGTACGCGCTGCCGACCTCCTCGTACACCCTCAGCTCGACGTTCGGTCAGGCCGGCGCCTACTGGTCGTCCGGCCAGCACACCGGCCTCGACTTCGCCGCCCCCACGGGCACGCTGATCAAGGCGGTCCACACCGGCACGATCACCTCCGCCGGCTGGGACGGCTCCTACGGCTACAAGACCGTGCTCACCCTCGACGACGGCACCGAGATCTGGTACGCCCACCAGTCCTCCATCAGCGTCAGCGTCGGCCAGAAGGTCAACACCGGCGATGTGATCGGCCGCGTCGGCTCCACCGGCAACTCCACCGGGGCCCACCTCCACCTCGAGGTCCACCCCGACGGCTCCGCCTCGGGCATCGACCCGCTGGCCTGGCTGCAGGGCAAGGGCCTCAGCGTCTGAGCCTCCCGGCTCCCACTCCCTGAATTCCGGCAGTCCCGACGACGACCCCCCGACGTCAGGGCTGCCGGTCAGGTGTTTTCGGGGACGGTGCGCGACGGGACCCGTCAGGGCCGGTGGGTGTTCGGGTCGTACACCCCGTACGGATGCCCGTACCCGTGGCCCCCGTATCCGTGGCCCGCGTACCCGTGGCCCCCGTATCCGTGGCCCGCGTACCCGTGGCCCCCGTACACCGCCCACGGCGCCGCGGTGACCGGAACCGGAGGCGCGATGACACGGGCCGCGTGTTCCAGGGCCGGCCGGGCCGCCGCCCGCCGGTGCCACAGCTCCAGCAGCAACTCGCGCTCCCGCGTGACGAAGTCCGTCCCCGCCCGTCCGAGCCGCCCCCGGTGCCGCAGGAAGGCCAACGAGGTCGCGTACGCCTCGTACTCGGCGACCGACCGGGCCACCGCCCTCCCGCCGTACCGGCGCGCGTACTGCCGGGCGATGCGCCGCGCCCGCATCGAGCCCAGGGCGAACGGCTCCGCCGGGGTGAGCCACCCGGCGGCCGAGTACGCGGGCAGTTCCGCCCGCACGGTCCGCAGCTCACGCTGCCGCGTCCACACCACCAGCCAGGTCAGCAGCCCGAACGCCGGCACCATGAACGCCGCGTACACCGCGAAGAAGCCGTACTGGCCGAGCGTCGAGGAACCGTTCCACAGCGCGTGCATGCCCATCGCGAGGACCAGCCCGCCGGCCGGCAGCAGCACCCGCCGGACCCGCTGCCGGTCGGTGGACAGCGCGGCGATGCCGAAGCCGATGCCGGTGAGCACGGTGAACAGGGGGTGCGCGAACGGCGACATCACGATGCGCACGAAGAAGGTGGCCGCGGTGACCGAGGCGATGCCGCTGTCGCCGGTGAGCTGGTCGGTGCCGAAGGCGGTGCCGAGGTAGAGGATGTTCTCGGTGAACGCGAATCCGGTGGCGGTGACCCCGGCTATCACCACGCCGTCGAGGATCCCGGTGAAGTCGCGTCTGCGGAACAGGAACACCAGCAGGACGGCCGCGGCCTTCGCGGACTCCTCCACGACCGGCGCTATGACGGTCGCCCCGAGGGTGTCGGCGCCGGTCGGGTCCGCGGTCGCCGTGGCTATCCACTGCGTGGCGAAGCTGTTCGCGACGATCGCTATCAGCGCCGCCGCGCAGGCACCCCAGGCGAACGAGAACAACAGATTCCGCCAGGGGCCCGGCTCGACCCGGTCCAGCCACCGGAAGGCGGCGACGAGCAGCGGCACCGGCAGAACGGCCAGACCCAGACCGACCAGGAACCCCTGGGTCCCGGTCTGCTCCCGCACCAGCGCCAGGATCACCAGCCCGGACAGGGTGAGCAGCGTGATCAGCGCGCCGTACCGCACCCAGGGCCGCTGCCACCAGTGCGCATGCCGCGGCGCTCCGCCGGAGGACGCTCCGGGACGCGCCGGGTACGGAGGGCTGGTGGCCACGGGATCGACCCTAACGAGGCGGGGCTGGATCAGGCTCGGTCTTCCGCCTGCTCGTCCTGCGATACGCGGCGGAAGAGCAGGTCGTTCACCACATGACCCTTCTCCAGTCCCTGCCCCTCGAAACGGGTGAGCGGCCGGAAGCCGGGACGCGGCGCGAAACCGCCGTCGGCGCGGGTGTTCTCGAAGTCGGGGTGCCCGGTGAGCACCTCCAGCATCTGCTCCGCGTACGGCTCCCAGTCGGTGGCGCAGTGCAGCACCGCACCGGGTGCCAGGCGGGTCGCGGCGAGGGTGAGGAACTCCGGCTGGATCAGCCGCCGCTTGTGGTGCCGCTTCTTCGGCCAGGGGTCGGGGAAGTAGACGCGCAGCCCGCCGAGGGAAGCGGGGGCGAGCATCTCGCGCAGGAGGATGATCGCGTCGCCGTTGCCGACCCGTACGTTGGTCAGCCCGAGCTGGTCGGCGAGGTTGAGCAGATTGCCCTGGCCGGGGGTGTGGACGTCCACGGCGAGGATGTTGGTGGCCGGGTCGGCGGCGGCCATCGCGGCGGTCGCCTCGCCCATGCCGAAGCCGATCTCCAGGACGACGGGGTTGTCGTTGCCGAAGAACTCGGCGAGGTCGAGCCGTTCACGGCCGTCGATGTCGAAGCCCCAGGCCGGCCACAGCCGCTGGAGCGCGTCCGCCTGTCCGGCGGTCACCCGGCTGCGACGCGGCTGGAAACTGCGGATCCGCCGCTCGAAGTGCGACCCGGCGGGGTCGGCCTTCGGGCCGTCCGGAAACCGGGGCTCCCCCTTGGCCCGGGTATGGCGGACGGACTCCCCGGCCGTGTGCGGCGAGTCCTGGCCGGGAACGGAACGGAGGGCTTCGGAGGCGTTGGCGGTGTCAGACACAGTGCCTCCGATTTTACGGGGCCCGGGCCGGGAACCCGGCGCGGAATCCGGGAGCCCCTGGACGAGGGCCGACAGGAGCCCTGCCTCGGACCACCGTCGGCGGCGGAGCGCCTTGTCGGCCGTCGGCATGACCGACGCCTGCCGCACGGCGGGCCGTGCTGCCCGGCGCGTGGGGGCGCCTCCCCCGAAGGAGCGCGGGACTGCATCGCGGTCCGGCCCCGCCGCGCGGGCGCGACCAACCGCCAGGGGCGCGGGGAACTGCGCGACAAGCCACAACGAACCTGCACCCACGGACGACGCACAGCCCCCCGCTTTCGGCTTCGGTCCGGGGTGCTGCCCCGCAGGAAGGGGGAGCGGGGGTCTCCGCCCGCGTGGTCGTCCACCTGACGCGCCGGCCGCCGTCAGCGGCCCGCTTCCGTCAGTGTCGTCAGGGCTCGGCGGGCGACCTCGCGTCCGATCGGCAGTGATGCCGTCGCCGCCGGTGAGGGGGCGTTCAGCACGTGCACCGCGCGGGCGGTCTCCTGGATCAGGAAGTCGTCGACCAGGGTGCCGTCCCGCAGCACCGCCTGGGCCCGTACCCCGGCCGGCGCCGGCACCAGGTCGTCCTCCCGCACGGCGGGCAGCAGCCGCCGTACCGCCCAGGTGAAGGCCTCCTTGGACAGCGAGCGGTGCAGCTCGCCGGTGCCGTACCGCCAGTGGCGGCGGGCCAGGTGCCAGGAGCCCGGCCAGGCCAGGGTCGCGCCCAGCTCGCGCGGACGCACCGTGCGCCAGTCGTAGCCCTCGCGGGCCGCCGCCGGCACCGCGTTGGGGCCGACGTGGACACCGCCGTCGATGCCCCGGGTGAGGTGGACCCCGAGGAAGGGGAACGCCGGGTCGGGCACCGGATAGACCAGGCCGCGCACCAGCTCCGGCCGGGCCAGCTCGTAGTACTCGCCGCGGAACGGCACGATCCGGGCGCCGGGGTCGTCGCCGGTGCGGCGGGCGATCTCGTCGCAGTGCAGACCCGCGCAGTTCACCAGGACCCGCCCGCGGACGACGTCGCCGCCGGCCGTCAGCACGGCGACTCCCCGGTCGGGGCGGCGGTCGACACGTATCACCCGCGCTCCGTAGCGGATCTCCGCGCCCGACGCCTCCGCGGCCTCCGCGAGCCGGCGGGCGACCGCGCCGAAGTCGCAGATGCCGGTGGTGCCGACATGGATGGCCGCCAGACCGTCCACCTCGGGCTCGTACTCCGCGATCTGCGCGCCGCTCAGTTCGCGGACCGCGATGCCGTTCTCCCGGCCGCGCTGGACCAGGGCGTGCAGCCGGGGCAGCTCCTCGCGCTCCGTGGCGACGATCAGCTTGCCCGTCACGGCGTGCGGGATGTCGTACTCGGCGCAGAACTTGACCATCTCCGCGGCGCCCCGCACCGCGTACTGTGCCTTCAGCGAGCCGGGGCGGTAGTAGACGCCGCTGTGGATGACGCCGCTGTTGCGGCCCGTCTGGTGCCGGGCGGGACCGGGCTCCTTCTCCAGCACCGTGACCCGCGTGCCCGGCGCCGCACGGGTGAGCGCGTACGCCGTGGACAGGCCCACGATCCCGCCGCCGATCACCAGCACGTCGCAGTCGTACGACCGCACCGACACCCGCACCACCTCCCGGTTCCGATAGTGCACTGCGCCACTGACAATGCCTTCAAACCCGGGAGCCGCCCCTTCCGGCCGGTGCCGTCGCCGCCGTCATGCCGTGGTCATCAGCAGCGGGCGGGCGCGCTCGCGCAGTTCGACCACGCGGGGTTCGTCACCGTAGGGCTCCAGACGGTGCAGGAGGTCCTTGACGTACTCCGTGGTGCGGGCGGACGAGATGCGGCCCGCGACCTCCACCGCGCGGACGCCCTGTTCGCAGGCCGCGTCCAGATTGCCGGACTCCAGTTCGGCGACCGCCGAGACGACGAGCCGCAGCCCGTGCGAGCGCACGAACTCCTCCGTCGGCCTGGACAGCGCCTGCTCGGTGAAGCGGCGGACCTGGCGGGGCGCCTTCAGGTCGCGGTAGCACTCCGCGGCGTCGGCGGCGAAACGGTCGTAGGAGTAGAAGCCGAGCCACGTCGGGTCGCTGTCGCCCGGCCGGGAGCGCTCCAGCCAGCTCTCCGCCGACTTCAGCGCGGCGCCGGCCGCCTGGGCGTCACCCGCGCGTGCGTGCGCGCGTGCCTCGACGAGGCGGAAGAAGCTCAGGGTGCGGGCGGTGGCCAGGCCCCGGTTGCGTTCGAGCGCGGCCTGGGCGAGGTCCACGCCCTCGTCGCCGAAGCCGCGGTAGGTCGCCTGGAGGGACATGGAGGCCAGCACATAGCCCCCGAGGGGCACGTCGGCCGCCGCACGGGCCAGACGCAGGGCCTGGATGTAGTAGCGCTGGGCGGCCTCCTGCTGGCCGGTGTCGAAGGCCATCCAGCCGGCGAGGCGGGTGAGTTCGGCCGCCGCGCCGAAGAGGGAGCGGCCGACGTCGTCGGAGTAGGAGCCGAGCAGCAGCGGGGCCGCCTCGACGCGCAGGCATTCGGGAACCATCGACGAACGCCAGTCCCCTCCGCCGTACTTGGAGTCCCAGCGCCGGGCGTCCTCGGCGGCCTCCCGTAGTTTCCGCACATCGCTGTGGCCGACTTTGAGCGGTGCGCCGGAGCCGTCGGCCGGGTTCGCCTCGCGCGCCACCGAGCTGTCGGCCGGGGTTATCAGCCAACGCGAGGCGGGCGTTGCGTATGCGCTCACTGCGAACGATCCGGCGAGCGACTGCCAGATGCCGCCCGATCCGGCCCTGCGGCCGGCGAGGTCCAGCCGGTACAGCTCCGTCGCGGAGCGCACCGCCTGTCCCACGTCCCGGGGGAAGGCGAGGCCCACCTCGGGTGCGGGGTCCGCGTCCGCCAGGCCGATCTCGTGGAGCGGCACAGGACGGCCCAGCTTCTGGCCGATGGCGGCGGCGATCAGGTGCGGAGCCGCACCTTGCGGCACCATGCCCTTCGACACCCAGCGCGCCACCGACGTCTTGTCGTAGCGAAGCGTCAGTCCTCGCTGGGCGCCAAGGTCGTTGACGCGCCGCGCGAGGCCCGCGTTGGAGATTCCCGCGAGGGCGAGAACGGCGCCGAGCTTTTCGTTCGGCCCGCGTTGCTCCCTGGACATGCGCCACCCCTCGACACAGACGGCTGCCGCGCTGGCATAACCACGCGGCATTCGTAAACCCAGCGTAGTTCGCCGCATCCCAAGCGTTAAGGGGCATTCTTCCGGATGGCGGGATTGTGGTCCGTACTGAAGTACGGGTCCGATACGCGCAGTTGCGGCGTGCTCCCGGTGTGTGGCCGTGCGCCCGTGCGTGCGCTCTTCTCCGGCCATCACGGGAGCGGTTCCATGGTCGTTGCGTGGGTCGGCCCGCTGTACTGGATCCAGTGGGCTGGGGGACACCGCCGCCTACATCCCCGCGGGTGGCGGAACGGTCCGGGAGGCGAGCCTCGTCTCCCGGGCCGCGCGACCGCCCAGCGGTGCGCAGAGCCTGTACGGAGCGTGTTCGAGACTGGCCTCACCGCTTCGATTTGGCTGAAAATCGACCCAGGCTGTTCCCGGGGTATCAGCGCTTCTACCACGGCAGTTGACGGCGCGTTGGAGGTTTTGGGGGCGCGCTGTGGGGGCGCATTCGCGTCGCGGCAGCGTGGCCGGTCGAACGGCGCCGATACGGTGACCGCTCTGTGGCGGGCGCCCGTCCGGGGCGGGCGGATGGATCCGCCGGGGCGCATTCGACGGAGCACATACGGCTCCGGCACCCCTACCGAGCGCCTCCTTCATGGCAGCATGGGGAACCGGTTCGTACGGTGCACTGGTTGTCCACAGTCTGTGGAGGCGCGATGCGGTGGTTGGTGGGATGGAGCAGCACCGCCGCGGGAGCCATGGGGTTCGGACCCAACGGCTCCGCCGGCGCCACCGGGGTCGACGGCGAGACCGTGCACCCCGTCGGATCCCAGCTGCTGTGGGGCGACCCCGACCCGCTGTGGGCGGTCGGCGACTGGCGCCCCGACGAGGTGCGGGTGGTCAAGGCCGACGAACAGACCCGGATCGCCGTCCTCGGCACCTGCGGCGCCACCGACGAACAACTCCGCGTCGCGCTGTTCGCCGCGCGGGGCGGGGCACTGCGGCATCTGACCGCCTGGCCCGGGAGCTACACCGCCGTCGTGCGGGTGGGCCGCCGGATCACCGTCTGCGGCGACCTCGCGGGCGCCCGGCCCGTGTTCCACACCCCCTGGGCGGGCGGTACGGCCTACGCCACCGCCGCGCTGCCGCTCGCCGACCTCATCGAGGCCAACCTCGACTTCGGGCACCTCGCCGCGCTGCTCGCCGCGCCCGATGTGCCGGCCGCGCTGTACGACTCCACCCCGTACGACGGCGTGAAGCGCGTTCCGCCGGGGCACGCGCTGATCCTTCGCGCGGGGGCGCGCGAGATCGCCGGGTACGAACCCGTCGCCTCGCTCGCCGTCGCCGCCCCGCCGGCCGACCCCGACCACGCGGTGGACGCCGTACGGGACGCGCTGGTGGAGGCCGTACGCACCCGGCTGGCCGCGCCCCGGCACGTTCCCGGAGCCGATGTCGATCCCGGGCCCGTGCCGGGGATGGGGCCCGCCGAACGGCGGGCGGCTCGCGGGATTCCGGTGCCGGGGATCGGAGCCGATCTGTCCGGCGGGCCGGCCTCCGGGGCACTCGCCCTCCTGGCCGCGGGGCTGCCCGGGATGCCGGGGACCGTGCTGGGGCACGGCACGGGAGCGGGGGAGCGGCTGCTGGCCGTCACCTTCAACGACCTCGCGGGCGGGGGCGCGGCGGGCGGACGGGACGACGAGGAACTGGAGCGGGCGGGGGCGCTGGCGGCGAACCCGCGGTTGCACCACGTGGTGGTGGCGGGCGGGGAGGACACCCTGCCCTATGTCGAGCTGGACGGGCCGCTGACCGACGAACCCGGGCCCTCGCTGGTGTCGGCGGCGCGGCATCGGGCGCGACTGGCGGCGGGCAGCGCGGACCACTTCACGGGGTACGGGGCGAAGCAGGTGCTCGACGCGCACCCGGCGCGGCTGGCCGATCTGCTGATGGACCGCAAGCGGCGGCATCTGGTGCGGCCGGTCGCGGCTCTGGCGAAGGCCGACGGGTCCGTGATGGTTCCCGCGCGGGTGTACGCGGCCGCCCGGCGGCTGGCGCGCACGCCGTACCGGGTGGGCCTGGAGTCCCTCGCGGAGCGGCTGCTGCACCGGCGGCTGGACGACGACGGGCCCGGGGGCGCCGCGGATGCCTCGCTGGCCGCGCTGACCTGGGGCAGACCCGGGCCGGCGGCGCGCTGGCTGACCGGGGAGGCACTGGCTGAAGTATCGGTTCGCCTCCAGGCGTCGACGCGGCGGTCCGAGGTGGTGCCCGGGCAGCGGCCCGGGGACTTCCGGGCGCGGGCGGCGCTGGCCCGGCACGCGGCGGATCTGCGGGTGCTGGAGCAGGCGGCGGAGATCCGGTCCCAGCGGCTGCACGCGCCGTTCCTCGACAACCAGGTCGTACGGGCGTGCCGGGCGCTGCCGGAGGCGCTGCGGGTGCAGCCGGGGGCGCGGGCGTCGATCCTGCGGTCGGTGCTGGAGGGGGCGGGGGTGCGGGAACTGCCGGCGGGGTGGGGGGTGCCGGGCGCCGCCACGTCCGGGGTCGCGGCGCGCACCGGGTTGCGGGTGGCGGCGGACTCGCTGGTGGCGCTGTTCGACACGCCGCTGCTGGCGGAGGCGGGGCTGGTCGAGGCGCGGGTGGTGCGGAAGGCGCTGCGGGGTGCGGCGCAGGGAGAGTTGCTGCCGCTGGACGGGCTGGCGGATCTGGTGGCACTGGAGGTGTGGCTGCGGCGTCTGCTGGCCCGCCGTGGCACATGCTGGACGGGCACCCCCGCCCGCCAACGAGCGGTACCAGCCGGAATCGCCCCCCAGCGCGGCGCTTTGGGCGCGGGTGCGGGTGGGCTCCGCTGAGTCCGGTGGGTGGGTCGGGGCCGGGTCGGGGGTGTCCGTCCTCGGACTGGCGCGCATCACGTTTCTTGGAGGGGCTGAGGGCGCGGACGCGCCAGCCACTGCGGGCGGCCACCCCCGCCCCGTCCCCTCCGCGCCGCAGGCGGCAATCCGCCGCCAGGGGCGCGGCCACTGCGTCCCGCCCTCTCCGCGAGCAGCCGCCTGCTGCCCCTCTCCGCAGGCAGTCGTGCCGCGTCCGCCGCTGTCTGCGGACAACCGCCTGGCGCGTCAGCCGCGGCCGCTCGCCGCTCTCCGCGGCCAGCCGCTTGCCCCGCCCGCCGCGGGCAGTCGTGCCGCTGGGGCGATGGGGGTACCTCCCGCTCGAGCGAAGCCGAGAGTGGGGGAGGGTGGGCGCGACGGCACCCCGTAAGCGCCGGCTGCGCAGACACCCCCCGGCCCGCACCAGTGCAGGGCACCCGTACCGCGCCGGGCCCACACCAACACGGGGCGCCCCCAAGCACGTGCACACGGAACCGGTGCGGACGACCACCCCTACGCCGGGCGTGAGCGCAAACCTTCCAGCAGGATGTCCAGCAACCGCGCCGACGCCGCCGCCTGCTGCGCCGCATCCGGCAACGACGGCGCCGCCGTGGCGATCACCAGCAGCACGTCCGACACGGACACATCCGCCCGCAACTCACCCGCCGCCCGCGCCCGCTCCACCAACTGCCCCACGACATCCAGCAGCTCCCCCGCCCCCGCGTCGTCCTCCGGCGAGCCGGCCGAGCCAGCCGAGGCAGCCGCCGGCCCAGCCGGCGCCTCCGGCACCAGCCGCAACTCCCCCGCCCCCTGCGTCCGCTGCTGCGGCAACCGCGCGTGGTCCGACAGACCGTGCTCCTCCGCCACACCCACCCGCAGCACCTGCGGCGGCAGCAGCCGCCCCGCGCCGGAGGCGACCGACGTGCGCAGGAAGCGGGACAGCGCCGACCACGGCTCGTCCTCCTGCCCGAGCGCCGCACGCGCCTGGTCGGTCAGCCGGGAGGTCTCCTCCTCGGCGATCCGCCGCACCAGGACGTCCTTGCTCGGGAAGCGCCGGTACACCGTGCCCACACCGACCCGTGCCCGCCGCGCCACGTCCTCCATCGGCGCGCCGTAGCCCAGCTCGCCGAACACCTCACGCGCGGCCCGCAGCACGTGCTCCAGATTGCGCTGGGCGTCCACGCGCAGCGGTGTCGTGCGCGCCCCGTCCGGGCGTCCACCGCCGGTGGGCGCGTTCATCGTGGCGCCGGACGCGAGAGCGGAAGACCAATGAGAATCCTGAACATGCATACGCTTCCCCCGGTAATGACGTCTCCCCCCGGAGACTTCTCCCCGCCATTGATGGCCGGGGCGTGCGGAACAGGCCCGCCGTATCGATCCCGCCCGTCGCGGTACCGATGAGCGCATCCCCCTACACCCCATCGACACACGAACATAGTTGAGAGGGAGTCAATTCAGAAGGGGCAGGTTCCGCACGGAGCGCCCCTCGATCGGAGTACGGGTCGTATACGTCCTGAATGTACCCATGGGTGGAGTGGCACTTACCGCTGTTGACCTGTGGGTATTCCATCAGGGCCGGTGAATCGGCCAACCCGGCGTGCGCCGGAGTCCGGTCACACAATTCGTCGGGGCTGTGGACAAACGCAAGCGGTGGGTGCGTCATGGGATGGTGAAGGAACGTGCGCGCATTCTCGTTGTCGGCGGCGGCTACGTCGGGATGTACACGGCCCTGCGTCTCCAGCGGAAGCTGAAACGGGAACTCGAGCGGGACGAGGCCGAGATCACGGTGGTCACCCCGGATCCGTACATGACGTACCAGCCCTTCCTTCCCGAAGCGGCCGCCGGCGCCATTTCCCCTCGGCATGTCGTCGTACCGCTGCGTCGTGTCCTCGGCCGGTGCCACGTCGTCATCG
Organism: Streptomyces sp. NPDC031111; assembly: GCF_055570675.1. Lineage (NCBI taxonomy): Bacteria > Bacillati > Actinomycetota > Actinomycetes > Kitasatosporales > Streptomycetaceae > Streptomyces > Streptomyces sp. NPDC031111. Next base: position 15,592 of record NZ_JBVIGS010000045.1, read on the forward strand.
GCGAGGCCACCGGCATCGACCACGCCAAGCGCACGGCCACCATCGGCACGCTCGCCACCGACGAGGAGGGCACGGGAGGGCGGCAGATCACGTACGACGAACTGGTGCTCGCCCCCGGTTCCGTGTCGCGCACGCTGCCGATCCCCGGCCTCGCCGAGCACGCCATCGGCTTCAAGACGGTGGAAGAGGCCATCGGCCTGCGCAACCACGTGCTGGAGCAGATGGACATCGCCTCCTCCACGCGTGACCCCGCCCTCCGCGACGCCGCCCTGACCTTCGTCTTCGTCGGCGGCGGCTACGCGGGCGTCGAGGCGCTCGGCGAGCTGGAGGACATGGCCCGCTACGCCGCGCGGTACTACCACAACATCCGGCCCGAGGACATGAAGTGGATCCTCGTCGAGGCGTCCGGCCGGATCCTGCCCGAGGTCGGGGAGGAGATGGGGCGGTACACCGTCACCGAACTGCGCCGGCGCAACATCGACGTACGCCTGGAGACACGGCTCGACTCCTGCGCCGACCGGGTCGCCGTGCTCAGCGACGGGTCACGCTTCCCCACGCGTACGGTCGTGTGGACCGCCGGGGTGAAGCCGCACCCCGTGCTCGCGGCCACCGACCTGCCGCTGAACGGGCGGGGGCGGCTGAAGTGCACCGCCGAGCTGGCCGTCGAGGGCGCCGCACACGCCTGGGCCGCGGGGGACGCCGCCGCCGTGCCCGATGTGACCGCGGGGGAGCCGGGGCGGGAGTGCGCCCCCAACGCGCAGCACGCGCTCCGCCAGGCGCGGGTGCTCGGCGACAACGTCGTCCACTCCCTGCGCGGTGAACCGCTGGAGACGTACGCCCACAAGTACGCCGGTTCCGTCGCCTCCCTGGGGCTGCACAAGGGCGTCGCGCAGGTGTACGGGCGCAAGCTCAAGGGCTATCCCGCCTGGTTCATGCACCGGACCTATCACCTCAGCCGGGTTCCGACCTTCAACCGGAAGGCGCGCGTGGCCGCCGAATGGACGCTCGCGGGGCTCTTCAAACGGGAGATCGTCTCCCTGGGGTCACTCGAACATCCCCGGGCGGAGTTCGAACTGGCGGCCGGTGGAAAGCCTTCTCAAGACCCCCCGCACAACCCGAAGGGGTCGTCCTGACCGGACCCAGGAACTCCACCGGCCGGGCCGACGTCTGACGGATGTCGGCCCGGTCGGCACCCTGCCAGACTGGTCCACCACCGCGGGCGGGCCCCCGCCCACCCCGGTGCGGCCCCGGGGCCCCGGCCGGTCCCGGTTTCCGGCCGCCGACAACTACACGAGGCAAGGATTCGTGAACTTCACGCGCTGGAGCGCCCGGCTCCCCGGAACGCAGCGCCGCGCCGCAGCGCGGAACGAGCACACGGTCTCCCCGGACCGGCGGGGAGAGGGCTCCGTGCCCGCCGCCCGCGCCGAACAACTCACCGACGACGTACGGCCCGTCCCCGCCGTCGACGAGCTCGGAGTGCGCGAGGTCCTGGACCGCGTCCCCTACCTCGTCGCCCTGGTCCACGGCCCCGACCACCGCATCGCCTACGTCAACGACGCCTACACGGCGGCCTTCGGCGCCCGCCCGCTCGGCGCCCCCGCCCGCGGAGCCCTGCCCGAGCTCGAGGCACTCGGCCTGCTGCCCCTCCTCGACCAGGTCCTGCGCAGCGGCAAGCCCCGCACGGTGAAGTCCCGCAAGGCCCCCGACGGCCGCTCCTACACGTTCACCTGCACCCCGGTCACCGAGGGCGAGGGCCGCGGGGTGCTGGTCTTCGCCACCGACGTCACCGACCACGCCGAGGCCGCCGAACGCCTGCGCGCCAGCGAGCGCCGTCAGCGCGAGACCGCCGTCACCCTCCAGCGCTCCCTCCTCCCCCAGGAACTGGAGGAGCCCGACGACCTCCGAATCGCCGCCACCTACCACCCCGGCGGCACCGAGGCCGCCGTCGGCGGCGACTGGTACGACGTGATCACCCTGGGCGGCGGCCGCACCGCCCTCGTCATCGGCGACGTCATGGGGCGAGGGGTGCGCGCGGCGGCGGTGATGGGACAGCTCCGTACGGCTGTACGGGCCTACGCGCGGCTCGACCTCCCGCCGCACGAGGTCCTCCAACTGCTCGACGGCCTCGCCATGGAGATCGACGCCAACCAGATCGCCACCTGCGCGTACGCCATCCACGACCCCAACGAGGGCCGCCTGGTGTACGCCTCCGCCGGCCACCTGCCCATCCTGGTCCGCGACGAGAACGGCACCGTCCAGCGCGCCGACGAACCGACCGGCCCCCCGCTCGGCACCGGCGGCTGGATGCACGCCTCCGGCTCCGTCCCCCTGGGCCCCGGCGCCACCGCCGTCCTCTACACGGACGGCCTGGTCGAACGGCGGAACGAGGACCTGGACGAGGGCATCGCCGCCCTGGAGCGCGCCCTCGCCGGGGCGACGGGCGGCCCCCAGGTCGTCTGCGACCGCCTGGTCCGCTCCGCCGGGGTGACCCCGGACCACGACGACGACGTCGCCGTCCTGGTCCTCCAGCACCCCGCCCGCAAGGGAGCGGAGAGCGAACTCTTCCGCAACGCCGCGCTGGAACTGCTCGGCGGCGTGGAGGCGGCCCCACGCGCGCGTGCCTTCGCCTCCGGCGTGCTGACCAGCTGGCGCTTTCCCGTCGAGCTGCACGACCTGGGGGTCCTGGCCACCAGCGAACTGGTCGCCAACTCCCTCCAGCACGGCACACCCCCGATGCGGCTGCGGCTGCGCCGCACCGACCGCCGCCTGATCATCGAGGTCACCGACGGCGACGACCATCTGCCGAGGCGCCGCCGCGCGGAGCCCGGCGACGAGTCCGGCCGGGGCATCGCCATCGTCGCGACGATCGCCTCCCACTGGGGCAGCCGGCGCACCCCGGGCGGCGGCAAGGCGGTCTGGTGCGAGTTCCTGCTGCCGAAGCCCGCCGACTCGTAGCCGTAGCCGTGGGCGTGCGGGGGTGGGGCCGGAGGCGCGTGGCTCAGACGTGCGCCGGAGCCTGCCCCGTCGCCGTGCCACCCTGCACCACCACACGGCTCCGCGCCACCGACGGCTGGTTCTGCACCTCCGTGAGCTGCCGCCCCAGCCGCACCGCCAGAACGGTGATGCCCAGCGAGAACAGCAGGAAGATCACGACGTACGGAGCGTGCAGCGAGGCACCCAGCGGCCCGCCCACCGCCGGACCCACGGCCAGCGCGAGCTGCTTCACCAGGGCGAACGCCGAGTTGTACTGACCCGCCATCCCGGTCGGCGCGAGATCGGCGACCAGCGGCGCGAGCGTCGGCGACAGCATCGCCTCCCCGAGCCCGAACAGCGCGTACGTCGAGATGAACGCGGCGGTCGCCATCGTCTGGCTCCCGTTACCGAGCCCCGCGTACCCGGCCACGACCCACGCCACGGCCCAGATCAGCCCCACGGACGCGATGACGCGCGAGCGCTTGCGCCGCTCCACGAACCGGAGCACCGCGAACTGCGCCACCACGATCATCAGAGTGTTCGCGGCCAGTGCCGTCCCCAGCGCGGAGGTGGAGATTCCGGCGGCCTCGACGCCGTACGCGCTCAGCCCCGACTCGAACTGTCCGTAGCAGGCGAAGAACAGTACGAAGCCCAGCACACAGAGCTGCACCATGGCCCGGTTGCCCAGCAACTGCTTCCAGCTCGCCTTGGCCGACTGCACCGGGGCGCCCTCGACGCGCGGCGCGTGCGGCATCCGGACCGTCGCCATCACCACGACCAGCAGCAGGAACATCGCCGCTTCGAGTGAAAAGAGGAGAGTGAAGGAACCGGCCTCCGTCGGGTCCACGAGGTGACCGCCGATGAGTCCGCCGACGCCGAGACCCAGGTTCTGGAGGAAGAACTGCGTGGCGAACGCCCGCGACCGGGTCTCCGTGGTCGAGCAGTCCACGATCATCGTCGCGAGCGCCGGCTGCATCACCGCCTGGCCGGCACCGAGGGCGGCCGCCGACAACAGGATGGAAGCCGCACCACCCGACAGACCCAGGCTCAGCGCGCCGATCGATGCCGTGACCAGGGCGACGAGCAGCACCGGCAGCGGGCCGCGCCGGACGATCGCCCGTCCGGCGAACGGCAGCACGATCAGCGCCGCCACGGCGAAGACGGCGAGTACGAAACCCGCCGTCATGGCTCCCAGTCCCCGTACCTGCGCCACATAGACGTACAGATACGGGACCGTGAAGCCCAGCCCGAACGCGCTGAGTGCGTTGCCCACGTGGATCCGGCGCATCGCTGCGCCCATCGCCCTGGTCACGTTCACCTCTCTCACAAGTTAGGAGTGAAGACTTAGAAGCTAAAGTTCGATGCTAAAGACTACACATGGAAGGACTTCAAGGCAAAGGAGGGGCGTGCCATACTGCGGCCATGGGCGACACCTCCGGCCTCGGCGAGCCGACACTCGAAGAGCAGATCGCCGCGTACCAGCGCGAGTTCCAGGACCTCGACCCCCAGGTCGAGAAGATCGTCAACGCGCTGTCCCGGCTGAACCGCCGGATGAACGTCGCCTACGGCCGTCAGACCGCCGAGCTCGGCATCACCAATGCCGACTGGGAGGTCCTCAAGGCCCTCGTCCTCTCCGGCGCCCCGTACCGCATGGGCCCCAGCGACCTCGCGAAGCGCCTGGGCCTGACACCGGCCGCGATGACCCACCGCATCGACCGCATGGTCGCCGAGGGTCTGGTCGACCGGGAGCGGGACGAGAGCAACCGGGTCCGCGTGATCGTGGAGCTGACGTCCGCCGGCCGCGAGAAGTGGCTCGAGGCGATGCGGCTCGCCACCGTCTTCGAGGAGGACCTCCTCCAGGACCTCGACCCGGACGAACGGACGGCCCTCGGCGAGATCCTCACCCGCCTCCTGCGCCGGGTGGAGCACGCCCAGCCGGACGCCGGCGGACGTCTCAGCGACCTGGACTGAAAGATCTGGGGAGCGGTGGTTGACAGCCCCCCTGCCGATCCGTAAAGTTCTTCGGGTTGCCACGGGGCCGTAACGGTTCTTCGGCATCACCTTCCGCCGCACACGCGGCACTCAAAACCTCAGCACGACCTCCCAGTGGGAACGATTTCGGCATGCCCGAATTCAATTCCAACCCTCGATTTGGGAAACACGGAGAGAGTCCGCTAAGGTTTGAGACGTCGGAACGGCCCAACGGCCGGGAAGACAAACCCCGCTGACTGGGGGTCAGGTCGAGAAAAAGATCTGATAGAGTCGGAAACACCGAAGGGAAG
>NZ_JBVIGS010000046.1:0-20280 GCF_055570675.1 Streptomyces sp. NPDC031111
GCTCCAGCAACCCTTCTACCACTCCTGGAAGGGCTCCGAACGCCCCGGCCAGAAGCCGTACTTTCAGCAACCCATCTTCAGCATCGCCGACGGCCACAGCGCGAACCTGCGCGTCGCGAACCTCACTGGCGCTGACCTGAGCGACGCGGACCTGGGCGGTGTTCAGGGCTACACGCTCCCCGATTGAGAGCCCACCAATCAACCGGAGAGCTACGACCCGGGGTACCTGTGGATCCCCACCAAGCCGGGACGCCCCCGCAACGGCGAGCCGACGGCACCGCCGGGGCTGACGCGGGCTGCGGTGCCACACAGCCCGCACCGCAGTCTGGTGCTGCGGGTGTTCGGGCGCCCTTGGCGGCCGGGGCGCTTGTGGCTCGGAGGGAGGTGGCCGCGGACGGTGCCGAGAGAGGCCGTCTCCCCGGAGGCGGGTTGAAAGTTTCTGAGCTCGTGAGGTGGTTGCGCGGAGGGGGTCGTTCCCGCGTACGCGGAGAGCAGCCGATGGAGGGCGGAGGCGATGATCCAGGCCGTGGACCATCCACGCGTGCGCGGGGAGCAGGCAACGAGCGGCCGTACCTGACGATCCAGGACGAGATGTGGCGTTCGTTGCGGTCGGCACCCGGGCTGATGGCGCGCACCGACCGGCTCTGCGGGGACGGGGGTCGCGGGCCGCGGCGGAGGCCGATGTCTGGGTTCCGCTGTCCATCCTGGCCGCGTCCGCCGCCGTGGCGGCCGGGCTCGGTGCGGTGTGCCTGGGCGACGCGATCGCGTCCACGTCCCGGGACGACCGTCCGCACTCGACCGCATCCACCTCGGCACCTTCACCGGACCCGCCGGCCTGTTCCGGCAGGTCACCGCCCTCACCAAGCCCCAGACCGACCTCCTGGCCAAGCTCAACATCCCGGCCCCGAAGCAGATGATCACGCTCGAACCCGCCCGCTGACCAGCAAGAACACCAGCGCCTGGAGAAACGCCTCCAAGGCGCCCTCATCCATGCCCGCGCAGGTCAGACCCCAGATTCTCGGCTCCTGTTCGAGCGCGCGTTCCGTCCCGTACGGGTGGCCTACGGCACCGGGCCATCGTGGCCGCCTTCGCTGTGCCGGCCCAGCCTCGCTGCCGCTGGGCTCTTCCTCGGCGACGCCGACGGGGTACGCGGCAGGATGCGGCGCCGCCCGCGACGCCACCCGGCATCCAGGGCGGCATCGCGGGACACGTCCGGTTGAGCCGTGGCGGGTCAGTCCTGGTCGAGGCGCAGTGAGCGGAGGCGTTCCGCGACGGAGTAGGAATCGAGAGTGAGGCTCCGGATGTCGGTGACCACGTCTCGCCAAGCGTCAGGCTTGGCGATCACAGTGTGGCCGGAGGCCTCCAGGTAGGCGATGGCGATGAATGTTCCGAAGAGTTCGTTACGTGCGGGGAGCGGGCGCAGCAGTACGCATTCCTCGAGGAACACTGCGGCTCGCCAGAACGCGTCGGGGTGGTGCTGATCGTGGCGGGGCGGGTCCACACGGTGCCGGGCGGCCATGCCGACGAGGACGGAGAAGTCGTTGACGGTCAGGTCGTCGCTCAGCAGTTCTTCCTGGCGTTCCAGGAGCCAGCGGTAGTCGATGTAGAGCTCGGAAGGCACAGGTCAGGCCGCCCGAGAGGTGTGCTCACTGGAGGGCAGGCCGCCGTACTCGGCGTCGAAGGCCGCGACGAACGCGGAGTCTGCGATCAGGCGGCGGAACGCCGCGGTCGCGGTGCCGCGCAGGCGCTCCTGCTGCTTCTCCTCCGCGATGCGCCCGAGGTAGTCCTTCACGGACATGCCGGTCTCCGCTGCAAGGTCGCGCAGTATGTCCCTGGTGCGGTCGTCGATCTTCACGGTGGTGTCGGCCATGCCGCCAGTATGCCGGAAGGTATACCCGCGACGCTACCCATGTCGGTCGTCCAGTCCCTGTGCGCCCGGTAGCGCTCTTCCAGATCACCGGCGAGCTGTTGCACCGTGTGCGGGCCTGAGGTGTTGTGCTCTGCGCGCCCAGGCCGACGGCTGTTACAGCGACGGCCCGGTCTTCATGCATGGTGATCACTTGGCCGGGTTGGACGTCCTTCACCGGCTCGGGTTCAGCGGGGCCAGGCGCACCGCCGCGCAGTCTCCCGGCCCGAGGCAGGGTCGGTGTCCCACCCGCAGGCCGGCGATGTCCAGGACTGTCTCGCCTCCGGGGTGCGGTTGCCGCGAGACCCTGGGCCGGGTCGCCCCGATCATGCCGCTGATCGCGGCTGCCGCGGCCACCGACCCCGAGATCGCCGCACAGTGGCCGGACGGCCCCGACCCGCGTTACACCGTGCAGTACGCAGCGGCCGAAGCCCTGGTCCGCAAGCCCGACACCCGTCCCGGCCTCTCCGTCGAGAGGGCGGCGGACCTGCTGTGCGGCCTGCTCAGCCCGCAGCTCTACCTGATCTTCGTCCGCGACCGCGACTGGTCACCGGACACATGGGAGGAGTGGGCCCGCACCACCTTGACCTCCCAACTCTGCGCCGACGCCGGCTGACGGCGGCCGACCCCGGCTGACGCTGGCTGAGCTGACGGGCGGCACGATCGTCCCCAGGTCGCAATGCCAGCGTCTGGCAGGTCCGGTGATCCGCGGCAGAAGCGGCGGGGCAGGCCGCCCCCTTGGAGGCGTGGACCCCCTCCGGGACCAGCCGTCGGCGAGGTGATCGGCCCACTCACGGCCGCTACGCCGACCCGAGTTGATGCAGGGCGACACCGTGCTCCGCGAGCTGGTTCGGCAGTTGTGACAGGGCGGGAAGCTGCTCGATGTGGTGGACTTCGCCGCACCCGGGAGCGGATGCTCGACGCCGCGCGGTCACCGACGCCGTCGGCCTGATCCTGCGGCGCCGCCTGGCGGACGGCACGTCGTTCTGGGCGTGGTTGGCAGACGACTGGGTCCGCCTCATCGCCCCTGGTCACGAGGAGTTCGAGGCCGTCTGGCCCGGGTGGATCGACGGCACGGTCCGGCCCTACGTGGCCGCGTTCGCCTACCTGCTCGGCGGCTTCACCAACTTCCACCGCATCGGAGGGTTCATCCGCGGTCGCCACGGCCACCGCGCGGGCGGCACGGTTCTTCGCCGCCCGCCGCCCGTGCAGGCGGGCGCACATCGCGGTGAGCACTTCGGTGATGTCGCGCACCAGATCGTCAGCGGTCTCGGTGGGGTCGAGGACGACCAGCCGCCCGGACGCCGACAGGATGGCTTCCACGTGCTCGACGCCGAACCGGGCCAGCCGGTCACGGTGCTCGACCACGATCACCGCCGCCTGAGGGGCGGACAGCAGGCGGTGCAGCTTGCCGCGACGCCTGTTCAGCCCCGACCCGACCTCCGCGACCAGCAGGCCGAGCCCCCTCGCGACGTCCACCACCCGTGACGCCTGCCGGTCCAGGTCGGCTCTCTGGTTGGCCGACGAGACACGGCAGTACGCCACCACCCGCCCCGAGGCCGCAGAGACGGCCGGAGCGGGCTCGGTGACCAGCCCCGTACTGGACGGCGCCTGGCGGACCGAAACGGGCATCTTCCCGTCCTTCACCCATCGCCAAGCGGTCCGGTAGCTCACGCCCTGCTGCTGCGCCCACTCCGAAAGCTTCACAAAGCCGTGATATCTGAGATATCCGACTAGAAATGACTATGCATGATTAGGGAATCTGTAGCAGGTTTCACCCCTTCGGCGGAGGGCTGGAAATTCCTCGAAGGCCGAGCCATGGACGGCAGGCGAGCGGCTGTCTCGCTGCTGACGGGGGTGCGGCTCTGACGGGGCGGTGGATCGTTGCACGCCTCACCGCACGCACCGCTGATGCGGGCGTTTCCCGGGTGAGGGCGTTGGCCCCGCCGTCGGCTGCGGTGCCTCGCCTCCTCCTCACAAGTGCCGGAGGATGTCCTCGACACGTTCCTTCGCGTCGCCGAAGAGCATGCTGGTGTTCTCGCGGAAGAGGAGCGGGTTCTGCACTCCGGCGTATCCGGTGGCCACGGACCGCTTGAAGACCACGACGTTGTCGGCCTCCCACACGCGCAGTACCGGCATTCCGGCGATCGGGCTTCCCGGGTCCTCGGTGGCGGCGGGGTTGACGGTGTCGTTGGCTCCTATGACGAGGACGACCGACGTGCCAGCGAGATCGTCGTTGATCTCGTCCATCTCCAGGACGATGTCGTAGGGCACCTTCGCCTCGGCCAGCAGCACGTTCATGTGTCCAGGGAGCCGGCCTGCGACCGGGTGGATGCCGAAGGTGACGCCGATGCCGCGGTCGCGGAGCTTGGCCGTGAGGTCGGCGACCGGGTACTGGGCCTGGGCGACGGCCATGCCGTAGCCCGGGACGATGGTGACGCTGGTGGCGTTCCTGAGCAGGTCGGCCGTTTCCGCGGCGGTGGTCTCACGGTGCTCCCCAGCTTCGGCCCGCTGCCGGAGGTGGGGGCCTGCAGGCCGAAGCCGCCCGTGATGACGGAGACGAAGGACCGGTTCATGGCCCGGCACATGACGTACGACAGGTAGGCACCGGAGGAGCCGACCAGCGCGCCGGTGACGATGAGCAGGTCGTTGTCGAGCAGGAATCCCGCCGCGGCCGCAGCCCAGCCCGAGTAGCTGTTGAGCATCGAGACGACCACTGGCATGGCACCGCCACCGATGGAGGCGACCAGGTGCCAGCCCAGTGCCAGCGCGAGCGCGGTGACGGGGGCCAGCAGCCACGGCTGCGGCTCGCTGACGTACCAGACCGTCAGCGCCGCGAAAGCCGCCAGCGCACCGACATTGAGGAGGTTCTTGCCGGGCAGCGTCAGCGGGGAGGACTTGATCCTCGCGGACAGCTTGAGGAAGGCCACGATCGAGCCGGTGAAGGTCACCGCCCCGATGAAACACCCCGACGGAGACCTCGGCGTGGTGGATTATCAGCAGCGATCTGGTCGGATGAGGTTCCTCCAGGTGGCCGTTCCAGCCGACCAGGACGGCGGCGGCGCCGACGAAGCTGTGCAGCAGGGCGACGAGCTGGGGCATCCCCGTCATCTCCACCACACGGGCACGCCAGACTCCGATGCCCGCGCCGACGAGCACCGCGGCCGTCAACAGCACGATGCTCAACGTCCGGGCATGTGAGGAGCCTTGGTCGTAGGAGAGCCAGACGGTGGCGGCAAGTGCGGTGGTCATGCCCAGGATGCCGTAGGTGACACCGGAGCGGGAGGTCTCGTGGTTGCTGAGGCCGGCGAGGCTCAGGACGAACAGCAGGGCGGCAACGAGATAGGCCGCGCCCGCGGCGGATGCTGCGGTCAGCAGACCGGGGACAGTGAGCCCATTCCAACTTCAGGTGACAGCCGATCGGCGCTGTGTCACGGGCATCTGGTAGACCCCGGCTATGACGTTTCTGGCGGTGGTCGAGGGTGATGCGGGCGGATGGCGCATCGATCGGGATGCGCTGACTGACGCGATCCGTGCCCGGTGGTCTGGGGTCGAGATCGACTCGATACACGGTAGCGAAGTGCGCAGTGTCGTATGGCAGTTCGAGACGGAGAACGGCCCCGGTGAGGCGTATCTGCACGAGGACGGTACCTGCCTGTACATGGACGTCTGGGAGGAAGACGCGATCTGGTTGGCGATCGCCTTCCGCAGACTGACACCTGTGGACCTTGACCTGGTGTTCTGCGATGAGGGCTACACCTTCGACGCTCGTTTGCGGGCTGGGACGACGGAGGCCGAATTGACGGACCTGGTGAATGCTGCGGGTTGATCTCAGCCCGTGGCAGCGAACTGGAGGACCAGGAGGGCTTGGACAAGGGTCGTGATCGGGGTCGTCGAGCAGCGGAGTTTGCGGAGGAGACGCCAGGACTTGAGGGTGGCGATGGCCTGCTCGACCAACGCACGGATCTTTGCGTGGGACCGGTTCACGGCCTGCTGGCCGGTGGAGAGGCTGTCCCATCGGCCGCGGTAAGGGAGGCGGACCGTGCCGCTTGCGCCCTGGTAGCCCTTGTCTGCCCAGCAGGTGATGTCGGCCTCGGCGAGGGCGTCGATGATGCCGTGCTCGCGCGCGGCTCGGACGTCGTGGACGGCGCCGGCCAAGGCTGGTGAAGCCCACATCAAACGCCCCTTCGGGTCGGCTATGACCTGCACATTCATGCCATGCTTCTTGTGTTTGCCCGAGTGGAACGGGCGGTCGGCAGCGATCCGGTCGATGGGCAGGAGTGTCCCGTCCAGGATCACGTACGCCTTCGTCGACGCCGCTCTCACGGCTTCCGTGAGGGTGGGGGCGAGGGTGGCCAGGAGGTTGACGGCCTCGGTGATGTATCGGTAGGCGGTGGTGGTGCCGATCCCGAATTCCGGCCGCGAGCTGGGCGTAGGGCTGGCCGTTGCGCAAGTAGGCGAGGGTGAGCAGGGCCTGTCGGCCTGCGTTCAGGCGCCGCCATCGGGTTCCGAGAGCGCGGCGGTGTTCGCTCAGGCGGGCGGCGAGGAAGCGCAGGGCAGAGCTGGACACGTCGACGCCGGACGGGTAGACAAGCATGCGAAGCCTCTGGTGGAGACGGTTCTCTTGGTCGAAAACCATCTACCAGGGGCTTCATCTGTCTGTCAGCCCAACTGCCCCGCTGACATGCGAGGTTGGAAAGGGCTCAGTTTCGGACACAGTTCGATTTCCTTGAATGCTTGGTGTGGGCCTGCCGCGTCGCGGTCAGCGGGCGGTGCGCTCGTCCGTGGAGAACATCGCGAGCATGCGGCGTGTGACGGCGAAGCCGCCGAAGATGTTGATGCCGGCCAGCAGGATCGCGGCACAGGCAAGCAGCTGGACGGGCAGATCGTCCTGGGTGACCTGGAGTGCGGCGCCCACGAAGACGACGCCGGAGATCGCGTTCGTCGCCGACATCAACGGTGTGTGCAGCGCGTGCTGCACCTTCCCGATGACGTAGAAGCCGATCACGATCGTCAGGGCCAGGACGGTGAAGTGCTGCGGCAACGGGGCGGGGGCAGTGGCGCTGACACCGAAAAGCGCGGCGAGACCGGCCGCCAGGAGCGCCGCTCTGCGTCTGCGGCGCGGCCCGCTCTTCGCGGCCCTGTGCGCGGTCTTCCGAGTCTTCTGCCCCGCCGCCGGTTCGGCCGGCGTCGGCTGGGGAGCCGCGGAGACCTGTACCGGCGGTGGCGGCCACGTCGTCTCGCCGTCACGTACGACGGTGACGGACCGCTGGACCACGTCGTCGAAGTCGACGGTCAGCTCGCCGTCCTTGCCGGGCGTCAGCAGTTTCAGCAGGTTGACCAAGTTGGTGCCGTAGAGCTGGGACGCCTGCGCGGGCAGGCGTCCGGGCAGGTCGGTGTACCCGAGGATGACCACGCCGTTGTCGGTGACGACCCGCTCGCCGGGAACCTATCCCGCCACGTTGCCGCCCTGGGCGGTTGCCATGTCGACGATGACGCTGCCCGGCTTCATGCTCGCCACGTCCGAGTCCATGATCAGCCGCGGTGCCGGGCGGCCCGGGATGAGGGCGGTGGTGATGATGATGTCCACAACTCGGGCCTGCTCGGAGTAGATCTCCGCGGCCCGGCGGTCGTACGCCTCGCTCGTGGCCTTCGCGTAACCGTCGGAGGACTCCATCACCTCCTCGACCTCGACCTCGAGGTACTCCCCGCCGATCGACTTCACCTGGTCCGCCACCGCGGGCCGGGGGTCGGTGGCGCGCACGATCGCGCCGAGGCTGCTCGACGCGCCGATCGCCGCCAGGCCCGCCACGCCCACACCCGCCACGAGCACCTTCGCCGAGGGTACCTTGCCGGCCGCGGTCACCTGCCCGGTGAAGAACCGGCCGAAGTAGGAGGCCGCCTCGATGACCGCGCGGTAGCTGGCGATGTTCGCCATCGAGCTGAGCACGTCCATCGACTGGGCGCGTGAGATGCGCGGTACGGCGTCCACGGCCAGCGCCGTGTGCTTGTTGCCCGGTCGTGCGCGGTCGACCGGACTGGGACCGCTTTTGGGCCCCGGCGGGCCGCACTGATGTGGGAAGAGTCGATCACCGCCCGGGACCCGTCCAGCTTCTTCGCCGACCGCAGCTTCTTGTCGGTGACCAGGTCGGCCAGGACGCGGTGGTGGCTTGTCCGTGGTAGCCGTATCCGCAGCTCTCGGCTGCGGCGTCGGGGTCGCTCGACAGGGCTGACGCCGAACAGCGCGTGACGAAGAGGTCGCGAGTTCGAGTCCCGCCGTCCCGACGCTGGTCAGAGGGCCATCCGCGGGTTCGCGGATGGCCCTCTGGTGTGTTGGTGCGAGTTTGCGGGTGGGGTCAGGTCAGGGGGTTGCTGCAACCCGATGACCAGCGGTGGGCGCTGATCTTGTTGTTGGCGTTGATCCTGCTGGTGCCCGACACCAGGTAGTTGTCCCGGAGGTCGTCGACGTACAGTTCGCCCCAGCGCAGGCAACCGGTGTGGCCTCCGGGGCCCGCGTTCTCCCAGAACTGCACGTTGTTGACGCCGCCGGCGTAGATGCCGGTGTTCAGCAGCGATGTAGCCTTGTCGTTGGACGGGCTTCGGAACGGTCCGGAGACGTCGTTCCAGTTGGTGTCGTCGCCCCTTGCCTCGCCGAGCTGCTCGTAGCAGTCCACCGCGTCGTAGGCCCGTACGTAGCCGTCGCCGCTGTAGGTGCGGTACAGGCTGTCGCAGTGTGTGCCCGTGACGCCGTCCTGGGCCGCCTGGGCGGGTGCCGCGAGCAGGGCGCCTGCTGCTGCGCTCGCGGCTGCTGCCGCGAGGAGGACGCGGATCTTGTGCATGGTGTCTCCTTTGTTCTCTTCGGTGGTCGGCCATGTCCGATCGGCTGGCCGAGGTCTGGGCCGTACGGGTCAGGCGCCTGGTGCGAGATCGGCGGCCCTGCGCAGCGCGGCCAGCTTCAAGCGGTTGCTCGTCGTGATCTCGTTCGCGTACCGCTTGCGCAGGGGGGCGCCGTACTCCCGGTCCAGGCCGGTCAGGGTGGAGCGCAGCGATGTCCTGTGGGCGCACGTGGCCTCCGCGACAGCGACCTCCAGCTCGACCTCGTGGGCCCGTGAGGCGCTGAGTGCCTCGGCCCGTTTCCTCACGTCGGCGCGGGCCACGTCCGGGTCGGCGTAGTCACGTCCCGTCTCCTTGCGCATGCACCCGGACCATGCCTGCATGGCGGCGGTGTACCGCGGATCGCGCAGGACGTCCGGCAGGTAGGCCGCGGCGAGGTTGGCGGCGACCCTTTCCGCCTGGAAGTAGGCCTCGGCGTCGCCGTACAGCTGTGTGCGTGCGGTGCCCGTGCACCCGCCATTCGGGCTGCGGACGGTTCCGCCGGCCGGCAGTCGTACCGTGAGCATCGGTGTGCCGGGGCTGCCCAGTAGTGCCGTGGTGTAGCGCTCGCGCTCGGCCGGGGTCGGGGCGTCCTGGGCGGCGAGGCGTTCGTTGTGCTTCTTCGTCTTGAAGAACGCCCGCCGGAGTTGTTCGCCGTATCCGTGCTCGCGCGCCCATGCGACGTCGTCCCGCACGAGGCGATACCTGAAGGCGCGGTCCGTGTCGGCGTCCACCTGGGGCCCTAGGCGGTACTCGAAGCCCTTTTGTTCCATGCACCGCTGGATCAGCAGATGTTCGGCGTGCTCAAGTCGGCGTTCCTCGGCCCGTGTCAGCTCCCGGGCGGGCACCGAACCCGCGGTGCCCGCACCGGTGTCCGAGACGCACCCCGTCAGCACCGTGACGGCCGTGACGGTCGCCGTGAGCGCCGCGCCCCTGGCGGCAGCAATACGTTGGCAACGCACCGCGCATTCCCCCCTCGTCGACCGGCCGACCGGGTCCAGCCGGCCTCGCACGTACCGCCCTTACGATGTGGCTCGAATGTGGACAGGAACCTTGCCGGAACCTTGCTTTACTGGTGAGCGACGTCGGTCGGCGTGGACCACCGCCGATGGACGGGCACGGCGGAAGTGGCTTTCGGGGGAAGCACATGACGGGTTTTCTGTTGCTGGGCCCGGTCGAGATCCGTGGGGCGGACGGCGCATATGCGGATCCCGGGCCCGGCAGGCAACGCGCGGTCCTCGCGGCGCTGGTGGTGGACGCCGGTCACTGGGTGCCGGTGCCGACGCTGATCGACCGGGTCTGGGCAGAGAACGTGCCCGCTCGGGCGAGGTCCTCGCTCTATGCGTACGTCTCGCGGATCCGCAGGACACTGAAGGGACTGGTCCCTTCCGGCGGTGCCGGCGAAGTGCCGCAGCTGAAACGGGGGCCTGGCGGGTACGTGCTCGACGTACCGCCCGCCGACGTCGATGTGCTGCGCTTCCGTCAACTGGTCGAAGGGGCGCGGGCCCAGGAGCGTACGGACGCCGAGCGGGTCGCCATGTTGCGCACGGCGCTGGGGCTTTGGCGTGGTGAGCCGCTGGCGGGGCTGCCCGGTGCCTGGGCGGAGCGCACCCGCGACAGCTGGGTGCAGGAGCGGATCGAGGCCACGCGGGTCTGGGCCGACACTGAGTTGCGCCTGGGCCGCCCGGCGGAAGTGATCGGGACGCTCACCGGCCAGGTCGCCGAGTATCCGCTGATCGAGCCCCTCACCGTGGCGCTGATGCGGGCGCTGCAGCTCGCCGGACGCGGGCCTGAGGCCCTGACCCTGTACACCATGCTGCGGAAGCGGCTGGCCGAGGAACTGGGCACGGATCCGGGGATCGAAGCACAGCAGGCGCATCGGGCGATCCTGCGCGGCGCTCCCGTACCGCCCGCCCGAGCCGCGGCCGCGACCGTCGAAGTCGTGGCCGAAGCGGCCCCCCGCCGCACCGTCCCCGCGCAATTGCCGCTGGCGCCGACGGCATTCACCGGTCGGATCAGGGAACTTGCCGTCCTGACCGATCTGTTGGTCGCGAGCACGGAGCCGTCGTCTCGTGCGGTCGTCTGCGTCGTCTGGGGGACGGCGGGCGTGGGCAAGACGGCGCTGGCCGTGCACTGGGCCCATGCTGTGGCCGACCGTTTCCCGGACGGCCAGCTGTATGTGAATCTTCGCGGATTCGATCCCTCTGGGGCCACCGTCACCCCCGACCGGGCGGTGCGCGGCTTCCTGGAGGCGATGGGTGTTCCGGCCGAGGGCGTCCCGGTCGACTTCGAGGCACGGGTGGGCCTCTACCGCAGTCTGCTGGCCAGGCGGCGCGTCCTGGTCGTGCTGGACAATGCCGCCAACGCCGACCAGGTCAGGGCGTTGCTGCCCGGCTCGTCGGGCAGCCTTGCCGTGGTCACCAGCCGGAACCGGCTCACCGGCCTGGTCGCCACCGAGGGCGCCCACCCCATCGCCCTGGACCTGCTCTCACCGGCCGAGGCCCGCGAACTGCTGGCCCGCCGCATCGGCGCTCACCGGCCGGCGGCCGAACCGGACGCCGTGGCAGAGATCGTCACCCGCTGTGCCCGCCTCCCGCTGGCCCTGGCCGTCACCGCCGCCCGCGCCGCGATCCGGCCGACGCTCCCCCTCGCCCGGCTCGCCGCCGCCCTGTCCGCCGCCCACGGCAGTCTCGCGGCGCTCGCAGGCGACGGCGACGACCCGGCCGCGGACGTACGCGCGGTGTTCTCTTGGTCCTACGACGCGCTCGGTCCGGGTGCCGCCCGGCTGTTCGCCCTGCTGGGCCTGCACCCCGGGCACGAGATCTCCACCCCGGCTGCTGCCAGCCTCGGTGGACTTGGTCCTGACGAGGTGCGGGACGCGCTGGCGGGACTCAGCCGCGCGCACCTGATCACTGAGCCCTTCCCCGGCCGCTACGCCCTGCACGACCTGTTACGTGCCTACGCCGCCGAACTGGCGCGCGCACTCGACGCGGACTCCGAGCAACGGCCCGCCGTCCACCGATTGCTCGACCACTACGTGTCCACCGCCTACGCCGCCGACCAGATCCTCGAACCGTACCGACAGCGCATCCTCCCGCTCGCGACCGGGCCGGGGGTACGCGGTGTGCGGTTCACCGGCTGGGCGGATGCCATCGCCTGGTTCGCCGCGGAGCTCCCCGCCCTACTCGCCGTCCTGCGCCATGCCGCCGACACCGGAATGGACACGCACGCCTGGCAGTTGGCGCGGAGCCTCGCCACCTACCTTCAGCGGCGCGGTACAGCGCGGGACTTCATGACGAGTCAGCACATCGGCCTGGCCGCGGCCCGCCGCGCGTCGGACGAGACCGGCCAGGCCCATGTCCACGTCGGACTCGCCCACGCCCACATCAGACTGTTCCGCCTGGAGGAGGCCCACGCCCACCTCGACCAGGCCCTGGAGCTGTTCGGCCGTACCCACGACGTGGTGGGCCAAGGCGACACCAGGGTCGTGATCGCTGCCGCGCGCTCCCTGGAGGGCCGCTACGACACCGGGGAGCACCTGGTGCGGGCCCTCGAGGACTTCCGGACCGCCGGGCACCGGGGCGGGCAGGCCAGGGTGCTGAACAACTTCGGCTGGTACTGCGCTACACGACGCGACCCCTTGGCACTCACCCGATGCGCGGAGGCACTGAGGCTGCTCGAAGGCACCGGGGACGGCAGGCTGCAGGCGGCCACCTGGGACACCTACGGCTACGCCCACCATCAGCTCGGCCACCACGCCCAGGCCCTCGACTGCTACCGCCGGGCCCTGGAACTGTTCCGAGAGGTGGGCGACCGCTTCAGCGAGGTCACAGCCCTCACGCACCTGGGCGACACCCACCACGCCACCGATGAGCCCGAGGCCGCCGCCCGCGCCTGGCGGGCCGCCCTGCACATCCTCGAAGGCTTCGACCAGCCCGCCACCGACGACCTGCGCGCCAGACTCGGCCGCCTCGTCGACGGCTGAGCTTGTCTAACGAGCGCCGGCTCGACGTCGTGGAGCGGTTCGTCTCACTCGCCTGGGACGCGGGCCTGCCGCTGACCCACCTGGCGACAGCGTTGACCATCACCCATCCCGGCGTGACCAGCGCACTCGTCGGGCCGCGCACCACGAGTCACCTCGACGACCGGCTCGCCGCCCTCGACGTCGTACTCACCGACGACATCCTCGACCGAATCGACGAGATCTTCCCGCCCGGTACCGACATCGGCACCCCTGACCAGGCCCATGCGCCGCCGACTACCCAGGAGCCGGGCCTGCGCCGACGCGCCGCCGCCGAACGCCCGGCCGCCTGACAGCGCGGATGCACCGGCACCGAGCGGTGCCGGTGCATCCGTCGGACATGACGGACGCGGAGCGTCGACGGCGGTGTCCACGAGGCCGTCCAGCAGGATGTGAGCGGAACCGCTAGACGGTCGGTGCGGTGGGGTCCCAGTCCTTGGGCAGAGGCGGGACCGGATCGACCGCGGACGTGATCTCGACGGCGGTGCCGTCGGCGGCGGCGTCGTCTATGCCGAGCAGGACATCAAGGACGTGCGCGGCCAGGGCGCCGGATGCGCGTTCGGTCACGTCTGCACGGATGGAGTGGATCAGGTCGACGACCCCGGCCCCGCGACCGTAGGAGGCTCCCTGCGCGGGGATCGTCTCCGGCTCGGTGCTTCCATAGCGCATCAGTCGGCTGTCGCCGTCGAACCTGTTCGGATCCGGGAGGCTGATCGTGCCCTCGGTGCCGTTGATCTCGATGAAGCCCATGCGGGGGAGCGCGTGCTGGAACGAGAACGTCGACTGCGCAGACTTCCTCTCGCCGAACTCGATGAGCGCCGCATAGTGGGTGGCCACCTCGACCGGGAAGGTCTCGCCGGCGCGTGGTCCGGAGGCGATGGTGCGCGTGGAGCGCGAGGTCGACGACACCGCCTGGACACGGGTGGCGGCACCGAAGAGGTGGACGAGGGTCGTCACGTAGTACGGCCCCATGTCGAACAGTGGCCCGGCGCCCTTGGCGAACAGGAAGTCGGGGTTGGGATGCCACGACTCCGGGCCCGGTACGTGGGACATCGTCGTCGCGGTCAGCGGCTCGCCGATGTCGCCGCGCGCGATCGCCCGCAGCGCGGTCTGGACGCCGGCGCCGAGCACCGTGTCCGGGGCACAGGCGACGCGCAGGCCGGCCGCCTCGGCCGCACCGAGCAGTTCCGCCGCCGAAGCGTGGTCCAGGGCGATCGGCTTCTCGCTCCACACATGTTTGCCGGCGGCGACGATACGGTGCCCGACCTCCGTGTGCGCGGCCGGGGCGGTGAGGTTCACGACGAGCTCGACATCGTCGCGGGCCAGTAACTCGTCGACCGTCCCCGAGGTCGGCGCGCCGTACGTCCGCGCCTGCGCGGCAGCACGGTCGAGGTCGACATCGGCGACGAACCTGACCTCGACATCAGGGAACCGGGTGAGGCTGCCGAGGTACTGCGTGGAGATGTTGCCGGCCCCGATGAGGCCGATGCCGACGCGACCCGTGGCGCTCATGCGGCGGCCTCGGCGTCGTTGGCCCGCAACCAGGGGTAGGACTGGGCAATGCCGTCGAAGACGTCCCCCTGGTAGGCGTCGAGCTCGACCACACGCAGCGCCTGTGGGGCCGCGGCCAGGATCGCCCTCACGTCGACGTCGCCCTGGCTGGCGGGAGTCTGGCGCTCGTACGCGGCCTTCAGGGCTTCCGGCACGATCAGCGCGCTCTCGGAGCTGGGCAGCGTCGTGGCGAGCTCACTGGTGATCCTGCCGTCCTTCACGTGGATGGCGACCACGCGGTCGCCCAGCCAACGCAGCACCGCGGGGGTGTCCGCGCCTCCGACCGTAGCCCAGTAGGTGTCCACCTCGAGCTTGGCCTCCGGCTCCAGATGCTCGACGAACACCTCGAAGATCGGGCGACCGTCGACCTTGTTCGTGAACTCCCAGTGGTGGTTGTGGTAGCCGAACCGCAGTCCGCGGCTGCCGGCTTGCACGGTGAGCGCGTTGACGGCCTCAGCGATGCGCTTCGCGTCGTCGGTGGTTTGCCAGCGGTCGCTGGGGATGAGGGGGTCGATGACGGTCGTCATGCCCAGTTCGGCGGCGGCGTCGAAGATCGCGGCGGGTTCCTCGGCGTCGATCACCGGGGCGTGTCCCGAGGGGGCGGTGACGTCGGCGGCGGCGAAGGCGCGCTTGAATGCGGCGGTCAGCAGGTGGAACCACATACACCACCCCGTGTCACCCGGAGGGTTCGATGCGCAGGACGGCGGATGTGCCGCGGATGTCGACGACCGTCAGTTTCATGGCGTTGTTGATGGTGGCAGCGGGTCCCTTCTCGCAGCTGAGCGTGACCCCGCCGCCGGCCGACGAAATCCCGCCGCCGCCGGAGCAGCCCGCGATGCTGTAGCCCGATCCGGTCAGTCCCGCGGCCATGCCGACCCTCCCGTCGGCGATCGCCGTCACCTGGAACGACCTGAGGCCGTACTTCTCTGGCACCACCACGGTGTCTCCCACCGCGACCTTGACCTCGCAGTCCCCGTCCGCGCACGGTCCCGTGGGCGACGGTGACGGCGTAGCGGTCTTCGAGGGCCCGGACGCCGTACGGGAAGCGGACGCGTCGGCCCGTCCTTTCTCGGCGGAGGGCCCGTCCGAGGAATCCGACGAACACGACGTCAGGGCAGCGACCACGCACGCCGCGACAACGGTGACAACGGCGGATGACCTTCTTCTGCGCATCATGGCCACTATTGAACGCGCGTCGACCGCTCTTCATGCCCAGCCGCCAGTACATCCAGAAA
This sequence comes from Streptomyces sp. NPDC031111, assembly GCF_055570675.1. Taxonomy (NCBI): domain Bacteria; kingdom Bacillati; phylum Actinomycetota; class Actinomycetes; order Kitasatosporales; family Streptomycetaceae; genus Streptomyces; species Streptomyces sp. NPDC031111. Next base: position 15,587 of record NZ_JBVIGS010000046.1, read on the forward strand.
ACATTCGCATGTGTCAGGTGGACTCCACCCGCTCGTCGCCCGCACCACCGCCCCCGTACTGATGCTGTACGCCTTCGGCCGCCGGCCCCCGTTGGGCGGACCGACCGCGGGCCGGCCTCACCTCCTTCACCGGCGCGACGGGCCGCCCGACCGACAGGTCACGTTGACCGGCCACCGCGAGGCCGAGTGACAGCAGGGAACCGGGCACGGCATCGCCCGGGGCCCGGTGCCTCCGTCGGCACCGGGCCCCTCCTCCATCTCCTACGGCACGCCTCAGCCGGGAACGCGGGTGTATTCGTTGCTCAGGTCGGTGATCAGGCCGTTCTTGTCGACCTCGGCTTGTTCCACTCCGGCCGCGGTCACGATCTGGCCGTCCGTCGTGCGCGCCACGACCGCCCACTCGACGCGCAGCCTGCCGTCCCGGAGCACCGTCGTGTTCCACATGTGCCGGCTGTCCGCGAAGACGGCGAAGTGGGCACGGTAGAACGCCTCGATGGCCTCGCCGCCACGCACCGGTTCCGGACCGAGCCGGACTGTCGCGTCGGGGGCGAACAGCGTCAGCAGTTCCTTGAGCGCGGCATCGTCGTGCACGGCCAGGTCCGAGAGACGTACGTAGCGATCGGCAACGGTTTCGGTCATGTCAGTTGTTCCTGTTCCTCGTTGGCGGCGACTGCGGCTTGCAGGAGCGCCTGGTCGGTCAGCGCGTCCGGGTGACGCAGCATGAAGGAGACGTCCTCGAAGACGTGCGCGATCCTCTCGTCGACGAGCGTCGCTCTGGCGATCTGGTCCATGGCCCACCGCTGCCGGCTCACCTCTTCGGGCACTACGGCACCGGTCTCGGCGTCGAGCCGGGCGGCATCGCCCCTGGTGGACACCGCCCAGGCGGCGTCCACGACCACCTGCTGGGTCCGGAAGAACTCCAGGGCCGGCGCACCGAGGTCGGCCCCGCTGCCGAGGTAGGAGGCCAGGCAGGAGGCGTGCAGGGCGGAGGAACTCATGCCCTGCCCGTAGATCGGGTTGTACGAAGCCACGGCGTCTCCCACGCTGACGAGACCAGCCGGAAAGCGGCTCACATCCGTGAAATGACGCCGCCTGCTCTCCGCCTGGTGGTAGGTCGCCACATCACGGGTGACGGAGCCGCTGGTGCACTGGCTGAACAGCGGCGGCAGCTTCTCACAGGCGGCGCGGAACTCGTCGATGGTCCTGCCCGGCCGGTTGTCGCCATGCCCCATCAGCATGACGAGCCACTGCTCGCCCTCGATCGCGTTGGCCGCGGCGAGGGACACCCCTCCCGAGGGGTAGGCCGGAGTGAAGATGTGCAGGGCGGAACCCACTTCGAGGTCGGCGAACCTCACCGGGCGGTCGAACAGGGCGGTTGCGTAGTTGATGGGCGCCGCCAGGCGTTCGAGCCGCGGCTGGTCGTACCCCTCCTGCTTCAGCCAGTTCGAGAGTCTGCTGGATCGCCCCATGGCATCCACGACGAACTCGGTGGCGAGGACCCCTGCGGCGCCCTTGACCTGCTCTGCGCCATCGGCCTCGCCGTTCCCGACGTATTCGACGGCCTTCACGGCATCGCCGTCGTACCGCAGTCCGGTCGCCTGCGCCCGGAGGACGGCGACATGGGGGATCGCGGTGACCCTGTCCCGGATGAGGAATTCCAGCAGAGGACGCCCGATCGCCAGCAGGTGATGCTTACCGCTTTGGGTGGCCTGTGGATGACCGTCGTACGCCGTGACGAACTTGTCCGGCCCGCACAGCGATGCCCCGCGGGCCCGCGCCTCCAGAGTGACACCGGGGATCCATCGCTCGATCCACTGACGGCCGGCCGGCAGTAGGGTGTGGACCTGCTGGTCCTGGGGCACCCCGGGCCGCGATCCGGTCCTTGCCGAAAGGTCGTCGGGCTCGATGATCACCACGTTGCGTGCGTGCTCGGACAGCACTCGTGCCGCGAGAAGCCCCGCGATGCTGCCGCCCAGGACGCACGCTGTGTCGAACAGGCGCGGTGGGGAGTCGGGCGGTTCGAGGTCGAGGAGGCTCTTGAAGAGAGCGGCTGCTTCGGACATGGATGCTCCGTCGGGACGGTGACCGGACCAAGGCGTGACGGGATGTGGCGCCGCCACGAGGGACCTTCGTCAAGAGAGGAAGCCACGCCTCGAACGGCCGCCGGCCGCCGTCTCACTCGGTTGGGCGCGAGGCGATGGTCTCGTCCCACCGTTGCACGACCGGGGCACCACGGACTTGTACGGCACTGCCAGATGTCCGGTACCTGGCTGCCATGAGCGGAATGGGGCGGGAGTACCTTGATCCAGGTGCATAGCGAATTCAGACGGATTCCCTGGCTGGTGGGGAAGGCCCACGGACCTTCGCTCGACATCACCGTCCCTTACGCCGACGAGAACAGGAATCACCTGCTACAGAAGGAATGGCACCGACAGGGCGGCGAGGAACTGCCCGCCCCGCCGGTGACGCTGCCGCGGCACAGCGAGGGCTCGTACCGCATCAGGGTCCGCAGGCGGAACCTGCTCGATCTCGTCATTGAGGACCAGTACAGCGACGCGATCTCCGGGAACACCGGCGGAGCTGGCGGGCATTACGGGGACCACGTCATGATCCATATGACGTTCCAGGGCGGGTGGCGCTTCCGGTCCGGGAACCGCTTGTCGATGGCAGGGCCCGGGCGGCTGAGTGTACGGAGGAACGAGGACCCCTGGGACTTCGAAGTCGCTCGGCACACCAGTGCCTCCGTGGTGGTCCTGCCGACGGACGAGATCCGCCTCCCAGCGAACGCGCACGCGATAGAGTCCGAGCAGGGCTCTCCCGCCGCCGTGCTCCTGCTCGCCCAACTCCGCCTCTGGGCGGACCTGTCGGACCGCCTCAGTGCCACGGCAGCACGAGCAAGTCGAAACGCTACACTCCAACTGCTCCAGGGCCTGGTGAACGACCACGTCAGCGAGGACGCGGAGACCGCTCCGGCCCTGGTCCGGGCGGCGATGGACTGGATCGACGACCGGCTGACCATTGATCCCGAGCTCGACCCCCGCGCGATCGCCGCGGCACTTGGCGTCTCCGTACGCACCCTCTACCGCGCGTTCAGCCGGCACTCCCCATCGACGGTCATGGCGTACGTGCGCGAACGACGCCTCGAACGCGCCAGGGCGGACCTGTTGTCGACACACCTGAGCGTGTCCGAAATCGCCGCGCGCTGGCAGTTCACCGACAGCAGCCACTTCGCGAGGGCGTACAAGAAGCGCTTCGGCGAGACCCCGAGCGCCGACCGCCGGGAGTGAGTGACCGGGTCGCACTGCCGGGTGAGTGCCGAAGAACTCGCTCTCGGGCGGGCCGTCATGCGGGCGGGGTAGTGTGGTCCAACAGGACCCGAACGCCTTACTGGCTCTAACAAAAGCTGCTGATCATGAGTCTGTCGGTGGTTCTGTCCGTAGGTCTGGGTATGGGTAAGCGTGAGTCGCGGCCGTGGATCATCTCTGATGAACTGTGGTCGTTGATCGAGCCGTTGCTGCCGAAGCCGGGGCCGAAGAAGGTCGAGGGCAGACCGCGGGTGCCGGACCGGCAGGCCTTGTGCGGCATCCTCTTCGTCCTGCACACCGGCATCCAGTGGGAGTACCTGCCCCAGGAGCTCGGCTTCGGCTCGGGCATGACGTGCTGGCGGCGTCTGGCCGCCTGGAACGAGGCCGGCGTGTGGGACCAGCTGCACGTGCTGCTGCTGGAGAAGCTGCGGTCGAAGAACCAGCTGGACTTCGAGCGGGCGGTGATCGACTCCTCGCACGTGCGGGCTGCCCGCAGGGGCCCAAAAGCGGGCCCAGCCCGGTCGACCGCGCCCGGCCGGGCAGCAAGCACCACCTCATCGTCGACGGCCAGGGCATCGCGCTCGCGGTGTCACTGACCGGCGGAAACCGCAACGACATCACCCAGCTGCTGCCCCTGCTCGACAAGATCCCGCCCGTCGCGGGCCAGGTCGGCCGACCGCGTCGGCGCCCGGATGCCCTGCTGGCCGACCGCGGCTACGACCACGACATCTATTGTCGCCAGCTCTGGCAGCGCGGTATCCGGCCCGTGATCGCAAGGCGGGGCGAGCCCCATGGCACCGGCCTGGGCATCTTCCGCTACGTCGTCGAGCGCACCATCGCCTGACTCCACGGCTTCCGCCGCCTGCGCATCCGCTGGGAGCGGCGCGACGACATCCACGAAGCATTCCTCGGAATCGCCGTATGTGTGATCACCCACCGCCACGTCCAACGGCTTTGTTAGGGGTTGTTACAGGCCATCTTATTTGGCGTGTTCGATAACCTGCTGGGGGTGGGAATCGTTGAGCGGCTGGTGCCGGATGAGTTGTGGAAGTTGTTCCAGCGGGTGCCGGAGGCGTCGACTCGTCCGCAAGGTGGTGGCCGGCGTCGGCATGGGGACCGGGATGTGCTGGTCGCGATCTTGCTCGTGGCCACGTCTGGCTGCACGTGGCAGCAGTTGCCGTCGGCCTCGTTCGGGCCGTCGGGAGCCGCCGCTCACCGGCGCTTCGCGGAGTGGTCGAAGGCCAGGGTGTGGGCGAAGCTGCACCGCCTGGCTCTCGATGAGCTTGGCTCCCGCGGCGAGCTGGACTGGTCCCGCTGCGCGATCGACTCGGTGAATATGCGTGCCCTGAAAAGGTGCCCCTATGGTTTTCGTCAAGCGGTGGCCGGAGT
>NZ_JBVIGS010000047.1:0-18215 GCF_055570675.1 Streptomyces sp. NPDC031111
ACTCCTCAGCCCACAAACCAGCTTCATCTATCCCCACCATGCTCGGAACACCGAAACCGACCAGCGCAGGCAACGATTTCTCACTGGAGTACTAGATCGCTGACCTGGCCCCGGAGCGATGCTGCGTTCCTCCACCGTCAGTCATCAAGCCGGTCCGACATGCGTTCCGCCAGCATGATCGTCGTTAGGTTCGTGTTGGCTCGGGGCACTGAGGGGAAAACAGAGGCATCCACTACGCGCAGCCCTTCCGTTCCCAGGACTCGGCATGAGGAGTCGACGACCGTGCCTGCGGCGTCGGGCGCACCCATCCGGCACGTGCTCGTGCCGTGCTGGACGTCTGCGACGGTGGACAGCAGGTAGTCGTCCAGAGCGCGGTCGCTCGACAAGGCATCGAACAGTGGCTGGTTGGCCTCCCGCAGAGGTTGGGACAACAGACGGGAGACGCCCTCGTGGCCGCTCACTTCGACGGCGGTACGAACGCCTTCGCGCAGTACCGATAGGTCACGCTCATCGGAAAGCATCCGTTCGGCGATCCGAGGCTGGACGGACGGGTCGGTCGACACGAGAGTGAGGTCACCGCGCGAATGGGCCTTATTCAGGATGACGCCGAGCGCCCCTGCCCGTGTCCCGGCGTTGCCTGCGGCCATGGCCCAGACGTCCTGGTTGAGTGCGATGAGGAGCAGGTCGTTCCTATGCGTTCCGCTGACGCTCGACCACCGTACGCAGACGTTGGTGTGCCGGTCGTGGGGGGAGGAGATGGTATGTGTGGACAGTAGCGGCAAGGAGAGCAGGGCGATCGGATGGTCTTGCATACCGAGTCCCACCGGGAGATCCTGCCGCACCTCTATCCCCAGGGCCCGCAGCCGCTGAGCGGGGCCGAAGCCCGAACGCATCAACACGGCTGGGGAGTGGACCGCTCCCGCGCTCAGTACGACCTCATCCGCGTACTGAACAACCGTCCGTCCGTCGACGACCACGCGGACTCCGACGGCACGTTGTCCCTCGAAGACCACCGTGTCCACAAGGGCGTCACCTCGGACGGTGAGATTCTCCAAGCCACGTACGGGCTCAAGGTAACCGTCGTTGACGCTGACTCTCCGCCCGCCACGCGAGTTCATCGGGTAAGGGGATACGCCGCAGGCACCTGGTGCGTTGGCGTCCGCCTCCCACGGGAAGCCAGCGGCGAGGGATGCTTCGACCAGCGCGCGGTCCACGGAGCCCCAGGCCACCTGTGGTGTGCGGTGGATGGGGGTCGGGCCGCCGCGGCCGTGATAGGGCAGGTCTCCGAACACCTCGTCGTCCTCGAGCCTGACGAAGTACGGCATGACCTCGTGAGGAGCCCAACCCTCGCAGCCGAGGCGAGCCCAGTCCTCGAAGTCCTCCATCGGGGGCCGGATCGCGATCTGGCCGTTGACGACCGAGCTGCCTCCGACTCCCCGGCCACGCGCATACAGAAGGGGTGGCTGTTTGTCGGTCCGCGACGAGGTCACGTCCCACCAGAGCATGCCCGCCGAGGTAGCGAGGTCCGACAGAGCGACCATGGGATTTGGTGACCGCCAGGCTTCCGGCAGCTCCGCCGAGCGACAGTCGGGGCCAGCCTCCAACAACAGCACCCGTTTGCCCCGGGCGGCGGTACGAGCCGCCAGCACCGAGCCGGCCGAGCCCGCCCCCACGACGACGACATCCCAGCCCGACTTCCGCATCTGCCCCACCCGAGAACTCGTGTCACCCCGCGCCGTGAGCATACCTTCCATACCTCACTCGGCAGCGGGCGGCTAGGGGTAAGGTCGTGGTGCGCGTCCTGCCCGGACCGACCGCTCAGCGGGGAACCGGGTCCGGCGGGAGAAACCTCTGCAGGAGCTCCGTAGTCTGGTCGGGGGCCTCTTCCGGCAGGTAGTGGTCGCAGTCCAGCGCCTCGCCTCGTACATCGTCGGCGTAGCCGCGCCAGGCCGCCAGGACGTCGTAGTGGCGGCCGACGAAGCTGTGCCCGCCCCACAGGGCGAGGACCGGGCAGGTGAGCCGTCGTCCGGCGTCGGCGTCGGCGTCGTCGTGGACGAGGTCCACCGAGGCCGCCGCGCGGTAGTCCTCGCAGGAGGTGTGGATCGCGGCCGGATCGGAGAAGCAGCGGACGTACTCCGCCATCGCCGCCGGGCTGAACGGGGTGCCGCCGTGATGGCGGGCCTCTATCCGGGCGCGGATCCAGAACTCCGGGTCCCCGCCGATGAGATGCTCCGGGATCGAGTTGCCCGCAGTCAGGAAGAACCAGTGGTAGTAGCCGCCCGCGAACGTGGCGTCGGCGTGCCGGTAGGCGTGGCGCGTCGGGACGATGTCCAGGACCGCCAGCGCGGACACCGCGTCCGGATGGTCCAGGGCCAGGCGGTGGCCGACCCGGCCGCCGCGGTCGTGGCCGACCACAGCGAAGCGGTCGAACCCCAGGGTCCGCATCACCGTGAGCTGGTCGAGCGCCATCGCACGCTTGGCATACGGACCGTGCCCGGCGTCCGACGGCGGCTTGTCGCTGTCGCCGTAGCCGCGTAGGTCCGTCAGGACGACGGTGTGCGTCTCGGCCAGACGCGGGGCCACATGGTGCCAGATCAGGTGCGTCTGCGGATAGCCGTGCAGGAGGAGCACCGGAGGCCCGTCCCCGGCCGTGCGGACGTTGATGCGCACGCCGTCGGCGTCCACGGTGCGCCTGGCGAACCCCTCGGGCAGGAGACCATTCATGCCCTGATCCCAGCAGGTCGCCCTGGTACCCGTCCAAGACCTCTTGCTGACAATCTATATAGGCGGTGCCTATCAGGCGCGCCTGTCCGAGGCGTGGGTCAGTGGGCGCCCGGCGGCGGAGGAGGGTGCGCGGTGGACGTCCGGCAACTGGAGTACTTCCTGGCCGTCGTGGATCACGGCGGTTTCAACCGGGCCGCGAGCGCCCTCTACCTTTCGCAGCCCTCCCTCTCCCAGTCCATCCGCTCCCTGGAACGGGACCTCGGCAGCGACCTCTTCCACCGCATCGGGCGCCGGGCTGTCCTCACCGACGCAGGCACCGCCCTCATCGAACCGGCGCGGGCCGCGGTCCGGAGCCTGGAGCTGGCCCGCGCGAGCGTCGAGTCGGTGCACGGTCTGCGCGGTGGCCGGGTGGAGATCGCGACCATGCCCTCGCAGTCGATCGAGCCACTGACTGGCATGGTCCGGCGCTTCACCGAGGCCTATCCGGGGGTGTCGGTCAGGATGCGGGCCGCCTTCACCCCCGAGGACGTCACCCGGATGGTACGCACGGGTGTGTGCGAGCTGGGGCTCCTGGCCTCGCCCACCCCCGTGCCCTCCCACCTTCGGGTGCACCCGCTGCGCGGGCAGCGCTTCGTCCTGCTCACCCGGCCCGACGGGCCGTTTCCGCCCGGCGTACCAGTCCGGCGCGAGGAGTTGGCCGGTCACCGACTGGTCGTCGGACAACAGGGGACCGGCATGCGGACCTACGTCGACGCACTGCGCGCCGAGGGGGTCGCACTGACGGTCGCGGTGGAAACGGAGCACCGGGTCGCGATCCTGCCGCTGGTTCTGCGGGGCGTCGGCCTGGCCGTCGTCACCGAGGCCTGGCGGGACATCGCAGAGCGGGCCGGTGCCCGCGTCCTCGATCTGGAGCCCTGCACGCTTCTCCACGTCGCCCTGGTTAGCCGGCCGACCGCGCTCACCCCGGCGGCCCGCGCCTTCCTCGACCGCGCCACCGCCGACGCGACGGACGGGCCCGGCAAGGCACGCCCTCCGGACGAGGCAGCCCCTTCCGATCGGACGGACCCTCCTGACCGGGCGCCATCCCTCGGCCACGACCGTCGGCCCACCCATAGGCATGCCCTATAAGAGCCATGAGCAGAAGGACTTGGACGCCGGCCCGGCGCCGTTGCTGGAATCCAGGTCATGAAGAACCATCGCATCGCCCTCGTCCCTGGCGACGGCATCGGCACCGAGGTCATTCCGGCCGCCCGCCGCGTCCTCGACCAGGTTGCGTCCCGCCACGGTCTCCGGCTCGCCTACGACTCCTTCGACTGGTCCTGCGAGCGGTACGCCGCCGAGGGCGCGATGATGCCGGCCGACGGCCTCGACACCCTGCGCGCCTACGACGCCATCCTGCTTGGCGCGGTCGGCTATCCCGGTGTCCCGGACCATGTCTCGCTGTGGGGGCTTCTTATCCCCATCCGGCGCACCTTTCAGCAGTACGTCAACCTGCGGCCGATCCGGGTTTTCGACGGCGTCCCGAGCCCTCTGCGCGACGCGGCGGCTGGCGGGGTCGACTTCGCCATCGTCCGGGAGAACGTCGAGGGCGAGTACAGCGAGATCGGCGGCCGGCTGAACCGGGGGCTGCCGGAGGAGATGGCGGTCCAGGAAGCCGTCTTCACCCGCAAGGGCGTGGACCGGTTGCTCGACTACGCGTTCGACCTCGCGGCGGCGCGCCGGGGCATGCTGACCTCGGCGACAAAGTCCAACGGCATCGTGCACACGATGCCCTTCTGGGACGAGCGGGTGGCCGAGCGTGCCGCGCTGCACCCCGGCGTGAGCTGGGAACAGGAGCACATCGACGCGCTGGCCGCCAAATTCGTCCTAGCCCCTGACCGCTTCGACGTCGTCGTGGCATCGAACCTCTTCGGCGACATCCTGAGCGACCTGGCCGCCGCACTGGCCGGCAGCATTGGGATCGCCCCGGCGGCCAATCTGAATCCGGAGGGCGAGTTCCCGTCCATGTTCGAACCGGTGCACGGGTCCGCCCCCGACATCGCCGGGCGGGGCGTCGCCAATCCGTTGGGGGCCATCTGGTCCGCCGCCATGATGCTGGAGCACCTTGGGCACGCCGAGGCGGCCGGGCGGATCACCGCGGCGATCGCGGCTGTCCTCGCGCAGACGCCGGTGCGCACCCCCGACCTCGGCGGCGCGGCCACCACCGACGAGTTCACAGAGGCCCTGATCACGTTCCTCTGAGCGGCGAGCGCGGGCGGGTGGCAGGCACTGTGGCAATGCTTGTAGTCAATGCCATAGACTAACGTCGTGAGGTGCGCAGCGGGGAGGGCTCCGTCAAGAGTGCCGCGACCTTGGCACGCCCTCCTTCCAGAGGCCTCCACCTCGCCCCCAGGCCCCCGCGCGAAGGATGCACTGTGAAACCAGGCACCGGACACGAGCTTGAGCAGTTCCTCACCCGGCTGCATCGACTTGTCGAAATCGAGACCCCGACAGGCCACGCGCCAGGACTGGACGCGACCTACGAGCTGCTGAGGGAGTGGTCCGACGGGCTGCTGGGCACGTTCCACCGCGAGGTCCGTAAGGGCGTGCCTCACCTGTACCGGGAGGAGAAGGCGAGGTCCGGGGTCCCGCCGGTCCTGTTGCTCGGTCACGCCGACACCGTGTGGCCGCTGGGCACCCTCGCCGACCGGCCGTTCGAAGTCGACGGCGAGCGGGTCACCGGGCCCGGTGTGTTCGACATGAAGTCCGGGCTCGTGCTCGCCCTCGAAGCGCTGGGGCTCGCCGGCGACACCGGCCACGTCCGGCTGCTCGTGACGGGCGACGAGGAGCGCGGCTCCCTCACCTCGCGCAACCTCATCGAGGACGTGGCGCGGGACTGCTCCGCCGTGCTCGTCCTGGAGCCCAGCCTGGACGGGGCGCTCAAGACCGCGCGCAAGGGCGGCGCCATGTTCGAGGTCACAGTGAAGGGACGGGCGGCCCACGCGGGCCTGGAGCCGGAGCGTGGGGTGAACGCCCTGGTCGAACTGTCCCACCAGGTGCTTGCGATCGACGCCCTGGGCGACCCCGACGAGGGGACCACCGTCACGCCGACCGTCAGCAGGTCGGGAAGCACCAGGAACACGATCCCAGAGAGCGCGTCGGTCGAGATCGACGTACGGGCATGGCACCGCGACGAGCTGATACGGGTGGAGAAGGGCCTCCGGACCCTGCGGTCTCGTACCCGCGGCTCCCGCCTCGAACTCACGGGTGGCATCAACCGCTTCCCCCTCGAACACCGCATGTCCGCCGATCTGCTGGACATGGCACGGACGCTCGCCCGGGCGGAGGGGTTGTCACCGGTGACCGAGGCCAGGGTGGGCGGCGCGTCCGACGGGAACTTCACCGCGGCGCTCGGCATCCCCACCCTCGACGGATTGGGGCCGGGCGGCGGCGGGGCGCACGGGCACGACGAATGGGTGGACGCCGGCTCCGTGCGGGAGCGGGCTGCGCTGGTCGCCGCCCTGATCCGCGCCCACGCCTGCCCGAGGTAGGGGTGTCGGGCGGGGGGCCGCCGGCCGGGGCGGGATGGCCGACGGGCCCCCGCCTGGCATACGGGAGCGGCTCCGGGCGCACGTCCGACAGGTCAGGACGCCGGTGCGGACCGGGCCGCTACCCGTGCCTCGACGGCGTCGAGGAGCATCTCCACCGCCTGGTCGAATACGTGCGGGTCGCCGATGGCGGTCAGATGGTCGCTCATCGAGGCGATGCGCGGATAGACCTCCGGGTCGAGGCTGCGGTACTCGACCTCCCAGGCCAGCGCGTCACCGCGCCGGGTCTCGGCATCCAGCGCATGCAGCCCCGACTCCATGCTGGACAGCGCGCGGATGACGTTGCCGAAGACCCGCATCGTCGACGTGGCCTCCTCCGGCGGCAGGCCGGCCCGTACCAGCGCGTCCAGCGCGAACTCCACGTTCCGGAACTCGGCGGGCCGGCGTGTGGTGCGTGCCGCCATCTGGAGAGCGAACTGGGGATAGCGCAGGTAGTGATCATGGATGTGCCGGGCCATGCTGCGCATGTCGTCGCGCCAGGAGTCGGTGGCTTCCAACTGCCCGCCGTAGGAACCCGAACGCAGGCTGTCGATCAGTTCGAGGACTAGTTCGTCCTTGTCGCGGAAGTGCCGGTAGATCGAGGTCGGATGGGCTTCGAGCTCCTTGCCCAGGGCCTGGAAGGTCAGACCGTCGAGACCGTCCCGCATGGCAATTGCTTCCGCGGCCTCCAGGATCCGTTCCCGGCTCAGGCTGTGACGGGCCCGCCGTCCGGGCCTCGGCTTCTTCGCCGTCGAGCGCTTCCCGTCCTGGCTCGTGCTCATCAGGGCCTTCTCTCCGTCCGGCGGGGCGATGGAATCCCCAGCTAGGACGACTCTGCCTGAAGCCTGACTCACGAAGCAAGTCATCGTCATTGACTATGTAATTGTCGATACCTCTTGCTATGGCTGATTCCGCTCCCTACGATGAGGCCGAATCGCGCCCAACAGGGCCGTATGCAGGGAAGGCGATGGCGATGGACCAACAGAAGAACGGCCACGCGCGGACACTCGTGGCGTCCCGGAGGGCCACCGCAGCAGCCGCCCTGTCGCTGGGCGTCGTGCTCGCGGGATGCACGTCCTCGGGCGACGGCCGGGCCGGGGCCACTGCGAACCCCGTGGTGCCGGTCAAGGAGGGCGGAAGTCTGGTCATCGGCGCCGAGCAGGAACCGGACTGCGCCGACTGGATCTCCGTCTGCAGCGGCTCCATCTGGGGCGACTACCTGATGCGGACGACCACGATCCCGAAGGTATTCGAGGTCAGGCGTTCTGGCGACGCCTGGGTGCCTGTCGCCTCCCCGATGATGGCCGGTGAGCCGACCACGACCACCAGCGGCCCGCAGCGGATCACGTACCGCATCGCGCCCGACGCGGTCTGGTCCGACGGTGAGCCGATCACCTCGGCCGACCTGAAGTACACCGCGCTGCAGATCCGCGACGGCAAGGACGTCCTCGACAAGACCGGCTACGACAAGATCAGCAAGATCGAGACGCCCGACGCCAAGACAGCCGTGGTCGCTCTGCGTGAGAACTACGGCGGCTGGCGCACCCTGTTCAGCTCGCTCTACGGAGTTCTGCCCGAGCACCTGCTCAAGGGCAAGAACCGCAACGCGATCATGAAGGACGGCTACTCCTTCAGCGGCGGCCCCTGGAAGATCCAGTCCTGGAAGAAGGGCGTCTCGGTCACCCTCGTCCCCAACGACCGCTACTGGGGCCCCAAGCCGAAGCCCGACAAGGTCACCTTCCAGTTCACCACCGACACCGCCGGCGCCTTCCAGGCCTTCAAGAGCGGCCAGGTCGATGCCCTCTTCCCGACGCCGCAGCTCGATGTCGCCGAACAGCTCAACCAGACCGCTTCGGGCACCCGGCGGCAGATCGACGCCGAGACGGGCAACCTGGAGGCGATCTGGATGAACAACGAGAAGTTCCCCTTCGATTCCGTCGACGTGCGCCGCGCCGTCGCCTACGCCATCGACCGCACCGCCATTGTCAAGAAGCTCTACGGATCCCTCGGCGTGGACAAGCCCGCCCAGAGCTTCCTCACTCCGATCCTCTCCTCCTACGCCGGCACGGACTTCTCCCGCTACACCCGGGACCTCCAGGCCGTCGACAAGGCGATGAAGGCGGACGGCTGGGCCAGGGACGGCGACGGCATCTGGGCCAAGGACGGCCGCCGGGCGGAGTTCACCATCGTCTCCCTCGCCGGCAACAAGCGGCGCGAACTCACCGAGCAGATCCTCCAGACTCAGCTCGAGCAGGCCGGCTTCCGGATGACCATCAAGAACACCACTCCGGCCGACCTGTTCGGCAAGCAGGCACCCGCCGGCAACTACCAGATGGGGCTGTGGACGATCGTCGACACCTTCCCCGACCCCACCCTGAGCAACAGTTTCAGCAGCACCTCCATCCCCACCGAGGCCAACGGCGGCTCCGGGCTCAACTTCGTCCGCTCCCGGATCGACGGCCTCGACCCGCTGCTCGCCACCGTCGACCGCGAGACCGACCCGAAGAAGCGTGTCGACGCCTCTCGCCAGGCGGACAAGATCCTCGCCGACGAGGTGCCCGCGATCCCGCTCGGTACCGTCCCGAACATCCTCCTGTGGAGCGACCGCGTGGGCGGCCCGCTCAGCAACAACCCGAGCGAAGGCCCCTGGTGGAACCTCGCCGAATGGGGAGTCGCGAAGTGATGGCGGCACTACGGGCCGCCCCCGCGCCCCAGGCCCCCGAGGGCCGGGACCCCGAAGGCCGCGGTGCACAACGCCGCGGCCGGGCGGGCCGGTCCCGGCAGATGCTCCACTATGCGGCCCGTCGGCTGGCGTACTCGGTTCCCGTCGTCCTCGTCGCCTCGTTCATCTTCTTCTGGGCCGTCCGCTCCACCTTCGACCCGCTCACCAAGCTGCGCCAAGCCCGCGACCCCGGCGTCCTCGCCCGCGAATCCGCCCGCCTCGGCCTCGACCGGCCGGTCCTCGAACAGTATGGGCTGTGGATGAAGGCCTTCGTCACCGGCGACTGGGGCGTCAGCACACGCACCGGCGACCGCGCCCAGGCCATGATCGGCTCCGCCCTCGGCACCACCCTCCAACTGATCGGCTGGGCCGTGCTGTTCGCCGTGGTCGTCGCCCTCGCGATCGGCACCTACTCGGCGGCCCGCCAGTACTCCGTGGGCGACCACCTGCTCACGGGGCTGTCCTACCTGGGCGTGGCCATGCCCGCCTTCTGGCTCGGCCTCTTGCTCATCCAGGTGTTCGCCATCTGGCCGCGCGAACAATTCGGGCTCGAGCAGCCCCTGTTGTACTTCGTCGGCCTGCACTCGCCGGGCATGAGCGGCGTCAACGCCGACTATTTCCGGCACCTGGTCCTACCGGTCATGACACTCACGGTCGGGCTGATCGCCAGCTGGTCCCGCTTCAGCAGGGCCTCCATGCTCGAAGCCCTGCACAGCGACTATGTGAAGACCGCCCGCGCCAAGGGGGTGCCCCCACGCCGTATCTTCTTCCGGCACGCTCTGCGCAACTCCCTGGCACCCTTCGTCACCGTCGTCGCCGCCGACACCGCCCTGCTGATCGGCGGCCTCGTCGTCACCGAGCAGATCTTCGCCATCTCCGGCATGGGCCGACTGTTCCTCGACTCCCTGCTGGCCGGCGACGTGTACGTGCTCCTGCCGTGGATGCTGATCGTGGCGCTGGCGATGGTCCTGTTCAACCTGGCGGCCGACCTCGGATACGCGCTGCTCGACCCGAGAGTGACCCTGCGATGACCACACCCATCCCCCACTCGGCGCCACCACCGCCCACGGAGTCCCCGCTCCCGCCGGCGCACCTGCCCGCCGACAAGAGCCGACGGCGGATCGTCGCCGAACGGTTCCTGCGTCACCGCCTGGCCGTGATCGGCCTGTTGATCCTGCTGGCGCTCATGGTCTGCTGCTACGGAGCGGCGGGGATCGCCCCCCATCCGCGCAACGCCCAGGACATCCTCACCGGAGCCCAGCCCCCCTCCTCGGAGCACTGGCTCGGAACCGACGACCTCGGCCGCGACTACCTCACCGAACTCCTCTACGCCGGCCAGCTCTCCCTGACCGTCGGCCTCGGCGTCGCCTTCCTGTCGACCGCCGTCGGTACCCTCGTCGGCGCGGTCTCCGGACTCTTGGGTGGCTGGATCGACGAAGTGATCATGCGGATTACCGACCTCTTCCTCGTCATCCCCGCCATCGCCCTCCTCGCGCTCGCCATGCAGACTCTCAGCCCCTCGCCCGCGACCATCGTGCTCGTCCTCGCCGGACTCGGCTGGACCGTGATCGCGCGCGTCGTGCGCTCCCAGGTCATCAGCCTCCGGGAGAAGGAGTACGTGCAGGCCGCGCAGGTGCTCGGCGCCTCCCGGACCCAGATCGTCCTACGGCACCTGCTGCCGAACCTGATCGGCGTGATCATCGTCAACGCCTCCCTCGCGGTGGCCGCCGCGATCATCCTGGAGTCCACGCTCAGCTTCCTCGGCTTCGGTATCCAGCCGCCCCAGTCCAGCTGGGGCAACCTCCTCAACCAGGCCGCCGGACTCGTCGGCACACCCAAGGACTACCTGCTGTACGCGCCCGGCGTGGCCATCCTCCTCACCGTCCTCGCAGTCAACTTCCTGGGCGACGGACTGCGAGACGCCTTCGACCAGCAGAGCAGGCAGTCATGACCTCCCTCTCCTCCGACACCGGCAACGACCGGCCGGACACCGCCACCGACCTGCTCTCCGTCCGTGACCTGACGGTCGAGTACCGGACCGACACAGGTCACGCCACCGCCGTGGAACGTCTCTCCTTCGACGTGCTCGAACGCGAGACGCTCGCCCTCGTCGGTGAGTCCGGCTCGGGCAAGAGCGCGACGGCCATGGCCCTGATGGGCCTGCTCCCGCCGTCCGCGCGGGTCAGCGGCTCGCTCCGCTTCCGGGGACGGGAACTGCTCGGCCTGCCCGAGCGGGAACTGCGCGCGGTGAGAGGGCGACAGATCAGCATCATCTTCCAGGACGCCCTGGCCGCGCTGAATCCCATGATGACGGTCGGCGACCAGATCACCGAGGCAGTCGCCGTCCACGACCCCGGCCTCGGCCGAGACGCCCTCACCGAACGCGCCGCCGACCTCCTCGGACTCGTCGGCATCCCCGCGCCTCGGACCCGGCTGCACGCTTACCCGCACGAGTTCTCCGGCGGCATGCGCCAACGCGTCATGATCGCCATCGGCATGGCCAACGAACCCGACCTGCTCATCGCCGACGAACCGACCACGGCCCTCGACGTGACCGTACAGGCCCAGATCCTCGACGTCCTGCGCCACGTACAGGAACGCACCGGCACCTCGGTGCTGCTCATCACCCACGACCTCGGCGTCGTCGCGGGCGTCGCGGACCGCGTCATGGTCATGTACGGCGGTCGCAGCCTGGAGAGCGGCGATGTCGAGTCGGTCTTCTACCGGCCCGCGCACCCCTACACGCGAGCCCTGCTGGACGCCCTCCCGCGGATCGACCGGCGCGTCCCCCGGCTCACCCAGATTCCGGGTCAGCCCGACCCGCCCGGCCGCCGCCCGCGCGGCTGCCCGTTCCAGCCCCGCTGCGCCCACACCCTGCCCGAGGTCTGCGGCAGCGAGACCGCGGCCGCGGTCCGGGTGTCCGATTTGCACACCACGGCGTGCGTCAGGGCGCACGAGATCGCCCGCACCACCGAAGGGGAAGGGGACCCGCGATGAAGACGAAGACGTCGACGGTCGCCGTACCGAAGACGGACGCGCCCGCGGTGCACGTCCAGGACCTGGTCGCCGAGTACCGCACCGGCCGACGCGCTGGCGCGGTCCAGGCCGTGTCCGGCGTCGACCTCGCGATCGGCCGGGGCCGCACCCTCGGCCTGGTGGGCGAGACCGGCTGCGGCAAGAGCACCCTTGGCCGCTGCCTGGTCCGCCTCGTCCAGCCGGCTGGTGGTCGGGCCCTGGTCAACGGCCTCGACATCACCCGGGCCAGGGGCGACGACATCACCCGGCTGCGCAAGCAGATCCAGCTCGTCTTCCAGGACCCGTACTCCTCGCTCGACCCCCGGATGACCGTTGAGCAGATCCTCGTCGAACCCCTGCGCATCCACCGCCTGCACCGTGCCCGCCGGGCCGAGCGGGTCCGCGAACTCCTCGCGCAGGTCGGCCTCGACCCCGACCACGCCCGGCGCTACCCCAGCCAGTTCTCCGGCGGACAGCGCCAGCGTATCGGGATCGCCCGCGCCCTCGCCGTCGAACCGGAGGTCCTCGTCCTCGACGAACCGGTGAGCGCGCTGGACGTCAGCGTGCAGGCGAGCGTCATCAACCTGCTCCAGGACCTCCAGCGGGAGCTCGGCCTCACCTACCTCTTCATCGCCCACGACCTGGCGGTGGTGCGTCAGATCAGCGACGAGATCGCCGTGATGTACCTCGGCCGGATCGCCGAGAGCGGGCCCGCCGACGCGCTGTACCGCACCCCGCACCACCCCTACACCCAGGCGCTGCTGTCAGCGGTCCCGATCCCGGATCCGCGCGCCGAGCGGGCCCGTCGCCGCATCGTGCTCCAGGGCGACGCCCCCAGCCCGCAGAGCCCGCCGTCCGGCTGCCGGTTCCGCACCCGCTGCTGGAAGGCGCAGGAGATCTGCGGTCAGCAGACGCCCGTCCTCCGAGACACCGCCGCGGGTCACCGGGTCGCCTGCCACTTCCCCGAGCCCGCAACGCCCGTGGCCCCCGGCAGCCACCCGCCCACCGGGACGTGACACCGACGGCCGCGCGTACGACCTCCTGACGGCGCGATCTCCGACTCGCACGCCCCCACCCGTACGACCCCCGGCGTACGGCGAAATCCAAGGAGTCTGGCAGTGACCCACTACTGGCAGCGGTTCTTCGACGCCCGGCAGTGCGTCTCCTCCCGCCGCGGACGCGGCGCTGGAGAGGACCTCGAACTCATGGTGCACGACGGCCCCGACGGCCCTTTCCTCACGGTCTGGGACGCTGTCCGGGACGTCACCCGGCCCGTGGCGGGCGCCTACGGCGACCCCCGCAACGCGGTCCTGTCCGGCGACGGACGGGCCGTCCTCAACCTCCTCGACGACAAAGGCTCTGAGATGGGCCACCTGTGGTCCCTGCCGGTCGACGGCGGCTCCGGCACCGACCTGACGCCCGGCCTCCCGCCGTACACGCTGCGAGGCATCGACGTCGCCCGTACCGGCGCCCTCGCCGTGCTGTCCGCGGTGGCCGACGACGGCTTCACGCTCTGGCTGGTCGACACCGACGGAGGCCGACCGCCCCGCCGGCTGTTCGGCTCGACGGCAGAGGCCTGGAACGCCCGTGTCTCCGCCGACGGCCGCTGGGCGAGCGTCGACACCACGGACCACAACCCCGGCCTGCGGCGCTTCGCCGCGACGGTCCTCAGCACCACCGCCGACACCCCGCAGGAGACCGCCCGCACCTTGTCCGACGGACCCGAGGCACCCGTGCGCGGCATCCGGTTCTCGCCCGTACCGGGTGACGACCGGCTGCTCGTCTCCACCGAGCGATCCGGCCACCAGCGCCCCTGCGTATGGTCCTTCACCGACGGCTCCCGCATCGACCTGAACGCCGAGCACCTGGACGGCGACATCGTGCCGCTCGACTGGTCCGACGACGCCGCATACGTCCTGTTGGTCCACGTCGACCACGGGGTACACCACGTCCTGGAGTGGGAGCCGGACAGCGGGTGGCTCCGCGCGGTCGACCACCCGGCGGGCGCCTTCTTCGAGGCCGACATCGCAGACGCCCACCCCGACTACTGGGCCTCCCACTACGGCGCCGACGGTCAACCGCGGCTGCTCCACCAGCGCTTCGACCTTCCTCTCACCCTCCTGCGCGAGGACCGGGCCACCGGCGCCGTCACGCCCGTCTGGACACCGCCCCTGCGCCCGGCCGGCGTCTCGCTGGCCTCCCACACCATCCGCTCCCTCGACGGAACTCCCGTACAACTGTGGGCGGGCCGTCCTCCGGGTACGGAAGGGCCCGCGCCCATCCTGCTCAGCGTCCATGGCGGACCCCAACTGGTCACCGTCGATCGCTACACCCCCGAGGCCCAGGCCTGGCTCGCGGAAGGATTCGCCTACGCGGCCGTCAACTACCGCGGTTCGCAGACCTTCGGCCGCCGCTTCCGCGAGGGGTTCTGGCACACGATCGGCGAGCGGGAACTGGAGGACATCGAGGCCTCAGTGCGCTGGCTGGTCCACGAGGGTATCGCCGATCCCGAGCGGATCTTCATCTCCGGTGCCTCCTACGGCGGTTACCTGTCCCTGCTGTCCCTCGGCCGCCTGCCTGACCTCTTCGCCGGAGCACTGGCCTTTGTACCGATGGCGGACTGGCTCGCCGCCTACGCGGACATGAACCCCGCGCTGCGCAGCGCCTGCCGCTCCTTCTTCCACGCCGATCCGGAAGACGACCCCGAGGCTTTCCGTCGCGCGTCGCCCATTACTTACGTTGACCAGGTGCGCGCCCCCGTGTGGATCTCGACCGGCACGCACGACACGAGGACACCGCCGCGCCAAGTCCACCAGTACGCGCAGGCCCTGGAGAAGGCGGGCGGGGACGTCACCGTGGAATGGTTCAGCGGTGGCCACGAGACCAATAGCCGCACCTCCGAACTCGCGGACCAAGGGCGGATGATGGAGTTGGTCGCGAAGGCGATCCGCGGAGAGCGCTGGGCCGAGCGGCCGGTCACGGCGCCGCCGCCGGGTTCGATCGGTTACGTGTGACCCTCCGGCGCCACCGTCGCGCGCCGGGACAACGAATCGGCCGACCACGACCGGGGAACCGCAACGGCCGCATGGCGTGGGCGATGCTTGTCGTGCCGAGGACCTGCCGGTCTTCAAGTGGGCGAGGCTGAGCTCCGGTCGGTCGCCGCCCGTGCTCCGTGCCGGCGGTGACCGACCGCGTCGTTCAGTGGCGTGGAAGACCGGCAAGTCCGAGGTCATCGTCCCGGTGAAGGACCTGTCGGCGGGGCTGGCGACGCTCTCGTGCCAGTGCCGGTGCGGCGGTTCTCTTGGCGGACCGGTCAGCGTCATCGGCCTGGGCTGGAGTGCCTGGTGACGACCGGCGGGCAGCACGGCTTCGAGAGTCTGGCCGAACGTTGGCTGCTGCCTGTCATGGACTTCGTCGGCGGGTTCGACGAGGTGCTGTCCCAGCCGTTCCGTCTGCGGTTTTCCTCCTCGGAGGGCAAGAGCTCGCACATTCCGGACTTCCTCGTGCTCGCGGCGGGAATCTCGTGGCTGGTGGATGTGCATCCTGTGGGCCTGATCGGTGAGGAGGACGGGGTGCGGTTCGCGGCGGCCGCGCAGGTGAACGAGGGGGCTGCGCCTGTACGCCCGGTACCGCAACGCCACAGGGGGGGAGATAAGCGGGCTCCGGCAGTTCGAGGTCGCCAGCACCGGATCAGCCGCATCGATACCGGTCAGGCATGACATACCGAGGTGCTGGATGACGAACGGGATTCAGCACCCCGGCTGTCTCTCTTCGACGGCAGCGAGGGCGCCAATCACTGGCTGCACATCCTCACCGAGATCAAGCACCGCGGCGTGAACGACGTGCTCATGATGGTCTGCGACGGCCTGACGGGCCTGCGCGAGGTGGTGGAGACCGTCTTGGCCGCAGACCATCATGCAGACCTGCGGTGGTGCATCGCATCCGCCGGGCGGTCAAGGCCCGCGGTCGCTTCCCCCGCGAGCAAGCCACTTTGAAGTGCGTCCACGTGGCGATCATGTCCTTCGACCCCACCGGCAAGGGCCAGGCCCGCTGGACCATGCGCTGGAAGACCGCGCTGACTGGCTTCGACATCACCTTCGACGGTCGGCTCTCAGCCGCTCGCCAGTAATCCAACCACTCTGGTTTCACCGTTCATTTGACAGATCCCCCAGTGGGGCGAGGCGGCAGCCAATACCGGTAGTGTCACAGGGCAAGTCCCGGGAACGTGCGCCTGACGCGGGTCCGCTCCGGTCGTCGGCCGACGGCAGCCGCCTGCTCCTTGCTTAGGACAGGGAAGGAGCAGATGCCGTGTGCCGTCCCGGTCCATCCGTCCTCCGCAGTTCGAAGATCGGGAACTGCCGGGTGGTCCTGGTTCGGTAGGCCTCGATGCGGGGAGCCAGCCGAACGAGTTCGGCGAACAGCTTCCGGTGCTCGTCCCCGGACAGCTCGTGGGCGACGACATCGTAGGAATCCGTCCCGATCTCGACGTGAGCCTCGGAGTTCGCGCGAAGGTTGTGCACCCAGGCCGGGTCCTTCGGCGCACCGCCATAGGTACCGAGGATGAGGATGCGGCCGTCGATCATGAAGTACTCTAGCGGAGTGAGCCGCGGCTGCCCGGACCTGGCGCCCGTCATGGCCAGCAGCAGGACATCGGCGCCCTCGAAAGTGCCGCCGACCTTCCCTCCATTGGCCCGGAACTCCTCGACGACATCTCTGTTGAAAGCCCTGAGTGCCGCAGGGTCACTGCCGAGATGCGATTCGCGCAACGCGGCTATGGCCTTGTCCGTGTCGCTGTCGGCCATCTGTCCCTCCCAGAACCTCTTGGAGCGTGCGCCTCTTGTGCTGCCACGGCAGACGCAGACGCCAGGCCGACAAGGCTGTCGGCCTGCCGCGACCACCGACCGCACGGTCCAGTGTTGGACACGATCCGCCTTCCTTCCAGGCCGGTCGTGACCGGTGGACCGGGAAGCCTGGGTACTGGCAGGTCCACCCACGGCCGACGCCCGCACTGGCACCGTGGTGGGCGAGCAAAGCGGAGCTTGGGGGGTTCCTGCGGGCGCGCGTCTGCGCAGATGGCTCCGGGGCAAGCGCGTCGGCGTCCGGATCGGCCGCAAGGGCATCGAGTCAAGCGAACGATTACTGAGTTTTTCGTTAGTTATGTGGTGTTTGGGGATGAATGGTCAGGCCGGTGTGGGTGAGGAAGGACCACGGGAGTTGCTCGCGGGAGCAGACTCGGTGGCTGCCGCGTTCGGCTGCGTCAGCGACATCGGCGAGGTGGTCGCCGGCGAGGTTGGCCAGCTCGCGGGTCTTGATGGCCGACCACAGCAGTTCGACCGGGTTGAGTTCGGGTGCGTAGGCCGGCAGCCGCTCGAGGGTGAGCCAGTCCTGCTCGGCCGCCCAGGCCCGCATGCCCCGGCTCCAGTGGGCGGACAGTCCGTCCCATACCAACACCACCGACTCACCGGCGTAGAAGGTCTTGATCTGTTCCAGCACCTCGATCAGGGAAGTGGTGTCGTAGCTGCCCGGCCTTGAGGTGGAAGCACAGCCGCGGGCCGCGTCCACTGTCGGCGGCGTGATAGCCCAGCGCGGCGGCCATCCCGGCTCGTTTCCAGTTCAGCCGGTGCCGCAAGAGCGGAGTGCGGCCGCGGGGTGCGTAGGTGCGACGTACCTCGGGCAGCAGCGATACGCCTGATTCGTCGAAGAACACGATCCAGGCACGTTTCTTCACCGCCCCCTTTCGACGCGTGGCCACTCCTGGGCGACCCATCGGGCGATCTCGGACTCGTCCCGCTCGACGGCCTGGCGCCTGGGCCGCTGCAAACTCCATCCCAGCCGCCCGGTCAGCAGGCGCCATACCGAGGCCCGGGCCAACGTCACCCCGGTCACCCGCTCAACCACCACGCCGACCCGTTCCAAGGTCCACAGATCCGCCTCGAACCCGTGCGCCTGGGCGCCCTGGTCCAAGGCGGCTCCGTAAGTTGTTGGGTGGCCCGGAAGGGCGGGGTGTGGCTCAAGGCGGCTTGCCAAATGTGGCTCGGAGCGAGTGGCCGCCGCGCCCTTCGGGGCACCCTGGCTGCTGATTGAACCGTTCCGGGTTCGGTAGGGACTCGATCATTTGAGAGGATCGAGTCGCCACGTCCTTCCCCTTACCCGCTTGAGCTGCGCCGTCGTGCGGTCCGCATGGTCGC
>NZ_JBVIGS010000048.1:0-15129 GCF_055570675.1 Streptomyces sp. NPDC031111
GCGTTCTCGATGTCGCTGACGTCCGCTGGAGTGAGCCGGTAGATCCATCGGCTCTGGTCCTCCAGGTCGGTGGGCATCCAAGCCAGGTCCTTGCCGAACGGGGACTAGGCCACAGCAGCCTCCTTGGAAACTTGGAGAAGCTTTCACTGCCAAGGTGCGCGTCAGTCGAGGTCGGCGTTGAGCAGCCAAAGCCGTGAGGCCTCGAGCTGTTCACGTGTCAGCCGCTCGGCCCGAGCGGCGTCTCGTACGCGAAGCGCGTCGACGATGTCACGATGGATCTGGACGAGGGCCGCTCGCTCCTGGGCGGTTCGGAGCTCGATCGCCCGCATGCGACGCGCCCGCCCGAAGAAGCCGGCGCTCGACGCCAAGGAGTCGAGTGAGGCATTGGCCGCGACGCGGCGGAGCACGGCGTCGAAGCGTTCGGCGGCCTGCTGAGCCACTTCGGGGTCGGCGTCAGCCAAGCTGCTGCCCGCTTCGTCGACGATTCGGGCCAGCTCGTCGACCTCCTCATCGGTGATCTTCTCCGCGGCGAAGCGGGCCAGGGCGCCACGCAGCAGCGATTCGGCGTAGAGCAGCTCCCGGACCGTCTCGGTCGAGTGACTGGCGACGGCCAGCGATCGCGGTGAATGGCGTTCGATCAGTTGTTCCTGTTCAAGCCGGCGCAAGGCCTCACGGATCGGCGTCGGGCTCACGCCCAGCAGGAACGCCAGTTTGCGTTCGGTGACCTTCTGGCCGGGGGCGAGGACGCCGGTCGCGATGCTCTCGCGAATCTGCTGGTAGGCCCGCTCGGCAAGGGACTCGTGTCGCTCCAGCGAGGACAGAGGGCTCCTGGCGGAGTCGGTCACGGTGCAGCTCCTTGTGGTCCGGTGCCGCGGCCTTCCAGCGGCGCTTGAGGCTACATGCTATAGCGAGTTCGAAGCGTAGCTGAGTGGTGCTGTCGCAGGTGGAGCACCGTGACATCGTCGGCGCCTGGCTCACCGGGTCAGGCCGAGCAAGGTCGCTTGCACCACGAGGCGGGGAACGATCAGGTGCCGACGGTGTGGCTTTTCACGCGCGCCCCCGGTGAGGCCCCCATTAAAGTCCCCGGTCGACGAACTCGCCGAGAAGGCGAAGACGGCGAGCCGCAGACTCCGTCGGCAGACATTTCATGAAGATCGAGGCAAGTCGCTGTTGGTTTTTGACTTATGCGAGGGACAGAACCATCGTTCTTCCATGGTGCGGAAAGTCAACATACCGATGGCTCATGTTCACGGCGATGTGGATGAGGGCTACGGTGCCGTCGCGGACGCGTTCCGGCGAAACTTCGCCGACGGTCTGGAGATCGGTGCCGCGTGTGCCGTCTACCGGGACGGGGCCAAGGTGGTGGACCTGTGGGGTGGTTACCGCAATGGCCTGACCCGAGAGCCGTGGCGTGAGAGCACGCTGGTTCCGGTGTACTCCACCACCAAGGGGATCGCATCACTGGCGGTCGCGGTCGCCCACTCCCGCGGATTTCTGAGCTATGACGAACCGGTGGCTGCCTATTGGCCCGAGTTCGCCGAAGCCGGCAAGGGCGATGTGACCGTGCGCCAATTGCTGTCGCACCAGGCCGGGCTGCCGGTCATCGATCGGCGGCTACAACTGGTGGACCTGGCGGATCCGCACGTGCTGTCCGCAGCGCTGGCCGAGCAGCGCCCGGCGTGGACACCGGGGACGCGGCACGGCTACCACGGTCAGTCACTCGGCTACTACGAGAGCGAATTGATCCGCCGGGTGGACCCCCAAGGACGCGGTCTGGGTCGTTACTTCGCCGAAGAGATCGCTGCCCCACTCGACGCGGAGTTCCACATCGGCCTGCCTGAGACGGTGGATCCGGAACAGATCGCGCACATCCACGGCTTCGCCGCCTCCGAGATGCTCCTGCACCTTGGCGATATGCCGTTGCCGTTCGTGCTGGCGTTCAGCAACCCGCGCAGCCTCTCTGCCAGGGCGTTCAGTAATCCGCGTGAGTTGGGCAAGGTCGAGGCCTTCAACCGCCCGGACGTACGCGCCCTGGAGATTCCCGCGGTCAACGGCATCGGCAAGGTGAGTTCCATCGCCAAGCTGTACGGCGACGCCGCGACCGGAGGCAAGGCCCTTGGCCTGGACGCGGCTACCCTGACGGCCCTCACTCGCGCCGCTCCGTCACCCAGTGGGGGGTTGCGGGACAAGGTGCTACGCGTCGACACCCAGTACTCCCTCGGTTACATGAAGCCCTTCCCCCGGTTCCGCTTCGGCTCCTCCGCGGGCATGGCGTTCGGCACCATGGGACTGGGTGGATCGTTCGCCTTCGCCGACCCGGACACGGGTGTCGGGTTCGCCTACGCCATGAACCGGTGCGGCTTCCACCTGTGGGACGACCCACGCGAGGTGGCGCTCCGTGACGCGCTCTTCTCCAGCGTCCTGGGTGAGGCGCGGCAGCGTCCCGACCCACGTCGGCGGTAGCCGACGGAGCGGAGGGACGTTCCTGCGGGTGCGGTCGTCGGCATGCAGGGGTGCGGGCATGGAATCCATCGACCTGCGCGATGAGCCCAGTGCGAAGGGCCGCCCTCTCACGCAGCCGGGAAACTCCGCACCTCGTCGAATGAGTGGCATGCTGTCCGTCGGTGCGGCCACGCTCCTCGCAGTCGGTGCGGCGGTGGCCGTTCCGGCAGCCGCGGCGCCGGACCCGACTTCCGCTTCGGCCCCGAAGCCAGCCACTCAGCATGTGAAGCCGACCGTGGTGCTCGTGCACGGCGCCGTCGGCGACTCCTCCGTCTAAAACGGAGAGATCAAGCGGCTCCTGCAGGACGGATATCCGGTGCGGGCGGTGGTGAAACCGCTGCGTGGACTGCCCACCGACGCCCCAGCCGCCAAGGACGTGCTGCGCAGCATCCACGGCCCCATCCTGTTGGTAGGCCACTCCTACGGTGGTGCGGTCATCACCGACGCGGCGGCCGGCAACCCCAACGTCAAGGCGCTGGTGTACCTGGCGGCGCTGGTCCCCGACAAGGGCGAGCCCGCGCAGGGGCCGTCCGACATCCCGGTCAAGCACCCGCTGCCGCCGCTGCCGGTCGACCTGGTTCCGACCGTGGCCGCGGACGGCACCAAGAGCATGGACGGGTACGTGAAGCAGGACGCGTACGTGAAGAGGTTGGCCCCTGACGTCAACCCGGTGGCCCCGAGGGAGATGGCTGCCGAACAGCTGCCGCTCGACGTCCACGCGAATGATTCCATGAGCACCGCGGCGGCCTTGCACGACATTCCGAGTTACTACCTGATCACGAAGAACAACCAGATCCTCGAACCTGAGGCGGCAGTTCTTCGTAGGGTGCGGAACAGGCCCTCGAAAACGTCCTGCCAGGGCCTGTCCGGGCAGGCGGAGGGCGAGGACGTGTGTGCGGAGGGGCCGTTCCATCCGCGGTCACCTCAGGCCGAGTCCACCCGCACAACCCCTGCAACGGTGGTGGAGCTGGCGCGCCGGTGCGAAGCTCGCGGTGTGACGGTCCTCGATGCGGCAGTCTCAGGCTTCCGCCGACGGGCTGCCGCGGGCGGGCATACGGTGATGGTGGGCGGCCGCCGTCGACACCTTCCGACAGGTATCTCCCATCCTGCAGACCTTCGGCGCACACGTGGAGCACCTGGGACCGGTGGGGCGGGGCTTGGCCACGAAGACGTTGAACCAGGCCGGGTCTCGCCAACCTGGCCTCGTCGGCTCCTGCTCCTGGGACCGGTCGGCAGCTCGGGCTCGACCCGGGGGCTACCGAACGGGTGCTGCTCACTGCGAGTGGAGGAAGCTTCGCGCTGGAACTTCTCGTCCGCAGGGTCCTGAGAGACCCTCAGTTCGCCCAGCTTGTCGCATCCATCGCAGACAAGGACCTTGCCGTCTTCGAGGACCTGTGTCGCTCCGCCAGCGTCCCCAGCGGTGACTTGGACCGCTTCACGGCCCGCTCCAATGACGCCATGACCACGCTCTTCAAGACACCATGACCTTTCGCGCCGCCCTGTTGCGACTCGAAGTGAACTATGTCGTAAGGCAGTACTGAGGCCTGCGCCGCCCATTCCGCGGCCCTGGTGTCCTTAGCGGCGACATCCTCGTAGCTCAGCTCGGCGAGCAGCCGCGGGCATACCGACCCGGGCTGAGGTGGGTGTGAGCTGCCCGAGCACCCGGACTACACCCGCATCGCAGCCGCCTTCAGCCAGGCGACCGGAACCGCTACGGGCCAAGGACTCCGCGAAGCCCTCGCCCACGAACTGCTGCCGAAGATAGCCCGCGAGCTGGGCCTGAACCGCCGCACCGTTGCCAAGTACGCACGCACCCCGCCCCGCCGATCCACGAACCTTGACCCATATCTGGAGTACTTGCATCAACGCTGGGAGGAAGGCGAGCACACCGCGACGGCGCTGCACCAGGAGATCGTCGCCAGGGGCTACCGCGGCCACTACCAGAGAGTCGCGATGGCCATCGCGCCGCTGCGTCGCGGTCTGCCGATCGACACACCCCGAGCGGCCACCCTCGCCCCGCCAGGCCATTCCCCAGCCATGCCCCAGCGCATTGCCGTTGTCGTCCTCGACGGAGCCCGCCGGAAGTGGCGCGAGCTCGCAGGTTCACGGGAAACGCGCCGGGGCGACGACACCGTCAGGCACTACTGATCGTCGCTGTGAGGAAGAAGCGGGCCGGGCGAAGTGGCGGACGGATCATGGGCGGTGAGATTCTGACGTCCGACGACACGTAGCAGTTCGAGCTGTCCCGCGCCGTCACTGCCTGGGCGGGGGGTGAAGACGAGCAGCCGCTGGTCCTGCCGGGCGGTGGTGAGGACTTCGCAGTCGATGCGGACGATGCCGAGGGTGGGGTGGACAACCCGCTTGCGGTCGCTGCGGCGTACGGCGACGTCATGGCGCTCCCACAGATCTTCGAACTCGCTGCTGGCGGTGCGCAGGGCGTCGACAAGCTTCGTGGCCTTCGGGTCGCGGGGGCGCAGTGCGACCGCGGCACGAAGGTCGGCGACCTGAACCCGGCTGTGGTGCTCATGGTCCTCAGGTGGGTACAGCGCTCGGGTGGCCGGCTGGGTAAACCATCGGTAGGTGAAGCTGCGGGCGAGTCCGGTGTACGCGGTCTGCTCGCCCAGCAGGGCGAGCGCCATCCTATTCTGCACAAGGATCTCGCCGAGGTCGGAGACGACCTGGGCCGGCAGTTCGGTGAGTGCGTCCAGCAGTCGCAGCAGTCCTGGACTGACGTGGTCGTCGGCGGCGAAGGCGGGTGGAGCATGGTGACCGGCTAGGTGGAACAAGTGGTCGCGTTCGTCGATGCCCAGTCGCAGCGCTCGGGCAAGTGCGGTGAGCATCTGCGGTGACGGCTGTGGACCACGAGCTTGCTCCAGCCGGATGTAGTAGTCCGGGGACATTCCCGCGAGCTGCGCGATCTCGTACCGACGCAGGCCCGGCGTCCGCCGCCGTGTGCCCGCGGGAATGCCTACGTCATCGGGCTGCAGTAGCTCGCGGCGGTGCCGCAGGAAGCCGGCCAGCTCCTTTTTGTTCATGTGTTCCAGCATGGGGCTTCCACGTGCGGGCTGGGAGGGACTGTCGATACCTGTCTTTCCAGGTCTCTCCCGGCCCGGTGCGGGCCGTCGCATCGTGGTGGGGCGAGCACATCGCACTAGCCCACCGTGCAAAGGGAAGAAACTGATGAAGATCCTCGTCACCGGCGCCACCGGAACCGTCGGCGGACACGTGGCGCGTCGGCTCTCCGGCCGCGGCCACCAGCTCGTGGCCCTGGTCCGTGACCCGTCCAAGGCCGACCTGCCCGCCGACATCACGATCGTAGCGGGCGACCTCACCGATCCATCCGCGGTGCGCCGGGCCCTGGCCGGCATAGACCGGGCATTCCTCAACATGGCCGACGACAACGGCGCCGTCTTCGCCGAGGCGGCTGCGGAGGTCGGGCTGGGACACGCTGTGCTGCTCTCCTCCTTCACCGCGGTCACCGAACTGCCCTCCGGCCCGGCCAACATCATCACCGCTCGCCACCAGGCCGGTGAGAAGGCGCTCACGCAGGCCGGCGTGCCCTCGACGTTCCTGCGGGCAGCCGGGTTCGACTACAACATCCTGATGTGGGTCGCCGGTGTTGCCGACGGTGTCGTGCGCGCCCCGAATGCGGACGTGAAGCTCCCGGTGGTCGACCCTGACGACATCGCTGCCGCGGCTGTCGCCGTGCTCACCGCCGCCGACCCGAAGCCCGGGGCATACTCGATTACCGGGCCGCAGAGCCTGTCCGTGCGTGACCAGGTCTCCGTTCTCAACGAGACACTGGGCCGCTCGTACACCGTGCAGGAGATCTCCCAGGCCGAGGCGGCCGCCGTGGCGTTTCCGCAGGGCACCCCGGACTTCGTCAGCCACTCCGTGCTGGAGACCATGGGCCCTGGTGCGGCCGTCCTCGTTCCCAGCGGTGACGTCCAGGTTCTGACCGGTAGGGCGGCTCGGTCCTTCGGGGCTTGGGTTGTCGACAATGCCAAGGCCATCGCGTGACAGCGCAGACAGTCCTCATCACGGGTTCGGCCACTGGTATGGGAGCCCTCGCCGCGGTATCACTTGCCGCGGCGGGGCACACCGTCTACGCGAGCATGCGTGACCCCGAGGGGCTTGATCGGCACCGAGCCGAGGCCGTTGCCGACAAGGCCGCCGGATCACCAGGTACCCTGCACGTCGTGGAACTCGATGTGCTGTCCGAAGAATCGGCACACCGGGCGGTACGGCGCATCGTGGACGACTGCGGTCGGTTGGATGTGGTCGTGCACAACGCCGCCCACCTGTACTTCGGTATCACCGAGGCGTTCACCCCCGATGAAGTGATCAAAGCGTTCGACGTCAATGCCGTCGGGGCTCTGCGTGTCAACCGCGCCGCGCTACCGGTCATGCGCAGGCAGGAGTCCGGTTTGCTGCTGTGGAACGGCTCCGGCATTACCCGTGTGGTGCCGCCTTTCCTCGGTCCGTATGCCGCGGCGAAGGCCGCGTTCGACGTCTTCGCCGAGTCGACGGCCTGGGAGGTCACGAACTACGGCATCGAGACGACCGTCCTGATGCCAGGAGTGTTCACCGAGGGCACCGAGCACTTCGCCAAGGCCGCGTTCGCCGGCGATACCGAGGTCGCCGCGGCCTACGAGCGGATCGCCGGCCACCTGGCCTCCAGCGGCACAGACACCGAACGCCTCTTCGACGGTCGTCCTCCGTCCGATCCTCAGATCGTCGCCGACGAGATGGTCCGGATCATCGGTTTGCCACTGGGCAGCAGACCGCGCCGTGCCATCGCGGACGGCTCGGATTACGGCGCGGAGATCGCCAACGGTACCGCCGAAGAACTCCGACTCCGGCTGGCCCGCCGCATGCACATCACCCGTCTGCTCGACCTGCCGACCTGACGCCTGTGCACCCCATGTACCCCGTCACTGCTCAACAGCACTCAGTCCGAGTACAGAGCTGACACTGCGCGCGGGCGCGAGGGCGGGGCCCCCGGAACGGGTTCCGCCCCCGCGCTCGTGGGGTCTCCACGTCAATTGCCTCTCCAGCTGAGCAAACTGGTCGACCGACAGCTTCGGTGGGCCGGCAGGCGCAGGCGTTCAGCCCGCCTTCCCGCTGGGCATGGTGCCGGGGCCTTGCCGACCGTTCTTCATGCAGCAGATCCTTCGCGACCACGGCGGTCGCTTCGTACCCACTCACCAGCGGCGGGTGACGCCGTGATCGCGACCCGAATGTCCGGGCCGTGTGTTCCACAGACGTCTCGCGGATGCGCCGTCTGGGCGGAACAGGTCCCTGGCCCTGGCCAGTCCGGGAGAGAACACGCTTGGGGTGGTCCTGCGTCAGTTCCCCCGTCGGCCCAGGACAAGGCGGCCAACAGGGCTCGCGGTGACGTGCACATCCTCAAAGCCCCGTCCCACAGCTCCGCGGCCAGCCCCTCTGCCGTGTGGACCGGGGGGGGACACCGCGGGAGTCGGCGACGAGCGCGTCGAGGGCGGCAGACGTGCGTGCGGGTTGTCCGTCGGTGGAGCGAGTTCTTGCACCAGGAGCAGACCACCAGGAACCAGCGCGCGCCGCACGGCGGTCAGGGTGGCCGCGCGAGCGGCACGAGGGAAGAACGCCTGTGCCCAGTAGGCGGCTGCGTGAACCGCACCGTCGTCGAGTTCCTGGGCGTCGGTGTGCCGTATCTCCAAGCGGGAGGTTACGCCGACCAACTCGGCCCGTGCCCGTAGCTCCTTAACGACGTCGTCGGCCCGCTCAACACCAACCCCGATCACCTGGCGCCCCATCAGGTGACGGCGCTGCAGATCCTGCTGTGGCAGGGCTACCACCTGCTGACCGCGCTGGTCCTGGCCGTGCCCGGTGCCACCGCCGCGGCGTGCACCCTCGACGCGGCCGGGCAGTCCGTGCACGCCCTGCTGCACGGCCCGAACGGGGAGCCGTTCATGCTGATCATCGCCGCGACTCCGGCCGAGGTCTTCCGCGAGACGATCCACTTCGCCGACGGGCACGGCGCCGCAACGATCGACTTCGTCCGCCCCTATGAACCGGCCGACGGCGCCTTCGTGACCACGGCAGATGGCACGCAGAGCGGCTTCGCGGACCCGTTCGCCGCGCTGTGGATGTCCGTCGACGCCCGTCTGTCCGGGCAGCACCCCGCCGACCTGCCGACCTGCGTCGACCTCGCCCTGCGGGGTGAGGACCTCGCCCTGGCCCTGCTCAGCTTCCGCCCCGACCCGCTGACCGGCCAGATCTGCCCGCCCCACGCCACCACCATCCGCCTCGTCCTGGCCGCCGCGGACGGCACGCCCTTGACCGCGCCATCGGCGACTTCCTCCAAGAACGCAGGGCCCCGGCACCGGGACGAAAGGCCATCGCCGTCGACGGCAAGACACTCCGCGGCTCCCGCTGTCGGCGTACACGTGAGCGTGGCCCTGGCAAGATTTTCGTGAAGCGGGGGGTGTGCCACCCTGCGCCGGTGACGCTCCGTCACGGGTAGCGGCGTCGGAGTCCGGCCATTGTCTGCCAATGCCTCCGGCACCGGCGACACCACCTTTTCGATCATCGCTCACCCCGCCTTCGTGCCGCTCCGGACTGTGCTGCTGAGGTACTGAGCGCGATAGAGCCACATGCAGTTTCAGTCATAGAAGGTCTCGTAGGCGCGCCAGCGCCAGAGCACTGCGATCTCACCGGTGCCTTCCATACGGAAGACACTTCCCACGTACACGTCACGAGCTCCCTCGCCACCTCTCAGCGAACTCATGTACGCGGTCTGGTGCAAGGCGTTCTCATGGGTGGTCGGCACCCCGTCCCGTGGGTGGACCAGTGACCAGTGCACGGATTGGTACCGGCGCGGATTGCCTCGGAGCAGTTCTTCCGGGACCAAGTACTGACGGTTCCGGAACAGGTCCTCGAAGGCGTCTGTGGCGTCGGCGAGCGACAGAACCTGAAGATACGGAGGCCGGCTCGCCCACGCCCCGGTCATGGTGTCAGCCTGCCTGCGCTCGTGCTCGGCCATCGCCCTGGCCAGTTGATCCGGCTGGAACGGTGGCGACGCCGACAGCCAGCCAGGAGCCTCGGCTCCACGCGCCAGCCGTCGCATGTATCGGTCCTGCTCATCAGCGCGTTCTGCCGCCCCACGGGCGTCGCAGTCGTCGCAGAGATAGCGGACATCACCGAGCATACCGAGCATCCTGACGCGTCTGTCCTCGTGGAACGTTCGCGTCTTCGGCCTGGCCCGTGCCTTGGGGCGACGGGAGTCGGTGCGACCGTAGGTCCGCTCCCTCATGCGGGCCCGGCACACGTCACAGCGGCGACGCCGCGGAATGCCGTCCAGGAACCTTCTCAGCACAGTGCATGCACCTCACGGCCCTCGCACCCCGGCAGATCTATAGCGGGCAGTATGCCAAGCTCGCACCTCGACCGACAGACCCCCTGGGGACGGGTGACGAGGGCGGCAGGGCAGTCCGCCGGGCGTGCACGGCTCCGGCTGGGCGATAAGGTGATCATGGACAAGATCTGCTCCCGGCCAGCGGCGCATCAGAACGGTGAAGGTCCTCAATTGCCGGGGGCTCCACTTCTCATCTGCGTCGCCCCAGGTGTGATCTCGATGCGTACGCTGCCCTCCGGCAATCGTGTGGGGTGCGGGGTTGTTCGTAAGGAGGGAGTTGCCTGTCTTGAGCTGTCTCATTGATTACTTCGGTGGCGCGCGCAGGATTCAGGTGCTGCCTTAAGAAGCGGGAACAGATCGGACGGCTGCCCATGGCCGGCCGTGAGTGGCTCCCCAGGGGCGAGCCCATCGAGGTGGAGGACCACCACTTCTTCTTCAGCGGCCCGGACGTTCAGCAGGCGATCCCGTACGGCATCTACGACATCACCCGCAACACCGGCTGGGTCAACGTCGGTGTCGACCACGACACGTCGGTCTTCGCGGTCGAGTCCATCCGCCGCTGGTGGCGCTGTCGCGGCAGCCTCGATTACCCGAGGGCGTCACGGCTGTTGATCATCTCGGATGGGGGCGGCTCCACGGCTACCGCTACCGGGTCTGGAAAAGCGAACTGGCCGCCCTGGCTGCCGAAACCTGGCTGGTGGTCACGGTCTGTCACTTTCCTCCAGGCACAAGCAAGTGGAACAAGATCGAAACACCGGCTGTTCTCCCACATCACCCGAAACTGGCGCGGCAGGCCGCTGACCAGCCATGAAGTCGTCATCGAGACGATCGCCGCCACCCGCACCCGGGCCGGGCTGCGCGTCGAGGCCCAGCTGGATGTCGGCGACTATCCCACCGGCATCGCGGTCAGCAAGGACCGCTTCACCGCGCTGCCGCTGGCCAAGCACGAGGCCCACGGCCCATGGAACTACACCCTGCTGCCCGAGCCCTCCGCGCCGCAGACCCTGCCCGTCGCCGAGACGCACGGCGTCGCTGACCGGCGCCGCGAGCTTCTCGCCCGCCTGGCCGACCCGCGGCTGACCGGTCTGAGCAGTACCGAACTCGCAGATCTATACGCCGAGTTGGCCCCATTGCAATCCGCTCGGTCCCAAGAACGCTACAGCGAGCAACGCGGCGGACGCGCCCGGCGCGCCACCGGTAATCAGCGGGCCAGGCCGCTGTTCGACGACGCGGCCCGGGTCATGCTCACCCTCCTCTGCCAGCGACAGGTCTGCTCGATGAAGCTGCTGGGCGACATGCTGGAGGTGACCCCCACCTGCATCGGTCACCTCGTCGCCGAGACCCGCCGGGTCCTGGAGGACCACGGCCACCAGCCCGGATACGCCCGCACCCGCTTCACTGCGGCGGCCGAGTTGCTGGCCTTTCTCAACACCGCCGAGACCCCGACACGCACCCGGATCATGGAGAGCCTGTCCCATCCGCTCCTGACCGGCATGTCCCGCGAAGACCTGGATGCCCTGGCCCGCCGTCTCGCCCCACGCCAGCTCGCTCGGATCGAACGCGCCTCCTACCAGCGCCGGGGCGCCGACCGCCGGCCGGGAAGCCGAGGCGGAATCTTCCCCCAGAAGATCGGTAACCAGGAACGCGTCATCCTCGCCGTCCTCTACCTGCGGAATCTGTGCACCCTGGACGTCCTCGCCGAGGCTTTGGGCGACGTGAGCCGATCCTTGATCGACAACGTCATCCGCGAGATCCGCCCCCTGCTCGTGGAGGGCGGACTCCTCCCTCCTCCGGCCACCACCCGCTACCGCACCGCCGCCGATCTCCTCGCTGCCACGCATAGCGAAGACGACACACCCATAGGTTGCTTCTTTACGGCTTCGAGCCTGGCCGCTTCGCTGGCGGCCGTGCTTGACCAGCGCAAGCTGCTGGCCGGGCGGATCCAGAAACTCCTGGAGGACCACCCTCTTTCGAAGGTCCTGATGTCGATGCCGGGAGTCGGCGTCAGGACCGGAGCCAGGATCCTGATCAAGGTCGGTGACGGCAGCACCTTCCCGACCGCGGGCCACCTCGCCGCCTACGCCGGCCTCGCCCCGGCGACCCGGAGCTCGGGCTCATCGATCCGCGGCGAACAGCCGTCCCGACGGGGAAACAAGCAGCTCAAGAGGGCTTTCTTCCTCTCCGCGTTCGCTGCCCTGGGTGATCCGACATCGCGGGCCTAATCCCTTGCCAAGGACCTCCCGGGACGGCGGATCTGTCTGGGGAGGTTCGGGTGCCGGATCGTGACATCTGCGGGCACCTGGGCGGGCGACGCCTCAAGGTGGACCGGGTGCATGATCTTGGTGCTCGTGGTGGCGGTCGTGTGGGCGCCGGGTGAATGCCTCGGGGAAACCGGAAGCCTTTTGAGGCCTCGTGTGAGACAGGCGTCTCTTGGCGCCTCCTCGGCCGTCACCTCTGACTGGATCGGTGTGGCGCCCGTTGGTGCCGGGCGGATGGCCAAACTTCCCCCGACGTTCGACGTCTCATTGCAGGGCGGCGATGCCCGGGACCATCGAGCATCAACACCGATCCCTGTGATCCCTCGTTGGTGTTGGTGGTGCGAGCCTGCGCCACAGTGACCTCTCGATGCGCCCGAGCCGTCCTGAGCTCTCACGCAGACCGGGGCCCGTGGGGTGCGCTGGTGCCACGAACGGCTGGTGAGGTGGCGGCCCGGCCACACGGTGGTCGAGGCCTTGGATTAGGTCGCTCGCGTGGCCCGCATGCGCTCGTGACCAGCGCAAACACCCAAACATGAGGGAGGGATACCCGTGATCGCTTGCGGAATCGACTGGGCGGAGAGGACCCACGACGTCGCCCTGGTCAACGACACCGGCCAGTTACTGGCCAAGCGTCACATCACTGACGACGCCGCCGGCTACCGGCAGCTTCTCGAACTGCTCGCCGAGCACGGCGACACACCCGAGAACCCGATCCCGGTGGCGATCGAGACCTCCCGCGGCCTGCTCGTCGCCGTCCTGCGGACCGGAAAGCGCAAGGTCTACGCCATCAACCCGATGGCTGCCGCCCGCTACCGCGACCGCCACTCCGTCTCGCGCAAGAAGTCCGACCCCGGCGACGCCCTCGTCCTGGCCAACATCCTGCGCATCGACCTACACGCCCACCCTCCCCTGCCCGAGGACTCCGATCTCGGCCGGGCAATCGCGGTGCTGGCCCGCGCCCAGCAGGACAGCTTGTGGAACCGGCAGCAGCTGGCCAATCAGCTGCGATCCCTGCTGCGCGAGTACTACCCCTCTGCCCTAAAGGCCGTCGCCACCTGGGCCAATGGCCTGGGCCGTTCCGAGGCCCGCGCCCTGCTGGGCCTCCTCAGGGACGGAGGCCGCACCGCACTGACCAGCCCGTTTTGCGGCCAGGACGAAGGAGGCCGTCTCCCGGTAGGTGGCATCGGGCCCTTCCGCATCTGTCCGGAGCATTGACATCCGCCACCGCCGACCCTCACGGCGGCCGTGCCACGACGAGAAGCACCGCAAGCGCCCCCCGCGGTACTCGCGACGGCAGGCGGTCCGGTGGTGATGATGCGGGCGTTCTCGGCGGCGCGGGCATCGAGGACGTCGGGCAGGGGCTCCGCGAGCAGCGGAGCCAGGGCGGCGTCGGCAAGACGATGGACAACGGGATACCGTACAGGCGGCGAGGGCGGTCACGATCAGGGCGAGAACCGTGACAGCGGCCGTGGCCGGCCATACGGCCAGCGGGCCGAGGAGGAGCCGGTGTGCCGGCGCCTGGCCAGCCGACGCAGCCCAAGCCGCTGCACACGGGACGCGAGCGGGCTGAACACGGCGATCCGGTCAGGCTCCCGTCAGCCGGAACCGCCCAGTCGATCCACCCCCATCCCGTCCGTTCACGGATCAGGACGGGCTCGCGCATGCGCTGCGCCGCGGTCACGTCTGATGCGGCGCCGGGTGCCCGGAGGGCTCATGGCGTCCTTCCTTCCGTCGGGCCGGTAAACGTCGTGGCGCAGGTGGTGCAGCGTCCCTCGCTGTGAGGGTGGGCGCGACGTGGGATGGGGCCGGAGCAGGTAGAGCACAGAGGCCAGCCGAGGCAGGCTGGACAGAGGTCCTCGCCCTGGGCGGTACTGGGGACACCGCACCCGGCGCATTCAACCAGGGCGCGGCAGGTGATGGCTTCAGTGACCGTGCGGGCTTCGGGCACCGTGGACGACCGCTCAGGCGTCGAGGTGACGGACGGTTCGCCGTCCAGGACGTCGCCAGCGCTCGGACTAGTGGGGCTGGCGGATGGTGAATAGGCCTGGGCGGCGAGAAGGCGGACGGCGATGATCACGCCGACGCTGGTACGCACCGGGGCTGGCAGGAGACGGCCAGCGATGACATGGCGCAGCTGGGCGCTGGGCCAGCCGGACTCCAGCATCACGGTCACAACACGGCCCTGGTCGGTCAGCGCCTTCCCGGCCAACAGTAGCTCGATCCCGGGCGGCATCTCATCGGCCGCAGGCACCGGCGGGACAGCCGGCGAAGCCTCCGGTGCCGCAGGCGAGTTGTCGGCCGGGCACGCTTCTGCGTCCAGCCCACCCGTCCCCGAGGAGACCCCTCGCGATGGCGGCGCGGCCGCAGGGACGGGGGGTCTGGTCATCTGCTTGTTGGTCTTCTTACACCGAGTCCTACGTGGTGAGGCGAATGAACCGCTTGTAGCAGCACAGGGCGGCGGCGAGGCCGAGAAAGGCCAGGTAGTTGCGGGGATCGCGTTCGTAGCGGGGCTGAGTCGACGGTAGCCGGCAGAGCCACGACATGGTGCACTCGACGACCCAACGGCGTCGTCCTACTGAGTTTTTCGTTAGTTCTGTGGTGGTTGGGGCTTCGGCAGTGTGAGCATGATGGTGTGTCTTCCAAGCCGCAGGACGCTGTTGCTGATGTCTCCGTTCTGCCGTTGACGCGGCCGCAGTTGGCCGAGGCACGTCGCATACGCGCGGCCGAGTTGTTCGAGCAGAGACGTCCTTCATCCGAGGTTGCCCGGGCAGTGGGGATGCACCCCGAGAGTGTGCGCCGGTGGAAACGCTTGTGGGAGCAGGGCGGGGCTGAGGCATTGCGGCGGCGCCCGGCCACCGGTCAGCCGCCCAAGCTGGATGACGCCCAGGTCGAAGCGGTGCGAGTCTCAATGACGGAGTCAAGCCGCTTGGGTAACTGGCGGGGCGGAGGTGAAGACTCGGTTGTCGCGCAGCA
>NZ_JBVIGS010000049.1:0-14182 GCF_055570675.1 Streptomyces sp. NPDC031111
CGCTGTTGAGTTCTCAAGGAACGGACGCTTCCTTCGTACTCACCCTCTCGGGCTTTCCTCCGGGCGCTTCCCTTCGGTGTTTCCGACTCTATCAGTGTTTTTCCGGCCCTCTGACCACCGTCCTGCAGACATGCAGAAAGTGATCCAGAGATTAGGATCTGACGAGTTGGATTTGCTGCCGGGTGAGGACGTTGGTTCGCGTCGCTCGTCCCCAAGCAGGTGTACGACTCTACACGGGGTCGCGGACCGCGTGCAAATCGATTAGAGTGGTGGTCTAGACCTCTCGTCTAGACCACTGATCCGGACCTGTCCTCCGGAACCGGTACGTCACATGACATACCCTGCTGAACAGCGCGCCGGAGGCAGGCAGTGACGGCGGCGTACGTACAGATCTCCACTCTGGGAGGCTTCCCATGACCACCGTGACGTCCCCGCTTGCAGGACGGGCCATCGGATTGGCGTCCGTGCCCGATCCGGTCTTCTCCGGGGCCATGGTCGGCCCGGGTACGGCGATCGACCCCGTGCGGGAGCCCTCCGAGGCCGTCTCCCCCGTCGACGGCGTGATCGTCTCCCTGCACCCGCACGCGTTCGTCGTCGTCGACGAGAACGGGCACGGCGTGCTCACCCACCTGGGTATCGACACCGTTCAGCTCAACGGCGAGGGCTTCGAGCTGCTCGTCAACAAGGGCGACACGGTGACGCGCGGGCAGGGCATCGTGCGCTGGGACCCTGCCGCCGTCGAGGCCGCCGGCAAGTCCCCCGTGTGCCCGGTCGTGGCCCTGGAGGCCACGGCGGACGCCCTCTCCGAGCTGCGTGACGACGGCGATGTGAAGGCCGGCGACACCCTCTTCCTCTGGAAGTGACGCGGCGCCGTCCCATGACGGCCACCAGGACAACCACCGCGGCGGCCGGGTCCGCCGCTCAATCGGAGACGGGTGAGATGGAGACAACGCTGCGAGGCGTCGGGGTCAGCCACGGTGTGGCGATCGGCGAGGTACGGCACATGGGTACGGCGGTACTCGAGCCGCCGGCCAAGCAGATTCCGGCGGAGGACGCGGAGCGCGAGCAGGGGCGCGCCCGCAAGGCCGTGGAGGCGGTCGCGGCCGACCTGATGGCGCGGGGCAACCTCGCCGGCGGCGAGGCCCAGGCGGTGCTCGAGGCGCAGGCCATGATGGCTCAGGATCCCGAGCTGATGGCTGATGTGGAGCGGCGCATCGCCGTGGGCAGTACCGCCGAGCGTGCGGTGTACGACGCCTTCGCCGCGTACCGCGAGCTGCTGGCGAACGCCGGTGAGTATCTGGCGGGCCGGGTGGCGGACCTCGACGACGTGCGGAACCGTATCGTCGCGCGGCTGCTCGGGGTGCCGATGCCGGGGGTGCCGGACAGCGACGAGCCGTACGTCCTCGTGGCCCGTGATCTCGCGCCGGCGGACACGGCGCTGCTCGACCCGACGCTGGTGCTGGGCTTCGTGACCGAGGAGGGCGGGCCGACCAGTCACAGTGCGATCCTGGCCCGCGCGCTCGGTGTCCCGGCCGTGGTCGCCCTGCAGGGTGCCGGTGAGCTCGCCGAGGGCACGCTGATAGCGGTCGACGGCAGCACCGGTGAGATCTTCGTGAACCCGAGTGCGGAGAAGAAGGCCCAGCTCGAGGCGGCGGCGGCCGAGCGCAAGGCGGCGCTGGCGGCGTCGACCGGCCCCGGTGCGACCGCCGACGGTCACAAGGTGCCGCTTCTGGCCAACATCGGTGGCCCGGCGGATGTGCCGGCCGCCGTCGAGGCGGGTGCGGAGGGCGTTGGTCTCTTCCGTACCGAGTTCCTGTTCCTGGACGACAGCAAGCAGGCTCCTTCCGAGGAGAAGCAGGTCACGGCCTACCGTCAGGTGCTCGAGGCGTTCCCCGAGGGCCGTGTCGTGGTGCGGGTGCTGGACGCGGGTGCGGACAAGCCGCTGGACTTCCTGACTCCGGCGGACGAGCCGAACCCGGCGCTGGGTGTGCGCGGTCTGCGGACGCTGCTCGACCACCCCGGGGTGCTGCGTACGCAGCTGACGGCGCTGGCGAAGGCCGCCGAGGGGCTGCCCGTCCACCTCGAGGTCATGGCCCCGATGGTGGCGGACCGGGCCGACGCGAAGGCCTTCGCGGACGCCTGCCGGGAGGCGGGACTGCGGGCGAAGTTCGGCGCGATGGTCGAGATCCCGTCGGCCGCGCTGCGGGCGCGCTCGGTGCTTCAGGAGGTGGAGTTCCTGTCGCTGGGCACGAACGACCTGGCGCAGTACACCTTCGCCGCGGACCGTCAGGTGGGTGCGGTGTCCCGGCTTCAGGATCCGTGGCAGCCCGCGCTGCTCGACCTGGTGGCGCTGTCCGCGGAGGCGGCGAAGGCCGAGGCCAAGAGCTGTGGTGTCTGCGGTGAGGCCGCGTCCGACCCGTTGCTCGCGTGTGTGCTGACCGGTCTGGGTGTCACCTCTCTCTCCATGGGTGCGGCGTCGATCCCGTATGTGCGGGCGTCGCTGGCCAAGTTCACCCTGGCGCAGTGTGAGCGGGCCGCGGCGGCTGCCCGGGCGGCGGACAGTGCCGCGGACGCCCGTGACGCCGCTCAGGCGGTGCTGTCGGGCGAGTAGCCGGGCCGGCCGGTCGGTGATCGGCTTTCCCGAGGGGCGTTCCACCGCTGGTGGGGCGCCCCTCGGGCGTCTTCCGGCTCAGTGGCGGTGGTGCGGGTCCGGGCCCGGTGTTTCCCCGAGGTCGGGTGGTTCGCAGTAGTCGACGTTGGATTCCGGTGGGATGAGGTCTCCGGTCTCGGCGTCGGTGCAGTAGGCGTCGAAGACCTCTCCGGCGGTGAGGGGTTCGAGGCCGTAGGCGCGGAGTCGCCAGCCGTGGACGCGGTCGGGGCTCCCGGCTTCCGTCGTTCGCATGACCAGTCCGCCGGGGTTCGCGGTGGCGAGGCCGACGGCGAGGACGGTGGTGAATTCGAGGGCTTCCGTCTCGTCGAGTTCCATGTGGCCCTCGATGTCGTCGGCGTGCAGGACGGCGACGAGTGTTTCCGGCGGGCCGGAGACGCTGCACACGAGGTGCCGTTCGCCGGTTGGAGCGGTGTCGAGGATGCGGACGAGGAGCTCCGAGGCGCGGGTGAAGGCGGCGCGGCCCAGGTCCTCGCCGCACGCGGCGCAGGGGCCGAGGCGGGCGAGGAGTGTGGTCGCGTACTCCCAGGTCGCCTGGCGGACGGCCTCGTCGACGAGGGTGGGCAGGAGATCGGTGAGTGGCCTGCCGTCGTAGGGGACAGTGGGGCCGGTGGCGGCGAGTTCGGCGGTGAACCGGGTGCGGCTGGTGTGGCTGTCGGGGTCGAGGCCCGTTCGGCCGCAGTACTCCGCGTAGTCCTCGGGGTCGAAGAGGGCCACCGTGGTGTGGCTGCCCCGCAGTGCGCGCGTCCTGAGGAACGCCTCCATGTGTTTCAGGTAGGCGGTGTGGTCGTCGAAGATGAAGCTGTCGTAGCGCCGCATGGCGCGGAAGTCGTGCTCGTCGGCGAGCAGGCCGATGGTGCCGGCGACTTCGCGGCGCAGGACGCGTCGCAGGGTCCGGTGGTCGGTGTACGCCATGTCTCCCCCTCTGCACAGTCGATCAATGCTCACTCACAGTAATCGGCGGCACTGACAACGGCGTGTGGGCCGGGAGC
Organism: Streptomyces sp. NPDC031111; assembly: GCF_055570675.1. NCBI lineage: Bacteria > Bacillati > Actinomycetota > Actinomycetes > Kitasatosporales > Streptomycetaceae > Streptomyces > Streptomyces sp. NPDC031111. Next base: position 3,661 of record NZ_JBVIGS010000049.1, read on the forward strand.
GGAGGGGGAGAACGCTCTCCTCGGTGGGACGGTCAGGTGCGCTTGCGGGCGAGTTCCTCGTAGAAGGCGAGCAGGCCGAGGTCGTCGATGGATCCGGGGTTGACCGCCTTGTCCAGCGGGGTGCCCTGGAGGAGTCGTTTGACCGGGACCTCGATGCGCTTGCCGGTGAGGGTGTGGGGGACGCCGGGGACCTCGATGATCTCGTCGGGGACGTGTCGCGGTGACAGTTGCTCGCGGATGGTCTTCTTGATGCGGTTCAGCAGGTCCTCGTCGAGGGTGGCTCCGGGTGCGAGGTGGACGAACAGGGGCATCCAGTAGCCGCCGTCGGGCTGTTCGACGCCGATGACGAGGGATTCCTTGATCTCGGGGAGGCGTTCCACGGCTTCGTAGATGTCGGCGGAGCCCATGCGGACGCCCTGGCGGTTGAGCGTGGAGTCGGAGCGGCCGTGGATGACGACGGAGCCCCGGCTGGTGACGGTGATCCAGTCGCCGTGCCGCCAGACGCCGGGGTAGGTGTCGAAGTAGCTGTCGTGGTAGCGGGTGCCGTCGGGGTCGTTCCAGAAGTGGATCGGCATGGACGGCATCGGGTTGGTGACCACGAGTTCGCCGACCTCGTCGATGAGGGGCTTGCCGCCGGCGTCCCAGGACTGGAGGTCGGTGCCGAGGCCGGGTGCCTGGAGTTCGCCGATGTGGACGGGGAGGGTCGGGACGGCTCCGGCGAAGCAGGAGCAGACGTCGGTGCCGCCGCTGACGGAGGCGATCCAGAGGTCGGCCCCGTTCTCGGCGAACTCGTCGTGCAGCCAGCGGAAGCCGTCGGGGGGCAGGGGGGAGCCGGTGGTGGCGACGCACTTCACGGCGGAGAGGTCGAAGTCGCGCGAGGGGTGCACGCCGGCCTTGCGGCAGGCCATGACGTAGGCGGCCGAGGTGCCGTAGAGGGTGGCGCCGGTCCGTTCGGCGATGCGCCACTGGGCGCCGGTGTCCGGGTAGCCGGGGCTGCCGTCGTACAGAACGATGGTCGTTCCGGTGAGGAGGCCGGAGACGAGGAAGTTCCACATCATCCAGCCGGTCGAGGTGTACCAGAAGAAGCGGTCCTCGGGGCCCAGGTCGCAGTGCAGGCCCAACTGCTTGAGGTGTTCGACGAGGATGCCGCCCTGGGACTGGACGATCGCCTTGGGCAGGCCGGTGGTGCCGGAGGAGTAGAGCACCCACAGCGGGTGGTCGAAGGGCACCTGTTCGAAGACCGGTTCCGTGTCCGCGGCGGTGAGGGCCGACCAGTCCAGGGCCCCGGCGGGGGTTTCCGTGCCGAGCAGTGGGATGTGCACGACGGCGCGCAGGGTGGGCAGTTCGCGGCGCAGTTCGGCGACGACGTCGCGGCGGTCGTGCTCCTTGCCTCCGTAGCGGTAGCCGTCGACGGTGAACAGGACGACGGGTTCGACCTGCTGGAAGCGGTCGAGGACGCTGCGGGCGCCGAAGTCGGGTGCGCAGGAGGTCCACACGCCGCCCACGGCGGCGGTGGCGAGGAGCGCGACGACGGCCTGCGGGATGTTCGGGAGGTAGCCGCTGACTCGGTCTCCGGGACGTACGCCCAGGGAGCGCAGCTCGGCCGCCAGGGAGCCGACCTGGCGGCGCAGCTCGGCCCAGGTGACGGGGCGCGGTTCATGGGTTTCGTCGACGTACAGGAGCGCCGCTTCGTCCGCGCGGGAGGCGCTCGCGCGCAGGGCGTGTTCGGCGTAGTTGAGGGTGGCTCCGGGAAACCACTGGGCGCCGGGCATCGAGCGGTCGCCCAGCACGCGCGCGTAGGGGGCCGAGAAGCGGACGTCGAACCACTCCGTGACCGCTTTCCAGAAGGTGTCCAGCTCGTCCACGGACCAGCGGTGGAGCGCCGCGTAGCCGCCCTCGGCCGGGGCGCCGTGGTGTTCGGCGGCCCATGTCTGGAACGTGGTGATCCGTGCCTGGGCGATCTGTTCCCGGCTCGGCTGCCAGAGCGGCTGGGGGTTCACGGTCGACATGGGGCGGCTCCCGGACTGTGCGCGTCGTGTGCGTCCTCCGCGCACGGGCTGGGGTGTGCGCGTGACGCGGCTGACAGGGACGATGCCACGTGATCGACTTCCGCACCAGGGCGCCCCCCACATAGTCCGTGTCGTGAAGATGTGGTCCCATCACGGGTGAACGGCAGTTGAACGAGGCGCCTGGCGGGGGGTGTCGATGGCAGGGTGAGCAGCATGGACGGTCGTGACCTGGTGCGTTCGGTGAAATCGGTCGGTTCGGTGGGGGCGGCTCAGGGGTTGCGTACCGTACGAGCAGCGTGGCGCAGGCGGCGTGCCGACGCCACCGGGCTGCCGTCCCGGGGGCCGGAGCGGGCGCGGGTGCCCGGGACCGTACGGGAGGTGGAGCCGGGGCTCGGTGGCGGGCTGGTCCGGTTCGGCCGTTCCGAGCTGCGGATCTTCGTGGCGGTGAACGGGGCGGTCTTCTGGGGCTGGGACGGGGCGGCTCCGGAGCCGTCGTACGCGCTGGCCGGCCGCTGCCCCGATCCGGATCCGCGGGCCGCTCTGGAGCCGGACAAGGACGGTGGCTGGCGCGTGGTGGCCGAGCGCGTGACGGTGATCGTCTCGCGGCACGGAGCGGTGGAGGTGCTCACCCCGGGCGGTGTCACTCTGCGGCGCGATCTGCCGCCTCGCTGGTGGGAGCCGGTCGGCGGTGGCGCCGCGCGCTGGATGCAGCGGTCCGAGGTGGCCGCCGACGCCCGCTTCTTCGGGCTCGGGGGACGTGCGTCGGGTCCCCGGCTGCGGGACGGCACGTACCGGTTGTGGAACACCGGACCGGGCCGTCCGGTGGGCCAAGACGACGATCCGGCGTCCGTCACGATGCCGGTGCAGATGGTGGTGGCGGACGCGGGCACGCATCTGGTGTTCCACGACAACTCGTGGGACGGCGCCGTGACACTGCGGGAGGGCGAGGAGGGCGCCGGTTCGGGACATGACCGGGCCGGGACGAGTGAGTTGCGGATGGACGGCGGCCCGCTGCGCTGCTGGGTGATGGTGGGCACTCCGGCGCGGGTGCTGCTCGCCTGGGCCTCCCTCACCGGTGCGCCGGCTCTGCCGCCGGCTTGGGCGCTCGGTCACCATCACACGCGGGCGGCGTTCGGCGGCGAGGACGAGGTGCGGCGGGTGGTGGCGGGGCACCGGGAGCACGGGCTGCCGCTCGACGCCGTACATCTCGGCGTCGAGCACGTCGAGGCCGGTCAGGGGTTCACCGTCGACCAGGAGCGGTTCCCCAAGCTGCCGGTTCTGGCGGACGAGCTGCGGCGTGAGGGGATCCGGCTGGTGTCGGTCGTCGGTCCGGCGGTCGGGACGGTGCGCGGCACCACCGTGTACGACGAGGGGGCCGGGCGGGACGCGTTCGTGCGGGGCGCCTCGGGGGAGGTCGTGCGGGGGGTCGGGCGGCGGCGGGAGGTGGTCTTTCCGGATTTCACGGACGCGCGCGTGCGTGAGTGGTGGGGCGGGTTGTGCGCGGAGCGTTCGGCGCAGGGGTTCGCCGGGTACCGGCACGGCATGGACGAGCCGACGTCGTTCACGGCCTTCGGTGAGGCGACGCTGCCGCGGTCGGCGCGGCACGCGCTGGACGGGCGCGGCGGTGACCATCGCCAGGCACACAACGTGTACGGGCTGTGCATGGCGGGGGCGGCGTACGAGGGTCTGCGGAAGCAGGGGCCCCAGGAGCGCCCGTTCGTGTTCTCGCGTTCCGGGTGGGCCGGAACGCAGCGTTACGGCGGCGCCTGGCCGGCCCCGGGGCCGGCGGGGTGGTCCGGATTGCGGGCGTCGCTGTCACGGGTACTGGGGCTGGGCCTGTGCGGGGTTCCCTGCTCGGGTCCGGACATCGGTGGTTTCGACGGGGAGCCGGCACCGTCGTCCGAGCTGTATGTGCGGGGGCTCCAGTTGGGGGCCTATCTGCCGTTCTTCCGCACCCACGCGGGCCCGCGCGCGGGGCGTGGGGTGCTGTGGGAGTGGGGCGCGGAGGTGGTGGAGCACGCGCGCGTGGCGCTCGTCGAACGGCGGCGGCTGCGGCCGTACTTCATGACGCTGGCGCATCTGGCCCGGCGTACCGGCGCACCGTATGTGCGGCCGGTGTGGTGGTCGGCGCCCGAGGAGCGCGGGTTGCGGGACTGCGAGGACGCGTTTCTGCTCGGCGACGGTCTGCTGGTGGCGCCGGTGCTCGCTCCGGGGGCGGACGGGCGGTCCGTGCTGCTGCCGCGCGGGCGGTGGTACGACACGGCGACGGAACGGGCATACGAGGGGCCGGCCCGGGTGTGGGTCGACGCGCCCCTGGGGCGGATACCGGTGTTCGCACGCGCGGGCGCCGTTCTTCCGGTGCTCGGCGAGGACGGCGGTCCCGAGCTGGAGGTGTGGGCGCCCGCCCGGGGGCGGACCGGGGGCGGGCTGGTCGTGCCGGACGCGGGCGACGGGTGGGAGGAGCCGGAGACCGAGCGGTACACGGTCCGGTGGTCGGGCACGCGGGTCGTCGTCGAGCGGGAGGGCGAGGACGGCGTCGGTGCGCCGTCCTGCCCGGTCCGGGTCCGTGGGCTGGGGCAGGGCTGAGGATCAGATGTAGCGGCCCTCGAACCAGGCCCGCGCGGCCAGGGTGTGCAGGGGGAACGCGAGTTCCTCGGGGCGGCGCAGCAGGTGGCGCCCGTCGGTCTCGTCGGTGGCGGTGAAGGGCGGCAGGTCCTCCGCGGGGCGTTCCGGGAGGAGCCCGAAGAGGAGCAGGTGCCCGTCGGGCGAGCTCATGGCGTCGGCGAGTCGTACGTCGCGGCTCGCGGCGTCGATGCCGGTCTCTTCCTCGAGTTCGCGGACGACGGCATGGCGCCAGTCCTCCCGGTCGTCGATGTAGCCGCCGGGCAGGGCCGTGCCTCCGCGCGCGGGGGCGATGGTGCGGCTGATGACGACCAGGCCGGTGCCCTGTGTGTCGTACACGGGCTGGAGGGCCACCGCGACCGGCAGCGGATTGCGGTAGGCGACGGTGCCGCAGGCCGGGCAGGTGCGGGGCCGGCCGGAGACGCCCTCTCCGAAGGGCGTGCCGCAGCTCGAACAGTGGGAGTTCGGCGCGGAGTTGGAAGTCGAGGCAGCAGATTCGAACACGCGCGGACTGTATCCGATCACCTCGGGGGCGTCTCCGGTGGGCCGGTCAGTCGCGGTCGGTGAGCGATCCGCGGGACACCGGGAAGTCGAAGTAGGTGTCCGGGTGGGCCTCGGGCTTGTAGGTGTAGTGCCACCACTCCTCGGCGAGGTTCACGAAGCCGAGGTCCTCCAGGGTGTCCTTGAGGAGCAGCCGGTTGGCGCGCTGTTCGCCCTGGACACGCGGGTCCAGGGTGTGGCTGAGGGTGTCGAAGCAGTCGTAGCCGGTCCCCATGTCGACGGAGCTGTCGGGGAACCGCTCGTCCTCGGGGGCGAAGCACGGCGTGAGGGGCTGTCCGGGGTGGTAGGGCCGGGTCGGCCGTTCGGGGAGCTTCACGAGGGTGAGGTCCACGGTCGAGCCGCGGCTGTGGCCGGACTTCTCCGCGATGTAGCCGTCGGTGAAGAGCCGGGTCTTGTCGACGTTCGGATAGAACTCGGCCTTCATCCTCTGGTCGTCGAGGTCCTCGGCCCAGCGCACGAAGTGGTCCACGGCGCGCTGCGGCCGGTAACAGTCGTACACCTTCAGGGAGTAGCCCTGGGCGAGCAGCTCGCGCTGCGCCGTGTGGAGGGCCTCGGCGGCGGGGCGGGTGAGGATGCACAGGGGCTGCCGGTAGCCGTCGATGCGCTCGCCCACGAAGTTGTGCGGAGTGAAGTAGCGGATCTCCTGGATGATCGTCGGGTCCACGCTGTCGAGCGCCACGAAGTCCCGGGGCGCCGTGGGTTCGGGCTTCGCCTGGGCGGTGGCGGAGGAGGCGGTCGCGGCGAGCAGGGCGGCGACCGCGGTGATCAGACCGCGTACCGCGAGGGAGAGTCGTGTCATGTCCCCTGCATCTATCAGGAGCGGGCTCCGCGAGGGAAGCACCGTGCCCGTGCCCGGGCCGCGCGGAGCACGCTCCCGACGCTCCGCCATACGCAGAGTGACCGCCCGGGAATCCTGCGTGAACGTCCCGTGAACTGCGCTCGGGCGGGCGCGGGCGGCGCCAGCATGCTCCCGTGAGCTCCTGGACGGACAGTCTCCGGTTCGCCTTCCAACCGGTGGTCAATCTGACGACCGGCGGGGTGGCCGGCCTGGAGATACTGGCCCGCCCCGAGACGGGCGACGTCCTGGCCGAGGCCCGCCGCGATCCCGAGCTCGACCTGCGGCTGGCCGTGTCGGCCGTCCGGGCGGCGGTCCGCAAGGAGACGCTGCTCCCGCTGTACGTCAACGTGTTCGCGGGCACCCTCGCCGATCTGGGCGGCCTCGGCCGGCTGCACGACGCCGTGCGGGAGGCGGGACGGCTGCCGTGGGAGGTCACGGTCGACATCGGCCCTCCCTGGACGCACGTGCCGTGGCGGGCGCTGCTGCACGCGGTCGACGGGCTGCGCGGCCAGGGCTTCCGGATCTGCGCTGACGGGGTCGGGGACGGGGACGTCCCGCTGCGGCTGCTCGTGGATCTCGCGCCCGACCTGGTCAAGCTGGACGCGTCGATGCTGGCGCGGCCCGCGGCGGTACGGGCGATGCGGACGCTGTGCGAGGAGCTGGGTGCGCTGCTGTGCGTCGAGGGCGTGGAGACCGAGGGACAGTACGCGACGGCCCTGTCGGCCGGGGCCCAGCTGGCCCAGGGAGAACTGTTCGCGCCACCGGCCCGGCTGCCCAGCACGGACGTGTACGTTCCGCCGCGTTCCCCCGGCGCGGTGACGGCGCCCCGGCCGGGGCCGTCGGTGCGGGAGTTCGTGCGGCCGGCCGCGCTGCTGCCCGCCACCGCCTCCGCCGGCCAGGTACGGGCCCTGCTGACCGGGTCCCCCGACGTGTCCGGGGTGCTGCTCGTGGACCGGGCCGGGGTTCCGGTGCGGTCGGTGCACCGTTCCCGCTTCCTGCTGTCGATGTCCGGGCGCTACGGCCACGCCCTGTACGCCGACCGGCCCGCCGCCAAGCTCGGGGACCCGCCTCGGACGGTGGGCGTCGACGCCACCGCCTGGGAGGTCCTCGAGGTGGTGGCCGTCGGGGACCGGGGCCGCACCTCGGACGACGTGGCCGTGCTCGACGCGCACGGCCGGTGCGTGGGGGTCGTCCGGCTGGCGGACCTGGTGCGGGCGCTGGCCGAGACCCGGGTGGAAGAGGCGGCGGGGCTCAATCCGCTGACGCGGCTGCCCGGTTCGGACACGATCACCGCGGAGGTGAACCGGCGCATCACGGCCGGCCGGGCGTTCGCCCTCGGCTGGCTGGACATCGACCACTTCAAACAGGTGAACGACGGCGCCGGGTTCGCGGCGGGCGACGAACTCATCCGCGCGGTGGGGCGGTCACTCCAGCAGGGCGCGTCGGGCACCGCACGCGTGGGCCACATCGGCGGGGACGACTTCCTGGTGCTGGCCGATCCGGAGGCACTGGACTCGCTCGCGTCCCCGGTCCTCGACGCGCTCTGGTCGGCCGGTGGCCTCCCGGTCACGTTGTCGCTGGCCACGGTCGTGTGCCCGCCGGGCAGCGTGACGGACCACCGGCAGGCGGCCGCCTGGCTGGCGCCGCTGAAGAAGGCGGCCAAGGCGCTGCACGGGACGAGTTGGGTGCTCGGCCGCGCGGGCGCGGTCGGGCACGAGATCCGGCGCGGGACCGAGAGGGCGCCGGCGCCCGCGGGCTGACGGCAGGGCGCCCGCGGAGCGGACGCGTCCGGCCGGGTGGCCGATAACCGTTCCTGTGCGCGACCTTGACGGTCCCTGTGCGTCGGTGAACACTTCCGGTGTCAGTCGACATCGCCGTACATCTCGGCGTATTCCGGCACGCCACCGCTGGGGCCTCCTGCGGCACGGCCCACTCCCCACGGGCGATTCGGCTGCGACGGCACGCTCGTCACGGACGCCGGGCGGGGCGCGGATCCTCCCTGCCTTCGGCTGAAGTCGCCATGGGAAGACGCACCCTGCACGCGAGGTCCGGGCGGATCGTCCCGGGCCGGGGCCTAGGAGCCGCCATGAGCAACGGAGACATATTCGTCGGGGAGATCATCGGCACCGCGATCCTGATCCTGTTCGGCGCCGGCGTGGTCGCCGCCGTCGTGCTCAACTACTCGAAGGCGAAGGACGCCGGCTGGGTCGTCATCGCACTGGGCTGGGGTTTCGGTGTGATGGCGGGGGCGTACACGGCTGCCCCGCTGTCCGGCGGACACCTCAACCCGGCGGTCACCCTCGGGATCGCCATCGACACCGGTGAATGGGACCACGTCCACGTCTACGTCGCCGGTCAGATGGTCGGCGCGATGCTCGGCGCCGTGCTGTGCTGGCTGGTCTACTACGCGCAGTTCCAGGCCAACGCCGAGGAGGACATCGCCCAGCCGACCCTCGGGATCTTCTCCACGTCCCCGACGATCCGCCATCCCGTCGCGAACCTCCTCACCGAGATCATCGCGACCGTGGGGCTGGTGCTCCCGATCCTGGCCTTCGGCCTCACCAAGGGGCTCGGCGAATCGGGCACGGCGATCCTGATCGTCTCCTTCCTGGTGGTCGGCATCGGCCTGTCGCTCGGCGGTCCCACCGGCTACGCCATCAACCCGGCCCGCGACCTCGGGCCGCGCGTCGTGCACGCGCTGCTCCCGATTCCCAACAAGGGCACCTCGGACTGGGGTTACGCCTGGGTGCCCGTCGTGGGACCGCTCATCGGCGGGGCGCTGTCCGGGCTCGTCTTCAACGCAGCCTTCTGAACGAACTTCCGCACGAACCGACGAAGGGGACGTCATGACGGACAAGTTCGTCGCCGCGATCGATCAGGGCACCACCTCCAGCCGCTGCATCGTCTTCAACCAGCACGGCGCCATCGTCGCCGTCGACCAGCGCGAGCACCGCCAGATCTTCCCGAAGCCCGGCTGGGTGGAGCACGACGCCACAGAGATCTGGTCCAAGGTGCAGGCCGTGGTCGCCGGGGCGATCGCCCGGGCGGGCCTGCGCGCCGACCAGCTGAGCGCGCTCGGCATCACCAACCAGCGGGAGACGACGGTCCTGTGGGACCGGGCCACGGGCAAGCCCGTGCACAACGCGATCGTGTGGCAGGACACCCGGACCGCCGCGCTCTGCAACCAACTCGGCGGTCCGGACGGGCAGGACCGTTTCCGCGAGCAGACCGGGCTGCCGCTGGCCAGCTACTTCTCCGGGCCGAAGGCGGCCTGGCTGCTCGACAACGTGCCCGGCCTGCGGGCCCGCGCGGAGAACGGCGAGATCGCGTTCGGCACCATCGACTCCTGGCTGATCTGGAACCTCACCGGCGGCACCGACGGCGGACGGCACGTCACCGACGTGACCAACGCCGGCCGGACGATGCTGATGAACCTGGAGACGCTCCAGTGGGACGCGTCCATCCTCGACGCGATGAACGTGCCCGAGGCGATGCTGCCGGAGATCAGGTCCTCGGCCGAGGTCTACGGCACGGCCGTGGGCCAGCTCTCCGGCGTGCCCGTAGCCTCGGCGCTGGGCGACCAGCAGGCAGCGGTCTTCGGGCAGGCCTGCTACGACGTGGGCACGGCGAAGAACACCTACGGCACGGGCAGCTTCCTGCTGCTCAACACCGGGAACCGGCCCGTGCCCTCGAAGAGCGGACTGCTCACCACGATGGGCTACAAGATCGGCGACGAGGCGCCCGTCTACTGCCTGGAGGGGTCGATCGCCATCACAGGCGCGCTGGTGCAGTGGTTCCGCGACCAGCTCGGCATCATCCGTACCGCCGACGAGATCGAGCCGCTGGCGGCGAGCGTGGAGGACAACGGCGGCGCCTACATCGTGCCCGCGTTCTCCGGCCTGTTCGCGCCGTACTGGCGCTCCGACGCGCGCGGTGTGGTCACGGGGCTCACCCGGTACGTGACGAAGGCGCATCTCGCGCGCGCGGTGCTCGAGGCGACGAGCTGGCAGACGCGCGAGGTCGTGGACGCGATGTACCAGGACTCCGGGGTGCGGATCACCACCCTGAAGGTCGACGGCGGGATGACCAGGAACAACCTCCTCATGCAGCACCAGGCGGATGTGCTCGGCGTGCCGGTGATTCGGCCCAGGGTCTCCGAGACGACCTGTCTGGGAGCCGCGTACGCGGCGGGGCTGGCCACGGGCGTGTGGAACGGCCTCGACGAGCTGAAGTCCCACTGGCAGAAGGACGCCGAGTGGACACCGGCCATGGAGCAGTCGGTGCGGGACCGTGAGTACCGCAACTGGCGCAAGGCGGTGGAGAAGAGCTTCGGCTGGATGGAGGAGGGCGACGGCTGACCACGCTCGCGTGGTGCGTCACCCTCCGCGGGGGGGGGGGGGGGGGGGTGGGGGGGGGGGGGGGGGGGGGGGGGGGGGGGGGGGGGGGGGGGGGGGGGGGGGGGGGGGGTGGGGGGGGAGGGGGGGGAGGGTGG
>NZ_JBVIGS010000050.1:0-13931 GCF_055570675.1 Streptomyces sp. NPDC031111
GTCCTGCGCGGCATCGAAGCGCTGGGCAAAGCCGGAACGAGCGAGAAGACCCTGACCGACATCGCCGACACAGCCCTCGCCGTACTGCCCCGCCCCGCCCACTGACGGCCCGCTTCATCACACGACGCTTCTGCGGTGGCCCATGCAGACGGAGCCCGCAGGTTGGGTCCGCCAGGCCGAGGCCGACGCCGGAGAGCATGAAGACCGGCTGACCACCGCCGAACTCGAAGTGAAGCAACCGCGCAAGGAAAACGCAGAGTTGAGGCGGGGTCAATCCCGTCCGCCGGGCCCTCGGACTGTCGCCGGCGCCGTACTTTGCCCGCAGGAGCAGGCCGAAGTCCGGTCCGCCGGCTCCGCGTCGGCAATCAGGTTCCAACCGTCCGGTGGAGGACAGCGTGGGGCGTAGGCGTGGACCCGTTGATCATGCTGCGGACCCGGTCGGGGTCGGGTCGGGTTCGTTGTTGTGGGCCAGGAGGGTGGCCAGGGCGTTGAAGGCGAAGCGTGCGGCCACTGCTTCCTCGGGGGGCTCGGCCAGTGGGTGGGTCCCGAGTTCCGCGGCGAGGTCGCGCTGCTCGGAGACGAGCGTGAAGACGGCGGCGAAGTCGGCCGAGTCGATGGTGGTGGTGCCGAGTTCGATGGCGAAGCCGCGTCGTGCAGGGCATCGGCGGCGGCATCGTGCTTCCCGTGACGATCTCGATCCTCACTCGCACCGCCGGACCCGAACGGATCGGACAGGCCACGATCGCCATCGCCCTGCCCCGCCAACTCGCGCCGATCCTCTGTCCCGTCATCAGGGCCTTCCTCCTCGACAAACTCAGTCGGCACTGGCTGTTCTCTGTCAACGCCCCGCTGTGCCTGGCCACCCTCGCCCCCGTGTTCCTCCCGCACGAGGCCGGCCACCGCGGGCACGCCTTCGATCTCACCGGCTTCCTGCTCATACCTCAGGACCCGGGAACCGCGGTCTTCCTGCTCCTCGGAGGACGTTGAGTCCGTTTCTGACAGCGGCCTCGTCCGGGCTGAGTAAGGAAGCCTTGGCGAGTGAGACGTCCGAGGCGAGGGCGGGTGACGTTGACGGATGCCTCGTCGGCAGGCGTACGGATAGCGCTCCGACCTTGACCGCGCAGAAGTCCGGCGTCTCGATCGCCATCTCGCCGCCGAACATGTGTGACCAGAAGCGGGCCAGGGCGAGGTCAAGCGCCTCACAGCGGGCTGGACGGTCGGCCGGTCACCCCATCCAGCCCCACTCCCCCGGCGCCGGCTCTTGGCAGACGCAGCACCACAGCATCTGCTCGGTGCGCGCGTCCACCGAGTGAACACCCTGGACCGACACTCCAGACTTGGATAGATTATCCATCCAGGTTTGGATGGAAAGTCCGAGAGAGAACTCCTGCGCCGCGTGAGTGCCTGCACGAGCACCGGGACGGCAGCAGGGTCAGGAGGTGAGCGACAGTGACAGCGCTACGGAGGGCGGGGCGATGACCTCGACGGGCAACCGTCCGGTGAGCAGCCAGGACGGCACGCAGCCACGGGACGGGCGGCTCCCCGATCCGGCGATGTCCGGAACGCCGGAGGACGAGCACCTCTTGGCCGAGGCCGAGAAGATCGCCCAGGCCCTGGGCCGCATGTTTCCCGGCATCTGCGAGGTCGTACTGCATGACTTGCGTGACCCGGACCACGCCATCCGCTTCATCGAGAACAACCTCTCGGGACGGGAGGTAGGAGACTCCGCCACGGAACTGGGTCTCGCCCGCATCAGGGACCCGCACTACCCCAGTGTCATTCAGAACTATGCCAACCAGTTCCCCGACGGACGCCCCGCGAAGAGCACCTCGATCGGGATCAAGAACGCTGCCGGGCAGTACATCGCCGCCCTCTGCCTGAACCTGGACATCTCGACGCTCTCACCCATCACGCTGACTCTGTCGAACCTGGTCGCGACCGATCCCGAGAACCGGGACTTCCAGTTCGAGAGGCTGGGCGACCGGAGCCGTCGGGAACTGCGCGAAGTCATCGAGACAGCGGCCGCCGAGCGCTCCACGACCCCGCGTGCCTTGTCCCGGGAAACGAAGAAGGACCTTGTGCGACGCCTGTACGAGGACGGCTACTTCGACACCCGCAACGCCGCCCAGACCATCGCGGACCTCCTCGGGATCTCGCGAGCCAGCGTTTACTCCTATACGAAGTGAGACGATGAACACCAGCGGGATCACCACGGGGAACGACCTCCCTGACGCGGACGGCACCCCTTCGATCAATACATTCGACAGCCCGCAGCTGGCCCGGCCGACAGGCCACTACTCGCACATCGCCACCCACCGCGGAGTGGCCTACATTTCCGGTCAGCTCCCCGTCACACCCGACGGCACCCCCCTGTGCGGCGAGCCGTTCGAGGTCCAGGCGCGCCAAGTGCTCAGCAACCTCGACGCGTGCCTGGCCACGGCAGGCGCCAGCCGCGACAAACTGCTGTCGGTCACCGTCTATGTGACCGACATCGGTGACTGGCCGGCCTTCGACAAGGTGTACAAGGAATGGCTCGGGATGAGCAAGCCTGCGCGAGCCGTAGCCGGCGTCGGTGAGCTGCACTACGGGGCGGCGGTGGAGGTGCACGCAGTTGCAACTCTCGCCTGACCACCACCGAGTGCGGAGCACCACCCAACTGTCAGGGCCGACCGGCCTGCCATCCGGCACCGGTCCTGGCTCTCCTCCAAAGGATGGACGTATCTCGTGAACCCCACCCTGTCCCCGGCCGCCGCTGTGACGACGCTGGCCGACCCCGACACCCCGTTCGCCGTCGTCGACGTGCACAAGACCGTGCGCAACATCGAGAGATTGGCGAGGCGTGCCGACCGTCTCGGCGTCACCCTACGACCGCATGTGAAGACGGCCAAGAGCCTTGATGTCGCGGCTCTGTTGAACGGCGGCGCCCCGTGTCCGGTCACCGTCTCCACGCTCGCCGAGGCCGAGGCGTTCGCCGACGGCGGCTACACCGACATCACGTACGCCGTCGGTATCGATGCGCACAAGCTTCCCCGTGTCATCGCCCTCCTGCGCCGCGGCGTCACCCTGCGCGTCCTGCTCGACAGCCGCGAACAGGCCGCGTTCGTCGCCGAGGCCGCCCGCGAAGCCGGGCTCGCCATCCCCGCCCAGATCGAGATCGACTGCGACGGCCACCGCGGCGGCCTCAAGGCCGATGCTCCCGCACTCGTCGACATCGGCCGCGTCCTGCACGAAGCCGGATGCCTCGACGGCGTCCTGACCCACGCGGGCGAGTCGTACTTCGCCTACACCCCGGAAGATCAGCGGTTGGCAGCCGAGAACGAGCGCGACACCGCGGTCGCGGCAGCAGAGCGGCTGCGCGCCGCCGGGTGGCCCGTCGGCACGGTCAGCGTCGGCTCCACACCGACCGCGCACGCGGCCGAGGACCTCACCGGTGTCACCGAACTCCGCGCCGGCAACTACGTCTTCTTCGACCTCGTCATGGCCGGGCTGGGCGTCTGCCGCGTGGAGGACCTCGCGCTGTCGGTGGTCGTGACCGTGATCGGCCATCGCCCCGAGTACGGCTGGATCATCACCGACGGCGGCTGGATGGCCATGTCCCGGGACCGCGGCACCTCGGTCCAAGCCCAGGACCAGGGCTACGGACTCGTTCTCGACCTGGCCGGAAACCCGATCCCTGGACTCGTCATGACCGGCGCGAGCCAGGAGCACGGCACCCTCACCGCCCGCGACGCCGCCGACCGGCCCAACCTGCCCGTCGGCACCCGACTGCGCATCCTGCCCAACCACGCGTGCGCCACCGCCGCTCAGCACCACAGTTACCACGTCGTCGACAGCACCCAGCCCACAGACCGCGCGCCCGCCGTCCGAGCCAACTGGGAACGCATCAGCGGCTGGTGACCAGCAGTCCTCGTGGTCCCCGGGGACTGACAGGCTCGACATCACACTTCGCGAACCCCGAGAGTCCGGCCCCGGCCTTGCGCCGTCCCGGAGACCTCCGCCTGGTCCACCGCGGGGTCCAGCCGGAAGTCCTCCACGCGTCAGGACCGGTTCCCGATGCCCCTCCGGTACCAGCGGCTTCAGTGGCCTCCGCCGAGGGCAACGAGTGCGGTCCGCAGCTCACGGTGTGAGCACCGGCATCCCAGGGGTGCTTTTGATCGTCTTCATGGTGAACTGAGAGTTGGTTCGTGCCACCCCGGGGAGACCAGTGAGTTCGGCCATGTAGAAGCGCTCGTAGGTCGCCAGGTCGGGTACGGCCACCCACAGCAGATAGTCGGGCTGGCCGAACAGTCGCAAGCAGTGCACCACCTCGTCCAGTTCGGCGACCGCTGCTTCGAATGCCTCGATGGTGGCTTTGTCCTGCACTGCCATCTCGACGGTCAGCAGCACAAGGAACCCACGGCCGATTGCGGTGGGGTCCGCCGCGGCATGGTAGCCGGTGATCACGCCACTGCTCTCGAGTTGCCGCACCCGGCGCAGGCACGGAGACGGGGAGAGGCCCACGAGGTCGGCCAGTTCGGTATTCGCGAGACGCCCGTTCTCCATCAGGTGCGCAAGGATTGCTCGATCTGTCCTATCCATGGCATCAGATGCTAATGACGGGCGGTGATGCGTGCATTCTTGGCATCTTCTGCCTCGGGTTCTTGGCTAGTGTTCCCACATCGACGTGTCCACCACGTATCCGGAGGCGCTGATGCACAACGACCCGATACTCGGACTGAACGAGGACGACAGAAGGACGGCGAGCCGACTCCTGGCCGAGTTCTTCGACGACTACGAACAGTCCATCGCCGAGCGCCCACTCGTACCCGCGGTGGACCGGGAGGTTCTCGCCGGCCTGCTGGAATCGCCGTTCCCCGACAGGGGCATCGGAGTGGAGGGACTCTTCCGCGAGATCAACCAGAAGATCATCCCGAACTCGACCGCGGTGGCCCATCCGCGGTTCCTCGGCTATGTACTCGGCCCGCCCAACGGTATAGCGGCGTATGCCGAGGCGATCGCTGCCACCATTAACCAGAACTGCAATTTCTGGCAGCTCTCGCCGGCCGCGAGCGTGGTCGAGCGCGCCGTCATCACGTGGCTGAGCGGACTGTTCGGCTACGGCGATCAGGCGGGCGGGATCCTCACCGGAGGTGGCTCGATCGCCACCCTCAACGCCCTTGTCGTCGCCCTCCACGCCCGTCGGCCCGCCTTCCGCGAGGAGGGGCTGCAGTCGACCGGCTCCCCACTGGTGATGTACACATCGGCCGAAGCACACCGATGCGTCGACAAGGCCGCCGCCATCCTGGGTGTCGGACTGAACAACGTCCGCCACATCCCCACCGACGATCGCTACCGCATGCGAGTCGACATCCTGGAGGAGACCGTCCGCGCCGATCGGGCGGCCGGGCTGGAGCCATTCTGCGTCGTCGCCACCCCAGGAACCGTGACCAGCGGCTCCATCGATCCGATCGCCGACATAGCGGACGTGTGCACACGCCAGGATCTGTGGCTGCATCTCGACGGCGCGTACGGCGCGCTGTTCGTGCTGTCGGAACGCAAGCGTGAGGCGTTCGAGGCATGCGGCCGAGCGGACTCCATCGCCCTCGACCCGCACAAACTGCTGTTCGCCCCCCTCGAGGCGGGCTGTCTGCTGGTACGTGACCGCACTCGGCTGACGCAGGCCTATGCCTTCCCTTCCTCCTACCTCACCGTGGAGGAAGATCCGCAGATGGTCGACTACATGGACTACGGACCCCAACTGTCCCGCAACTTCAAGGCCCTGAAGGTATGGAGCGCCCTGCAGACCTTCGGTGTCGACGCCTTCCGGGCCGCGATGGATCACATGCTCGGCCTCGCCCAGTACATGGCCGACCTCATCAAGGCCGCTCCGGACCTGGAACTCATGACACCCGTATCGCTGACCGCCGTCTGCTTCCGAATCAAGGGCGCCACCGAGGCCGCGCACGCTGCCGTACTCGCTGCCCTGATCGAGGAAGGCACCGCACTGCTCGGCCCTGCCCACCTCGACGGCCGCCACGGCATGAGGGCCTGCGTCACCAACTACCGCACCACCCACAAGGACATCGAACTGATCATCGACCGCCTGTCCGACCTCGCCCGCCACCATGGCGGTCCGGTCGACGACGCCCTGGAGATGGCCCAGTGAGCAGCGATCCGGCTACGGGAACCGGTCCGGCACATGCGATGTTCGCCGCCGACCGGGCCGCTCACAGCATGGGCATAGAACTCCTGGAGGCCGCGGACGGCTCGGTCGTGGTCCGGATGACGGTGACAGCGGCCATGACCAACGGTCACGGTACAGCCCACGGCGGCTACGTCTTCGCGCTCGCGGACACGGCGTTCGCCTTCGCCTGCAACAGCCACGGCCCCGTCACCGTCGCTGCGGGCGCCGACATCGTCTTCACCGCCCCCGCCAAGGAAAGCGATGTGCTGACGGCATCCGCTCGTGAGCGCACCCGGTTCGGCCGCAGCGGGATCTACGATGTGACCGTCCTCCGGGGCGCGACCGTCATCGCCGAGTTCCGCGGGCGCAGCCGCATGATCGAAAACGGCCGGGAACTCCCGGCCGGCGAGGCTTCCTCAACTCGCGGCGAACACCGTCCATGACTCCGCGAGACGGAATCCCATCGCCTGGTAGAGAGGCACGCCCAGCGCGCTGGCGTGCAGGAAGGCAGTGCTCGCACCGTCCTCGTACGCGTCGCGCAACACCGCCGCCGTCACTGCTCTGCCGTAGCCGCGCCTGCGGCACTCCGGCCGAACCGCGATGTTGAACACCCCCACCATTCCATCCACCACGACACCGAATGAGGTCGCCACGGCTTCACCCCCGCTTCGGCCACATAGGCCCGCATCGAAGGATGCTCAAGAACGGAGGGCAGAGCAAACACGGAGAAGGCGTCCTCCGGGCACTCGTACCCCGCCGCCAGGACTTTCCCATAGAGGTCGCTCTCATCGCCCAGGACCCGCCGGACTTCCAGCCCTTCGGCCGTGGGTGCCGTCAGGTCGCCGTCATCGAGGTCCTTCAGCATGAACGGCAGTGTCCTGCGCTGTGCCAACCCCTGGGCGACGGCGGCTGCCACGATCCGGTCATCCACCTCTTCCCCTCGTACGTGGAGACTCCATGCAAGGGATGCCGAACTCGGAGAGGCGGCGAAGTCGGCGACCTCGTCGGCGTCGGCTGTGCGTGCCGTGTTGATGACGCCATTGAGAACAGACATGGGAATACCCGTGACAATCTCGGACGTGCCTTACCGACCCGGCTTGACGCGCCCCCCCGGTAGACTCTTCGCGAACTCGGCGACTGCTGTCATCCATGCCTGGGCACCGGCATCCACCTGCCCATTCATCGCCATGGATAGTCGTGATCAGTACCTTTCGCGCAACTCTTCGGTCCGGCAGTGGTCAGCCGGTGGTTCCGCTCGCCAAGGGGGCGTCGAGGCGGCGGGTGCAGAAGTGACGTGGCCGTTGACTTGCTACGCCGCATCGGCGTGAGAGCGGCGGCGGGCAAGGATTGTCATCTCCAGGAGGCCCTCTTCGAGGCTGACACGCGGTCGGTAGCCGAGGACGTTGCGGGCAGCACTGATGTCATAGATGCGGTCCCGGCCCAGGAAGGCGACCAGCCACTTGGTCAGCGGTGGTGGAGTACTCCTGCGGAGAACGCGGGCGCCGAACTCCAACAGGGCCCCGATCGGTGCGACCACGAACAGGGGGAGACTCCGGCTGGTGGAGACGTCGACACCTTGGGTGTCCAGCAGAGCGGTGAAGAGGTCGCGGACCGGCATGGGGGACCCGTCGGTGACGTAGTAGGGGACACCGTGGTCACCCTCGATGAGGGCGAGCGCAACGGTGTCAGCGAGGTTGTCGACGTGAATGAAGTCCACGATGTGGCGGCCCTTGTCGATCCACATGAACCGCCCCTTGGCGGCGTCGGCGGCCGTTTCCGCGATGTTCATCCCCGCCCCCCAGACGAGCGGTGGCCGCAGGATCACCAGGGTCGTCCCGCGCGACGCGGCGCCGCGCAACGCGTTCTCGGTTTCCAGCTTGATCCGGAAGTAGGCAGTGACGGGGGTGCCGTTGTCGGTGTTCTCGTCGACCACGGTGGCACGTGGCGTGCCGGTGGACACAGCGGCTGCGCTGATGAGCACGAACCGAGGTACGTTCGCCGCGACTGCGGCTGCGTGCAGGGCGACAGTGGGATCGTGATTGTCGGCACGGAAACCCGCGTCATCGCCCCAGAACTCCATTCGGGCCGCGGCATGCACGACGGCGTCGACCTCATGCAGTTGGTCCAGCCACGCCGGCGACGAGGCCGCCTCGCCGGCCACCGTGAGCTCCAGGAGATCGCCCAGCACCGGCTCAGCTCCCGCATCGGCCACCTTCTGCGCGCTCGCGGCGGAGCGGGCCAGGGCGAGGACGGCGTGACCCTCCGAGCGCAGTCGGCGTATCACGTGCTGACCGACGAAGCCGCTTCCGCCGGTTACGAAGACACGCATGAATGAGTCCTCCTCGTGGCTGAGGTTCTGTTTCGGTGTGGATGCATGGGATGCAAGCGCCCGGTGGACGGTTTGCGTGTCGCGGTCACCTGAGATCTCCGCCGCAAGACCGACCGTTCTGCACCCTTAGCTTGGCAAGAGGCCCACACCTTGTCAATACAGAACGTTCTACCTCCTTGAGGATGGGCCGAATGCCTGGATGGCCGACGCAAGTAGATCCAGCCGATGGCCGAGCGGCTGCCGGACGGCACCACGCAGACCCTGCGGCAGTTCGTGAACCAGTAGCCGTGGGAGTGGACGTGTGGACGACGGTGCGGCAGCGGATCGCTCAGCGGTTGTGCGAGGCGCTCCGCCCCCGAGGTGTCGGCCGTTGATGACGTGTCGTTCCCCGAGTGCGGGACGGCTTCGGCCGGGGTCGCCCGGCAGTACTGCGGGGCGCTGGGGAAGCGGACGACTGCCAGGGCAGGGTCAGCGTGCACGCGGCCACCGATACCGCGTCCTGCCCGCCGGGCCGCAGCCGAGCCGTGGCAACCCGCCTACGGCGGGCTGGGACCGCCGACCCTGCCCCGTTACCGCGAGGCCGCCAAGTCACTGACCTCGCTGGTCGACTCTGACACCCGCTTCAAGGAGGTCACCTGCTCGACCCAAAAGCGCGCGTCAGCCGATGGCGACGCCCTTGGAGCGCAGGTAGGCGACCGGGTCGATGTCCGAGCCGTAGTCCGGGGTGGTGCGGATCTCGAAGTGCAGGTGCGGGCCGGTGACGTTGCCGGTCGCGCCGGAGAGGCCGATCTGCTGGCCAGCGGTCACGGTCTGGCCGCTGGAGACCGAGAGCGAGGACAGGTGGGCGTACTGGGCGTAGTGGCCGTCGGCGAGCTGGATGACGACCTGGTTGCCGTACGCGCCGCCCCAGCCGGCCGAGACGACGGTGCCCGCGCCGACCGCCTTCAGCGGGGTGCCACTCGGGGCGAGGAAGTCGACGCCGGTGTGGTGGCCGCTGGACCACAGACTGCCACCAGCCTTGTACCCGGTGCCGAGGGCGACGCCGGACACCGGGGTGGTAAGGCCGTTGACTGTGCCGGAGGTCTTGGCTGCCGTGGTCCCCTTCTTGTCACCCTTCGTCGTGGAGGGCTTGTGAGTGGACGAGACCTTCGGAGACGAATCGGGCCTCGAAGTGGACGTGGCGGACGATGACTTGGGGGCGGCTTTCCTGGCAGTCTTCGTCGTGGAGGGCTTGACGGTGGACGAGACCTTCGAGGACGACTCGGACCTCGAAGCGGGCCCGACGGACGACGACTTGGGGGCTGTCGACCTGGCCTTCTCACCGGTGATGGTGAGCTTGAGGCCCGGACGGATCAGCGACGGGTCGGCACCGATGACCTCGCGGTTGTCGGCGTAGAGCTGCTCCCAGCCACCACTGACGTTCTGCTCGTCGGCGATCTTCGAAAGGGAATCGCCGGCCTTCACCGAATAGACCCGCACGTCCTTGGCTCCAGCCGCGGCCTTCTTGGCCGCCGCCCTCTGGGCTGCCTTGTCCTGGTCCGGCGTCCACTGATCTGTCCTGTTCTGGTCCGTTTTCTCCTCGGCAGCCATCGGACCGAGGGCTGAAACGGGCTCGGGGGCTGCCTTCGGAGCGGACTTCGAAGGAGCGGCATGGGCGCCCACCGCGGCACCGGTGGCTCCCATGAACAGAACAGCAAGAACGCCGCGGCCGGTTCCGGCGACGGTTGGGACAGCAGCTGCCAATCCAGCCACGACCGCCAGGGCGAGGCTCAAGAAGATGATGTAGCGACGGACGGCCATGACGGCACCACCCAACCCGAGGGAGAACGTTCCTTCTACTCCTTCATGATCAAGCGAGCTATGTCGATCTGTCAAGACCGAACGTTCTACCTCAGTCGCGTTCGTGGTCGTGTCGGCGAATGACAGGGGTCAGGAGGCCGTTTGGTGCACACGCCCGTTCGACGCCAAGCACCCGTTGAGGCGCTGACGAGCGGAGTGCCTTCGGCGTGCGCCGCCGCCCGAACATCTTGCTTACCGCTCCACCGAGGAGCCGAGGCGACCGAGCACGGCGGCTATAGGTCCGGGGCTGTTGGGTGCGAGCCGTACGAGCAGATGAGCGAGGGCGTAGCCGGTCTCGGTGATGTCCTTGGCGAGGGGGGCCCTCATCCAGGCGTAGACGGCGTTCCTGAGGGTGCGGACTGTCGACTCGGACGGGGCGAGCAGCCGGTTTCGTCCTGCGGCGGCGCTGGTGTGCAGGCGGGCTGCGCTGGCCCAGTCCCGGGCGCGGACGGCGAAGTGGCCCTGGAGCTCGTGAGCGAGGACGGTGCGCAAGTGCTGACCGCCGAGATGGTCGTGAACGTGAACAGCGAGCCGCTCGGCAGCAGCCTGGGCAGCCGCCCAGTCGCCGGCGCGCTCGGCCGCCCAGGCAATCTCGAGCAGTGCACGGTGCTGGGGCATGCCGTCGTCCCACCGCGGGTCCGGTGGGTCGAGGACGGCCGCGGACGGATGCGCCGCCACTGCCGTGGTTGTGCCGTCCGCGGACAACAGGTACGCCTCCACGGACCCCGAGGGCCGACCGATGCTGACCCGGACGGGCCGCTGCAGAACCGCGGCCTGCTCGCGCGGGAAGAGCCACGCCTCGCTGAGGAGTTCCTGTTCGCCGTCCTGGCCGGACAGCAGCGTGTCGCGAGTGTGCACTGTGCCGTCCGGTAGGACCAGCACCGTCGTCAGCGGGTCGAGCGGGGTGGCTGTCGTGGAGCCGGGTACGGTCATCAAGGACTCCCTCACAAATGGGTGGCAGTTGAGCGGTAATGGCCACTTGGGGCGTGACATACGCCAACGGTGTTACGTTGGGCGAGGAGCCTTTTGTTCCGGTGTTCGCGAGGCGGCGGGATGTCGGCCGTCGTGCTTCCCGCCGATCTGGCCAGCTCCCTTACCGCAGCGGCGTTTGCTGCAACTGATGGCCGGGTCGGTCGTCGGTCCGGTCTTGGACGGGGGAACAGCCGGCCTTTGGCGGAGGAGGTCGGCCACGCTGAGGTCGGCGAGCAGGACAGCATGGTGGGGTGAGTGACCTGCCGTGGGATGGCGTGAAGTGCTTCTTCGACCTGGACCTGATGGGTCGTTGCCGGACGTACGTGTCCCGAACGTCTCCGTGAAGGACTGGCAGGCCGTCCTCGACCTTGTCGCGGAGAGGGGCCGATCACGCCTAACGAGCTCGTGCACGGTAGGCAGTGAGGCGTCGAGTTCCTGATCGTCGATCATGGTGGTGTGGTGGGGAACGCGTCTCGTGCAGTGATCATCAGCGACCGAAGAATTACGGGCCTGTCGGCCGACGTGATTGCTGAACTCGTGGCTGAGCTTGGCCCGTTGTGGCATGAACGGCACCAGGACAGGCTCGCGTCCAAGCCGCGGAAGCGGGCGATCGGTGCCGGCGCGAAGCACCGGCTGGTCTTCGTCGACCGGCTCCTGGCCACCCTCGTGCACCTCCGACACGGGGTCACCCACGACCTACTGGCCTGCTGGTTCGGAGTGGACCGCTCCACCATCACCCGCGCCGTCGACGAGGTACGACCACTGCTCGCCGAACGTGGCTGCACCGTCAGTCCCGGAGTGCGGTTGCGGACCCTGGCCGAGGTCGTCGACCACCTCGGCGCCAGCGGAAAGACCGGCATCATCGACGGCACCGAGATCCGGGTCCGTCGGCCGGCCGCCGGACGCAAGGACCGGGACAAGTTCATATCCGGCAAGAACAAGCAGAACGCGGTCAAGACCATGGTCGTCACGGATGGCGACGGGCGGGTGCTGTTCTGCAGTCCGGCCAGGCCCGGCAGCTGCGCGGACATCACCCATGCCCGCCAGCTCGGGCTGGTCAAGCTCCTGGCCGACGGACCCGCGGTGGAGATCCTCGCCGACGCCGGCTACCAGGGCCTGGGCGCGCAGACCGGCGGACGGGTGATCACCCCACCGCACCGCAAGTTCAAGAAGAACGCTCCGGACTGGTACGAGGAGATGCACGAGCGGCAGCGCAAGGCGCACTCCTCAAGGCGGATCCGAGTCGAACACGGCATCGCCCACTTGAAGAACTGGCGGACCCTGACCCGCCACCTCGGCCGCCGCGAACACATGAGCCACACCGTCCAGGCCATCGCCGGCCTACTGTCCCACCAGCAGACTGCGGACCTGGCCTCGGCACGGCAGCTGTGAACACGGAGCCATGTCGAAGCCTTCGACGCCTCACTGCCTACCGTGCACGAGCTCGTTACATAGGTTCTGTCTCTTTGGTCAGGGTCGGGTCCAGATGAGGATGCCCGCGAGGTGGAGTGCGGCCTGGTAGGCGATCGCGGGCTTGTCGGTTCGTGCGGCCAGGCCGCGCCACTGCTTGAGGCGGTTGATGCACCGCTCGACGGTGTTCCGCTGCTTGTATGCCTCGCTGTCGAAGCCGGGCGGCCGGCCACCGAGTCGGCCTCGCCGCAGACGGTGGCCGACCTGGTCCGACGGCTGAGGGATGACCGCGCGGATGCCCCGGCGCCGCAGGCGGCCTGACGCTGCCGCAGCCGGGCGGATACAGCGACATGGTCGACCGCAGGGGCGCCGACATCACCACCGCCCCTGCGGTCAGCTCTTCAGCAGGCTTCCGGCGGCCGGGACGTGCAACAACTGTCCGAGCTCTGCGACGAGTTCAGTGATCACGTTGACCTACAGGCCCTGCCTGACACCTGGGTGGCCGGGAACGGGACCTCGGGAACGCGCAGTTGGTTGGTGGCGTCGATGCCGAAGTAGCGACCGTCCCAGTAGTCCACTTCGCGCACGATGAGTCCGTTCCGGAAGTCGACCGGAGCGATCGCTCTGATTTCGCTGCCGAACAGTTCGGGTGAATCGGTGAAGGGCCACGCTCGCGCCCCTTACGTACCCGCCGAGCCTGATCAGGACCCAGTGAACAGGTCGGCAACACGGCAGGACCGGCTACCCGCAGTCCCCCTGTCCGCCCCCGGGCAGCCTCCTCTGCCGGCGCGGTGCAGACGGGCTTGAGGAGGCAGGCGACCTTACCCCGTCCCCCGAACAAGGCAGAACGTTCTATCTTGCTACTCAGGTGCGTCTCCGCTAAGTTGATCGCGTATCCGATCGTTCTACACACTCAGCCTGACCTCACATCCGAGCGTCACCAGCGACGCGGGTGGTGGTGCCATCCTGCTGGACTTCCTCGCGCGGTGGGGGCAGGCCCAGGTCCTTGGAACTCGGTTTGTCTGCCGTTCGTTTGCTGGGCCGAAGCTCGCGGACACGATCAATCGCTGATCGTGCGGTGCGTCGCAGGCCCGGATCTGATCACTGTCCCGCCCCGTCATGAGGTGGGACGCAACACCGCACACAAGGAGAGAACCCAGTGGCCGAGCTGTTCTACGACGCCGACGCCGACCTGTCCATCATCCAGGGCCGCAAGGT
>NZ_JBVIGS010000051.1:0-13511 GCF_055570675.1 Streptomyces sp. NPDC031111
GTCCTGCGCGGCATCGAAGCGCTGGGCAAAGCCGGAACGAGCGAGAAGACCCTGACCGACATCGCCGACACAGCCCTCGCCGTACTGCCCCGCCCACTGAGCCCCTGGGGTCGGTCACCGACCTCGGGAAGGGGCCGAGCGACAGCGGCAGGACGAGCGGACCGTGTGTCCGGGATCGACCGGCTCGTCGGAGCGCTCGGCGAGGACCGTGGCCATCGGCGCGAGGTGCCAGGAGTGGTCCGCGTCGTTCGCGCGGCGATCCGCCGCGGCGAGAGGTGACCGACGCAGGACAGTGCCGCGCCGGTCCCCCTCCACGAGCTAAATGAGTCGCGCGCGAGGCCGTCAGGCAACGGCGTCCTCTCCACGACTGAGGATCCTGTGCTCATCGTTCATGCGCTCATCGTGGCACGGGCCGTGCCGGCGACCGGATCTTGAGGAGGGTGCGGCCACGGATGCCCCCAGATAATCTGCGTGATGTCAAAAAAAATCTGCGTCGTGTAGATTCGATGTGTCGACAGGAACTTTCACGGCGGCCAAGCCGCCGCGGCCCAAGGATGTGACCAGCCATGAAGACCTTTCTGATCACCGGCGTGAGCAGTGGACTCGGCCGGGCGTTCGCCACAGGAGCCCTGGAAGCGGGACATACCGTCGTGGGTACCGTCCGTAGGCAGGAGGATGGCGCCGCCTTCGAGGCACTCGCACCGGGCAGGGCGCACGCGCGCCTGCTCGACGTCACGGACGACGAGGCCGTGTTCGCCGTGACCGACGACGTCGAGTCGACGGTCGGTCCGCTGGACGTGGTCATCGCCAACGCCGGCTACGGCTTGGAGGGCGTCTTCGAGGAGACCCCGCTGGCAGCCGTCCGGGCTCAGTTCGAGACCAACGTGTTCGGTGCCGCCGCAACGCTTCAAGCGGCCCTGCGCCACATGCGCCCCCGACGCTCGGGGCACCTGATGGCAGTGACCTCCATGGGCGGTCTCATGGCCGTGCCCGGCATGTCCGCCTACTGCGGCAGCAAGTTCGCCCTGGAGGGCATGCTCGACAGTATCCGCAAGGAGGTGGCGGCCTTCGGTATCCACGTCACGGCCATCGAGCCCGGATCCTTCCGAACGGACTGGGCCGGCCGGTCGATGACCCGGGCGGAGCGAACGGTCTCGGACTACGACGAGGTCTTCGACCCGATCCGCGAGGCACGGCTCAAGGCGAGCGGCAATCAGCTGGGCAACCCGCAGAAGGCAGCTGAGGCTCTGCTCCACATCCTCGACGTGCCGGAGCCCCCCGGCCACCTGGTCCTGGGCTCCGACGCCCTGCGCCTCATCGGCCAGGGCCGGCAGGCGGTGGACGACGACATCCGCACCTGGGAGAAGCTGTCGCGGACCACGGACTTTCCCGACGGAGCCCAGATCACGAACAACTGAGCAGCCGGTCGGACGCACGAGGGCGCGGGCATCCCCCGCGGTTCCCTCTCTTCGCATGACGCCGCAACACTCCGGCCGTGCCTGCCCGTCGTGGAAGTAGAGTGCGGGGGAACCGCAGGGGAGACAGGGGAGATGACCGTGGGAAGGCGCAGTGCCGCCCCCAGCAAGGGAGACCTGCGTGAGCGGGCTCTTCTGGACGCCGCCGAGGAACTGCTCGGACACACGAGTCTGGAAAACCTGACCGTGGAGGCGATCGCCCAGAAGGCCGGGATCTCCCGGGGTTCCCTGTACTTCTATTTCGGCAGCAAGCACGAGGTGCTGGCAGCTCTCGTAGAGCGGACCATGCGCACCATTCGGGCGCACGCCGATGCCACGGCCCGGGACGAGTCCGCCGCACCCGTAGCGGCCATGGAACGGGCCGTCCGGGCGACCGAGGCGGTATGGCGGGACCACGGCACGGTCATGCGCGCCGCCGTGGACTACTCGGCGCTGCACCCGGTCGTCGGAGCTGCCTGGAGCGAGACCGTGGATCGGTTCGCACTCACCATGGCACAGGTGCTGAGAAGCGCTGGTATCCCCGACGACGACGGACCGGACGGCGCTACGGCGCTGGCGGATGCCCTGTGCTGGATGACGGAGCGTGCCTTCTACCGTGCTTCTCTCGTTCCGGACGGGGATCTGGGCCGGGCGAGCACGACCATCTCCGAGATCTGGCGCAGGGTGATGACGGGCTGAACTGCCCGGCGAGGGACGGGTCCAGTCCGCGCGAATCCGGTGAAGCGGTCCGCGTGAGGGTTTCTCGGCCTTCGCCCACATCGCTATGGCCGAAGCAACCGTTCGGTGTCGGCGCGTGCAGCTTCTCCAGCGGGGCCCGTCAACCGCCGGGTCGACGCCGTGGTTGCTCGTATCCGGCCCGTCCCGAATCGGGCACCCGCACCGTCGGGCTCCCCGGGTCGGTCGGGACGGGCACCCCTCGCTCATACGGTTTGCCGAGGTTGCGCGACCATGATCAGGTCGGCGGGCTGGACGTTGTCCAGGGGACTTCGCGGACGCGTGATCCGGGCTGGTGGGTGAGTTTCCAGCGGCGGGCTATGGAGGCGATGGAGACCGTGAGCTCGGCCAGGGCGTAGGTGTCACCGACGCACTTGTGTTTCCCGACGCCGAATGGCATGTAGGCCGAGCGTGGCAGGTCGTCCGTCCGACCGTCGAGCCAGCGGTCGGGGTCGAAGCGCAGAGGATGGTCGAAGACTTCGGGGTCCCGGTTCATCGTCGACGGGCTGAATACGACTTCGCCCCCCGCAGGGATGCGATGGCCTCCGAGGGTCACCGAGGACACGGCTCGCCGGGAGAGGAACCAGTTGGGGTGGTGCAGCCGCACTGCCTCGTTGATCGCGGCGGCCGTGTAGGGCAGTTTGCGGAAACCTGAAAAGAGATCGGCCTGTCGCGAGCCGGCTCTGCAGTTCGTCGACCAGCCGTTGTTCGACCTCGGGATAGCGGGCCAGTTCGTGGAAGAACCAGACGAGCGTCGTCGAGACGGTCTCGGCGCCGGCGATCAGCATGGTGACGGTCTCGTCCCGAAGTTGTGCTTCGGTGAAGGTGTTGTCCTGGTCGCGGGTGTTGATCAGCGTGCCCAGGAGGCTGTCGTCCTGCGCGGGGTTCTTGCGCTGTTCGGCGATCACCGCCTTGACGACGTCATGGAACAGGGCAGCGGAGCGCTCGTACCGTCGGTTCACCGGGAGGGGAAGTTTCTCCATCCAGGAGTAGGGATAGAGCGCCTGTGCGGCGATACCCGCGACGATCCCCGGGAACGCCCGCTTGACGTTCTCGGCTGCCCTGTCGGCGAGATCCGCTCGTAAGGGCGTTCGCGTCAGGACCTCCACGGCCGTCTCATGGGTCTCGCTGTTCAGGGCGAACGGCTGCCCCGCTGTCCACGCGCTGGACCTCTTCTCCACGACGGAGCGCATGATCTCGACATAGTGCTCGATCTTGTGCTGGTGGAAGGCTGGCTGGATCAACCGCCGGTTCCGGCGGTGCTGCTCCCCGTCGGACACGATGAGGCCCTGGCCGAAGACCTTGACGGCCTTCTCGAAGACCAGTCCGCGAGTGAAAGCGCCGGACTCCCCGGTGAGCAGGGACCGGACAAGCCGTGGGAGCTGAGGAAGTAGATCGGTCGTCCACCGATGAACACGGTAGTGACCTCATGTGCTTTCGGTAGTGAGGCCAGGAAGGCGAGTGGGTTCATGACCAGCTTCGGAAGGTGTCCGACAATGGGAAGCACCGGGGGCTCGCTCTCCGGCCGGTCTGCGTGCTCGCGGCGACGTGTCCTTGGGCGCGGTAGCCGTGAATGACGAACTCGCCGGGCGAGGGAGGCGCCGGGCCAGTGCTTGGGCGACGGGTTCAGGACTCCGTTATTGACGTCAAGGTATGTGGTCGACGTGGCGGACACCGGACATGCGGTGGGTGACGAGGACGACGGCTTGGTTCGGGGCGGCGAGGCGGCGGATGCGGTCGAACGCTTCGATCTCGGCTCCACGGCCTGTACGTCAAGGCCCGGCTGGTGGGACCCCCTCCGCACAGCGGAGGAAGTTCCTCTTCCACGCTCGGCCGGACACCGGATGCCCCGCCCGAGCCGATGGATTCCCACTCGGTCCCACCAAGACGGACGGAGCGGCGGCCTCTTCCCGGGTTCGTGCTCAGGTGACGGCTGTGAAGCCTCCGTCGACGGGGAGTACCACCCCATGTACGAACCTCGCCTCGGAGGACACGAGATAGGCGACTGCGGCGGCGACCTCGTCCGGGCCACCGAGCCGACGTGCAGGGGCTCGGTCGGCGAGGGCTTCGAAGTATCCGCGTGCGGGGGTGATCATCGGCGTGTCCGTGACGCCTGGCGCCACGGCATTCACCCGCACACCGTGGGGGCCGTACTCGGCGGCCCAACTGCGCGTCAGTTGGTCGATCGCTGCGTTGCTGGCTGCGTACGCAGCCATACCGTCGATTCCACGGCCGCTGGAGATGCTGGAAACGTTGACTATCACTCCGTCGCCGCGGGCCGCCATGGGTGGGGCGAGGTGTCCGGTCAGCAGATACGGCACCTTCACGTTGATATCGAAAACTCGATCGAACTCGGACTCCGTCGTCCCCGACGTGGGGCCAAGGATCCCTGCACCGGCGCTATGTACAAGGACGCCGACATGACCGCCGCCGGCTTCCGTCGCTTGCTGTGCCAGATCGGCCACCGAAGCCGCGTCACGCAGATCGGCAGGGATGAAATGTGCCGTTCCGTCCTCTGCCCGGATGGCTGAG
Organism: Streptomyces sp. NPDC031111; assembly: GCF_055570675.1. Lineage (NCBI taxonomy): Bacteria > Bacillati > Actinomycetota > Actinomycetes > Kitasatosporales > Streptomycetaceae > Streptomyces > Streptomyces sp. NPDC031111. Next base: position 4,722 of record NZ_JBVIGS010000051.1, read on the forward strand.
ACGACCTGGTCTCCCCGTCGTCGATCGCGACCAGTGACCACGACGGTGAGGCCGTCCCGTGCCAGGCGGCGAGCCACGGCCCACCCGATACCACTGGTCGCACCGGTGATCAGCGCAACACGACCGGTCGCTTCATCAGGAGTCATCCGGTCCTGCACCTTCTCTTTGCCGTTCGGCAATTCACGCTGACTCATCTAGACATCTCCTCAATATGCGTTGACAACGTGGATGCACCTCGCAAAGGTGACCGGTCCATCGGTGAGTCCCGCGAAGTCGGCGGTACTGCAGTCCGGCTCGGGCCATCCGGTCCGCCGCGCTGCGGCGACAGACTGATCCGGTGCGGCACGTGCCGGGTTGCTCCGATCCGTGCGTCGCACCCCTGTCGGGGCACCCGCGAGTGATCGCCGCCCGCCCTGCATCGCCCTCGTTTCCCCCGAGAACTGGCGACAGTTGAATCTGATCGGTGTGATGTCGCGGCCCGAGAAGGAGAGGGTCGCCCCGATGCGGGCGCCGATCACGTCCTCGTGGGCTCCGGTGGCGCGTTCGTCGAACCGGTGCGTCGGCTCACTCGTGACGAGGGCGCACCGGTCTCCTTCGGTGCCGGAGGCGCAGCCACCTGTACGAGGACACATGTGGCCGATGTGTCCAACAGGCCGTCCCCCCGGGGAGTTTCCTTGCCGGAGGGACGGCCTGCATGGAAGGCCGTGGGCGGGCCGACATATTCAGCCGCTGGTCCTGACGCGGGTCGTGTCGGGCGCTGGCACTCCATGGCACCACGGTCGGCGGCCCGTGGACGAGCGTTTCGGCCGCACTGTCCGATGGCGGGCCTTCACCCGGATTCCACACCGAGGCCGGAGCCGGGTTCGTACGTCACCGGCTGCTGCGGGCAGCGTCCTCGATCACCTTGGTGACCGTGCCGGGGCGGCTGATCATCACCGCGTGCGAGGCGTTGACCTCCTCGATGTGCGCGTGGGCCCGCTTGGACATGAAGCGCTGGAGGTCGGGAGCGATCGCCTTGTCCTGGCGGGTGATCAGGCTCCAGGAGGGGATGTTCCGGTAGGCCTCGGCGACGCTGGCGTCGGACACGGCCTTGGTGTTGGCGGGCCGCTGCGCGGCCGCCAGGTTGGCGGCCGTGGTCCTGTCGACGTCACCGGCGAAGGCCTCCCGGAAGTGATCCGGATCGATCGAGACCTCCGTACCGCCCGGGACCTCGGTGGGGATCAGCGGGATGGGCGGCGAGGACTTCTCGGCCAGTCCGCCCACCGTCTCACCCTTGGCGGGGATGAAACCGGCGATGTAGACCAGGGCCTTGACGTCGGGGTCGGAGGCCGCGACGTTGGTGATCACGGCACCACCGTAGGAGTGGCCGACGAGCACCACCGGGCCGTCGATGGTGGAGAGGTAGCTGGAGACATAGTCGGTGTCGCTCGTGAGCCCCTGCAGCGGGTTGGCGATGGCTCGCACCGGGTAGCCGTCCTCACGCAGGCGCTCCATCACGGGCGACCAACTGGAGGAGTCCGCCCACGCTCCGTGGACGAGGACGACGGTCGGCTTCGCGGAAGTGGTCTGTTCACCGCCCGACGTGGCCACGGCAGGAGCCGTGGCGGCGCCCATGAGGGCCAGGGCGCCGGCGGCGAGCGCGACGCGACGTGAGATACGGATGCGCATGAGGTGTCCTATCGGTCATGGGCAGAGAGCGGATCGGCAGCCGAACAGGGCCGACCCTCTGCGGAGGGAGAACGTTCGGTACACCAATTAGATGTGCCGCTGGGTGTTGTGTCAAACCGAACGTTCTCCCTCGTGGGTGTTGGTGGCTCGTGTCACACCTCGGCTCGGTCCCCGCTCACGCACGCGGCCGACGGCGAAGGATCGCGTTCCCCTGTGACTGGATCCGACGTGACCGGGTCCGTCCCGTCGGGGGAGCCGGGTCGTCGGCGTCCGACTCCGGAACGTACGCCCGGTGACGCTCGTTTACGCCCTCGTCAGCCGTGCCGTACACATCCGCGAAGTGTGGCCGCGGTCTTGGCCAAGGCGCCAACGCTCGCTAAGGTCCGGACCAATTACGTCCGGCGCCGGGTGTTGTCCCGTCTCCGACGTGCCCCTACCACCGTGAGGAACCCGATGGCGGGCCTGTGCTCGAAGAACCGTTTACGCGCACCAGTGTCGGTGCGCGCTCTCGTCGCTGTGGCGGCGGCGTGTGCGGCAGCGATTGCCGCCTCGGCGTCGACCGCCGCAGCACACCGAATCACGCAGGCCCAGACGGAGCCGCGTCTCGCGGCCGTCAGTTCGGGCCTCGGATACGTCGCGATGGGCAGCTCCTTCGCGGCCGGGCCGGGCATTCCTCCGACACAGGAGGGGAGCGGAGCCGCGACGTGCTCCCGGTCGGCCGGAAACTACCCGAGCATCGTGGCCCGGGAAATCGGGGCGAACCTCACGGACGTCTCGTGCAGCGGCGCGACCACCGCGAACGTCCTGACGACCAGTCAGTCCGGGCAGCCACCGCAGGTACAGGCCGTGACCGCGGCGACCCGCCTCGTCACCGTCACGATCGGTGGCAACGATGTCAACTACCTGGGCAGCATCAACACCTATTCCTGCCAGACCAGCGGCGGCGCCAACTGCGGCACGGTGGACAGGAACGCGATCAACCAGACCTTCCCCGCGCTGGCCGGTCGGATCGAGAACGTGGTGAAGGCCATCCGTGGCACGGCACCACAGGCGCACGTCCATCTGGTCAACTACTTCACCCTCCTGCCGGCCTCCGGGGTCTGCGCGAACGTCCCGTTGACCGATGACCAGGCGGCATTCGTGCGCAGTATTGCCTCGCGCCTGGCGGAGGCCACCGCGACCGCAGCGGCCGCAACGGGGGCCACCCTGGTCGATCTGGCTGCCGCGAGCCGTGGCCACGACGCGTGCTCGGCCAGCCCTTGGGTGGAGTCGTACCGCCCGGCCGCGGGCCGTGCCACCTACCACCCCAATGAGGCGGGGATGAGAGCGGCGGCCACGCTCGTCCACTCCGCCCTGGAGTCCAGCGGCCAGACGGCCACGGTGACGTTCCGTTCGGGGATCGCCGGCAAATGCGTCGACGTGCGGAACTCCGGCACCGCCGACGGCACGCCCGTGCAGCTCTACAGCTGCAACAGTACGGGCGCGCAGCGGTGGACGTACGTCCCTGGCGCGGGCGGTACGCTACGCGCCCTGGGACGCTGCCTCGACGTGAGCGGCGGGGGGACCGCCAACAGGACCAAGGTCCAGCTCTGGACGTGCAACGGCACCGGCGCACAGCGCTGGGTGACGGGCCCCAACTCCTCACTGATCAATCCGCAGTCCGGGCGATGTCTTGACGACCCGGGGAGCTCCACCGTGGACGGGACCCAGTTGCAGATCTACGACTGCAACGGTGCGGCCGCACAGCGCTGGACCCCGACTGCCTGACACCGGCCGCGTGGTGTCCCTCCGGCCGACGGTGGCCGGAGGGGCACCACGCGGGCAACCGCCACCTCGCAACCAGGACATCCGGTCCCGCCCGTGCTCGACCGACAACCGTGCACGGTCATCGCGACTCCGCCGCCCGTGATCGATCATGAGTGCGACTTCTTCGCGCGTGGTCGACCCGATCGACGACACCTACCGCCGGCAGATGAACCGGCAGCTCACCAGGCAGGAGTCCCGCCATCCGGCTCGGGACGTGTGCCACGGCAAGCGCGGCACCATCCACCAGGCGGACCGCGACGGCATGGAGGAACGACCGGCTCGGCCCGGCCCTCAACGCCATCGTCCTCTGGACGACGACAAAGTACATCGACGCCGCCATCGCCCAGCTCCGCGCCGACGGCCACAAGATCCGCGACGAGGACATCGCCCGCCTGTCCCCGCTCAAGCACGGCGACCTGAACCTGCTCGGCGGCCACAGCTTCGCGGCCGGCATCCCGATCGCCAGCGCCCTGCGCCCGCTACGCGACCCCGACGGGCCCGAGCCGGACGAGGACGAGGACAGCGAGGAATGACCGCCCGAGGCCCTGTGGTGGTGGGGCGGACCCTCGCACGAGTCCTCACGGGCGGGCCGTGAGGCCGTCCAGGGTGAGGTCGAGCAGGCGCTCCGCTTGCTGTCGGTGTTCAGCACCCGCCGAGGTGAGGGCGATGCCTTCCAGGGCGGCGCCGATGTCGGTGGGTTGGATATCGGTGCGGATCGCCCCGGCGGCCGTGCAAGCGTCCATGAGTGAGGTAATGGCGGCCTGGATCATTTCCCGGCTGTGACCATAAGGATTGTTTCCCGTCGCGGCGATGGCGCGCAGGGCGTCGATCATGCCGTACTTGGCGGTGACGTAGTCCAGGAACGGGTGGCTGGTTGCCGGGCCGGGGTTCGGCCAGGTCGATGACCGCCCAGTCGTGGAAGCGGTGCCCTTTCACGCCGAAGCAGTGCCCTTTGGTACCGAAGAGGTGCCTTTTGGCGCCGACCCCGGCCGAGAGCTTCTGCAAGCCCGCTTGGGTACCTTCGCGGCCAGGGCATCCGTGCGGAACTACCCCGCGCCGGTGGTGACTTCGGCCGAGCAGGCAACGGCGAGCACGTAGCCGACCTGGCGTTCTTCCCGTACTTGTCGGCCTCCGGCCGGCAATCGTGCCGACGTGAGCGGCGGGGCCGGGGCTGATCCACACCGAGTCACACTGTTCGTTGATCTCAGGTGGAACGGTCGAGCCGATCAACTGCTGTACGTACTACGGTGTTTCACGCCCGCCGGTCCCGTGACGGTCTGCCTGTCCGCGCCTGCGGGCCGACTTGTCACTCCGTACACGAAACGGAAGCCCCCCATGCGTTCCTCACTCCGCATAGGAGCCGTCGCGGCTCTGCTGGCCGGTCTGGCGCTGGCCCCCGTCACCGCACACGCCACGCCGGGCGGCCCCGGCGTCAAGGCCACCCAGATCGGCCCCACCATCACCCTCGGCGACAAGGACTTCACCCTGCGCCGGATCACAATCCCGCCGGGCCAGGGCACCGGCTGGCACTTCCACGACGGCACCCTCTACGCCCGGGTCGCCAAGGGCACCCTCAGCCACTTCGACTCCTCTTGCGCCTCCGACGGGGTCTACTCCGAGGGTGACACCCTGACCGAGCCCTCCGGCCCGGACCACGTCCACATCGGCCAGAACCGCGGCACCACCGACGTCGTCCTTGAGGTTCTCTACGTCCTCCCCCACGGTGCCCCCTTCTCCCAAGACGCCCCCAACCCGGGCTGCGACTTCGAGTAAGTCCTCCCGCGGACACTCGGAGGCGCCCTGGCTTCAGGGGCGCCTCCCTGGTCAGGCGGGGCTGTACCGCTTGGTCACGGGGCTTGGCGCCGGCCCGGCGCGGCTTGAGCCGGTTGATCCCGCACTCGACCGCATGCCGCCGGTTGTAGTCGCCCTTGTCGAACTTTGGCGTCGCCGCGGGGAGGCCGTGATCATGACGGACAAGGGCTTCTGCCCCTGCTCGACCGAGAGGTGAATCCTGGTGGCCAGTCTGCCTCGGGGCGCCTCATGAAGACCCAACTCGTGATCGTGCTACGAGCTCGAACCGCCTGGGCACAGCTCGTTCTGCCCTCCTGGACACGTGGGTTGCCCTCGGAAGCGGATGAACAGCCTTGTGGCAACCGGATCGGCCCTACCATCATTGAGGGTCTTCAGCGGGCCGCTTGATCGAGTAGTTCAGTATGTCGAACATCTCAACTGCTCCATTGGCAAGCCGCGTTGGTTGCGCATCCTGTTGCACACGGTTTGCCGCGTCCTGATGGAGCGTGCAGTGATGCCGATCCTCAGCCCCACATTCGCGTGCGCTGCGTGACTGAACTCCTGGCCGCTTTGGGATCCAGGACGCACCGGCCACGTGATCACTATCACTGTAGGATTGGCACAGAATTCTTATGATTGCCCAGCGATTCCAAGCCCCAGTTGTACTACCCATGGACGCGGAGGGATCCGTACTCCGGGACGCGGTGGTCGACGTGGATGACGTCGGCCGCGTCGCCTATTGCGGTCCGGCCGCCACTGCCCCGCGTGTGGAGGTTGCCCGCTCCCTCCAGCTGACCGGAATTCTTATCCCGGGCCTGGTCAACACGCATGCCCACAGTGCCATGACCTCTCTCCGAGGGATGGGCGGTGATCTTCCCCTGGCGTCGTGGCTCAACGACGTCATATGGCCCGCAGAAGGGCGTATGCGACCTGCCGACGCGGGCAGCGGCATGCGCCTCGGTTGCATCGAGATGTTGCAGTCCGCGATCACGACAAGTGCTGAGATGTATTTCCATCCAGAGGTGCTCGTTGATGCGGCGCTTGAGGTGGGGAACCGAATCCTTGTCGCTCCCGCCTTTCTCGACGTCCCAGGCGCCCGATGGCGAGACACTCTGGCGTCCATTGACAAGTGGATCGATGCCGATGGACTGCGATTCGGCCCGAACGACCGCATTGAGATCGCCTACGGCCCTCACTCGGCATACATGCTTCCACCGGAAGCACTGGAGGCGACAGCGGAATCGGCCATGGTGCGTGGTGCACTGGTGCACATCCACGTTGCCGAGTCACTGGTGGAGGACCGCGAAGTGCGGTCCTCTCACGGGTCCGTGCCGCAGCTGCTGAACCGGGTCGGCCTTCTGGACGGGCGCCTCCTTGCCGCGCATGCGGTGCACCTGTCTCCCCAAGACGTTGATCTGTTCGCTCAGTCGGGCACGGGAGTGGCCCACTGCCCTGGCTCCAACGCGAAGCTCGCCTCAGGAGTGGCACCTCTCGCAGAACTTCGTGCAGCTTCCGTTCCTGTTGGTCTGGGGACCGACGGGCCGGCGAGCAACGATGACCTGGACTTGTGGGAAGAGATGCGCCTGGCCGCCATGTTCAGTCGCTTGGCTGCTGAAGACGCCATGGCCCTGACCGCCAAGGACACCCTCCTGATGGCGACCAGAGGCGGGGCCGCGGCGCTTGGGCGGACCGACATCGGCAGCCTGGAGCCGGGCAAGTGGGCAGACATGGTGCACATCAAGGTGGACGGACCGCAGTTTGCAGTCGGCTTGGACGTCCCGGACACGCGACTGCTGTCGACGCTGGTGTGGGCGGTGGGCTCGCGCGCGGTGTCGGACGTGTGGGTGGGCGGGGAGCGTGTCGTGGCGAATGGTGAGCCCACACGCGTCGATCGGGTCGCCGTTCAGCGTTCTGTTGCCGAGTCGGCAAAGTACTTGAATGCCACTTGATCACGCTGTCCGCTGGCTCGGGGTCGCGTTGGGGCTGTGTGCCCATGAAGATTGACTCAACGCTTCGAGCCCCATGGCACGAACAGGTTCATCACGCTCAGCGTGTCGGCCACGGTCGCGGTTTGCTCCGCACTGCGGCCGTGAGCACACCGGAAGCGGGGATGGAGATGGACCCGCAACAGTGGAGGCGCTGCTCCCGCCCCGCGTGAAGGCCGAACGGCCGCCGGCGTGCCTCGCGCCGCAACTCGTACGGCGGCCACCTTCATCGAACCGGAGTCCGACCACGGCGGATGGCGGCGTGATCGCCCTTGCCGACGGTACGACGGACTTCTTCACGGGATTCGTGTGGAGCTCGTCGAGACCGGCAGCGGATTTTGCACCAGCGGGAAGATCCCGGCCCCCGATCGTGCTGATCCGAGCAGGACTTGACACCAAGGAGGACGAGAAGTGACCAAGGCACTTCCCAGGCGCACGGGATACCGCATCACCGTAGAGTTCAGTGGTCGGCACGTGCGTGTGGTGCGGAACGGGCAGGTACTGGCGGAGAGCGACGGGGCGTTGTTGCTGCGCGAGCCGGGCTGTCCGGACTCGTACTACATTCCGTTCCAGGACGTGCGCCTCGACCTGCTGACCCCGTCCGGTACCCGCACGCAGTGTCCATTCAAGGGTGAGGCCTCCTACTGGTCGCTCCCGGACGCGCCTGACTCGGCCTGGACGTACGCCGACCCGAAACCGGAGGTGGCCGCGATCAAGGATTATCTCTGCTTCTACGAAGTAGAGATGTCCTGAGCGCTTCGCGGCTGACGGGGTCGCCGGCCGGCGGGCGGTGTGCCTGGCGGAGTACCGGTTCGGTGCGGGCACCGTCGCGGCACTCCCGGCGACGGAGGTGACGCCCAGCAGATGGAGCGACGGCTGGGAGCCGGCTCTGTACGTCTTTTGGCGCATTGGCGCATCGGCGCAGGGGTCGCCGCGGCCCGCCTCGTCGCACCGCTGCGGACCGCCCGGCCCCTCACGGGCCGGCGGGAGGAGTCCGGCCACGTGTCCTGGTCGCAGGTGGGTGGGTTCGGGACCGGCGTGCCTCCAGCGACACCCGGTCCATTCGCTCGCCGGCAGTGCGTGCACGCCGCACCATCCCATAGCTCAAGCAACCTGACCGCACCGGTGAAGGCGCTCCGGCTCGCCAATGGAGCCTTGCTCAGCTCGTCGATCGTCTGCTGAGGCGGGTCACAGACGAACAGCTACCCGAGCAAAAATCCAGCCATGGGCGGAAAGTCGCATTGACATGCATAGAACCGGCCGACATGGTCGGCAAAGATCAACTGGCTGTCAAGCGGCACACCCTCAAGCGAACGCGGCTCTCCCGGCTGCGATCCGCCATTCGGGCAGGTAGAACGTTCGGTCTTGACAAGTGGCCCCACCCTTGCCAATCTGGTGGATAGAACGTTCAGTCTCACAGGCGCGGTAGCAGCCGCCCAGAAACCCCTGAACTTCGACCTCCGTCGGATTCCATCTAAGGATCAACGTGACCAGCATCGCTGCTCCGTCAACCACCACAGGGACAGCCTCCGCTCTGCGC
>NZ_JBVIGS010000052.1:0-6072 GCF_055570675.1 Streptomyces sp. NPDC031111
ATTCCCTCGGTGTAGAAGATCCGGGTCGCCGTGTTGAGGAGCCGCGCTCGCGCCTCAGAGATGTTGCCGCCTTCAGTACTCCGACTCATAACCACCAAGGCTACCAAACAGTAGAACGTTCGGTCTTGACAATATCCAGAGTAATTTACACGTTACATCAGGTAGAACGTTCTTTCCTGCATCCCGCGGACCGCCGGCTGCGTCGGCAGGGGATTGATCACCGTGGTCGCATGCATCGCCCCCGCGACGCGGTTGTCGCGAGACGATCGGGTCCGGATAGGCGTTCAGGACGCTGCCGCGGAAGCCCTCCCGCGCACGTTCAGAGCGGCGCAGGCGCCTCGCAACCCCTGGAACGGCAGGGAGTGGGGGAGCCGAAGGAACCGGTCGAGCACTCCGTCCGGAGACAGTCGTGTGCCCGGGAACAATAACGGTTGGGGCTGCAAGCCACGTTGGGCAAAACCGTGCTCGATCCGGCAGGCAGTGCGGGCGGGCCGGTGTCGGCGAGTATCCGGTCCGCAGCGCGAGCTTCGCGTCGGAGCCCGTTCGAGCGGCGATCCACTCGAACGGGCCGAGACGCCCGCAGTGAGCAGCAGGTCGCGGTCACCTCGGAAGGCGAGCCGATCCGCTTCGGCGGTCAGGGCCCCTATCGGTGTGCCGACTGAACCCCGAGCGGTGTCCGGTGAGTTACGGCCGGCCGCGCGCAAGGTCAGTCGGCAACCAGTACGGGCAGGCGCCGATCACCGTGGTCGACCTGCCGGTGCCGAGTCGCACCTGGCTCCGTCGGAACGACGGGAAGGGCCGACTCCCGACCGTCGGTGTCAAACAGTCTTGACCTCGAAGGCAACGGGGATGTTGCCGCGCGTGGCATTGGAGTAGGGGCACATCGCGTGGGCGGCCTCGACCAGCTTGTCGGCCGCCGTCTGCTCGATGTCCGACAGCTCGATGCGCAGCGTGGCGCTGAGGCCGAATCCGCCTTCCGGCGTCCGCTGCACCCCGACCTCGGCGACGACGGTGGACGAGACAAGGGTGGTCTTCTGCTGGGCTGCGACAGCCTTGAGCGCCGAGTGGAAGCATGCGGACCAGCCTGCGGCGAACAGCTGCTCGGGGTTGGTCGCCCCGCCGGGACCGCCCATCTCCTTCGGGATCGCCAGCGAGAGGTCGAGCAGGCCGTCATCGGTCTGGACTCGGCCTCCGGCCCTGCCATCGCCGGTGGAGGTGGCAATTCCGGCATAGATGGTGTCTGTCATCAGATGTCCTTTGATATGAGGTAAGCCCGTACATCCGCGTCCGCCTGGTTGCTGCGGCGAGTGGCTCTGCGGCGTGGCACACAGAGCGGAGTCGCAGGCATGGGGGGAGAACGTTCGGTCTTCTTTGAGTATCCCTGCCGGCTCACCCTCTGTCAATACCGAACGTTCTACGTCCTGACGGGTGGGTAGAACGTTCTGTATTGACACTACGGCGCTCACTTGCCATGCTGCTGCGGCAGAACGGTCGTTCTTCCGGGTGGGTGAACGCCCAGGACCACTCTCATGGCGAGAGAAGGCTCGCGGGAACGCTGAGCGCCTTCCTCTCCGCTCTCTATCGAAAGGATCATCGTGAGCGCTGTTGCTGTTCAGCCCGGCCTGGCCGGGACTGCTTCCGCTTTGCGGCGGCTGTATTTCGTCCGGTTCGTGTTTGCTCTGGTCTGGGCCCTTGTGATGTTCACGATGGCCAAGGAGATCACTCCGGCCGGGGCTGTGCTGCTGGTGCTGTACCCGGTGTTCGATGTGGGTGCGGCGGTCTATGACGCGAAGGTGTCGCGCAGTACGGGTTCGCCGAAGCTGCTGTATGTGAACGTGGCGGTCAGTTCGGTGACGGCGGTCGGTCTTGCGTTCGCGTGTGCGTCGGGTGTTCCGGCGGTGCTGCGGGTGTGGGGTGCCTGGGCGGTCGTGGCCGGTCTGGTGCAACTGGTCGTGGCGATTCCGCGGCGGAAGATGGGTGGCCAGTGGCCGATGATCCTCAGTGGGGGTATTTCGGTGCTGGCGGGTGTGTCGTTCATCGCGTCGGCGGGTGCGGACGATCCCGCGCTGACCGGCGCTATCGGCTACGCGATTCCGGGCGCCGTGTTCTTCCTGATCTCGGCTCTGCGGCTGGGCCGCACAGCGAAGGCTCAGTGAGCGGCGTGAGCGCACACAGATATGACGTCATCGTCATCGGTGCGGGCCCGGTGGGGGAGAACGTCGCCGACCGGGTGGTGCGGGGCGGGCTGAGCGTCGCCATCGTGGAGCGGGAACTGGTCGGTGGTGAGTGTTCGTACTGGGCGTGCCTACCGACCAAGGCGTTGTTGCGCGGTGCGGCGGCGTTGCGAGCCGTGCAGCGGTTGCCGGGGGCTCGTGAGGCGGTCACCCGGGAGCTGGACGCGGGGGCGGTGCTGGCGCGCCGCGACGTGTTCGCTTCGCACTGGAAGGACGATGAGCAGGTGTCCTGGCTGGAGTCGGCCGGGATCGCCTTCTTCCGGGGACAAGGGCGGATCGGTGGCGAGCGTGTGGTGGACGTGGTGGGCGAGGACGGTGCGGTGACCTCGCTGACTGCCCGGCATGCGGTGGTAGTGGCGACGGGCAGTTCGGCGCTGCTGCCGGATGTCCCGGGTCTGGCCGAGTCGGGAGTGTGGACCAGCCGGGAGGCGGTTGCGGCGGACGCGGTTCCGGCGCGCCTGGCGGTCATTGGTGGTGGTGCGGTGGCGTCGGAGATGGCGACGGCGTTCGCCGCACTGGGCTCGCGGGTGACGATGCTGGCGCGTGATGGCGTGCTGCCGCTGGCGGAGCCGTTCGTGGGGGAGCGGGTGACCGCCTCGCTGCGGGAGGCCGGTGCGACGGTGCTGGTGGGCGCGGAAGCGGCCGCAGTGGAGCGTGCCGGTGACGGCACGGTGCGTGTCACGCTGACCAGCGGCGACCTGGTCGAGGCCGATGAATTGCTGGTGGCGATCGGGCGCAGGCCGAACACGCGGGACATCGGGTTGGACCAGGTGGGTCTGGAGCCGGAGGGCCGGCTCGCGGTGGACGACACGCTGCGGGTGATCGGCGACGACGGTCAGGTGCTGGGCGGGGGGTGGCTGTACGCGGCCGGTGACGTCAACCGACGTGTGCTGCTGACGCACCAGGGCAAGTACCAGGCGCGCGCCGCGGGTGATGTGATCGTGGCGCGGGCCAAGGGCGAGGAGGTCGAGGACGGTCAGTGGGGCCGACATGTGGCCACCGCTGATGAACGTTGGGTGCCGCAGGTGGTGTTCACCGAGCCGGAGGTGGCGTCGGTGGGGCTGACCGCGGCCGCGGCGCAGGCCGCGGGGCTGCGGACCCGGGTCGTGGACTACGACCTGGGTACCGTTGCGGGTTCGGCCGTGCACGCCGACGGCTATCAGGGGTGTGCCCGGATGGTCGTCGACGAGGACCGCAAGGTGATCGTCGGTTTCACGCTGGTCGGGCCGGACGTCGCGGAACTGCTGCACGCCGCGACGATCGCAATCGCCGGTGAGGTTCCCCTGGACCGGTTGTGGCACGCGGTCCCGGCGTATCCCACCATCAGCGAGGTGTGGCTGCGGTTGCTGGAAGCCTACGGACGCTGACCGTCCGACCGATGTCTCGCCCCCGTTCATATCCAGGGCCAGGACGAGACATCGCCATACGCGACCAGCAGTCGTGCACCGCTGTTTGTGGTGCGACCGTGGCTCCTCGGCCTTCGCCGCTGCCACCGCTCGGCGAAGAACGTGACAGCCGTCAGGGGATACGCCCGCGTGCGTTCGCCCGAACCGATCGTCGGCACGGCGCCGTCGGGCTCGGAGTGGCCGTGCCGACGAACTCCGTGTTCACGGTGCGCAAGAACTGTGAGCCGCTGACGCCTCGTTGATACCGGCACCGACCGCTGCAAGCACGGCGGCGCCGAGCACGCTCGCCGGCTGTATCGCCGACGGCATCCAGCGGAACGACACTAGGAAAGGAACGCTGATGTCCGATGCACACGGCAGTCGCATCAGGCCCGGCGCCGCGGTCAGCGAGGCCGAGGCCGAAGCCCTGGTCCGCGGCATCTGCTTCAAGACCGGCCCGCCACGCCTCCTCGGGGTCGAGGTGGAATGGCTCGTCCACAACACGCACGCACCACGGGTCCCCGTGACGCCCGAACGTCTCCAGAAGGTGTACACCACCCTGCGGACGTTGTCCCTGAAGTCGTCCCTGAGTATCGAACCCGGCGGTCAGCTCGAGTTGAGCTCCGCCCCGGCCGCTTCCCTGATGGACTGCGTCCGTACCGTCTCCGCCGACCTGGACGCCGTCCGCGCGGTCCTGCGCGAGGACGGCCTCGCTCTCGTCGGTCTCGGCCACGACCCCTGGCAGGCACCCCGGCGGTTCCTGCGGCAGCCCCGCTACGACGCCCTGGAGGCGTCTCTGGACCGCACAGGTCCCGCCGGGCGCTTCATGATGTGTACCTCGGCCTCCGTGCAGGTGAGCCTGGACGCCGGGCACGATGAGCCGGGCCCTCACGGGTACGTGCGGCGGTGGTGGCTGGCCCATCATCTGGGAGCGGTGCTGCTGGCAGCGTTCGCCAACTCCCCGCTCGCCGGGGGTCGGCCCACGGGCTGGCGGTCCACCCGTCAGCTGCGGTGGACACAGATCGGCACCGGCCGGGCCGGCGGTCCCCCGCTCACCTCCGATCCGCGCGGCGCGTGGACCCAGCACGTCCTGAACGCGCCGGTGATGTGCGTGCGCCGGGACGACGGGCCCTGGGACGTCCCCGAGGCCATGACCTTCCTGGAGTGGACGCGGCACCGGACCCCCAGGGCGCCGACGAGGGAGGACCTCGACTATCACCTCACGACGTTGTTCCCTCCGGTCAGGCCACGCGGCCACCTGGAACTGCGCATGATCGACGCGCAGCCCGGTGAGGACGGCTGGATCGTGCCCCTGGCCGTGACGGCGGCACTGTTCGACGACCCGGGGGCCACCGAGACCGCCTACAGGGCCGTCAAGCCCCTGGCCGAGCGCTCCCTCGGATCCCCCGCCCCACACAACTCGCTGTACCAGGACGCCGCCCGCCTCGCCCTCACCGATCCGGAACTGCGTGAGGCGGCCGACACGTGTTTCCGCGCGGCACTCGCCGCCCTGCCCCGGCTCGGCGCCACGACGCGCGTCACGGACGCCGTCGCCGAGCACTTGGAGCGCTACGTCCGTCGGGGCCGCTGCCCTGCCGACGATCTGCTGGAGACGCCGGACCGCGTGAGCCGCGGACCGCACGGGAGGGAGACCCGCTCATGAACGACCCCGCCATGGACACGGCCACCGGAAACGAGACCGCCGCCGAACCGACGTTCGACGTTGAGATTCTCCGCGAACAGGCTCTGACCGCGCTGGTCGCCGCCCGTGACCGGACCACGCTGCTGACGAGTTGTGTGGAGGGCCCGGCTCTGACAGGTCAGGTGTCGCCGCTGATGTCGCCGCTGGTGTGGGACCTCGCGCACATCGGCAACCAGGAGGAGCAGTGGCTGTTGCGGGCTGTGGGCGGCCATGAGGCGATACGGCCTGAGATCGACCCCCTCTACGACGCTTTCGAGCACCCACGCGCCGAGCGGCCGAAGCTGCCATTGCTGTCGCCCGGGGAGGCGCGTGGCTATGTGGCCGAGGTGCGGGGCCGGGCGCTGGAGGTGCTGGAGCGGGCGGAGCTGGAGGGCGGACGGCTGACTCGGGCAGCCTTCGCCTTCGGCATGGTCGCCCAGCACGAGCAGCAGCACGACGAGACCATGCTGATCACCCATCAGCTGCGGACCGGCCCGCAGGTCCTGAGCGCCCCTGATCCGGACCCGGTCGGGTTGTTCGCCGGCCCGCGCGAAGTCCTCGTGCCGGGCGGGCCCTTCACGATGGGCACCTCCACCGAGCCGTGGGCGCTGGACAACGAACGTCCCGCCCACCGGCGTGAGGTGGCGCCGTTCTTCATCGACACCACGCCGGTGACGAACGCGGCGTACCAGGCGTTCATCGCGGACGGCGGCTACGACGAGCCCCGCTGGTGGACCGCCGAGGGCTGGGCCCACATCCGCCGCAACTCGAT
>NZ_JBVIGS010000053.1:0-5331 GCF_055570675.1 Streptomyces sp. NPDC031111
GCGTTCTCGATGTCGCTGACGTCCGCTGGAGTGAGCCGGTAGATCCATCGGCTCTGGTCCTCCAGGTCGGTGGGCATCCAAGCCAGGTCCTTGCCCAGCGGTGAGTAGGTCACAGCTGCCTCCTTGCAGTGTGGTATCTGATAGATGCTATAGCAGATGGAAGTTTACGGAAGGTTCATTGTCAAGAGGTAAGTCAGTCGAGGTCGGCGTTGAGCAGCCAAAGCCGTGAGGCCTCGAGCTGTTCACGTGTCAGCCGCTCGGCCCGATCGGCGTCTCGTACGCGAAGCGCGTCGACGATGTCACGATGGATCTGGACGAGGGCCGCTCGCTCCTGGGCGGTTCGCAGTTCGATCGCCCGCATGCGACGCGCCCGCCCGAAGAAGCCGGCGCTCGACGCCAAGGAGTCGAGTGAGGCATTGGCCGCGACGCGGCGGAGTACGGCGTCGAAGCGCTCGGCGGCC
This sequence comes from Streptomyces sp. NPDC031111, assembly GCF_055570675.1. Lineage (NCBI taxonomy): Bacteria > Bacillati > Actinomycetota > Actinomycetes > Kitasatosporales > Streptomycetaceae > Streptomyces > Streptomyces sp. NPDC031111. The sequence goes on from NZ_JBVIGS010000053.1 coordinate 462, forward strand.
TGCTGAGCCACTTCGGGGTCGGCGTCAGCCAAGCTGCTGCCCGCTTCGTCGACGATTCGGGCCAGCTCGTCGACCTCCTCATCGGTGATTTTCTCCGCGGCGAAGCGGGCCAGGGCGCCACGCAGCAGCGATTCGGCGTAGAGCAGCTCCCGGACCGTCTCGGTCGAGTGACTGGCGACGGCCAGCGATCGCGGTGAATGGCGTTCGATCAGTTGTTCCTGTTCAAGCCGGCGCAGGGCCTCACGGATCGGCGTCGGGCTCACGCCCAGCAGGAACGCCAGTTTGCGTTCGGTGACTTTCTGGCCGGGGGCGAGGACGCCGGTCGCGATGCTCTCGCGAATCTGCTGGTAGGCCCGCTCGGCAAGGGACTCGTGTCGCTCCAGCGAGGACAGAGGGTTCCTGGCGGAGTCGGTCACGGTGCAGCTCCTTGTGGTTCCGGTGCCGCGGCCTTCCAGCGGCGCTTGAGGCTACATGCTATAGCGAGTTCGAAGCGTAGCTGACCGGCTTGTCAGAGCGCTTGTGGTGCATCGCATAGCGGCGCTGCCGTTGTGGCGTACAGGGTCGTTGGGGTGGTCAAGCTACCCGGTGAGTGGCTTAGTAGCGCTCTGCGCGGCACAGGTCGGCCCCTCGACACGGAGATCCACTTCAAGTGCACTGCGGTGGTGCGGCGGCGTTGCCTCGTAGGGGGCGCAGCGAGGATGTCGTTCCGAGGCCGAGGGAACACTGCTCCAACTGAGGTTGGAAAAGGGCAGGGCTCAGTGAGAGGGAGAGAGTGCGGTCAGCCAGATGTCAGGGTTCTTCCGCACGCGGACGCTTGCTCGTTCGGGGAACGCCGTGCCGGCCTCGGACGGCGGTAGGTGGATCTCCAGCCAGGTGTCCCCGTCTTGGTCCTGGGTTCGCCTGACGCCGATGATGGACGTGCGATCGATCGCCAGCAGCTCGTACTCCGATGTCGGGTCGACGGAGTCGAACCGCCATTCATCACTGGGCGAGTCGTCGAGGAAGAGCAGGCGTTCGTTGGTCAGAGCCAGATAGCCGCTCGGGACCCTCCCTTCAGGGTGGGCTGGGGCGCGCAGGGCGGAGCGCTGGATGGCGTCCACTATTTCGGTGGGGCGCAGCCTCGCGATCAGGAAGGGCGCGAGGGACTTGACCCGCATATGCTCTCCGTAGCCGAAGTCGGAGTCCCGCTCGTAGTTTCCACGCTCGTAAGTGTCGGGCTCGTAAGTCTTGTCAAAGGCCGCCCCCAACTTGTCCGGGATCTCCAGGTGCGCGCGTGCCGACGCTGCCCCGGCGGCGTCTCCCTACTCGTCCAGCAGCTGTGCCAGGAAGGCAGACGGTCCCTCGCCCGAATCGTCGTGCCCGGTGAGCCGGATCGCGGTGCGGCACAATTCGATCGCGTCGGCAAGTGCCTCGGACTCGGTCTCGTAACCGAGCGCGCTGAGATACTCGTGCTTGACCACCCTGGGCTTGGGTGGATTGCGGACCAGGTAGGCGAACTCCCCGGGGAGCACCTCGATGGGCTCGGTCCGGTACGGGACGCGGTCCCTGTACGAGATCCCGCGGCCGTAGTCGATCATCTTGGCGAGTTGGAAGGCGGCCCTGCCGGACACCCCGGCCGCGCGCCTGGCGATCGCCGCCTGGAAGTCGCGTTTGGCCTCGGCGAGGTCGAGTCGACGTCCCTCGACCAGCTTTTACTCGTAGGACACCTCTGCCGCGTGCTCGTCTCTCGCGGCCTGGATGTCACGCTTCAATTGGGCATGGGCGTGTCGGCCCAGCGACCGATGCGCCCGTGCCACGAGCGCCTCTGCGGCATCGACATGGGCGCGGAACAGGTCATCGGTACGCTCCGTATGCACAGGCCGTCGACGATCGACTCCGTGGGCGGCCCCTGGTCGGAGTACCAGATCATGAGCGGCTCCCGCTCGAAATGGGTCAGCCCGTACCGCGCTGACGCCTTGGTGATCAGAGGATCCGGAACACCTCGGACGTGGATACTCCAGGGAAGCTCCCATGGGCTCTCCGCGTCCGCCAGTGCCGTGATCTCGTCGACACTCGGCTCGGGACTCGGACTGATGATCGCGTTCAGCGCGGCGATTGGCGCCCCGGAGATCGCAAGCACAGCGCCCTGCGGGCCTCTGCGCGTCCGCCCTGTGGTGGCAGCGGCAAGGTCCCGGAACGTAGCAGCATATGCGGATACAACCGCAGCCAAGGGGGCATCTGCTTGAGGCACGGAGACCAACCCTATGCGGCACTGCGCGGGAGATGACAACCGGCCTCCGTCAGCAATGTCATGCGGCCACCCATTGCCGTCAGCGGTGACGTGGGTCAGTCGCCTCGGTAGAGAGCCGTGAGAAGTTCGATCGCGGCTTGGGTGGCCGGGGGCGGATCGTCCCTCCACCATGTGAGGCGTACGGCGATGGGCTCGGCGTCGCGGACCGGTCGATAGACGATGCCGGGCCGAGGGTATTGGTGCGCGGTGGACTCGGCAGTCATGCCGACGCAGCGGCCACTGGAGATCACAGTCAGCCAGTCATCGACGTCGTGGGTTTCCTCCGTCGCCGGTCGGGCTTGGGGTGGCCACAGCTCAGGTGTGGTCGTGCCGGTTCGCCGGTCCACGAGCAGGGTGCGCTCGCTGAGGTCGGCAAGACGTAGCGACCGGCGTGAGGCTAGGGGGTCCTCGGCGGACAACGCGCACAGGCGCTGCTCCAGACCGATAATGGCTCCCTCGAAGCGGCGGTCGTCCAGCGGCTTGCGGAGGACGGAAAGGTCACAGGCGCCTTCCGCCAGGCCGGCGGTCGCGGAGTTGACGCGGACCAGGTGGAGGTCTGTTCCGGGGTGCAGTTGAGCCCAGCGGCGTTGGAACGCGGGCGTGTGGCGGCCGACAGCCGACCAGGCGTAGCCGATCCGCAGGATGCTGTGGCCCGAGGTGGCCTCCCGGACCAGGTCGTCCACCTCGCCAAGCACCCGCCTGGCCTGAGCAACCACCCGAAGCCCGATGCCGGTCGGTGTTACCTCACGCGAGGTGCGCCTGAGCAGCCTCACCCCCAGGGCGCGTTCGAGCGAGGCCAGAGTCCGGGACACCGCCGCCTGGGAGACTTCCAGCGCGATGGCCGCGTCGGTGAAGGTGCCTTCATCGACGATGGCGACGAGACAGCGCAATTGCCGTAGTTCCACATCCATGACTCAAGTGTATAGATCTCGTCGCAGACGCATTTTGCGTAAGCATCTCTGGGACTCACCATCGAGTCATGCGTAGTGCAACTGTCAGGGTCTGCGGATTTTCTGCCCAGTCCACGTCTTCTGCGTCCACGGGCTCCTCGGCCCACCCTGTGCAGCCCCGGGGGCGGCTGACCGGTGTGGTGACGATGGCCGGCAGCGGCCTGTCCAACCAGGTCGGCGCGGCAATCGGTTCCCTTGCCTTCCCTGTTCTCGGGCCCATCGGCGTCGTCGCGGTCCGCCAGTACGTCGCCGCGATCGTCCTGCTCGCCGTCGGCCGCCCACGTCTCCGGGACTTCACCTGGGCGCAGTGGTGGCCTGTACTGGGGCTCGCAGTGGTGTTCGGGAGCATGAACCTGTCCCTCTACACCGCCATCGATCGCATCGGCCTCGGTCTGGCGGTGACGTTGGAGTTCCTTGGTCCGCTCACTGTTGCCCTTGCCGCCGCACGTCGCCGCGTCGATGCCTTCTGCGCGGTGATCGCTGCGGCCGGTGTCGTCACCCTGATGCGCCCCCAGCCCTCGACGGACTACGTGGGTATGGGCCTCGGACTGCTCGCAGCGTGCTGCTGGGCGTCATACATCCTGCTCAACCGAACAGTGGGCCACCGAATCCCGGGCGTGCAGGGCTCCGCCACAGCGGCGGGAATCTCTGCACTGACGTTCCTGCCGGTAGGCATCATCCTCATCCTGCACCAGCGGCCGACAGTCGCGGCTGTCTGCTACGCCATCGTGGCCGGTGTGCTCTCCTCGGCGGTGCCGTACCTTGCCGATCTGCTCACGCTGCGTCGCGTGCCCGCACAGACGTTCGGACTATTCATGAGCGTCAACCCCCTTCTTGCGGCCCTGGTGGGCTGGATTGGTCTCGGCGAGGGTCTGGGGTGGACGGAGTGGGCAAGTATCGGCGCGATCGTGGCCGCCAACGCGCTCAGCATCCTCGTACGGCGTTGACGACCGCAATGCCGTCCGCTCAAGCGGTTACGCCCGCGTACCTGGGCAGCCCTATTGCTGTCCAGGCGCAGGGGGCTGGTGGAGTGTGGGTGACCTGTTGCTGACGGTGCCAGTGACGATATGGCGGGCGCGGCGATGCCCACGTGAGCGCATCCCTGGCGCTCATCGAGTGGTCAGGGCGTGAGGTGTTCGTGGGCAGTTGGACGAACATGCGGTGCTGGTGGACGGTGATGCCGATGGTGAGGGCGATGTTGTCGAGGTCATCTGAGCCGACGGCGGCAAGAACAAGGGCCCGGCCGAGGCGGAGCCTCTCCAAGACGGCCCGGTTGCCGCCGTGCCTGGCCACGGGGACCGAGGGAACGGGCGAGGCGGACGCCGGGTGCGTCGAGGTCCCGTTCCACACCGACCACGGGAAACGGCGAATACTGCAACGCTGCTTGCCGTGACTGATGGCCAGCTCAGGGGCTGTGTCCGCGTCGTTTGCAGGGTCGGACGAACTGGCCAATCGCGCCTGCGAGCAGCGCGACGCCGACTACGGGCAGTACCAGCGACATGATGATCGCAGCGAGTTGCATCGTCTATGCCTTCGGTTCCTCATGGAGTTCAGCTCTTGCGGGTCTTGACCTCTTCGGTGAGCTGCGGGACGACGTCGAACAGGTCGCCGACGATGCCGTAGTCGACCAGGTCGAAGATCGGGGCCTCGG
>NZ_JBVIGS010000054.1:0-4261 GCF_055570675.1 Streptomyces sp. NPDC031111
GGTAGCCCTTGTCGACCCAGCACGTGATGCCGGCCTCGGCGAGGGCGTCGACGATGCCGCGTTCGCAAGCCGCGCGGATGTCGTGGACAGCTCCGGGCAAGGCCGGTGAGGACCACAGCAGCCGGCCGAAGGGATCGGCGATGACCTGCAGGTTCATCCCGTGCCTCCTATGCTTCCCCGAGTAGTAGGGCCGGTCCGCGGCGATCCGATCGATGGGCAGCAGGGTCCCGTCCAGCAGCACGAACGCCTTCGACGATGCTGTCCGGACCGCCTCCGTGAGGGTCGGCGCGAGGGCGGCCAGGACCTCAACGGCCTCGGTGATGTGCCGGTACGCGGTCGTGGTTCCGATGCCGAACCCGGCCGCGAGCTGGGCATACGGGTGGCCGTTGCGGAGATGGGCAAGAGTGAGCAGGGCCTGCTGGCCTGCACTCAGGCGCCGTAAGCGGGTGCCGAGCTCTTGGCGGCGCTGACGGAGCTTGGCGGACAGGAAGCGCAGGGCAGAACTGGACACGTCGACGTTCGACGGGTAGACAAACACACGAAGCCTCTGGTGGAGACGGATTTCTTGGCCGACAACCCATCTACCAGGGGTCTCACTTGTCTGTCAGCCCAACTCGCCTTCCAACCCGACAGGTTGGAAAGAGCTCCGTGCCTGCGCTGCGTCCGCCCCCTGCCCGAACCGGGATGTCCCCTCCAAGACGTGCCAGCACGGCACTCCGGACGAAACGTGATCATGCAATGGCCCCTGGGCGTGAGGGAGAGGCAGTGGTGTGCTACAGCCGTCGTCCTAGGCGACTGGAACTTTTTCGGGGAGACGGCGGATATAGCAGTGGAGGATCCGGGTGGTCCAGGCCGGGGCGGTCGATCTCGGCGATCACTACGGACAGCAGGGGTCCGTGAAGAATTTCCGTGCCGAGTTCATGGCCGATGTGTTGAGAGATGACCTGCGAGCATGCCGCGATCGCATCCGCGCCGGCAGAGGTGAGGGCATGAATTTTAGACGCGAAACCATGTCGGCTCCGACCTCGAACACTGGGTGGATATCCAGGCTCGAACCATTCGTGAACTTTCCCGTCCACGGCATAGTGGAACGTCTTCAATGCTTTCGCTGTCCGGAGAAGGATGATCGATTCGGTGCGCTCTGACAGGTCGCGCATGATTTTTGCTGTACAGCCGATCGGATTGTCGAACTCTAGGCAGAAGGCCCATCGCCCCAGTGACCCGGCACGCAGTGCAGTGCCCAGGGTGGGCGCTGCGGGAGCTTCCCCTGCGGATAGCCAGCGAGCCTTATCGAGATCAGCTCCGTAGATGGCAATCACCTGTTCCGGGGTTTTTTCCAGGGAAAAACTCAAGCAGAACTGGTCCGAATTTTCCCACCGCCGGGGGTTGGGCATCTGCTCTCCATGGGTCTCGTTCAGCCCTCCAGTTAATCCACGGGCGGAGCTCCGTGGATTAACTGGAGCGGCAAGCCTGCTACTCGACTGTGTCGAAGTAGTCGGGCACGGTGAGGTAGAAAGGATCCTTCTCGATCAGGCGCATGTTCTGTATGAGATTGCTGTACGCAGTGCCGGCGAGCTTGTTCTGGTCAAGGTTGACGTGACCGCGTACACAGGGCTCTGTTCCGGTGACCGGCCTGGAAGGATCGGCCTCGTAAACTCTCCATTTTCCGTCATCCTCGAACAGGGGCACGATCTCGGCGCACATGCCGCCATCGGTACCACCTTGTTCGGTCGAGGCGAAGGGGAATTCATCGCACGAGTCGCTCAGGACCACATCGTCGGGTTTCACAACGAAAGGGACTGAACTCTTCTCCTCGCAGGTGAACTTTCTCCTGGCATCGCCATCCAGGGCCCGAGTCATCGGGGACCCACTGTAGAGCCCCCACTTGTTCGGGAGATTCCACTGCGCCCACCCGTACGTAACCGCCGCGGCACCGTACTGACTGACCGGAAGTTCCAGTTGGGGTGTGATGCTGGGCAGTGCGCAACCGGTGCTGGTGTTGCCGCCTCCGGTCAGGGCGGAGTCGCAGCGGACGACACGGGGATTCGACCAGTTGACGTTGGGCAGTGTCGGTATCGTTCCCGGCTGCGTTATGTAGAGGTTGTACTTGACGGTCGAAGAGTCGGCCACTCCGACGGCAGGGACGTCGGAGTAGGTGACCGAACCGAGAGCGGTCTGCCCGTCGGTGAGGGTCCAGTTACCGTTCCACGGGTGCTCATCCGTTGCTTTACAGGTCGAGGTGCACAACGCAGTGGCCGCGATGTTGAGGCTCGTCACTTGTTGCGTGTACTGAGTGGCCTCAACCATTATCTCCTCACTCCACTCGCCTGAGCGAGGGTTCAGGGTTGCGCTTGAGCTGACGTAGAGGATCGCCGTCCCCAGCACCTGCTGCTGCTCGCCGCGGAGAGTGAAATTCACCGTCATCTCGCGTAGGCAGTAGCTCAGCCTTTCGAAGTGCCAGTACCCCGGATCCGTGATGGTGCAAACACTTCCGGCCGCCGCTGCGGTGGCGGTACGGGCGTCCTTGACCGAGTTTGACGACTGAGCCGTGAAAGGCAGAACGGCTGTACACGTCTCCGCGACTCCGGCATGCCGCTCAGGTGAATCCGGAGGCGTTGAAGTGCATGACTCCTTAGTTGGCTTCGCCTTGATGGATTCCGACGTCATGCTCTCTTCTTGCGGCCCCACGTCGAGATCTGTCTCCAGAGACCGGAGCATTGACGCATTATTCTGCGACTGAGTTTCGGCAACCGCCTGAGCAGGTAAGAGCAGCATCATTGATGCTGCCGCCAGCGCCAAAATCCATCTACATCTACTGTCCACGGAATTCCCATTCTTTGCATGGATGGGCGCGCTTCGGGCAGCGGTAGGAAATCACGATACGATCATTACGTCAACGATCATTTTTGGACAGCAAATGCCGCATGCACCTATCTAAACTTAACTGCTGATGTCATGTAGGTTTACATTTGACTGCCCGTACGGGTTCACATATTCGGCGTGGTGGGCTGGCATGCGCGAAGAGGCGGAAGGTCCGCACGGTCCACGGCCCGCGCCTCCACCGGTCGGTCGGGAACGGTGCCCGATCACAGCCCGGCGGCCAGCCGGACGGTCACGGCCGCGGTGGCGATGAGTCCGATATTGAGGGTGATCCGGCGGTCCTCACCGGCCAGGTGGACGGCGACGGCACAGAGTTGCAGGAGTACGAAGCCGATGGCCGCGGTCGGCGCCAGCGAGGGAGCGATACCGGTCAGCGGCGGCAGGACCAGTCCGGTCGCGCCGAGGATCTCGACCGTTCCCAGCGCCCTGACGGCGGGCAGCGGTACGCGGTCGACTCAGGCCATCATCGGCCGGAGCTGATCGCGACTGCGGATGACCTTCATCGCGCCCGCGTAGAGGTAGAAGAGGGCGAGAAGTCCTGTGACGATCCAGTAGGCGATGTTCATCGCTCCCCGTTCATGGGCCACCGGTCCCCGGGGCCCCTTCGATCGTGCTCATTGATCCATTTTTATCCCGAATTCGCAGGCCAGGCTGCTGGTGTGGGCGGAGAGTGGTGTGCTCGTGCTGCCTTGAGGGCTGATTGGTAGCAGGTGATCGTCTGCCACGGGGGACTTCCCGGGTTCTTGAACGGTTTGCCGGGGTGTTTTGTAGCCTCCGAGGCAGGAGGGAGGCACAGGGTGGACGTGCTGACGTGGACGATCGAGCGGCGGATGCAGTTGGCCGAGCGGGCCGAAGTGCTGCGCAAGGAACTGGCGGAGACCGACGCCGAGCTGGCCCGGCTGGAAGCTGCCGAGGTGGTGTTCGGGCAGTGGGCCGAGGCGACGGACGGCGGACGGCAGTCGTCGCCGGCCGTGGAGCCCGGGCCGGATCCGGAGCGGGTGGTGGCGACACCCGGGGCGGCCGGGATGCGACTGATCCCGGATCGCAAGGAGGGCATGGGGACAGAGACGCTCACGCCGGAATACCGGCGGATCATGGAGATCGTGACGACTGCGCCAGGGCCCGTGATGGCCAAGGACGTTGCGCTCGCGCTGGGCCGGGAGAACACCCCGGGCAAGGTCGAGCCGGTCCGCGGCCAGTTGCGCAAGCTGTCGGACCGGGGCTGGCTGGCGCGCACGGGCTCCGGACGCTATCTGCCGCGCTGACCGCCGGCGGCGGTCTGGCCGGTTCCGGCCGTAACACGAGGGCCCCCGACGGGAGTTGGCGCCTGTGTGAAGAAGCAGCCGTCCGCCGAGGGCTCTCCCGGTGTTGTCTACCAGGT
>NZ_JBVIGS010000055.1:0-3614 GCF_055570675.1 Streptomyces sp. NPDC031111
TCGGCGAAGTTCCGGAAGGAGGGAGTGGACGAGGAGCTGTCGGCCGCGGGGCTGGAGCCGGCCCGGTGGTGGACGGACGAGGCGGGCCGGTTCGCACTGTCACTGAGCGTCGCACGCTGACGACAGGGCCCAGTACTGCAACGGTGCTTGCCGTGACTGCTGACGGGGTCGGTCGTTTATGCAGCTCCTGGTGGCCGGAGGCTGATCGACCGCCGTCTGTATCCGCCTACGTCCTGGACGGACGACCGGGAACGGTGCCACCGTGCCGGCATCGGCGACGAGGTGGCTCGCTACGAAGGTGGTGATGGCCAGGTCGGCGGTCCGCTGCGTGATCGCCGACGAGATGCCCTTCCGATGGGTGTCCGCGGACGTCGCCTACGGCTTCTCCAAAGGGCTGGCACCATGAGCTCGAGCAGGCGGACGTCTTCCACGTCAAGGCACACCCGCCACGACACCGTCATCACCCGCTGGGCACTCGATCCTGCGGCGACGGCGTCCACGGCCGGCGGATGCATGACTGGGCGCGGGTTGAGGTGAGGCCGTGGCGTCGGCCCGACCGCCGGCACTGGGTTCTCGCCAGGCGTCAGCTGCCCGGACGAGATCTCCTCCTGCATCGCCTACTGCCCGGCCGACACGACCCTGGACGAGCTGATCCGCGTCGCGGGCAGCCGCTGTGCGGTGGAGATACCTCCAGGGTGCGAAGCAGGAGTGCGGCCTGGGCGACTACCAGATCCGCCGCTATCCGGGCCGGCACCGCCACATGACCCCGGCCATGGCCGCCCAAGCCTGCCTCACCGTCCTGCGGGCCCGCATCCGTCGACCACATCCTGCACTGGTCGACATGGTGTCGCAGAAGGCAATGTCAGGCTCGCGTCAGTCACTACAAGCGGCGGGGACGCAGTCCCTGAGACTGGTCGGCAATCAGCACAAGCACCGTTGCGGTACTGGGCGACGCCTCAGCGGATCACGGACGGGGCAGGCGCGGGAAGGCATGATCCGGCATCGCCGCATCCTGGATCGGGAAGACACATGAATGGTGCCCACGACGGGTTCTCGAGGAGAACAAGGCAGCCGTGTCGTGTGGCCGACTGTTTTGATGCCCGGGACGTCGGCGACGAGGCGGATTCAGCTGCCGACGGGTTCGATGTTGCGGCTGGTGGCGTGTCTCCGCAGGAGGCCTTCGACCCCGTCCAGGAAGGTCTCGCAGACCATTACGGGATCGAACAGGCAGCCGGCGGCCGTAGCACCGTCACGCATCATCACGAAGTGATGGGCGGCGGCTTCGGCAGGAGCCTCCCTGATGTCGGCCAGTAGCTCCGTAACCTTGTCGAGGAACCATTGGCGGTGGGCGAGCACGGCCATGTGGACCGGGTGGCCAGGGTTCGGGAACTCGGCGACGGCGTTGAGGAAGGTGCACCCTCGGTAGCCGGGGGACTGGATGCTCGCGGTGATGGACTTGCTGAGTGTGCGAATGATGTCGGCTGCCGGAAGACCAGTGGCCACAGCCTCATCCGCCCGGCGCCGCGCGGCCGCGTCGGCTTCGTCCAGGTAAGCGAGGACGAGGTCCTCCTTGCTGGAGAAGTGCCGGTAGAAGGTCGCCCGTGTCACCTGAGCCTCCGTGGCGATGCGGTCGACGCCTACGGCATGAATGCCCTCCGCATAGAAGAGCCGACGGGCCGTATTGAGCAGCCGGGACCGCGCTTCGGACGGTCGGCGTTTGGATTCGCTACTCACCATGCCCCCATCCTAGCGGAAAGAACGTTCGGTATCGTTCCTTCGTGCGAAAGTCGTCATGCTGGCACGCAGGGCGTTCCGCCCGGTCACATGGCGGGGACCCTCCTCGCGCCTCGTCCTCATCGCGCCGATGCCGAAGGGTGAGGCCGCGGGCGACAGGTGAGCGGCAGGCCAGCCGGTTCGGCGCACGGAGGGGAAAACGTTGCGGCGCCGGTGCGCCGGGCGTGAGGGACTAATGGGAGGCTTCACCTCCGTTTGTCGACTGCCTCCGGTGTCCGAGGACTCCTCGAGACATTCGCCGTGATCGCTGCTGTGCGGGGGAGTGGACGTTGCCGGGCGTCAGTTGACTTCGCCCAGTAGTTGGGACAGTTCGTCGTCGAGGTCGAGTGCCGCCGCCTCGAACCCGGCCGGCACCAGCTGGTAGGTCTGTCCGAGCCATGCCGTCATCGCATCCTTGGGCATGGTCAGCAGTGCATGCCCACAGGGCGAGGTCAGTTCAAGACACAGCGGGCCTGACTGTTCTCCCTCGTCGGGCCACACCCGAACATCACCGAGCCCGCTGGGCCGGACCGAACCCTCAGCCAAGAGGTCACGGGCGAAGGCCCAGGTGACCGGGGGTTGTTCTTCGAGTTGGAAGGCGACACGGATGCCGTACGGATCCTCGGAGCGGTAGGTGAAGTGGGCGTACACGGGGATGGTGCTCCCTGGTGCGGCCACAAGATGCAGTATGCAATCAAGTTCTGTACTGGACATGCTGTTACTCCATGGAAGGGGTAGTCGCGACAGGGCTTCGGGTGATGCCGGCTGCCTCACGCGTTGCAGTGCACCCCTGTGGCGGAGGGCGCGGCTCCCGCCGATCCCTCTGTGCCTGCTGCGCGCACAGTCCGGAGGTGTGACACGAAAGCTCCGCGACTGGTTTTGCCGCTCACCAACGGCAAAGAAATTACGCCCGGAGTATGGAAAAAGGAACAGCCGGTGTTCGTGACATAGGCCATCGAGCGGTGGCCTGACATGTGAGACGCATGGGAATGGAAGTCGTGCGGCACTGTTCGGTCTGACGAACCTTCAATTACTTTCGAGTTCTACTTGTCAGTACGAATGTCGAGGTGTCTGCGCTACCCAATATCGCATCCCATCCCGAGACTGCCCTTTGCGGCAATGTCCGCCCAGCGTATAGTGAACGTTACATACAGACCTTTGGCGACCATACCGGTCCCAGCCCGCAGTTTGCACTTCGGCGACCTGATGAGGAGACCCGCCATGTCGCCCACCCGATTGCTGACGCAGCCGCAGCGCCGCTTCGAAACGATCCTCGCTCCCGACCTCGCCAGAGTGTCGGACGCCCGACGCTCCGCCTTGGCCGTTCTGCGACTCTGGGATGTGGATGGGCCTCTGGCCGACGACGTTCAGTTGGTCGTGTCGGAACTCGTGGCGAACGCGATGGAGCACGGCTCCGGGTGGGTCGTACTGAGGATTGCGGAGACAGCGGGAAACATCACGGTTGAGGTATCCGACGCGAACCGGGCCCCGGCCCTCATGCGCAGCCCGCAGCCCGACGACCTGAGAGGGCGCGGGCTTGTGATCGTGGCGGCACTCGCGCGGAGCTGGGGAGTGAGCGAGAACGGCCACACCACGTGGGCCGCATTTCCTTCTCGGCAGATCAAGGATTGCGGCGGCTGATCAGCCGCATGCCGATGGTCCACGACCGGCGCGTGACCGGACGATCTGTCGTGCCGGTCACCCGCGGCCGCGGGGTCAGTTCTGGGTGGGGGAGCCGGATGTGTGTGTGGTGAGTGTGCGCAGGAGTCCTTCGACGCCGTTGAGGAAGGTTTCGGAGATCAGTTCGGGGTCGAAGAGGCAGCCGGCTGCCATGGCGCCGT
>NZ_JBVIGS010000057.1:0-1505 GCF_055570675.1 Streptomyces sp. NPDC031111
CCCCCGTTATGTTTTCCGCGGTCCTGCAAGAGGGCCGCTGGCCTCCGGGCCCGGCATGACTGTTCCCCCCTGTCGGACAGATGACCTGGGGGGGTGGTGTCACCAGGCCCGAGAGGCGCCGTTGGAGACGCTGATGAGAGGTCCGACTACCGCCTGGCCTGGCGCAATGCCCGGCCGCTTGCGGGCGGCAGGTCTGCATAACGTGGATGCGCGCATACGACGCCAACGCCCTGGCCAGCACCACACAAGCCCTGTTCGGGAGGATGGGTTGGACGACATCGACGACGTGGGCGTTTTCCTCGGCCTGGACGTCGGCAAGAGCGCCCATCACGGGCACGCCCTCACCCCGGCAGGGAAGAAGGTCCTCGACAAACAGCTGCCCAACAGCGAGCCGAAGCTGCGGGCCGTCTTCGACAAACTGGCCGCAAAGTTCGGCACCGTGCTGGTGGTCGTGGACCAGCCCGCCTCGATCGGAGCCCTGCCTCTGACGGTCGCCCGGGATGCCGGCTGCAAGGTCGCCTACCTGCCCGGCCTGGCCTGGCCTGGCCTGGCCTGGCCATGCGAAGGATCGCCGACCTCTACCCGGGCGAGGCAAAGACCGACGCGAAGGACGCCGCGGTCATCGCCGACGCCGCACGGACCCATGCCGCATACCCTGCGCTCGCTGGAACTCACCGACGAAATCACCGTCCTCGTCGGCTACGACCAGGACCTCGCGGCCGAGGCCACCCGCACCTCCAACCGGATACGCGGCCTGCTCACCCAGTTCCACCCCAGCCTCGAGCGCGTCCTGGGCCCGCGCCCGGACCACCAGGCCGTGACCTGGCTGCTGGAACGCCATGGATCCCCGGCCAGCATCCGAAATGCAGGTCGTCACAGGCTTGTTGAGGTGATCCGGCCCAAGGCCCCGCGCATGGCGGCCCGGCTGATCGCCGACGTCTTCGAAGCGCTCGACGAGCAGACCGTTGTGGTCCCGGGCACCGGCACCCTCGACATCGTGATCCCATCCCTGGCCCGCTCTCTCGCCGCCGTTCACGAACAGCGCAGGGCCCTGGAAGCCCAGATCGAGACCCTGCTGGAGGAGCACCCTCTTTCCAAGATCCTGACCTCGATTCCGGGGTTCGGAGTCAGGACCGCCGCCACCTTGCTGGTCACCGTCGGCGACGGCACCAGCTTCCCCACCGCCGCCCACCTGGCCTCCTACGCCGGGCTCGCCCCGACCACGAAGTCGTCCGGGACCTCGATCCACGGCGAACACGCGCCCAGAGGCGTCAACCAGCAGCTAAAACGCGCGATGTTCCTGTCCGCGTTCGCCGCCCTGCACGATCCCGCCTCCCGCACCTACTACGACCGCTGCCGGACCCGCGGGAAGACCCACACCCAGGCACTTCTCCGCCTGGCCCGACAACGGATCAACGTGCTGTTCGCGATGCTCCGCGACGGCACCTTCTACGAACCCAAAACCCCACGCCTCGCTTGACGAAAGACATAGAGGCACCCCCCGG
>NZ_JBVIGS010000058.1:0-1493 GCF_055570675.1 Streptomyces sp. NPDC031111
GATCAACGTGCTGTTCGCGATGCTCCGCGACGGCACCTTCTACGAACCCAAAACCCCACGCCTCGCTTGACGAAAGACATAGAGGCACCCCCCGGCAGGCCGGCACGCCAGCCGTTATTTCCGAGCCTGTTCCCCTGCGGAGACGCGGGTGACACCGTCGTACGGCGGCGACACGCTCGTACCTCCAGTGCGAGCGTCATCACGGTTCTGCTCGCCTCCGGACAGGTCGACCGCCCGGCCATCGCAGGCCTCCTCATATTCCTCGGCGGCGGCCATCGCCGCTGGACGAGGGTCAACTGCTTTACGAAAACCGGCCGTTGCCGACCCGTCCGCGAGAGGGTGGTGCCATGGAACACAGTGCCGAGGGACGCTCGCAGGCATGCGATGCCCCAAGTCGTGCTCAAGGGACAGTCAAGTAGACCCACGGGATGCCGCGGACTCCGAGATCGCAAGTATGTTCCTGAGCATGAACTTACGATTCCGCTCTCCCTTGCACGGCACTCCTGCCTCTGAAGTCCCAATGCCAGACTCGGACCGCGTCCCGGCTCGCCGCGCCGTACTGCGGGCAGGCCTCACCTCGGCAGCCGTTCTCGGTGCAGCCGCTATGAGTTCCTCTACAGGGGCATCCGCTGCTCCTGCAGCGCGGCCGCGTCCGGCAACACCGAAGCAGGCCCTGCACGAATTGGCAGCGGGCAATCGGCGGTGGCGCACCTTCAGGGAGATACATCCTCATGAGACGCCGGCCGTGCGACAGAGCCTGACATCGGGTCAGCACCCCTTCGCCGTGATACTCGGCTGCGTCGACTCGCGTGTCCCGCCCGAGCTGGTCTTCGATCAAGGGCTTGGTGATCTGCTCACGGTACGGTCCGCCGGCGAGGTGCTGGACGAGGCGGTTTTGGGCAGCATCGCCTACGGCGTTCTCGAGCTGAACGTCCCGCTGGTCATGGTGCTCGGACACCAGTCGTGCGGAGCGGTCCGTGCGGCTGTCGAGGCAGAGGCTTCCGGCGCCCAGCTGCCCAACCACATCCAGTATCTGGCGGATCAGATACGTCCGACCATCGACCACTCCAAGGAAGGAGACGCCCGAATAGACGCCACCATAGATGCCAACATCCGGGCAGTGAGCTCCCGCCTGGCTACCGAGCCCGACCTGGCAGCCAAGGTCATCGCCGGACGCCTGGCAATCGTGGGAGCGCGCTATGAAATGACCAGCCAGCGAGTACACACCATCAACTGATGGGCCGCCGCGTCAGCCCTGGGGGGCGGACGCTTCTGCGACCGTCCCCTACCGCAAGGGCGAGACCCAGGAACTCCTGATCGACGGAGTCGGAGAAAGAAGAGCCGCCCGTGGCCACGGGCTTGCTTACCCGCGAGGCGACGTGGTTCTGAACCGTTCCCGGTTCGGTAGGGACTCGATCATTTGAGAGGATCGAGTCGCCACGTCCTTCCCCTTACCCGCTTGAGCTGCGCCGTCGTGCGGTCCGCATGGTCGC
>NZ_JBVIGS010000059.1:0-1445 GCF_055570675.1 Streptomyces sp. NPDC031111
CGGGCTGGTACCGGCACATCACCCTGGCCATGCTCGCCCATGCCTTCCTGGCCGCCGTCGCAGTCCAAGTCACCGAGAGGGGGGCCGCAGAAACGACACCACCAGCACTATTCGCTTCACCGTGGCAGAAGTCCGCCGACTCCTGGAAGCTCTGCTGCCCCGCCCCACCCCACGACCCGGAGCGGTTGTCCATGCCCTGAAATGGTCCCTCTGGCGCAGACGGCACCAAGCCACAGCCCGACGCTGCCACTACCGAAGAAGGATCAGCTCAGGCAACGATTTCTCACTGGAGGACTAGCCCTCTACGACATGCCGTGACCCTAACAACTACCGATCTAAATGGCATTGGCGACGTCAAGCTGAGGATGGAAACAACTCACTACCTAAACAATCTGGAAGCTACACTCCGAGGGCGGAACATACTCCACTGGACGACATGGTCCGCTTTTTCCTTCCACAGCACGATCGGAGCTCTTTCGTTGGGATACCAAACAACCCGACAGTTGGCACCCCAGACGTCCATACCGAGCTTATCAGCCGCCTGCTGGGCCATTCCCCCGTCGACTTGTCCGGCCTTACAGGAAGCCATAATGAGACACGATCCAGGCTGTCTCCGTACCTCCTCGAAACTATCGCGACGTCTCAGTTCACGAGTCAGAGTCCCTGCGCCCCTTTTTACTAGCGTTTCCTCCGGATTATTATGGTGAAATTTCAATTTATCGGCGTTACCGTGTTGCGTTGAGATGTAGATGGGACGACCAGCCCATGGAGCCGGTTCGTATGTTACGTGACCTGTGGCACTATCCAGGATACCTACCATATCCACACTGCGATAGAACCACTGCCCCGCCGACTCCGCGTGCTCTTCTGTGGAAAGAAAAGAACGCCCCTTGAGCCCTGGGATTCCTTGGCTGTGATAGGAGGAACTGGAGGAACCGCGTGGCATGCGCTGCACCGCGAGAGTTGCCGCTCTATTACCAGCGGTGCCCTGTATAGCAGCGATAGCCGCCTGGTGCGGGGGAAGGACTGCTCTTGCCTTTGCCTGAGGTGGGACCGTGGCGCCGGAGGGTGCACGCCCCTTCTTAGGATCGGACCGCTCTTGATGTCCGGGATGACTGTGCATCTGATCTCCTTGGTAGCCGACTTGCCGTGGTGCGAGGCACGCACCGCTGGGTACCGGTTTATGTAGTGTGGATGCCCCGGCACAAGAGCCTTAGGGGCACACGTCGGGGCACACATTGAGCCTTTTCCAACCTCACTCTGAACTCGAATCCACCAGTTGATGTTTGCGGGGGGCTTGTCCCCAGGGCTAGGCAGTTTCGTTTGGATCAGCCGGTCGTTGGTCGGGGTGTGCCGTTGACTGATGCGCAGCGGGCGCGGATCGAGCCGTTGCTCCCGGACCGGACGCCGAAGCGTGGTGGCGGCTGGCGGGATCACCGTGAGGT
>NZ_JBVIGS010000060.1:0-1441 GCF_055570675.1 Streptomyces sp. NPDC031111
GATCTTCGAGCCGTACTTGCCCGGGTCCACAGACATTCGTGCCCGTCAGGTCCCCGTTACCTTTTCCGTGGCTCCGCTATCGGGGCTCCGGTCTCCTGGCCCGGTATGACTTGGTCCCCTCGTCGACATGATTGAAAAGGTGGTGTAACCGGGCCGGGAGGCATCGGCAGACCGCTGATCAGGGGCATGACCGCTCACATCCGCACCGTGGATGAGCAGGCCTTCGTAACGTGGATGCCGGCACGCTGATGCCGCGCGCGAGACCGGGAAGAGGCTGTTGGGTAGGGACATGAACCACGACGGTGAGATCGACATCTGCCTCGGTCTGGACGTCGGCAAGGGTGAACATCACGGCACTGCGCTGACTCCGGCGGGCAAGAAGGTGTTCGACAAGCCGATGCCAAACAGTGAATCGCGGCTGCGTGATCTGTTCGAGAAGCTGCAGGCCAAGCACGGCAACGTGCTGGTCGTGGTGGACCAGCCGGCCTCGATGGGTGCTCTCCCACTGGCAGTGGCCCGCGATACGGGCTGCCGGGTCGCCTATCTGCCAGGGCTGACGATGCGGCGCATCGCCGACCTCTACCCGGGCGAGTCGAAGACCGATGCCCGCGATGCAGCGATCATCGCCGATGCCGCCCGCACCATGCCCCACACCCTCCGCGACCTGGCCCCGGACGACGAGACCGTCGCCGAGCTGAACATGCTCGTGGGCTTCGACGACGACCTGGCCGGCGAGGTCACCCGCATCAAAAACCGTCTGCGCGGACTGCTGACCCAGATCCATCCCTCGCTCGAGCGGGTCCTGGGCCCTCGACTGGACCACCCGGCGGTGCTGGTCCTTCTTGAACGACACGGCTCACCAGCTCAGTTACGGAAAGCCGGCAGGCGACGGCTGGTGACCCTGCTGCGGCCCAAGGCGCCACGCATGGCAGAACGGCTCGTTGCGGACATCTTCGACGCACTCGACGAACAGACTGTCGTCGTTCCGGGCACCGAGGCCTCCGCGCTGATCGTCCCAAGTCTGGCTGCCTCGCTCTCCGCGGTACTTGACCAGCGCAAAGTCCTTGCCGCAAGGATCGAGGAACTGCTGGAGGAACACCCTCTTTCGCAGGTCCTGACCTCGATGCCCGGCATTGGGGTCAGGACCGCAGCTCGGATCCTTATCGACGTCGGTGACGGAAGCGGCTTCGCCACCGCAGGGCACCTGGCCGCCTACGCCGGCCTGGCACCCGCCACGCGCAGATCCGGCTCCTCCATCCGCGGCGAACAGCCCTCCCGACGAGGCAATAAACAGCTCAAGCGGGCCTTCTACCTCGCCGCCTTCGCCTCACTGTCCCAGCCGGACTCACGTGCCTACTACGACAGGAAACGACACGAGGGAAAACACCACGTCGCAGCCATCGTCTGCCTGGCCCGACGCCGCATCGACGTCCTCTTCGCC
>NZ_JBVIGS010000061.1:0-1414 GCF_055570675.1 Streptomyces sp. NPDC031111
CTGAGACCTGATGCCGAGCCGATTGTGGTGAAGTGGATGATCCTATGCTGTCGAGAAAAGCCTCTAGCGAGTTTCATGGCGGCCCGTACCCTAAACCGACTCAGGTGGTCAGGTAGAGAATACCGAGGCGTTCGGGTGAACTATGGTTAAGGAACTCGGCAAAATGCCCCCGTAACTTCGGGAGAAGGGGGGCCATTCCTGGTGATGGGTTTTACACCTTGAGCTGGGGGTGGCCGCAGAGACCAGCGAGAAGCGACTGTTTACTAAAAACACAGGTCCGTGCGAAGCCGTAAGGCGATGTATACGGACTGACGCCTGCCCGGTGCTGGAACGTTAAGGGGACCGGTTAGCTGGCTTTCGGGCCGGCGAAGCTGAGAACTTAAGCGCCAGTAAACGGCGGTGGTAACTATAACCATCCTAAGGTAGCGAAATTCCTTGTCGGGTAAGTTCCGACCTGCACGAATGGCGTAACGACTTCTCGACTGTCTCAACCATAGGCCCGGTGAAATTGCACTACGAGTAAAGATGCTCGTTTCGCGCAGCAGGACGGAAAGACCCCGGGACCTTTACTACAGTTTGATATTGGTGTTCGGTTCGGCTTGTGTAGGATAGCTGGGAGACTTTGAAGCTCGGACGCCAGTTCGGGTGGAGTCGTCGTTGAAATACCAGTCTGGTCGTGCTGGATGTCTAACCTGGGTCCGTGATCCGGATCAGGGACAGTGTCTGATGGGTAGTTTAACTGGGGCGGTTGCCTCCTAAAGGGTAACGGAGGCGCCCAAAGGTTCCCTCAGCCTGGTTGGCAATCAGGTGTTGAGTGTAAGTGCACAAGGGAGCTTGACTGTGAGACCGACGGGTCGAGCAGGGACGAAAGTCGGGACTAGTGATCCGGCGGTGGCTTGTGGAAGCGCCGTCGCTCAACGGATAAAAGGTACCCCGGGGATAACAGGCTGATCTTCCCCAAGAGTCCATATCGACGGGATGGTTTGGCACCTCGATGTCGGCTCGTCGCATCCTGGGGCTGGAGTCGGTCCCAAGGGTTGGGCTGTTCGCCCATTAAAGCGGTACGCGAGCTGGGTTTAGAACGTCGTGAGACAGTTCGGTCCCTATCCGCTGTGCGCGTAGGAGTCTTGAGAAGGGCTGTCCCTAGTACGAGAGGACCGGGACGGACGAACCTCTGGTGTGCCAGTTGTTCTGCCAAGGGCATGGCTGGTTGGCTACGTTCGGGAGGGATAACCGCTGAAAGCATCTAAGCGGGAAGCCTGCTTCGAGATGAGGACTCCCACCTCCATGAGAGGGTAAGGCTCCCAGTAGACGACTGGGTTGATAGGCCGGATATGGAAGCACGGTAACGTGTGGAGTTGACCGGTACTAATAGGCCGAGGGCTTGTCCTCAGTTGCTCGCGTCCACTGTGTT
>NZ_JBVIGS010000062.1:0-1147 GCF_055570675.1 Streptomyces sp. NPDC031111
GGTTCGGTAGGGACTCGATCATTTGAGAGGATCGAGTCGCCACGTCCTTCCCCTTACCCGCTTGAGCTGCGCCGTCGTGCGGTCCGCATGGTCGCCGAGGTGCGGCCGGAGTACAACACCGAGTGGGCCGCTATGAAAGCGGTCGCCCAGAAGCTGGGCATCGGCACAACCGAAACCCTGCGGAAGTGTGTACGGCAGGACCAGATCGACGCCGGCACCCGGCCGGGGGCGACGACGGAGGAGTCCGCCGAGCTGAAGCGGCTGAAGAAGGAGAACGCCGAGCTCAAGCGGGCGAACGAGATCCTCAAGGCCGCGGCGTCTTTCTTCGCGGCCGAGCTCGACCGGCCACACACACGCTCGTAGCGTTCATCGACGAGCACAAGGGCCGCTTCGGCGGCGTCGAGCCGATCTGCCGCGTGCTGACGATGCACGACTGCAAGATCGCCCCTGCCACCTACTACGCCCATCACAAACGCCGGACCGCGCCGTCTGCCAGGACCGTGCGGGACGGCGAGCTGAAGGAACTGATCCAGCACGTCTACGACTCCAACTACCGCGTCTACGGGGCGAGGAAGATCTGGCGGGAGCTGAACCGGCAGGGCCAGGCCGTGGCCCGCTGCACCGTTGAACGCCTGATGCGCGAGCTCGGCATCACCGGCGCGGTCCGCGGCAAACGCGTGATCACCACGCTTCCCGGCGGCCAGACCGGGCGGGCCCCGGGCCTCGTCGACCGCGACTTCGTCGCCGGCGCCCCGAACCGCTGCTGGGTCGCGGACTTCACCCACGTGAAGACCTGGGCAGGTGTCGTCTACGTCGCCTTCGTCGTGGACACCTTCGCCCGCCGGATCGTCGGCTGGTCCGCGGCCACCGTGAAGGAGACGGTCTTCGTGCTGGACGCCCTGGAGATGGCGATCTGGCAGCGCGACCGTGACCAACATCCCGTTCAGCCAGGCGAGTTGACTCATCACTCGGATGCCGGGTCGCAATATACGAGTTTCCGGCTCGCCGAGCACCTGGACGTCGCCGGTATTGCCGCCTCGATCGGCTCGGTCGGCGACGCCTACGACAACGCCCTGATGGAGAGCACGATCGGGCTGTTCAAGACCGAGCTGATCAAGCCCCGGCGGCCGTGGAAGACGCTGTCCGA
>NZ_JBVIGS010000063.1:0-1092 GCF_055570675.1 Streptomyces sp. NPDC031111
GATAGCGGCGGACTTCGTACTGATCGAGGCCGCATTCGTTCTTC
This sequence comes from Streptomyces sp. NPDC031111, assembly GCF_055570675.1. Taxonomy (NCBI): domain Bacteria; kingdom Bacillati; phylum Actinomycetota; class Actinomycetes; order Kitasatosporales; family Streptomycetaceae; genus Streptomyces; species Streptomyces sp. NPDC031111. Next base: position 45 of record NZ_JBVIGS010000063.1, read on the forward strand.
GCGGCCTGGAAGGCCTCCTCGATCGCCCAGAGCGATCCGGCGATGCGGACCAGGTCCTCGACGCTGGTGCCTGTTCGGCGCGCAAGCGAGGAAGTAGGCCAACTCGTCCGGTCGGGCCAGGCTGCGGCGGGCCAGCACCCACCGCTGATGAGTGGGCCGATCGCCGTCGAAGTCCCAAATGGCCGGCAGCCTTGCGGCGACCCAGTCGTAGACGCGCGGGCCCTTGGCGCCCTCGCCGCAGGAGTAGCGTTCCCATGCCTCCTCGGGTGCATCGGCGACTGCCTGGTCGATACGGCTGAATGGACCGTGAAGGTGCTGGGACTTCGGCACGGCCAGGACGTAGCCGACGCCGACTTCTTCCAGGGTGCGGCGCATGCGCCATTCCTGTCCGTAGGCACAGTCACCCGTCACCCAGGCGATCGGCAGGGGTGAAGCAAGAGCTCGCAGGATCATCGCGCGGGCCAATTCTCCCTTGGTCGCGAACCCAGGGACTTTCGCAGCCTCACACCGGCCCGCGTCCCCGGTCCAGGACTTTGGCAGGTAGAGCTCCCGGTCCACCAGAGCCCTGCCCCTCAAGGAGGCGTAAGCGGCGAACACCCCGATCTGGCAGTTCACGGTACGGCCGGCAGTACCCGAGTACTGCCGCTGCACACCGGCAGAGGTGATGCCCTTCTTCAGGAAACCGGTGTCGTCGACGATCAGAACACCGCCCGGGGTGCCAAGCCGCTCGGCGACGTACTGCTGCAGATCGTCCCGGACCGCGTCAGCGTCCCAGGAGGCGCCGTTCAGCAGATACTGGAAGCCGGCTGGCCCGCGGTGACCTGCATACTCGGCCAGTTGCCAGCCATTCTTCCGCTCCACCGGTGCCAGCAGACCGCGCACATAGTCCCGCATCCGCCACCGCAGATCCACCCGAGAGAACCGGCCCGCCACCCGCGCGAAGACCGACTCCAACTCCTCAGCCCACAAACCAGCTTCATCTATCCCCACCATGCTCGGAACACCGAAACCGACCAGCGCAGGCAACGATTTCTCACTGGAGTACTAG